>NZ_PZJJ01000002.1 GCF_003044065.1 Alkalicoccus saliphilus
GTAGTTTAAACTCTTTATCATATTTTCGTTTTACCATCTTGAACACTCCTCTAATGTGGGTTCCATGTACAGATCATTATACATGCTTTCCCCCAATTAGCTGTGTCCAGTTTTTAGAGTAGCATCAAGGTGCTGCAGAGTGTAACCGCCGATCATGACGAAAGGTATTTGTACGTAAAGGCAGAAGGGGAGTTCGAAGCAGGAGACGAGTTGAATTTATATTTCAGCATCCGGTCGGAAAATGGGATCGGAGCAGGAGGAATGAAATCAGATTTTCGACTGTCTCTTAATGAGGACAAAGGCAGGATGATGATCGCAGGCGATTATGATACTTTTTTCCATGACTACGGAGAAGATATCACAGAGGAAACTTACTCAGATAAGGAAAAGAAAGAAATCATGACTTCTTTTCAGCCAATCCGTTTAGCCCTGAACAAAGAAATCATACGTCCAGACACCGGGGAAACAATTCCTTTTGAATATTATGAAACAGGAGAATTCCTTCACGGGCAGGCGGATCCGGAGGAGGAGGAATATAATTCCCTTCATGATTACATGTTTTCAGCAGAAAATAACTATGTGGAAATACGGATTCCATGGATGCTTTTAAACGCAAAAGATCCGAGTCAGCGGGAATTTATTGGAGATCTTCAGAATGAAGGACTGAGTGATTCTATTTTTATAGATAATATAGCAGTGAGTGCTGTTTTAAGGAGAAGTGAGGATAAAACTTCCACCCTTCCTGTCGGAAATTATACGTGGGAGAAATGGGAGGAACCAATGTATGAAGAGCGGTTAAAACGTTCCTACTATGACATCCAGGATGTTTTCTCGAAGTACGGCAGCCATCCGGCAGAAGCGGAGTAAGCAGTGTTAATACTATTCGACGTACATGAAGAAGTTTTTACAGCAGTGGAACTGAAAGAACTTATGTTTGAAAATGCTCAAAAGGAGATTCAGTATTACGAAACGTTCACTGAATGAATAATTATGATTTTTTTGCCGAAGCTCTGTTATCATAGAAGTGGATTCCGTTTGTTCAGGCGGAAAGCTCAGTGCTACTAATTCGGGTGGCCGGAATTCGTGTTGAATGGGAAAGGGACGTGTGGACATATGATAAAGAAATGGCTGGAAATTTTTATAGTTTCCCTGCGCCTCGGGCTGACGTCGTTCGGCGGACCGGTAGCCCACCTCGGCTACTTCCGGGAGGAGTATGTAGAACGGAGAAAATGGCTGACAGAAAAACAGTACGCCGATCTGGTCGGGCTGTGTCAGTTTCTTCCCGGACCGGCTTCCAGTCAGGTAGGAATAGGAATAGGAATGTCCCGGGGAGGGACGGTTGGAGGAATTATCTCCTTTATTGGATTCACTATTCCATCGGTGCTGATTCTGATGGCGGCTGCCGTAGGATTTCAGCAGCAGGGGCTGATTGAGCTCGGAATAATAGATGGCCTGAAAATTACTGCAGTAGCGATTGTAGCACACGCTCTTTTAGGAATGGGACGGAATCTTGCCCCGGACAACCAGCGGGCTTCCATTGCCGTTCTGGCGTTTATTCTTGTTCTGCTTATACCGGCAGTCTGGATTCAGGTCGCTGTAATTGCAGCTTCCGGACTCATCGGCTGGTGGCTTTACCGCCAGGAAAAGCTGCCATCGGCGGAGAGTCTTCCCGTAAAGCTGTCGATGAAATTTTCAGCAGTATGTCTGACGGCTTTTTTTGGGCTTCTGGCTCTCCTGCCGGTACTTAAAGCAGCATTTGACAGCCTGCATCTGCAGCTTGCTGACAGTTTCTACAGAGCCGGAGCGCTCGTTTTTGGAGGAGGCCACGTTGTTCTCCCACTTTTAGAAAGGGAGGTTGTCCCGGCTGGACTGATCTCAGAAAGTGAATTTCTTGCAGGATACGGGGCGGCTCAGGCCGTTCCGGGACCGCTCTTTACTTTTGCGAGCTATCTCGGCATGGTAATCGATGGTACTGCCGGTGCCGTTACTGCGACAATCGCTATTTTTCTGCCTGCGTTTCTTCTGCTTCTAGGTGTACTTCCTATATGGCTTCTTATTCAGCAGAAGCCAGGAATGCGTGCAGCGGCAGCCGGTATAAATGCCGGAGTGGTGGGGATTCTTGCAGCAGCCCTTTATCAGCCGGTATTTACGTCAGCTGTGACGAGTCCGGCGGATCTGGCGTTTGCGGCGCTGTTATTTATGATGCTCGTCTACTGGAAACGTCCCGCCTGGCTGGCTGTAATAATCGGCATCGTCGGAGGGATCATTTTTTACGGAGGATAACGAAACAGTTTTTACGTGTAAGTATTTGAGGAATTGCCCTGAAGAAAGTACAGAAAAGTTTTATATGATTAAAGCCTGATAGAGAAATTCAGTCTGTCAGGCTTTTTTACGCACTAAAAAACTTCTGTGCAGAATATTTTCAGGAATATAAAATTATGCTTAAACCCGTTTCATTTCACCGTTGAGTATAAGGTGCTTACGGTTTCTTCATAGGTACCATATTCAGAAGGTTCGGTTACGCGTTACGTTCTTTTTTTGCAGAATGATTTCCATATTGTGTGCGGGTTCCCGTTTTAAATGTTCCGTAGCTGTGGAGGGACATTCCAAAAATAATTACAATAAGCCCGAGCACAGCAAGGCCGTTCGGCAGAGGAGCAGATAACAGGAGTACTTCTCCTGCAACGACGAAGACTATTTGGGCAGACTGTGTGGCTTCCACCGCAGCAAGCTTCTGCTGGTCTTTTTTTACACGGTCGGTCGCGATGAAAAACAGAGTCGTGGCAATGACGCCGGAGCAGACCGCGACAATAAAAGTCTGCAGTAATTGACTGGACGAGGGAGGACCGGCAGTAAACAGTCCAAAAATGCCGAGGAGCAGCCAGAATGGAAGACTGGCGAGCGTCATACCGAACACCCGCTGAAAAGTATCCAGGCGGCCGCCGCACACTTCCATCATTTTACGGTTACCGAGCGGATAGGCAAAGGCAGCAATAACGACGGGGAGGACACCGATTACAAGGCTTGAAGCAGACAGCTGATCTGCCTGCTGAAGCTGAATCAGTGCAACTCCGCCTAGAATAACAAAGGAAATACCGAGCGCCCGGCCCTGGATTTTATGGCGGACTTTGACCGTACCGCCGGGTGTTTCTGCTGTACGGAAAAATAGGGGAGCGAGCAGGGCGCCGGCGACAATCGTCAGCTGCCACGTACCTGCAACAAGCCATCCGGGACCCAATGCGGCAGCGTAGGTCAGCGGTGCATAAAAAAGAAAGAATCCGACAAAACTCCATATAAACCATGGAAGGGGTCGTTGAATGATTTCCTGGAGTACTTGTGTGCAGCTTCTGCGGAACAGTACAATTAACAGTAGAAAAGGAAACATAAACAAAAAGCGCAGGGAGGAGCTCCATATCCAGCTGCCTCCCGAAAGCTCCATGGAGCGGTTCAGAATAAATGTCACTGCGAAAAACATCGCTGCTGCAGTGCCTATCAGTATTTCCTTCATTAATACCGCCCTCCTTTTTAGTATATTATATTTAATTATTAGTAAATTATAATATACTTTCAATAAAAAGAAAACAGGAGCTGATGAAATGAACAGTTATGACGCTTCAAACAATCCAGAAAAATTAGCGAAACGGGTTGGAGATACATTAAGAAAAAACCGAAAAGAAAGAAAGCTTACGCTGGAAGAGCTTGCCGAACTGACAGAGGTCAGTAAGCTGACACTTGGAAATATTGAAAGAGGCGAGGCTAATCCTTCTCTTGCTGTCATATGGAAAATAGCAAACGGGCTTAAAATACCTATATCGTCATTAATTAATGAACAGCCGGAAGTAACTGTATCAAGAAAACACGAAGGCAATAAAGTAATCAGTGCAGACGGATCCTGTACGCTCGAACCTGTTTTTGATACCTCCAGCTTTGGATCCCTGGAAATACACCGGGCCTTTTTAAAGCCGTACAGTGAGTATTCCCCAGGTGCGCATCAGGCAGGAGTCATAGAATACTTAACCGTAATGGCAGGGGAAGTCATTATTGAGCTGCAGAATGAAGTTCAGCATCTTCATGAATACGACTCGATCAAATTTTACGGGGACAGCCCTCATACTTATAAAAATCCTTCACCAAAAACAGCTGTCCTGCATTTTGTAATGACTTACAGCCGGACGGATTAGCTCTGCTGCGGCAAATTAATTATCCCAGAAGCAAGACTTCATGTTTTACTCATGGGACGATACTTGGAGGGAATACAGGATGAGAATACGAAAAGCAGCTGAAACTGATGCACAACAAATAATGCAAGTAATGAAAGATGCAGAAAAATCAGGGTTCATGTTGTTTGATCCCGGAGAAAGACAGATGGATTCCGACTCTCTCAGCTCCTTTATTGTAAAAACGAACAGTACCGAAAAATCCGCTGTATTTATTGCTGAAGACGAAGCTGAAATTCTCGGGTATCTGCTGCTGAGGGGAGAAAAGCCGAACCGGATTTCCCACAGGGCTTATATTGTTATTGGTGTCCTCAGCAGCAGCCGGGGACAGGGGGTTGGTAAAGCTTTATTCAGTCATGCGATAGACTGGGCGGAAAAGGAAGGTATATACCGGTTGGAACTGACAGTGCTTTTGGAAAACAAGTCTGCTCTGGCGCTCTATCAAAAAATGGGTTTTGAAATTGAAGGGATAAAAAGAGATTCCTTAAAAATTGACGGAGAGTATGCTGACGAATACTACATGTCCCTTCTGCTGTAAATCCAACAGCTGCAAAAAGGGAGAGGTTACATATCGATAATCGGACACTGCGGTTTAATGATTTTCTGAATTTATATACTGAAGCACCCCTATCGGAGCAGAAAATTCTGCTCCGCTTTTTGTTTTTAACTGCTGATGAAAGTCTTTCGGCCACTATTTTCCTGTATAAAATAATACTGTTTCTACGGCTCAGAGGAAAATAATCTGAAAATATGTCACTGGCTTTCACTGAACTGCACTGACGTTCACTGAACGAGGTAACGTGCTGTCATCGTCCGGGAGTAAGTTTGGAGGTAAAAAGTCCCTATGCTATGCTTTTTCAGCAGATAACCAGTGTAAAACAAGGAGGAAATGAAAGCTATGGCACAGACAAAAGAACAGAAAAAACTTCATTTAATTGATACGGATATTCACGAACGGGTGGAGTATGAGGAGCTTCTTCCTTACCTGGAACAGCCGTATAAACGTTATATTGAAGACTGCGGATGGATTCAGGAAAAACATATGCCTTTCACTCAGCCTGCAGTGGCAGGTGTCAACCGGGCAGATGCTGTCGTTCCGGACGGACGACCGGCGGGATCCGACCTTCCTTTCATGCAGGAACAGCTGCTGGATGCGATCGGTCATGACGTTGGTATTCTCACTGGAGCACTTGATCCTTCTCCTTCTTCGATGCACGGATGGTATGAAATGGCTGCCGCTCTCGCGAGTGCCTACAATGACTGGCAGATTGAAAATTGGCTGGATAAGGATGAGCGTCTTTACGGCTCCGTGCATATAGCTGCACAGGATCCTCAGAGTGCTGTCCGAGAAATCGAAAGAGTCGGGTCTCATAAAAAAATGATCCAGATTCTGCTTCCTATTGATGACAAGCTGTGGGGGGACCCTTACTATCATCCGATATTCGAAGCCGCTGAGAAGTATGAGCTAATGATCGGGATGCACCACAATGAGCCACCGATCCATTATGGAGGCTGGCCGAGATACTTTATTGAGTGGCATACACTTATTCCCGTAGCTCACATGACGATGGTAACAAACATGGTTTTTAACGGTGTTTTCGAAAAATTTCCGAAATTGAAGATGATGATGATAGAAGGCGGATTCACGTATGTGCCGTTTTTGATGCGGAAAATGGATCAGCAGTACCGTGATCTGCGCCACGAGGTGCCTTGGGTAAAACGGATGCCGAGTGACATTATCCGTGAGCACATCTGCTTTACAACGCAGCCGCTGGAGGAAATGACGAAAAAAGAGTTTCTTCAGACGTTCGAACAGATGGGATCAGATGAAATTGTTTCCTTTTCCACCGATTATCCGCACTGGGATTATGATTCTCCATATGAAGCGCTGCCGCCGGGCCTCGATGAGGATTTGAAACGCAAACTGTTTTCGGAAAATGCCAGGAACTTTTATCCGAAACTTGCTCATCTAAAGGAGGAACAATAATGGGGGAAATAGTCTGTCACGAAGAAGACCTGAAGCCGGGAGAAATGATGGAAAGCACGTTTGGCAGGCATTCCATCGTTTTGTGCAGAGCCTCAGACGGTCATTACTACGCTTTTTTAAATCGCTGTATTCATCAAGGTGCTCCGCTTTCCAAAGGGAAACTGTGTGGAGCCCCCGCCGCGACGGATGAGGTCGGAGAATATAACTTCGTAAAAGAAGGCGATATTCTCCGCTGTCCCTGGCACGGTCGGGAATTTGATATAAAAAACGAGGGACGCATGCTCGCTAATGAAAAATTAAAAATAAGAAACTTTAAAGTTCACGTCAAAAACGAGCAGGTTATCGTCTACAAGTAGACAGCCCCACGGGAGTGAAAATACATGAAAAAAATGTTTATTAACGGTGAGTGGGTCGAATCGCTCTCAAAAGATACAAGGCAGATAATCAATCCTTACAATCAGAAGGTAATCGGCACGGTGACAGAAGGAAGTGGAGCCGATACAAAAAGGGCCGTCGCTGCAGCGCGGGAAGCATTTGATAAGGGAGCTTGGACGTCAGTTCCCGCTGCAGAACGCGGAAAGCTGCTTGCTTTAACGGCAGATCTGATTGAACGGGATAAAGAGGAACTGATGAATCTGGAAACTCTGGACACAGGAAAAACACTGACTGAAAGCGCAGCTGACATGGATGATATCGCTGGCGTATTCCGGTATTATGCCGGCCTTGCCGATAAAGACGGAGGAAAACTTGCTTCCTCGCCTATTCCTGATTCTACGAGCAGAATTATCCGGGAGCCGGTAGGTGTCTGCGGGCAGATTACCCCATGGAATTATCCGCTTCTGCAGGCTGCGTGGAAACTTGCGCCGGCGCTCGCTGCAGGCAATACGCTCGTCATGAAACCGAGTGAAATCACTCCTCTCACAACCGTTAAAGTGTTTGAACTAATGGAGGAAGCAGGTTTTCCGAAAGGGGTAATTAACCTTGTTATGGGTCCTGGTGCTGCAGCAGGCAGAGAACTGGCCGCAAGTCATGAAGTGGATATGATTTCATTTACGGGGGGATTGATCACTGGAAAGAAAATTATGCAGGAAGCCAGTAATAACATGAAAAAAATCGCGCTTGAACTTGGTGGGAAAAATCCGAATATTATATTCGCGGACTGTGATTTTGAAACCGCTCTCGATCAGGCATTAAATGCTGTTTATTTTCATGCAGGCCAGATTTGTTCAGCCGGAGCAAGGCTTATAATTGAAGAATCCCTCCATGATAAGTTTGTCGAAGCCCTCATAGAAAGGGTGAAGCAGATTAAGCTTGGAAACGGTATGGAAGACGGCACGGAGTCGGGTCCGCTCATTTCGGCAGAGCATCGGGAAAAGGTTGAAAAGTTTGTGGAGATTGGTAAAGAAGAAGGAGCTTTTCTCGCAGCAGGAGGGAAGCGTCCGGATAAATCGGAGCTTTCGGAAGGATTTTTCTATCTGCCGACTGTATTTACAAACTGTGAATCCAAAATGACTATTGTCCAGGAGGAAGTGTTCGGCCCGGTCCTCACAGTAGAAACGTTTAAAACAGAGGAGGAAGCAGCGGCAACTGCCAACGATTCAATTTACGGTCTGGCTGGAGCCGTCTGGACGACCGATCTTGGAAAAGCAGAACGAACTGCTGCCCGTCTCCGCATGGGAACGGTATGGATAAACGATTTTCATCCTTATATTCCACAGGCACCCTGGGGCGGCTATAAACAGTCAGGTATCGGCCGGGAGCTTGGCCACATCGGGATGGAAGAGTATACAGAACAGAAGCACATTTTTCAGAATACAAACCCGGAACCACTGAACTGGTTCAAATAAAGAGTTGGGAATACAGGTGATGACTTATGAACGAGGAGAAAGAAATTTATGATTTAACTATCGTAGGCGGGGGACCGGTCGGATTGTTTACAGCGTTTTACGGGGGGATGCGCCAAATGAAGGTCAAAGTCGTTGACAGTCTTCCGGAAATTGGCGGCCAGCTGGCAGCGCTGTACCCCGAAAAGTACATTTATGATATTGCCGGCTATCCAAAAGTGCGGGCAAAACAGCTGGTTGATAATTTGTTCGAACAGGCTTCTTATTTTAATCCGGCAATTGCCCTCGGAGAAGTCGTAGAGCATATCGAAAAACTGGGTGAACAGCATTTTAAAGTGAATACAGATAAAGATACCCACTATTCCAAATCCGTAGTTATTACCGCCGGAGCGGGAGCGTTTGAACCGAGACGGCTCAAGCTTGAAGGAGCTTCCCGCTATGAAGGCAGAAACCTTCATTATTTCGTAAACGATCTGCAGGCTTTTAAAAACAAAAAAGTGCTCATTTCCGGCGGCGGCGACTCGGCGGTAGATTGGGCCCTCATGCTTGAGCCTGTTGCTGAACAAGTTACGCTCGTCCACAGAAGGGACAAATTCAGGTGTCATGAACATAGTGAGCGGGAACTTCTTCAATCCAGCGTGCATATCAAAACCCCGTATACGGTCGAAGAATTTCAAGGAACCGAGGAGGAAATTGAACATGTCGTTCTTCAGGAAAAGAACGGCGGGCGGGAAACAATTGATGTGGATGCAGTCATTGTTAATCATGGCTTTGTTTCCACTCTCGGACCGATCAAATCATGGGGGCTGGATATTGAGAAAAATGCTCTTATCGTTAATTCAAAAATGGAAACGAATATTAAAGGTATTTACGCCTCGGGAGATATTGCCACTTATGAAGGAAAAGTAAAGCTGATTGCGATCGGATTTGGGGAAGCGCCTCTCGCTGTAAACAACGCAAAGATGTATATAGATCCTGCTGCGAAAGCACAGCCGAAACACAGCACGAGTATGTTTTAATGCGGTTTATTGATTAGCAGATGAATTTGAAGTATTCTTTTCAAGAAAGTCTTTTAAGGAAACAAATTTCATAGGCTTTCAGTAATTAGTCTCAGGACGTTTCACTAAAAGTATTTAAATGAGGAGAGATATTTTGATTATTAAAAACTCGAAATCAATAAGTATATTGAGTATTACTTCTTTATTATTTATTACAGGCGCCTGTGCCAGCGGTGAAGGAGGAGCAGAAGGAAATGATGAAGCTGCTGCCTCTATTGGAGAAGAAACAGACTACGAAATCATCGGTATTGATCCGGGCACGGGAATTATGGAAAATGCAGACGAAGCAATTGAAGTGTACGAACTGGAAGAGGAATGGTCCGTTGTAAGCAGTTCCGGACCAGTTATGACGGCGGAGCTTGGTAACGCGATTGAAGATGAAGAACCTGTCATCGTTACAGGTTGGCAGCCGCACTGGAAGTTTATCGAATTTGACCTTAAATTTCTTGAAGACCCTGAAGGAGTTTTTGGCGAAGGAAATGATATACATACTATGGCACGTCTCGGGCTTGAAGAAGACCTTCCCGGTGTCTACCAATTGTTTGATCAGTTTGAATGGGAAATGAGCGAAATGGAAGAAGTTATGGTAATGGCTGAAGAAGAAGATACTGAGGTGGAAGAAGCTGCAAGACAGTGGATCGAGGAAAATGAGGAGCTTGTTGCGGAATGGACAGACGGTATCGAAGAAGGCGATGGTCAGGAAGTGGAACTGACTCTCGTGAACTGGGCGGACGCTGTAGCGGCTACAAACGTTGTAAGCGAAGTTCTACAGGATCTGGGCTACGAAACAAATCTTGTAGAAGTAATGATTGATGCTATGTACGCCGGTATAGCAGACGGAAGTGCCGATGCGATGTTTGCTTCCTGGCTCCCGGCGCAGCAAAACTATTATGATGATTACGAAGAGGAAATAGAAGATCTGGGACCAAATACAGAAGGCACGAGAATCGGTCTCGTTGTACCGGACTATATGGATATTGAATCTATTGAAGATCTGCAGGAATAGGTCTACAGAAGTGTTTTCCTTATTTTGTTATTCAGCCGTTGCCTTCAGTTTAACAGCAGAGTAGACTGTAATTAAGCACGTATCCTGAGAAAAGGAAGTGATTCCATTGGCAGTTGATGCTTATATTAATTTCAATGGAAACTGCAGGGAAGCCGTGGAATTTTACGCAGATGTGTTTCAGGCAGGTAAGCCTCAGTTTATGACATTTGGAGAAGCTCCTCCAGATCCTGACTATTCCATGCCGGAGGAAGCGAAAGATTTAATTATGCATACTCACCTGATGGTGGAAGGCAGCCGGATCATGTTTTCAGATGTCTTCCCTGACATGCCTTTTTCGCAGGGAAATAACATCAGCCTTTCTGTTTCAAACAAAGATGAGGAACGCCTGCGGAGCTATTTCGAAAAACTTCAGCTGGGCGGACATGTCAACATGGACCTGCAGAAAACATTCTGGAGCAGGCTCTATGGAAGCGTTACCGATCGATTCGGAATCGAATGGCAGGTTAATCATGAAGACGAAAGTTAGAGTAGAAAGTACTTTATTACAACAGTCAGCTTTTACATGAAAATTAAATAACCGTGAGGCAGGGGAGATAATCCAGCATCTTCTGCCTCTTTATTATGCCGAAATCAAGTATGAGAATTTTTTACTTACGGTGGTTTCTTATGTATAATTTTATGAAAGCGCTGACAAAAAAGCTGCCTGACCGGATGAAGAAAGAAATATCTTATATGGCTGCGGGACGATAATCTGCTGAAGGGGGAGGGAGTTGTTTGAACGATACGAATATAGTATTTATTGAAAGAACGTTTCCGAGTGCCAATATGGTGCTTGTTAAAGGAAAGAAGCCGCTCTTGATTGACACAGGATTCGGAAGCGACATTAAAGGAACGAAGCAGCTTATTACAGAAGCCGGAGTAAAGCCGGAAAAAATAGGGCAGATTGTAAATACTCACTACCATAGTGACCACGCCGGAGGAAACTATTACTTTCAGAAAAACTACCGGACACCCATCGCGGCTCACCGCTGGGAGGCGGGGGCAGTGAATGCCGTCGATCCGGAAGCATGCAGTGCAGAGTGGCTTGACCAGCCTGTGGAGCCTTACCGTATTCAGCAGCCGCTTTCAGAAGGAGATGAAATCACCTCCGGAAGTACGGTGCTTCAGGCAGTAGAAACACCAGGCCACACACTTGGCCATCTTTCTTTTTATGCCCCGGAAGAAGAAATACTTATGGCAGGGGATTTGTTTCACCGGGACGACCTCGGCTGGCTCAATACGTTCCGGGAGGGGACAGCGGCGATTCACCGGTCGATGGAAAGTCTGGAGAAACTTTCCCGCTTCCGGATCAAAAAAGCATATTCCGGGCACGGTCCGGCGATGGACGACCCAGGGACCGCTATCGATAAAGCAAGAAAAAGAACGGAGAAATGGCTGAAAGAACCGGAGAAAGTCGCCTGGCATGGGTGCAAGCGGGTTTTTGCCTATACCCTGATGATTAAAGATGGCCTGCATAAAAATGAAATCAACAGCTATCTGCTGTCGTGCGGCTGGTTCCGTGATTTTGCAAAACATGCTTTTAACGTGGAACCGGCGGATTTTCTTCCGGTGCTGATGGAGGAAATGATACGTTCCGAAGCCGCCTTATGGCACGGAGAGTACTTGAAAGCTGCCGCTTCGTATCATGCCCCGGATGCGTCCTGGATGAACAGGAATATTAAACCGAAAGACTGGGTACGGATAGGACTGCCGCCGGCTGCGATCAAATAATGTAAGGAGGAAAGGAGGAAAACCTATGGCTTTAGAAACAGGAGACATTATTACATTTGAACGTACTTTTACGAAAGAAGATGTGGAAATTTTTACGAGGATTTCCGGAGATGAAGGTATCCATCACCTGACCCCGGATGAGAAGGGGAGACTCGTTGTACAGGGACTTTTAACTGCCGTACTTCCGACTAAAGTCGGCGGAGATCATAATGTGCTGGCCCGGACGATGAATTTCGAATTTCTGCGTCCGGTGTTCACAGACGATACGATCGTCTGCCGCGTCACAATTGGTCAGTACGAAAAACAGGAAAAAAAACGCACGGCGATTACGGCCTCCTTCCGCTGCCACAACCAACTGGAAAAAGAAGTACTGACAGGGGAGTTTGCAGGGGTTATTCTGGAGAGGGATACATAATACAGGTATGATCAGAAAAGGAGAAAAAGGATGGAGATATTTACGGCTGCCGCTGTTTCGGCAGCTATGTTAATTGTCGGCATACTCGTAGCGAATATAAAAATATTAACAAGTAAAGAAATGAATAATTCTTCTAAAGAAGAAAAAAATAAAACGAAAAAAATCATCGCCATATGTTTCGTTCTGCTTTTATTAATACTTGCAGCCGGTTATTTTGTTACATAAAAACAGCTTTGTAAATTTAATATTAATTGCCGAAGAGAACTTCGATTCAGCAAGGCGAAGAAAAAAGGCCGCGGCTATCTTATAAAGCACAGAAGATTAACTAGGCCCCTGTTTAATAGTTTTTAAGCAATAGATCTATACAAAGGGTTTTCCTCCATTTTTTGTAACCTGCTGTCTCTCTCTTACGACTAAAGTTATAAGCAGAGACAGAATGGAGGTTTTAATTATGAAAAGAAAACAGTATCTTCTTTTCATATTTCTGACTGTAGTGCTTGTTGTTCTTGGAGCATGCATGAATCAGTCAGAAAATAATCAGGCTGTCGATAACCGAAACACAGAGGAAGCAGTGGACAATGATGGAGGACTCGTGGAGTCAAATGACGGGGCTGAGAATGCCCCCGCTGAAGAAAACGGCTCAGAGGAAAATTTTCCGGAAAGCGGGGAAGAAGCAACTGCTGATCAAACAGGACAAATGGTGGTTTACAACGGAGACATCTCTATCGAAGTAAACGATTTTGATACTGTGCAGTCTGCCATTCAGGACCAAGTCGATAGTATGGGAGGGTATGTCGTAGAGTCCAATGTCCAGCAGGAAAGAGAAAACGAGGAACGCAGCGGAAGCATAGTCGTCAGAATCCCACAGGAGCATTTCCATCCGTTTCTTCAGGAATTGGAATCTGCAAGCACAACAGTATTGGAACGGTCTACTACCGGAAATGATGTATCGGAAGAGTATGTCGACCTTGAGTCTTACCTCGAGTCCCAGGAAGTGGTGGAAGAGAGGCTGCTCACGTTTCTGGAAGAGGCGGAGACGACGGAAGATCTGCTCGCGATTTCTCAGAATTTAGATGAGGTGCAGAGTGAAATTGAACGAGTGACCGGGAGAATGAATTATTTGGAAAACCAGGTGGCGTTTTCCACAGTCACAATCCGCATACAGGAACGAGCTGTTCATGTCGACCAGATTCAGGATCGGGAGTCGCTGAATACTCTCGAACAAGCACAGCGTCTGTTTATGAACACAGTGAATTTAATGCTTACAGCCTTATCCCGGGTAATTATTATCTTCATAGGATTATCCCCGGTAATTGTTCCGCTTGCTGTTATTGCAGGATCTGTGTACTGGCTGTCCCGGTACCGGAAAAAGAAGCAGCAGAAAAGAGAAAAATAAGCCGGATTTATATTCATTATAAAAATGATTACTCATCCCTTGAAAGCAGGTAAGATGAAGACAAGTCCCGCGGAAAGTTTCCGCAAGAGGTGGAGATTACTTCTTTAATTCGACATTAAATACAAAAGAATGTCTTTTTGAAACGATTCAACTATATCCTGTAATGATTTTAACAGCTGGTGCAGCTGTCTTTTCCCGTTTTTCAGTGGCTGTGTTTACTGAAGAGCGGGATTTTTGTTTATGACATTACCAAAAGCCGGACTTGACGTACTTACCCGTAGAAGAAGATTTGATATAATAGCTGGAAGGATTCATCCTGAGTATGATAAACAGCGACACGGAGGAGGCAGAACGATGAGGGAACCCCAGACGACCGCCGCACATAAAAAAATGAATGTTCAGGATCATATAAATGAAATCGGAAATAAGCAGGGAGCTCATATTCTCTATATGTTTGATGATGAGGAACGGTATATGGAGCATACTGTGAATTATGTAACAGAAGGTATGTTAAAAAGAGAAAAGATTATTATTGTGGAGTCCAGATCCTTTTTGGAAAAGGTGAAAGAAAAACTGCTTGAAAAAGGAATGCCTGAAAAGAAACTGAAAACGATCACGTACGTCGAAAACGACGACCTGTACTCTTCGGACACCGATTTTAATGCGTCCAAGTCATATGAAAACCTGTTGAAGCTTCTGGAACCGAATTTTATGGACAATGTCACTACGAGAATATGGGGTCAGGTTTTAGTGCAGGGCAACGCCATCAGCGAATTGAGAAAATATGAATGTGCCTGTGATGAGCTTCTCGGGGAAAAGCATGTCATCAGCGTCTGCTCGTATAATGCTCTGACCTGTTCCTCCTTTATTCAAAATGAAATGCTTAAAGTTCATGAGTATTTTATGACAGATGAACAGATCGTCAAATCTCCTTTCTACAATGAAGACTATTTATTGGAGTTTGCCGAATCAGACAAAAAGAAGTTAAAGAAAATTGAGCATGACTATAATAAAATTAAAGAAAGAAATACTAAATTGCTGCTCGAGCAGCATCAACTGCAGATAGCTAAAATGAATGCAGAAAAAGCAAACAGGACGAAAAGTATTTTTTTATCGCAGATGAGCCATGATTTACGTACACCTTTAAATTCTATTTCCGGCTTTACCCAAATTCTGCTGGACGATGAACAAATGAGCGAAAAATCTTTATCAATGCTGAACCGCATCAATAATTCGTCCAACCACTTGCTGGAATTAATCAAAGAAATTCTCGATTTTTCTGCTATTGAAGCCGGAAATATTCGTTTAAACATAAAGCCTCTTCCTGTAAAAAAGGTGCTGGAAGAATGCATCTCATCCATTTCTTTTGAAGAACTCCCACACGTTGATATAGAGGTGGAACCGATGGAGGAAGATCTATATATTCAGGCTGACCATAGACGGATAAAGCAGGTTATCAACAATTTACTGACAAACGCCCTCAAGTACAATACCAAAAATGGTACTATTCGAATCTATACGTCAAAAGGACAGAACAGACTGAAGCTGAATGTGGAAGATACAGGAATCGGACTTCCAGAACAGGAAATAGACATGTTATTCAGAGCGTTCTATCGCAGTAAGCGGAACATGCAGCAGTGGAAAGGGTCCGGCCTTGGGCTCGCGATTGTTTCGAAGCTGACAAAAGAAATGGACGGTTTGTACGGGGCTTATAACAACGAGGAAAAAGGTGCTACATTCTGGGTCTCTTTCAAAAAAATTGAAAAGGAACAGATTAGTTTATTCGAAGATACTGAAAAAAGGAAGTAAAGGAGCCTGTCTGTTAGATAGAAATCAGGTTTTTAATGAGGAAAACAGCTTAAAAACACGGAGTTTATTGAAGAATGCTCTGAAACCGTCAGAGAGTAGTCAAAGCAGCAGGAGCATACAGCCCTGATTTTATTTCACTGCATCTTTTGTTATCGTCAGTCATGGCTGAGTTCCAGCAATTAAAAGATAAAAAGGGCTTTCCTCTTTAACCTGGGGAAAGCCCTTCATCTTTTTTTTACAGCTTTTTAAAAGAACAGTATAAAACCAGGACACCGAGGGGGAGATCAAAATCAATTGGTAATAATAGTCTTTTTATTTATATACGAAGTTACTTCATTGACTGAAGAAGGAGGAAGGAAATAGGATCCCTGAAGCAGGTAACAGCCTTCCTTTAAGGCAAGGGTGAGCTGATCTTCATCTTCAATACCTTCAATAACAGTTTTTAACTGCAAATCTTCAGCGAGGCCGCTGATTGATTTAATTACAGCCCGATTTTTGGCCCCGTCCGACTTTTCTCTTAAAAATGACTGGTCAATTTTTATTGTATTGACCGGGAGATACTTCAATATATTCATCGAAGAGTGTCCCCTGCCGAAATCATCAATGGAGATTTGAACACCGAGGTCGGATAATTTCTCTACAATAACGAAGAGTGCTTCAATGTTTTCCATGAAGATAGTTTCAGTAATTTCAAGTTCCAGGTTTTCAGGTGATACGCCTGTCTCTGCCAAAACTTTTTGAACCATTTCGTAAAAATTTTCTATTTTCTGAAGCTGGACAGTCGACACATTGACAGTAATATTGACATCCTTTAAACCTTGCTCCTGCCATTTTACCAGCTGTGTACATGCTTCTTTTAAAACCCACTCACCAAGCGGAACAATTAAGCCTGTTCTTTCAGCGGGAGAAATGAACTGAACAGGGTGAAGGGTGCCTATTGTTTCGTGATCCCATCGGACAAGCGCTTCCAAACTTTTAATGCGGTAGGTTTTCATATCAATGATAGGCTGATATTCGAGGAAAAAATCTTCTTCATTTAAAGCTTTTTGAATATCGCCGCCGATATTTATTTGATGCTGGATCATATGCTGCATTTCTTCTTTGTACACAACATAATGGTTTTTATAACGTTTTTTTACCATATACATAGCAAGTTCAGCCTGTTTCAAGAGTTCTTCGACTGAAGTTTCTTCACTGCCGTCATAATACGTAATACCAATACTGCTTGAAAGATGGTACGTGTGCTCGTTATAGTAAAACGGTTCTTCCAAGCTTTTTATTATGGATTTTGCACAGGTAACTGCGGTTTCTTGCTGCGAAATATCTGTGATAAGGAGTGAGAAACCCTGGTTCCCTGTTCGTGCCAGCGTTTGCTCGCCTTCAAAACATCCGTTAATACGGCCGATAGCTTCAATTAAAAGCTGATCGACGCACGAAGAATGGCCTAAGTAATCATGTACGCTTTGAAAACCATCAACATAGATGTAAAGAAGAGCGGTCAAAGATTTTTTTTCTTTGGAATTCAGGATAGAATTGGCGAGCTGGTTTTTTAATAGAGATTTATTGGGCAGACTGGTTATAGGATCATTGTTCTCAAGAAATTTATTTTTTCTTTCCAGATGTTTTTCTTTCGTAATATCTTTAGTAACAGCGAGAATGTAGTTTAAACCGTCCTTTGAACTTGAAATTAATGAAAGTTTTGTTTCTTCAACACTCTCTTCTCTGTACTGAATAAAAGTAACCGGGTTTTCTTTGGAAACAGCTTCCTTATAATACCTCTTTATTTTTGCCCATTCGGAAATGGGAAGGATATCCTGAAGAATTTTATTTATTGGGTTTTTCAGGCTGTATTTTTTGGCTGCTTTGTCATTAAGAAACACGAAGTGATAACGGTTACGGTCTTCTACTTTAAAAATAACTACCTCATCATCCAGATGGTTGGCCATCTGCTGATAGTCGATCAAATTATCCAAAACGCGCCCACTCCTTTTGAACGTACTGCTTTCGTAATGTTAAAAATAGATTGAGCAGGAAAATTGTCTAAATATAAGTAAATCAATTACATAATAAAAATTTATATTGCAAGATTGAATTAAATTCACTTAGGCAGGATTTCGAGAAAGTTTACGTTTATAACAGAGATTTTCCTCCGCCATCGTATTTCTGTCTGGAAAACTTCTGATGAAATTGATTCAAGTCATTAAAATTTTACTGGCACCTGTTAAAGAATTTCTGGCATGTTTCTCACCTTCCTGCTGCCAGGGTGCTAAGCTGTTCTTCTTCAATCGATGACGTGCACTATAAAGAAAGAGAGTTTTCCCTTCTTATATATAAATAACTAAAAAAGAACTGGATTATGTAAGGTTTCCCTCCACTTATCTAACATTAAATTATAAGTGAGAGAAGGAATGGAGACAATGCAATCCAGGTGAATGACAGGTTTACGGGTCTATAATGGGTGATTAGGTGTCTGAAATGTTTATAAAAAATGGTTTTTAAAAAGGGGCTCTAAAAATAAAAATGGACGCCCGCTTTCGTTTCCATAAGGGGGGACGGTCAGGAACAAAGTTTTCACCCAGTCATCAACAGCGAAACTTAATATAGCGTCAAAAAAAGGGGGAAGGAGTTATATCGGCAGGAAAGAAGAATCGTGTCAGCCGTTTCTCGCTTGATGACCCGTCATAAAGCTCGATTAGCAGGTGAAAAGGCTGACAAGGGGGCTGGTGGGTGATTTTGTTTCGTTTAAGAATGACCTGCGGGGAAATGTGCCAGCAGTTACGATTTTTTATCGTTTTAATTTTTCTACAAGTTCCAGGTATTTAAGCTTTGATACGTGAGCATATTTACTGAAATCGTGAAAGTAGATAAAATATGTTTCGCCGTCACTGATAATCTGCGAAACAAAATTCAAATTTATAAGGTAGGAACGATGGCTGGAAAAGAAGTTATCGTTTAACATTTTCGCATAATTCCCAAGTGTTTCATTACTTTCGTACGTCATTTCCCGGGTGTGAATAAAAGTTTTGCGGTTTATCTTTTCAATGAAAACAATCGTATCAGAATTTATTACCTGGAGGGCGGTACCTGTTTTAACAATTAGTTTTTTACTTTTTTTATCCGCCGCCACAGGTTCTTCGGAAGGAACAGGGGATTTTATTTTTTCCAGTGCTTCGTAAAGGCGTATTTTTTTTATGGGCTTTACGATATAATCTGCAGCGGAAATATCGAAAGCTTCGACTGCAAATTCTTCATAAGCTGTCGTAAATATATATTGAAGAGAAGGATTTGTTTTAATGCACTCTTTAATCGCTTTCATGCCATCGAGCACAGGAAGGCCAATATCGACGAGAGCAACATCCGGTTTAAGGTTAAAATTCAATTCTATTAATTCTTCTCCGTTTTCTGCCACGCCGACAATTTCGAAATCAGCAGCTTTCTTTAAAAATTCCTGCAGGATTTCCGATGAATTATTATCATCTTCCGCAATTATTACTGTTCTTTTCTTCATAATTAAAAAAACCTTTCCGAAAAATTTTAACATGCTGACTGGGTATAAGGATGTCTTCCGAATTAAGCATGTACTTAAGTCAGCAGAGGAAACTTACTATAGCTGCCTCCTATTGTAACAGATATGTTTTGACTCATAAGGGGATCCGGCTTAGGAGAGCCTGTGTAAATTGGAAATACCTATGTGTCAGCAGTTGAAGAACAGCAGCTCGGTTAGAAGAAACAGCTTATGTCAAATTACAATTTATTTCAAATTCATCCTCTATTATGAAACGATTTGAAGTTCTGTTCGTAGCCTATAGAAGAAGCTGCGAAGGAGGACATTACATGAAGCGACGAAAACAAATAGATGCGGACACCCTTATGCCTTATGTTTTAACTGCAGGGCCGCTTCTTATAATATCTGCTTTTTTTGTTCCTGTGATAGTTATCATGATGGTTCAGGATATGCTCTTTTTTTCATACGACCACTGGTCCTTTATACGTCCCCGGGCTGCCTATCTCGGTTTCGGTGGGGCGATGATCTGGCTCGCCGTCTGTTTGTTTTCTCTTTATTTTATAAAAGCGGCTGCGGAGAAAAAGAATTGGAATGACCGGTCACTGAGTGTGCATACTCTTCTTATGGCAGCAGCATTCCCTATTTTCGTCTTATCTATCTATCATTATGCTTATCTGGATGAAGCAGGAGTGAAGGTGAATGCTTTTTGGAGTGTTTCTGAAGATGAAATTCACTGGGGGGACGTGGAAAGTGTGTCGCGGGTTGTGGAAGAGGATACGCAGCGTGTTACCTCCTATACATTCAGCGGTAATGGCAGGACTCTGACAATTCCTTACGCTACGGAAGACTATCAGACAAGGCAGGCTGTGAACAGGGTATTAAGTGAGTATGAATGGGAAGTGGAAGACAAAATTTCGGAGGCTTCGGAGGATCCCGGTGACCAGCAGTTTATAGATTAACTTGGATGAAAAGGAGGCACCGGCTTTTAAAATTAAAAGTTTTATTAATAGTTAGTATGAATAAGGCGGGGCTTCGGCTCCTTTTTTATTGTGTCGGATGGAAGCAGTGAAAAGTACAGTTCTTTAACAGAGCCTATAAAAACGGTTATACTACGTAAACAAAAAGTATCGCTGTAACGAGGCCGATTAATGCCGGTATACCAAACATGAGAACGACCCGTTTCTTTCCATCGATACCGCCCTCCAGCGCATGGGAGCCTGTGTATAAAGCAGCAAGGAAGAAAAAAGTCGCGCCAAGGTACCCTTCTTCCGGCAGCGGGTTCCAGCCCGTCCCCATCGCGATAATAAGCAGAGTTCCGAATACGTAGCAGGCATAATCAATGATCCGGAAAACTGGCTTCCGGTCTTTTTCTTTTTTAGCACCTTTAAATTCTGCATACGGGTTGATGTCTTTGTCCTGATTGTGCATCAAAAAACCTCCTCTGAACAATTGCTGGTAACTATGGATTATATCCCCTGATTATCCCTCTGAAAAACATTCCTGATCTCGACTGGTTTAACAGCCCCGGTGCGGGGAAGAAGTAACTAAGTCTTAAAGAAGACAGTAGACCATTACAATTATGAAAGGGGAATGACTATGGAAATTATTCGCCACTCCGAATGGAAGGATACGAAGTTCACGCTGCACCTTATTTCTCAAATCCTTGGAAAAATTAAGCTGGAAAGAGCACAGCAGGAGCCGCAGTGGGCACACGTGACGCTTCCGCTGACGCCCTCGGGTTTTACGACAGGCCTGCTTTTTGAAAAAGAGCATGTGTTTCAGCTGGATGTGGATATACCCAACAGTTTGATCCTTATTCATGTAGACGGGAAAACAGAGTCTGTCATTATCGAATCTTCCAAATCAATCCGGGACTACTTTGACGAAATATTTCATAAACTGCAGAAGCACGATCTAAATGTTTCCATTAATCCAAAGCCGCAGGAAATGGCATACAAGCAGCTGCTGAATGAGGACAGCACTCCACTTTTATACCATAAAGAAAGCGCCTTAAAAGGGCTGCGGTTGTTTCAGGAAGCAGTAAAGGAGCAGACGAAATTTATCGGCCCGCTTCGCTGCCGTAAAGTCAAACCGGCCTTGTTCTGGGGGACATTCGATGTGTCTATGATAATCCTGCCGGGTATTATGGAGCCTTTTCCTGAAGACAAGATTATTGAAAAAGCTGCGTTCGATGAGCAGATGATTGAGTTTGGTTTCTGGCTCGGGGACGAACAGGTGGACGTACCTTCCTATTTTGTGCTTCCTTATCCCTTTATTAATAAAGATCTCGACGGTACATCCTTAAAGCCGGAAGGAGCCTACTTTGACAGTGCTTTAAGCGAGTACTTTTTAAATGTGGAAACCATTCGTTCAGCCGGGGTGCCGCAAAAAGCGGTGCAGGATTTTTTCCATTCCACTTTTGATATATTAAGCGGGGAGCTCGGGTGGCAGGGATGTTCCAACTATTTCATTCCACTGGAGATGAAGCCGCAGAATACGGAATGATAACCGGAGGCTGCACCGGGAACTTTTATGCGGTTGTTTTTCATAAAGTTTTTGCAGACAGACTATCAGCGGGAAGGGAAATATTTCTCCCTCCGGTAAATTATTATTAAAGACAGATAAATCAGCTCATCCAATGAAAAGAAGCAGAACCGGCTGCCGGCTCTGCTTCTTTATCTTTATCTTCTTGCTTCTCTAACTTTTAAATTCTTTCCTTTTACTTTACGATCCTCCATCTCCTGAAGAACCAAGGCACCCTTTCCGTTGAGAATATCAACGTAAGTAGCAAGTGATTCTACGGTGATGATTCCGATATCTTCAGCTTCTATACCGGGAATCGAAGTGATAGTACCGACAAAATCGAAAGCCCTGAGTTTTTTCTTTTTACCGCCATTAAAATAAAGCTTCGTAATGTTCTTCTCCAGAGGAGCACTCTTATCTTTTTTCAGCTGTGGAACTTCCTTCATTTTTAGTGTGAAGGCTTTTTCTTCCGCCGTGGTTGGGAAAGGAACCGGTTCCAGATCTACTTCTGTTTTTAAGCGGCGGCCGATAATCTCCGCATAACGTCTTTCCTGAGGAATGATAAATGTCACTGCTTTTCCTTCTCTGCCTGCCCGTGCCGTTCTTCCGGTCCGGTGGATAAATTTTTCTGTTTCAACAGGCACATCCACGTTAATAACGAGGGGCATGTCGAGAACATCAATTCCTCTTGCTGCTACATCAGAGGCAATAAGATAGCGGGTAGTACCACGCTTGAATTCTTCCATAACCTGCGTCCGCTCTTTCTGCTCCAGCCCTCCGTGAATTTTGTCACAGGAAAGGCCCTGCTCCTTCAGGTAGGAAGTCAATTCATCTACCGTATCTTTCTGATTGCAGAACAGCACGGCGGACTCCGGCTGCTCTTTCACGAGAAATTTATAAAGGTCTTTTATTTTCGTTTCCCGGGACGTTTCCAGCCAGGTAAAATCTATGTCGGGTTTTTCTTCCAGCACAGTTTCGACAATCTCGGGCTGATTCATATGTCTTTCCGAAAGCTTAATTACTTTTTGGGGAAGTGTTGCTGAGAACAGTGAGGTGGTTCGTTCTTCAGGGACTTCCGCAAGGATCTGCTCGACCTGGTCGATAAAGCCCATATTCAGCATCTCGTCAGCTTCATCAAGCACCACGTATTTAACGTTTTCCAGATTCAACGTGCCTTTTTCGATATGATCCAGCACTCTGCCTGGTGTACCGGTAACAATATGAACCTTTTGATTCAATTCCACCCGCTGAGGAGCTGCCGGCTGCTGTCCGACAAGCAGAGCAGCCTTTAAACGTTTAAAGCGTCCTATGTTCTGGATATCTTCTTTAACCTGCATAGCAAGTTCACGTGTCGGCGTCAGTACGAGAGCCTGCGGTTTGTTTTCCTCCCAGACTGCCTTCTCACAGAGGGGGACACCAAAGGCAGCAGTTTTTCCGCTTCCTGTTTTCGCTTTTACAATAACATCGCTGCCATGTAACAGCTTCGGTATAACAAGACTCTGCACTTCCGTTGCGTGTTCATATTTCATTCCGGCCAGCGCATCTCGAATTTCTCCGCTGAGCTGGAATTGATCAAACGTATTACTCATTAATAAAACCTCTTCCTTTTATTACTCAAATGACTCTACCTATCATACTACGTTTTTATCTTTTATGCTTTTAAAAAATTTCTCATTGAGGATGTCGAGGTCACTAACTTTTTTTAAGTAGCTGTTGACACCTTTCTATACCCATGATATATTTATCTCATATTAAAGAATCTTTAATTCAAGATAAATTTTTGAGAGGTGATGCTCATGGAACCGGAAAATAGAAATTTGAAGGCAGTGACCGTTCTCGTAAAAGCTGCGGATGCGGTTCACGGAGTGATTAAAAAAGACGCAGCAGAGCATGGATTAAACCCGACAGAGTTTTCGGTCATGGAGCTTCTTCATCATCGAGGAAGACATCCTATCCAGCTGATCGGTAAAAATGTGCTGATCGCCAGCAGCAGTATTACTTACGTCATCGACAAGCTGACAAAAAAACAGTACGTTGTCCGTACAGCCTGC
The DNA here is from genome assembly GCF_003044065.1 of Alkalicoccus saliphilus. Classification (GTDB taxonomy): domain Bacteria; phylum Bacillota; class Bacilli; order Bacillales; family Salisediminibacteriaceae; genus Alkalicoccus; species Alkalicoccus saliphilus. The sequence continues at coordinate 23,582 of NZ_PZJJ01000002.1, forward strand.
CCGGATGACCGCCGCGTAACGTATGCGGAACTTACCGAAGAGGGAACAGCGCTCATGAATAAAATTTTCCCTGAACACGAACTCTCGGTAAATGAAGTGTTTTCCGAACTGGAAGAGGAGGAAGTAGAAACGCTGATTGAAAGCCTGAAAAAGATCGGCTATAAAGCACAGCAAAGATAAAAAAATTTTAATATAATATCTCGAAAACGAGATAATCTAAAGGAGAGAATAGCATGAACGAACTTAAAGGACTCCACCATGTAACAGCAATAACGAGCAGTGCTGAAAAAAACTATGAATTTTTTACGTACGTACTCGGGATGCGACTTGTCAAAAAATCGGTGAACCAGGACGATATTCAGACGTATCATTTATTTTTCGCAGATGATGAAGGATCTGCCGGAACCGATATGACATTCTTTGATTTTCCGGGTATTCCAAAGGGATCGCACGGCACAGATGAAATATATAAAACCGGTTTCCGAGTACCGGATGATAAAGCACTTGAGTACTGGGTAAAACGCTTTGATAAATACGAGGTCTCCCACTCAGGTATCAAAGAGCAGTTTGGCAGAAAAATCATTAATTTTTCGGATTTTGACGACCAGCAGTATATGCTCGTATCCGATGAGCATAACGAAGGGGTGGCCCCGGGGATTCCGTGGCAGAACGGACCGGTGCCGCTGGAATTTGCTATTACCGGTCTTGGGCCTCTTCATATCCGGGTTTCCCAATTTGATCATTTTAAGGAAGTACTTGAGAAGGTCATGTTTATGAAAGAAAAAGCGTCTGAAGGTTCGCTACACTTATATGAGATGGGAGAAGGAGGCAGCGGGGCCCAGGTTATTGTAGAGTACAATGCAGTTCTGCCACAGGGCCGCCAGGGATTTGGAACAGTACACCATGCCGCTTTCCGGGTGGCTGACCGAAGTGTGCTGGAAGAGTGGATCAGTCATATGCACCAGACCGGCTTCCCGACTTCCGGTTACGTCGATCGGTTTTTCTTCGAATCTCTTTATGCAAGAGTAGCACAGGGGATTTTATTCGAGTGGGCAACTGACGGACCCGGTTTCATGGGGGATGAGCCGTATGAAACGCTCGGGGAAAAACTTTCCCTGCCGCCGTTTTTTGAAGACCAGAGAGAGCAGATCGAAAGCAAAGTACGTCCCATCGACACAGTACGCAGTACAAAAACTATAGAAAAAGAATACTTGTAAAATTTAAAGGAGGATACAAAAAATGAGCAGATTAAATATTGGGATTGTGCTGGGATCCACGAGAGAAGGCAGAGTCAGCCCGCAGGTCGGAGAATGGGTAAAGAAAATTGCTGAGGACAGAGGAGACGCAGACTACAGTGTGCTCGACATTGCAGATTATAAGCTTCCATTTCTCGGAGAAGCGGAAGGGGACACTTCCGGTGTTACAGCATGGTCAGAAGATGTAGCATCAAAAGACGGATTTATTTTCATCGTACAGGAATACAATCATTCGATTACCGGCTCCTTAAAAAACGCACTCGACCATTTGAGAAGCGAATGGAATAACAAGGCAGCAGGAATTGTATCCTACGGCTCTGTCGGTGGCGCAAGGGCAGCTGAACATCTCCGGGGAATTCTTGGAGAGCTGCTTATTGCAGATGTGCGGGTTCATCCAGCACTCTCCCTGTTTACAGACTTTGAAAACGGAACGACACTCCGTCCGGCGGACGTACAGGAAAAATCCGTCAGCGACATGCTTGACCAGCTTGTCAGCTGGTCGGAAGCGATGAAACCAATCAGAAAATAACAGCTGAGGACAGCTGAGCGAAACCCGGGGACGGTGTTCTGCCATCCGGGTCGAATAAAAGGAGTGTTATACAGATGGAACATATTTTTAAAGAGGTAAGTTCTGAAAGACCGGTACTGCTCCTGCTGCATGGGACTGGCGGCACAGAAAAAGATCTGCTGCCGCTTGCTTCCATGATTGATCCGGAGGCACCGGTTCTAAGCGTCAGGGGTAATGTTCTGGAAAACGGAATGCCAAGATTTTTTAAACGTCTGAGGGAAGGCGTGTTTGATGAAGAAGATCTCATCTACCGCACGAAGGAGCTGAACTCCTTTCTGGACGAAGCTTCTGAAAAGTATGGCTTTGACCGTCATAATATTACTGCTGTCGGATACTCCAACGGTGCCAATATTGCAGCCAGTCTGCTTTACCACGACAAAGACGCCCTGAGTGCAGCTGTACTGCATCACGCCATGGTACCGCTTAAAAATGTAGATCTGCCGGATCTGACAGGAAAACGAGTATTTCTCGCAGCAGGGACGAACGATCCGCTTATTCCGAAAGAGCAGGCAGAAGAACTGGCAGCAGTTCTTGAAAAAGCCGGCGCTTCCGTAAAAACCCACTGGGAATCTGCCGGTCATCAACTGACAGGCAGTGAGGTGAATGCCGCAGGTTTATGGTATAGAAATAACGACTAAAAACAAAGAGAAAAGAAAAAGCTGCTTTCCTGGTGCAATCATCAGTTAAGCAGTTTTTTTTGGTCCAAAAACATTCTCGTGTATACAAAATTTTTATAAAAATAATAATTATACAGACAATTTCCAATTTATTGATATATTAAAAAAATATATTGACCTTCTCAATCAGCCATGCTAAATTCTCTTAGGGTACACGGAGATCCAACCGAAACAATTTCTATTAATATTTTTTTATAAAAAGCTATATTTTCAGTATCTATTATCCGGAACAGCTGTGGCTCCGGAATTTTTTGGAGTGAATAAAATGGATAAGAAACACTATCTTTTTGCTGGTTTCATGCTTTTTTCGATGTTTTTCGGAGCGGGGAATTTAATTTTTCCTCCTCTGCTAGGGATGGAGGCCGGAGCAGCATTTATTCCGGCAGTCACCGGTTTTATTTTGACGGCAGTATTTCTTCCGCTTCTCGCTATTCTTGCAGTCACTTTATCCAACAACGGACTGCTGGAGATCGGACAGAGGGTGCACCCGCTTTTCGGGCTTGTTTTTGCGATTATTATTTACATGTCGATCGGAGCTTTTTATGGTATCCCGCGTGCTTCGAACGTAGCGTATGAACTGGGTTTTGTACAAATGTTCAACGTGGAGGGAACTCTGGCACTTTTCACATTCTCGGTAGTTTTTTTTATACTGACTTATCTGTTTAGTATCAACCCGAAAAAAGTAGTCGACTACGTAGGACGGATACTTACGCCGGCTCTCCTTGCTGTACTTGCTGTCCTGTTTATTCAGGCTTTCCGTACTTTTCAGTACAACGATGCGCCGGTTACAGATAAATATGAAGCTTCCCCGTTTTTGAGTGGTTTTCTTGAAGGCTACTTTACGATGGATGCAATCGCTGCCCTGGCTTTTGGGATTGTCATAATTAACGGACTGAAAAGCAAAGGAGCAGCGGATAAAAAATCACTCGTCCAGGGGACTCTTACAGCAGGGTTGATCGCTTCTGCCGGACTCATGATAGTGTATCTTTCCCTCGGCTGGATAGGCCGGGTGCTGCCGGTGGATCAGCCAGTTACAGACGGTGCGGAAATTATCGTTATCGCCTCCCAGCTGCTCTTCGGAAGCAGTGGAAGCATCGTTTTCGGTATGATTATTCTCCTTGCCTGCTTAACAACATGCGTCGGGCTGACGAGCGCCTGCGCGAGCTTTTTTCATGAAACATTTCCTAAGTTTTCCTATAGCTTTTTCACCACTGTTTTTGTAGGAACGGGCTTCGTTTTCACTAACTTTGGCCTCGCTGTGATTCTGGATATTGCGGTTCCACTGCTGGTGCTGATTTATCCACTCGCAATCGTGCTTATTTCACTTTCCCTTTTTCAGCATTTCTTTCAGGAAAGCAGGAAAATGTACGTTTACTCAGTCGCGGTTACTTCCGTTTTTGCTGTATATGAGTCACTGAACGCTGTAGGGATACAGTCGAATGAGCTGAATGCCGGACTCAGTTATATCCCTTTGCACGACAACGGTCTCGGCTGGGTTTTGCCCGCTCTTATTGCAGCAGCTTTCGGATATTTTGCAGAAGAAAAAAGAGAAGATGTGGAATACGAGTCAAAAGCAGGATAATCTCATTGGTAAACAGAATATATAGTAATAATTGAAGACATCTGCTTTTGGAGCGGGTGTCTTTTTCTTTCTTAAAACATAAGGTGCATGAAGGAAACGGAATATTAGTTGATTTACCGGGGAGGAATGCGAGATGAATGAGTATTTGAAAAAATATGAGGATATCTTTCTGCAGTTGAAAAAGTCATTTAAGTGGGAGATGGCGGACAGTAAACTGTTCATGAATGCCTCTTCCATGTATGTGCTGAAAGAAAAGGATTTTTCACTGGCCAGGTATCGGGACCTTACAGAACATATAAAGAAAGAGGCGGCATTGTTTTCTCCCCTCCGTTCGACCCCGAGATTGACTATGGGAGCTGTGCTGGATACGAATTATGAGGAACCGAAGGAGAGGCTGAAAGATGTCGAGCTGATTTATAAAGAGCTTCGAAATCAAAAATTCAAGAAGGGAGCTGCCACTTATACCACGGCTCTTGTCCTGCTTTCTTCCGGGGACCGGACGGTGCCTTTTCATGAGCAGACGAGTAAAACAATGGAAGTGCACCGGGCAATGAAAAAGGAGCATCCGTTCATTACGTCCGAGCATGATTATCCGCTTGCTTCTCTTCTGGCTCAGAGAAAAGAAAATACCGAAGAACTGATGAACCGGATTGAGTACTTTTATAAGGAAGCGACCGGCATCGGTCTCCATAAAGGTAACGACCTGCAGTTTTTGAGTCATATCCTTTCTCTGGATGAAGAACATGAAAAAGAAGAGCTGGTTGAACGGCTTAAGGAAGCAGCAGCTGAATGGAAGAAGTCGGGGCTGAAACTTAAACAGTTGCATTACCCGGCACTCGCTCTTCTGGCCCTTACCTCTCTGGAGAAAGTAACGTTTGAAAAAATCAAGAGAACGGCAGATGATCTTAACCGGAAAAAACCATTCCGGTGGCATAAGGACTGGAACAGCCTGACTGCAGCAAATTTGGTTATGGTGACATTGTTTGATCAGCAGAAAGCAGTGGACGTGCATTTGTTTGCGACGATGGAAACTGTTATGGAAGCGCAGAATGCTGCCATGATCGCGACCATTGCAGGTGGGGCAGCCGTCTCCTCATCCGGCAGCTGATTCACTTTCCGGTGGAGTAATGAATGGGAATGTGAATTCTTAGATATTGTACAGCGCTTTGCCTGCACCGAAATCCAATCAATAGAACAAGAGTAATTCTTTAGTTTAGTTCATCAAGACGGATAAATGATTAACAAATAGAAATCATAGGAGGTCGGTGTGGAATGATAGTTAATATAGGTATGCTAATCAATATAGTCTTTTCTATCGGGTTGATTATTGTTATGTATTATTTGTTGTTTAAAATTAAAAACAACTCTGAAGAGCAGGTGAACCAGAACACACAAATAATTTATCAATTGACTAAGCTGCGGGAAGAAATAAAAGCAGGTAATGAGAAAGGAAAGTAGGACTCGCTGCAACTGAAGGTGAAAGAGTAAACTTTAAAAATTTTATTACAGCTGTTTTTAGGGGGGCACCATATGATTATACTTCGCTCGTTTCAACCGGAAGATGACGAGAAGCTTATAAAATGGATCAATTCCCCGGAACTGCTCGTTCAATGGGGAGGATCTGATTTCAATTACCCGCTGACAAAATCTCAGCTTGAGAAGTACCGTAAAAGAATGCAGGAAGGCAGGCTGCGTATTTACAGTGCAGTGAATGAAGAAGGGGAGATTATCGGTCATATCTCGCTGGATTACATAGACAAAAAGAATGAATCTGCACGGATCTGCCGAGTGCTTATTGGGAGTGAAGCAGACCGGGGGCAGGGTAAAGGACAGGAAATGATGCGTCAAGTGCTTCACACTGCTTTTGAAGAAATGCAGCTGCACCGGGTAAGTCTCGGCGTTTTTGATTTTAACTTATCTGCAGCTGCTGCCTACAAAAAAGTTGGGTTTGTCAAAGAAGGAAGGCTGAGAGATAAAGTAAAAGTCGGGGAGGAATTCTGGAGCCTTCTGGAAATGAGTATGCTTAGTAACGAGTGGAAAAAGAACATAAAAAATGAGGATGCTTAAGGAGGAAATATGTTTACGAAGCAGATTGATGAAAATACATATTTGAAACTGCTGGAGCCGCATCACGCCCGGCAGCTGTTTGCTGTGACGGACAGCTCCAGAAAGAGTCTCCGGACCTGGCTTCCATGGGTGGATTTTATTGAGACCCCCGGCCAGTCCGAAGAATTTATTCATGGTGCGATGAAACAGTACGGAGAAAACAATGGATTTCAGGCAGGAATCTGGTTTAAGGAAGACCTTGCCGGAGTTATCGGGCTGCATAAAATTGACTGGCCGAACCGGTCCACATCTGTTGGGTACTGGCTGGGGGAAGCCTTTACGGGCAGAGGGCTGATGACCAAAGCGTGCCGTGAAGTGGTGGACCACTGCTTTATTGAACTGGAGCTTCAGCGGGTGGAAATACGGGCCGCTTCGGAAAACAGGAAAAGTTCTGCTGTTCCAAAGCGGCTCGGCTTTGAATACGAAGGATGTCTTAGAGGGAGTGAAAAACTGTACGATAACTACGTTGATCATTACGTATACGGTATGCTTCGGCCGGAATGGGTGAATAAAGGATGATTAAAGTTTGAATGCAATGTAAAGGGCGAGAAGAAAAAGAGGTTCGTCTTCTTCCGGGTACAGTGTGGCTTCCACTTTACCGAATCCTTTTTTCTTCAACTCGGCTGTTTTTTCACTTTGTTCATTCATCAGTGTAAGGTGACGGCCCTTTTCTCCTTCGTTCAAAGTTAATGTACTACCGTGAATTAGAAGTTGTGATGGTTCGTAGTCCGGATTCCCGAGCGCAGATGGACGACTTGGAACAGACAGTGTTCCAGCCTGTTCTTTCTTCTTATAAAGCGTCCAGTTTCTTCTATCAAGATTATTTTTTGTTTCCAGTGCCTGATAAGCTATACCATGCCAGTCGAGTTGTAAGGAAAACTCCTTTTGCTGCGCTGTCATATTTTTCACGGATTTTAATTGCCCTATTTGATTTTTCCCTTCATACACCTTAGAGACAGGAGTCAGGCGGCGGGTATGAACAGTAACTTTTTTCATCAGCTTCAGCCCTTTCAAGATTTTGGTTTCTTATATTCTACCTTATTCTATGCCTAATAATAGTTAAAACAATAAAAGGAGGACAAATGATGAGTACAGGAATTCACCATGCACAGATTACCATTCCGAGAAACGAAGAAGAAAAGGCAAAAGATTTTTACTGCGGAATTCTTGGCCTGAAAGAAATTGATAAGCCGGAATCCCTGAAAAAACGTGGAGGATTCTGGCTGCAGGCCGGAAACTTGGAAGTTCATGCTGGAACGGAAGATGGATTTGACCGTTTTCAGACGAAAGCCCATCTAGCCTATGAGGTCACAGATCTTAACCTGTGGAGAAATAAACTTGCAGACCAAGGAATAATTATTTTAGAATCCGTGCCTATCCCCGGTATGGAACGGTTTGAATTCCGGGATCCGTTTGGAAACCGTGTGGAGATGCTTCAAAGGGTGAACAAGGAAGATAGTAAAAATGAATCCCTGGTTTAATAAAAAAGTTATCTCCGTAAATGAGCTCCATGAAACGGCAGGAAAAGCTGGTGAACTCGCAGCGAATAAAGCGATTAATTACCTGGATGACCACTGCAGAGAATTCATTCAAAAATCTCCATTTCTTTTATTGTCCACTGCTGATCAAGCCGGCACCTGTGACGTATCACCGAGAGGAGATGCTCCCGGGTTTGTGCACATTCTGGACGACAAAACGCTTCTTATTCCGGAAAGACCCGGCAATAAAAGATTCGATTCCATGATAAACATTATCTCCAATCCCCGTGCCGGGCTGCTGTTTATAATACCGGGGCTAGAAGAAACACTGCGTGTAAACGGAAAAGCGGCAGTATTAAATGATAAAAAGCTGATGGAAAGAATGGCAGTGAAAGGAAAGACTCCACTTTTCGGAATAGGGGTGGACGTAGAAGAATGTTTTATTCACTGTGCAAAAGCGTTTAAACGATCCGGTTTATGGCAGACAGAGAAGTGGCCGGCGGAAGAAACACTTCCTTCTGCAGTAAAAATTTTGAAGAAACACGCAGCACTTCCCGGAAGATCAGAAGAATCCATTGAAAAAAGCTTGGAGGAAAGCTATACTAAAAGACTTTATTAACCAAGCTATGTGAAAGTTCATGGTTGGCTGGAGAAAACTTCACTCCAGTTCTGCTGTGGAGGAGATCTCCGGCTGGCACTTCGTCCTATCCTCCGACCTCTTTTTTTTTCGAAGACGTCCGCCGGTTCCCGCTTCGTTTTTCTATCCATAATACGCATTAACATCGTCATTGATAAAGGAGAATGTGATGTGAGGAAAATGGAAATAAAAGAACTGAAAACAAAAACAGAACTGCTCAGTGCCTTTCCAGTCATGAAACAGCTGAGGACGCATCTGGATGAATCTTCATACTTAGCATTGGTTAAGGAAGCCGCAGAAAAAGACAGCTACCGTCTGTTTGCTTTGCTGGAAGAAGGGAAAATAACTGCAGTTACAGGTTTTAAACCGATGATCACTCTTTACTATGGGCGGTTTGTATGGATATGTGATCTCGTGACTGCAGAAGACAGCCGTTCCCGGGGATATGGAGAAAAACTGCTTACCTTTGTACAGGAGTGGGCGCAGGCTCACGGATATGAAAGCACAGCGCTTTCTTCAGGGCTGCAGCGGGAGGCTGCTCACCGGTTTTATGAAAATAAAATGGCCTATCAAAAAGCGAGCTATGTTTTCAAAAAAGATCTTTAATTCATTTGAAAATAGTTACCTTTTTATAATAGAAACAGGATCCATATATATTTATAAAGCTGTTGATAAACTATTATCTCCAGCAGAGAACGGCTACAGTTGGCTAGCACACTAAGCGGAGAAGGGAATCATGACTCTCGAATTTATTAGATTTATAAAACATAAATTCTGAGGAGAAAATATATTTTCCGTTTGAGAAAAAACGTATCACAGGTATAAATTTGACGCCGGATGGTCGCATACTTCCGTTTTTTTATGGAGCCATTAAAAACAGCTTTTTTACATACATTTGCATGAGTAAAAGGTTTACCGCCACGATGACTCAGGGAATGAAAATCACAGCCTGTTTGACAGGAAAGATTTTCATAAGGAGCAGAAAACGATGGATAATAAAAAAAAGCCTGAACGACGCTGGAGACGCCTTATGTTTGTTTTCGGGGGTCTCCTGCTTATATTTTTAGCCGCATCTTCTATTTATGAAGCCTGGGTTTCGGAGAAGGAGAAAAAAGCTAACCCTCCTCCTGGGAAAATAGTGGAAGTGAACGATAAAAATATTCATCTCCACCAAAGAGGTGAAGGGGATCCGACAGTTGTTTTTACAGCCGGCAGCGGTACGGCCTCTCCTTACGCCGATATGTATAAACTGCAGGAAGCAGTCTCTAAAGAGCATTCCACCATTATGTATGAACGGCCGGGTTACGGATGGAGTGAACCATCATCCCAGGAGCGTACAGTTCACAATTTGACGAGTGAATTAAAGCAGGCTCTCGAAAAATCCGGGGAAGGAGGACCATACGTTTTTGCCGCTCATTCCATGGGTGCTCTTGAAGTGCTGCACTATGCCCAGCGTTATCCTGAAGAAGTGAAGGGAATTGTGCTGATCGACGGCGTTCATCCGCGTCATGCGGCGGAAAGAACGATCGAAACTCCGATGCGCTCCTATGTATACAAAGCGATGCGAAATACCGGGATACTTCGTCTGTTAATGCAGAGTGAATATTTTGCTTCAATGGAAGTAGATCCCTATGAACAGATTCCAGAGGACATTAGAAAAAAGAACGAGCTGATGACATTGCAGCACCGGTGGAACGATACGATGATAGCTGAAAGAGAAAAATTCAATGAAAACGGTCGAACTGTATATGAAGAGGGAGATATCGGAGACATTCCATTAACCATTCTTACGGCTGATTTCCCAGGCCGGGAAAACTGGCATGAAACACAGCTGGATATGAAAGATTATTCCAGTCAGTCGGAGCAGGAAATTATTCCGCACACTACTCATTTTATTCACCATGAGGAGCCGGAAGTGGTTATTGAAGCGATTTTAAAAACAGCCGAATAAAGACACAGTATGATAAATAGGGAATGAAAATTCTTCGAAATGTTTTGACAATGTAAGGTGTGTAGGCTAAGATACAGAAGAACTTAATAATTATAAAAATTCAGGTTGAATGAGCTTTTTGTTCGTTCATTAAAAGGGAACCCGGTGCAATTCCGGGACGGTCCCGCCACTGTAAGAGGCTAGCATTTATGTATGCCACTGAGCCATTTGGTTCGGGAAGGTATAAATGTGTTCATCCTCAAGTCAGGAGACCTGCCTGTGTTTTTCTAACCATTAGCCTACGGGTCATAGGAGGTGGAATATCGATCGCATACACGGAACCCCCGTGTCTATTTTGTGCTGATCTTCAGGATATTTCTCTTACCCGATAAGAGGAATATCCTTTTTTTATGTCAGCTGAATGTTCGTGTAACAACGAATGTAAGGGTTTTTTCAATTTCATACAATGGCAGATAGGATTAACTATTTTAAGGAATGAGGGAAGGATAATGACAGTCAAAACAAGTATTCAAGGTTTTCCTGGAATTGGAGAGCAGCGGGAATGGAAAAGAACCCTGGAAAGCTTCTGGAGAAACGAAATCAATAACAATGAATTCGAAAAAAAGATGCAAACGATACGGCTGAGCAGGCTTAATAAGCTCAAACAGTCCGGACTGGACTATATACCGGTCGGAGATTTCAGCTGTTACGATCATATGCTGGATATGGCAGTGATGTTCAATATGATTCCGAAGCGCTTTGCCTCAGCAGGAGAGGCCGGTTCATTGGATACGTACTTTGCTATGGCCAGAGGGACGAAAGAAAGTGGAGCGTGTGAAATGACGAAATGGTTTAATACAAACTATCATTATATCGTACCTGAAATTGAAGAAGCGTGGATTCCAAAAGTTACTTATAATAAGCCCCTCGCAGAGTTTAAAGAAGCAGAAGAAAAAACAGGAATAAAAGGAAAGCCGGTGCTTGTCGGTCCTTATACGCTGCTGAAGGTGTCTAAAGGATATCCGGAAGAACAATTCCAGAATTATCTTGACATTCTCGTCACTCTTTACGCGAAAGTTATTGGAGAGCTGACGGAAGCAGGAGCTGAAATAATCCAGATGGATGAACCCGCACTGGTCTATTCTCTTGATGATAAAGAAATGGATATTGTGGAAAAAGTTTATCAGGATATCCACGGACTCGTTCCAGGAGCAGGCCTTCTCCTTCAGACTTACTTTGAGTCTATTACCGATCTTAAGCGCCTAGCTCATTTCCCGGTAAAGGGAATAGGCATCGATCTTGTCCACGATCAGGGCAATAACGCAGTTCAGTTAAAAGAATTCAAGCTGCCGGAAGATAAAATCCTGGCGCTCGGTGTTATTGACGGAAGAAACGTATGGAAAACGGATTTGGAAACGGCAGATGCCCTGACAGCGTATCTTCGTTCCGAACTTTCGGCAAAACAGGAAATATGGCTTCAGCCCAGCTGCAGCCTGCTTCACGTACCGGTGTCTTTAAAGCATGAAACGAAGCTTTCTTCCGCTCTTCAAAATGGCCTTGCTTTTGCCGAAGAGAAGCTTCAGGAACTGCAGCTGTTAAAGTACCAGGAAAAAACAACGAGTTGGAAAGCTCACCAGGAAAAGCTTCATGATTTCCGGAGAAGATATCAAAATTTCACCCAAGTAGAAGTAAGAAAAGCAAAGAGAAACCATTCATTTGAAGAACGCTTTCCACTGCAGCAGAAGAAGTGGGACCTGCCGCTTCTGCCGACCACAACGATAGGAAGTTTTCCCCAGACACTGGATATGCGAAGGGCACGTACTGCTTTCCGGCGGGGAGAGATGGATCAGGGGCAGTATGACAGGCTTGTTAAGAAAAAAATCGACCGCTGGATAAAGCTGCAGGAAGATATCGGCCTGGATGTTCTTGTGCATGGGGAATTTGAAAGAAACGATATGGTTGAATTTTTTGGTGAAAAGCTGGATGGTTTTGCTGTGACAGAAAATGGGTGGGTCCAATCCTACGGTTCCCGTTGTGTGAAGCCGCCGGTGATCTACTCTGATGTTAAGTTTAATAGACCTATGACTGTAAAAGAAACGGCTTATGCAGGAGCGCAGACCAGCAGACCGGTTAAAGGAATGCTGACAGGACCGGTAACTATTTTAAACTGGTCGTTTGAACGGAGGGACATTTCCAGAGAACAGACAGCGTTTCAAATAGCAGAAGCACTTCAGCCTGAACTGAAAGCGCTGGAAGACAATAATATTGAAATGATCCAGGTAGATGAGCCGGCTCTCAGAGAAGGGCTGCCATTAAAAAAAGAAGATCACGCCTATTATCTTGATTGGGCAGTGAATGCTTTCCGGGCAGTGTCTGAGCAGGTGCAGCCGACAACTCAGGTGCATACACATATGTGCTACAGTGAATTTAATGATATTATGAGTGCCATTTCTGCTATGGATGCGGATGTCATCTCCATTGAAACGTCCCGGAGCCACGGGGAGATAATCGAAGTGTTTGAAGAAAACGTATATGATAAAGGGATCGGCCTTGGTGTTTATGATATTCACAGTCCGAGGATCCCACCCGCAGAGGAAATGAGAGATATTATTCTTCAATCGCTGCGTGTTCTGCCGCCGAAGCTGTTCTGGATCAATCCGGACTGCGGTCTGAAAACACGTACGGAAGAAGAAACAATTGCTGCCCTGGCCAATATGCAGTCAGCTGCTGAATACTGCAGGGAAGTAGTCGCTGCAGAGAAGAAATAAATACAGCTTTTATTTTCAAACTAAACCGGAAGCAAGCTGCTTTCGGTTTAGTTTTTAATGGCGGTAATTTATTTAGAAGGAGTTCAATAAACGAACGTAAAATGATAAAATTAAGCAGTTCAGAATGTTATTCCTCCTGTTAAAAATAAATGTAAAGTTTACGTTCATAAATTAGTAATCTGCAGAACCTTTGGGGGCCAATGAAAAGACAGTTTTCTGCTATGTAAATACATAAAGAAATACAGTTAATCGTTATGTGAAGTAAAAATAGTTGAACAGGTGGTGATCCGGTGAAACTTCCGGAATGCTGGAACTGCCGACGCAGGTTCCAATGGAAAGAAGTTGTTTTATTTATTTCGTCTAAAAAGTGCCCCTCCTGTGGAAAAACAAATTATTTACCGAGCAGAAAAAAATACGGGACTGGAAATATCCTGCTTATTCTTGTCTTATTGATCGGCATGAATGTTATGAACACAGGGTGGATCGGAAACCTTATGTTTGCCGGGGTCCTTACAGTTTTATGGACTGTTTTACTACCCTTTACATATACATTTATTGAAGAGGAAGACAGTTTGTTTTGAGTTTTATACTGGTTCGTTATTTGTAGACAATTCTCTGCTTTCGCTTCTGCAGAACACTTTCCGTCTAAACGGCGAAGGCGCTTATGCACTGATCATTTAATCAACAAACTGAGGACCAGATGTTGAAAGCATCTGGTCCTTTAGGTTGTTAAAAAGTTTTTTATTTATAAATAGACGGGTCTTTGCTTCCGCTTTCATGGGACGCTTTCCGGGCGGGCGGACTTCAGCTAATTCTTCCCACCTGTGGGTTGGGAAAAATGGATCTTCAGCTTTTACTATTTCGCCTCGGAGCCGCCCACGACAACTCCAGCAGAAAAAATAAAAAGCAGTTTTCTTTTTTTAAATGCGTGTTGCTTCTGTCTTTTTTCTCCGGAACGTTCGGCGGAGTCGCCGGTGGGAAAGCGAAGTCAGAAAATCCTTTTCCATGGCCGGAGGGCAAACAGCTGATGACGAGCCCCCACGGCAGGCTCGGAAAGTGCAGGAGAAAACTATACACTGAAATAATAATTCTGAAAAATAGACTTAATCAACACTCTGGTCCTTATTATTTATTCAATTTTAACCGGGGTATCTTTAATAACTGCAGCTGAAGCTGAGTAAATAATTGCTGTGAGAACCACAGTAGCCAGTACTGCCGGCAGTGCGGAAAGTCCTTCTGTAAGCACGCCGATGTTGAATACAGCATAGTACGTTCCCCAGATGAGGCTTTCAATCAGCAGAAAAAAGAATCCAGCTGCTACGAATCCAAGCCCTGCAATCCAGCCAAAGCGGTAAAATCCGGAATTAACAAACATACCGAGCACATAATACATGAAGACGGTAATAAAGTAGGCAGGAAAGCTTGCAGCTAATGACCCGGCTGTCGTTCCCGCTTCGATCAGATGAAACGCTGCAGGGTCTGTTCCAAAAATAAAGGAATCAATGACAGCAATCAGTATGATGAGCGCAGTAATGAATAAAGCAAGAGCTGTGGCAGAAAGAGCAGCTGCCTGATAGTAATGTTTTCTTGTCAGACCGTGCTCAATACAAAAGCCAAGAAACATATAAACCGACATGAGTCCAATCACGAGCATATAAATTTTACTCGGATCATAAGCAAAATTAAGAAAAACAAGCTCAGTTAATTCAGGTTCCTGTGAAAAATCACCAAGGAAATAAACTCCTATTCTTACCAGATATAGTATGCCTATAAACCAGAGCGTCCATTTCAGCTGCTCCTGGATTAACACCGAAACAGCTTTATTGTTCTTCATAGAGCTCTCCTCCTTTCGTAAGACTTGTAAACACATCCTGAAGCGAAACTCTGCCTATTTCCAGTCCGGCTTCCCATGCTTCGGTCAATACGCTGTCATACACGTTTTGAAAAATAACTACTGATTTCGTTCCTCCGAGACGTTTTTCTTTTACAACCCGCAGATTTTCGGAAAATTGATCCACAAGCGCAGACTCCCCGGTAAGTGTGAAACCTTTGGAAAGCACTGTTTCGTAGTCTTCTGCCAAAAGTACGCGGCCTTTTTCCAGCATAATAACTTCATCAAATAAATGCTCCATTTCTGAAATCAGGTGGGTAGACATAATAATCAGCCGCGGGTGAGTTTCCTGCTCCTTTAATATCTCTTCGTAGAAAATCTCCCTGGATGGGGCGTCCATTCCTGTATAAGCCTCATCAAATATAGTTACCGGTGACCGGGAAGCAAGGCCCCGTACAGCCTGAAACATAGAGCAGCGGCCGGAGGAATGTTTTTTCATCGGCACGGTGAGATCCAGTTCGAACCGGGAAGCGATCCGATAGGCTGTTTCCATACTGAATGTGTCGATGAAATGGGAGGCTGCTTCGAGAAGCTGTTCTCCTGTTTCCGTAAATTCGTCAAAATTACGCTGAAAAAGAAACTGGACGTGTTTTGTGCGTTCAAAATTTTCAAAAAGCTAAGCGTTGTTCAACTTCACTTCTCCGGAAGACTGCTTCCGATAATTGGACGCAATGGATAAAAGGGAGGTTTTACCAGAACCATTCCGGCCTATCAGACCGTATATTTTCGGCGACTTAAGATCAAGAGTAATATTATGAAGCGCCTGTTCTTTTCCATAAAACAAGTCCACTTTGTTAAACAGAAGATGCATATCCATTATTTTCTCATCCTTTCACGAATCATTTCTAACAGCTCCCGCTCTGTAATATGAAGTTTTTCAGCTTCTCTTACAAGTTCGGTAATATATTCCTCTCCAAAGACTTTACGGCGTTTGTTAATCAATTTTTCTACCGCTCCAGAGGCAACAAACATACCGATCCCCCGTCTCTTGTATAAAATATTTTCTTCCACCAGTTCATTAACGCCTTTAGCTGCAGTCAGATGATTAACTTTATAAAATGAAACAAGCTGCGTAGTGGAAGGAGCTTTGTCCTCTTCCTTCAATCGTCCGTCCAGAATCTGGTCTTCAATCTGCTCTCTGATCTGCTGATAAATCGGCTTCCTGTCGTGAAAATCCATTCCCAATGCTTTCACCACCCTGGATTATAAGGTTATATAGTTATGTATATAAGTATATAATATTATTGGAAGAAGTCAATTAAAAAATAAAAAAGCTGTTCAATCGATTTAATCGACTGAACAGCCCGGGCTGTTAAAAAAGTGTTTTCTATTTATAAATAGATGGTTTTTTGCTTCCGCCCGTCCTCATTCTTTCCCGGGGGAGACGCCTGCTTACAGCGGCTCGCAAAAAGACAGCTTAATTTGTTAAAGGTATGACTGTCGTTCTTTTTGTTCTTCTTCCAGCTGCTGTGAAGCTTCCGTGTCTTTTGGGTTAAATCCTTTTCGCTTATGACGAAAATCATCTGAAATAAAGTACCAGCAGACACCGGCCCATACTATTGAGGCAGCAACGGCGGCTAGAATATCCGACGGGTAATGGGCACCAACTATGACACGGCTTGCAGCTACCGACAAAATAATAACGAGCGCTGCGACAAAAGAAACAAAACGGACCCAGTAATTTTTTGTTAATAAAAATGAAAGATAAATAAGAAATGCAAATAAAAGGACAGTACGCATCGTGTGACCGCTCGGAAAGCTGTAGGAGGCCAGTTCAAAGGAGTATCCGAACAGTTCAATATAAGTCATTTCACCGGGGCGTGCACGCTGAAAAAGAATTTTCAACACATAATTTAAAACGATGCCTCCGGCGCTGAGTACTGATAGAAAAATAACCAGGTACCAGTTTCTTCTCAATAGAAAGGTGAACATAAGAGCCGCGGAAATAACAAAAATGAATTCCACAGAACCGATAATTGTAGCCCCCTGCATCAATCCAAGAAGAAAG
The DNA here is from genome assembly GCF_003044065.1 of Alkalicoccus saliphilus. Taxonomy (GTDB): domain Bacteria; phylum Bacillota; class Bacilli; order Bacillales; family Salisediminibacteriaceae; genus Alkalicoccus; species Alkalicoccus saliphilus. The sequence goes on from NZ_PZJJ01000002.1 coordinate 40,483, forward strand.
GGAGAGTTAATGGTCTGCACCCACTGTAAGATTTGCTCATCCAGCATAAAACGGCTGTTTACAGCTGTGAGAAAAGATAAACCAGCAAATACAATTAAGCATAAAGCCATGATCAAAAAAAGAAGATTTCTATTCAAGCGAATCACCTATGGATAATATAGTTAAAAATTATTCTTATTAGACGTTGATTTTTAGTAGCAGGGATACTACAACGTGAAAAACATATCATCTAAAGAACTAGAAAGTCAATTGCTTTTGTTTAAGAAGGTTTATCTACAAATAGCATTATTACTACGTTATTCCTCTGGTTATAGAAAAATAAAAATAAGGTCTAGCTGAATTCTAAAAAATGTGAAGAACTGTAAAAAGAACAGAAATTTCTGCTTTTACATTATTATTTATGCTAGAATGAGCCAATAGGAAATGAATGGATGAAAATAAGGATAATAATCCAAAATAGTAGAGTCTAAAGTTAACTGGAGTGTATTTTTCTCATCATAATATTTAAAAACTATCGCAAAAATGAAAACGCTTATATTATCATCCTACTGCTGACCAAAGTGAATGTTAGTTTTGGAGAAGCAGAAAACACTAAACAGAGGAGGGTGTAAGGTGAATATTTTGTTGAGTTCTGTCGCTAGAAGAGTGGATTTTGTAAAGTATTTCAGAGAAGGTTTTATAAAAGCAGGGGTAGAGGGACGTATTATAACCGCTGACCCCGACTATAACGCCCCGGCGCTTCAGTATGGGGATCAAGGCTATATAACACCTCATCAGACACATCCTGCTTATATAGATTCTCTTGTAGAAATCTGCCGGGACAATGAGATAGAAGGATTTATCCCGCTGAATGACATGGAGATAGCGCTCGTAGCCGCACAAAAAAGAAGATTTGAAGAAATCGGTGTCTCGGTGTTTGCTCCGGATCCTGCGACTGTGGAAAAAATGAGGGATAAAGGCAGCTATGAGACGGTTTTTAAAGGATTCCAGGCTAAGGCCCCGAAAACGTATTTCAGCTGCGAGGAAGCGGAAAGAGCTGTTATGAAAGGAGAAGCTTCTTTCCCGATGATTTTAAAACCGAGAAACGGTTCCGCCTCTGTTGGTATAGAAACAGCTTCCTGTCTGAAAGAGCTCTACCCTGCCTACCGGAGTTCTGTTGAGCAGCTGAAGCGTGCTCCAATTCATAAACTTGCCGTCAACGAACCGGAAAGAAATGTAATCATCCAGGAGTATATTCACGGAGAAAAATTCAGTATGGATATTTTTAATGACCTTGAAGGGAATTTCATCGTATCCTTTGTCAGGAAACAGCTGGCGATGCGGGCAGGGGATGTGGACCGGTGCCGGATTGTCACAGATCCTGCTCTGCATAATATCTGCAGGGATATCGGCCGGAACCTTGGGCATGCCGGGTACGTAAATGCAGACGCTTATTTTGACGGAACCCATTACTATGTCATTGATATAAACCCGAGATTTGCAGGAGGGTACAGCTTCTCCCATGAAGCTGGTGCCGATATTCCGGCGGTGATTATTGCTATTCTTTCAGGCAGGGAAATACAGCTGGATTGGCTGAACCAAAAAGAAGGAATGGAATTTGCAAGGCACGATGCTGTAGCTGTTATTCACTCTCAAAAATGCAGGGACATGGTGCCTGTGGAACACTAAAGCCAAAAACCTTGTTCCGTTAATTCTGATACCTTTGATTAAGAGGGAAACGTATAACTTATTTCAGGCTGTATCTGCGCATAATTTCAGCTATATAAATCAGGGCATCTTCCGCTTCAGTAATGATGCCGGTGAGTGCCGGGAAATCATGGAAGAGTCCTTCATAGTGTTTATGGTACACAGCTGTTCCGGCCTGTCGGACTTTTTTAGCAAATAAAAATGCTTCATCAGCAAGGGGATCGTCTTCTGCGGTAATAAGTACAACCGGAGGCATAAGTGCAAGCTGATCAATGTAAGCAAGAAGTGGAGAGGCATAGGGGGTGGAGGAATCCTCCGGTCGGATAAAATAATATTGATGGAATTTTTCCATTCCTGAACGGGATAAAACAAGTTCCTCCTGATTATTCATTTTTTCATCTGCAGGCTGATTAAGATTGACGACCGGTGAAATAAGTAACTGCCATTCAGGATAAATGGCCATGTCCCGGGGCAGTTTTAAGGCAAGGCCAGCTGCCAGATTTCCTCCTGCACTGTCTCCGGCAAGTATTATTTTGTCACGTAGAATATGCAGGTGATCAGCGTTTGTTAAAGCCCATTCAATAACTTCTGAGCATTCCTGCAGTGCAGAGGGAAACTTGTACTCCGGCGACAAACCATAGTCGATGTTTATTACGACACTGTTCGTCAGAGAGGAGAGAAGCCGGCACAGGTTATCTCCCAACTGCAGACCGCCCAGAGCGAACCCTCCCCCATGCATATAAAAAATAACAGGAAAAGGTCCCCCGCTTTCCGGAATATAGATCCGGAGCGGGGTTTTTCTAATAGAAGTGGCTGCTCTTTCCTGTGTAATATACCCTTTGTAGGGAATAGAAGGGTTTTTAAATGTCAGCTTGTTTAGTTTTTTCCTCGATGACTGAAGATCGTCCAGCTGTAAACGTGGAGCTTTTCGAATGAAAGCATACAGAAGTTTCTTTTTTAATTCATTTGGAGTGCAGGCAAGTATTGTTCTTACAAATTTGCTGAACAGTTGCGCTTGTAAATTCATTTTGCTTCCTCCATGAATGTAAGTATATGATTTCGTTTCCCGATTAAGCTGTTTCTGTAACAGCGTTTCTAAGTATGTAAGGAAAGTCATTAAAAATAGCAGGGAGGGATCAGGAAGAAAACAGAGAAAATATAACATACAGGAAAAGAAACAGCTGTCTTCCGGCAGTTCGAAGAAAACGCAGGGGATCGTCTTAATAACCAGTCGGGAAGTACAGCTGTCCAATCGTGTGACCGAAGGGAGAAGCTAAAAAATGCATGAAGATAAAATCAAATGGTGGGAATTAAAGTACCCGGAATTTAAAGCTCTTAAAAAGATGGATCCATTAATATGGCTTAATCCCCAACATCGAAGCAGTATAGAGGAAGGCGATAATCTTCCTGTAAATCTGGAAGATATGAAAGAAGCAGAAGCATTATGGCACCGGTTTGCCCCTTACCTGGAAAAGGAATTTCCCCAAACGAAAGACAACAGGGGCATTGTTGAATCCCGCATCTGTCGTATTTCAACTATGAAAAACCAGCTTAACAAATATTACGAATCGGAATTAAAAGGGTCTCTATGGATGAAATGCGATAATGAGCTGCCGATTGCAGGTTCGGTAAAAGCAAGAGGAGGGGTATATGAAGTGCTTTCCCATGCAGAGCAGCTGGCTCTTAAGCATGAGAAAATAAAAGAGGAGGAAAGCCGGGAAGCATTCGCTTCAGAGGATATGAAAAAATTTTTAAGTATGTTTACGATTGGGGTGGGGTCCACCGGTAACCTGGGACTGAGTATTGGTATTATAAGTGCCAGGCTGGGGTTTAAAGTTCATGTTTATATGTCCGGCGATGCTAAAGCGTGGAAAAAAGAGCTTCTACGGTCAGAAGGAGCATTCGTTCATGAATCGGAAGGGGATTTCAGCCTGGCTGTAGATGAAGGAAGAGAACAGACGATTAATAAGCCGGACGGGTACTTTGTGGATGATGAAAAATCGAGACATCTTTTTCTCGGTTACAGTACAGCGGCCTTCAGACTGAACGAACAGCTTCAAAAAGAAAATATTATTATCGATGAAAAACATCCGCTTGTCGTTTATATTCCGTGCGGTGTAGGAGGAGCTCCCGGCGGACTGACATTTGGTTTGAAGCAGGTATTCGGAAGTGCCGTTCACTGCTTCTTTATAGAACCAACCCACGCCCCGGCTATGCTTCTTGGACTTATGACGGGAGAAAAAGATAAAATTTCCGTGCAGGATATTGGAATTGACAACGTAACGGAAGCAGATGGTCTGGCAGTAGGGCGTCCGTCGAGCTTTGCATCCGAAATTTGCGAACAGCTGCTGTGCGGAGAGTTCACGACAGGGGATGAAGATTTATTTCGAATGCTGTCCTTGCTTTATGAAGCGGAGGGAATTTTCGTGGAACCTTCAGCTGCAGCCGGGTTTGCAGGGCCCGCACGTATAAATACATCAGGGTATAACATTGATAATGAGAATACAACCCATCTTGTCTGGGCAACCGGCGGCATGATAGTGCCTGCAGAAGAAAGAACTTTTTATATAGATAAAGGAAAGGAAACAGTCAGAAGGCGCAGCCAATGAGAAACTAACGGTGTGACTGTTCGTTTTCCAACTTTTTAGTAATGAAGAGACCCAGCGCACTGACAGCAATAAAAAGACCGACAAGTACTAAAAAATCGTCCCGGTAGTTCATAGTTTGAAAAGTAAACAAATAAAAGATGAGCGCTCCGGTACTTCCCAATAAATTAATCCAGAGCAGCGGTTTAACAAAATTCATTATTCTTCCTCCCGTAAATAAATTCATTTATACGAATTAAAAATTCAGCGTTCCATTTTAAAAATTACATTTAACCCGCAATAACAAAGTTTTGAATCCGCGGCAGGTTAAAGGGGGCAGGCGTCCTTGTACCAGCGTGAATCTTTTACAGAGGCAGGAAATCAGTCTTCATCCGGCGGAGTAAAACCATAGCTTTCCATAATAGTCCTTCCCGCTTCAGAAAAAATAAATTCAATCAGCTGGGCTGCTTCTTCAGGATGTTCACCTGCTGTTGGGACAGCCAGTGATTGTGCGAGCGGTTCGTGCAAAGTTTCGTCAATTAAATCAAATGAAAGGTTGGTTTCGTAAGAAAGGGCAAGAGCTGATATAGCTGTGTCAGCATTGCCTGATTCTACATACTGAACAGTCTGCCGTATGTTATCTCCGAACACAAGTTTATCTTCAACTTCCTCCCATATACCCCACGTTTCCAATGCCTGGCGAGCTGCCATGCCATATGGAGCATGGGAGGGATTGGCGATGGCTATCTGCTCCACTTCATCTGAAAGAAGATAGTCCGGGGTCATTCCATCCGGTATATCGCCTTCATACATAAATCCAATCCGTCCATACGCATACAGCCGGCGGGTTGATTCATCGATCAAGTCTTCTTCGTTCAGCTGATCAATATAGGATTCCTGGGCGGCTGCAAACAAGTCATAGGAAGCCCCTTCACGAATATGCTGAGTAAACTGCCCGGTGGAGCCGAAGCTGAAGACAACTTCCGTGCCGGTCTCTGCTTCAAACTGTTCTCCTATTTCAGAAAAAGCATGATATAAACCAGAAGCTGCTGCTACGTGAATAACAGGGTCCTCGGATGACGTGTCTGAGGAGCAGGCTGTTAAAAATAAAATAGAACTGGCAGGTAGTAAGCGTTTCATAAATTGAACTCCTTCTACGAAAATGTTTTGTTGCGTCATTATCCGTGCGCCTGTGCTTAACCAGTAGAATCTATGAAACTAATGATTTATTATAATGGACAAAAACAGGCCATATGTATTAATAAGGGGGATAAAGTAGTATTTCAAAGAATTATTATAGATTATTTTCTTAGGAATAAGGGAATAGTATTACTATACAATTCACTTTTTTCGTGATCAAAAAGTCTTGCTCACTGTACATATGCTGATTAATAGTCAGCATAAACATAAAAAGGGGTGAAGACAATGGGGGTAAAGCTGCTGAAAATAATGCTGGCGTTTATTCTGATTTTCGTTGCTGCTTTTACGTTTAGTCCTCAATCTGCAGAAGCGGCTGATTCCAAGTTTATTACAAAAGCGAATACAAGCCAGAAAGTTGTAGCGCTGACATTCGATGATGGTGCGGATGGCACTAATATTAACAGTATTCTTGACACACTGGATCTGTACGATGTCAAGGCAACATTTTTCTTAACGGGAACAGGCCTTAAAGATCACCCTCAGGACATTAAAAGGATCGCAGACGAAGGTCACCAGCTTGGAAATCATTCCTACAGCCATCCAGACTTCAGAACTTTGACCGCCTCGCAGATAAAAAGTGAACTTGATAAAACGGAAGCCCTCGCCAAGCAGGAAACTGGGGAATCCACAAAACCAATTTTCCGTGCTCCGTACGGATATACGAATGATGCTGTGTTAGCTGCAGTAGGAACAGCAGGCTACACACACACTATTCAATGGAACATTGATACTGTTGACTGGAGGGGAGTCCCTAAAAATGAAATGGTGGATAAGGTTATCAGCAATGTTGTTCCCGGTTCGATTGTACTGATGCATACTGGAGAAGGGGCCTCCGGTACTCCTTATGCTCTGCCGGACATGATTCAGGAACTTGATGCATTAGGGTATGAGTTTGTCACGGTTTCCGAACTGCTCAACTACCATAGTGAACCACCGGCAGGAACAACGTATACAGTACAGCCGGGGGATACGCTTTACAAAATTGCTCAAAATCACAATATGACCGTTTCCGAATTGATGGAACTTAACAACCTTTCCTCGACGACTTTGAGCGTAGGTCAGCTTCTCATTTTGAGTAAAGAAGCGCTGCCGGCTCCACCGTCTTCCGGAGAAACCTATACCGTTAAACCAGGAGATACGTTATACAGAATTGCAGTAAACAACAATACGACTGTACAGAAACTGGCAGAAATAAATAATATAAGCAACCCTGCAGCTATCAGTGTAGGTCAGGTTATCATTTTGAAAGAAGGAGCAGGAGAGCCGCCTTCAACCACACCGCCATCCGGAGACACTTATACCGTTAAACCAGGAGATACGTTATACAGAATTGCAGTTAACAATAATACAACGGTACAAAAACTGGCAGAAATAAATAATATAAGCAACCCTGCAGCTATCAGCGTAGGCCAGGTTATTCTTTTAAAAGAAGGAGCAGGAGAGCCGCCTTCAACTCTTCCTCCTTCAGGCACCTCGTATACAATTAAGCCGGGGGACACACTTTACAGCATAGCCTTAAGAAACGGTACGACTGTACAGAAAATTGCAGAGCACAACAACATCACTGATCCATCCCGTATCAACGCAGGTGCTGTTATCGTAATCCCATAGCAGTGAATAACTAGGGAAATTATTATATTCCTGCTGCTATGAAGACTGCTGACGGTTATGACTAAATTCAGTCATAACCGTTTTTTTGAATAAAAAGCCGCAGTTTGAAAAATCTTTTTTCATTAATCCGCTCAACTAACCTTCCTGATCGTCCGTACGTATAAGCTCTGTCTCCTCATCAACTGCTTCTTCGAAATTGAAAAGTTCTTCTTCATATTCCGGATCCAGGTCAAATTCAAGTACATTCAGTTCGTTTATTTCCGTTGTGTCTGCAGTTGTCATAGTGCTGACCTGACGTACTGTAAAGTAGGAATCTTTTTCAAACCAGTACTCATGGGATTCTGTTTCCTGTTCCAGAGCAACATGGTAAGTATCGTACCCATTCACTTTTTCTTCTCCAACGAAACGCGAATCAAACGTATTTATTCGTTCTTCCATGACAGATGCTTCATCAGCAAATTCCACTTCATCGTCCGATTCGGCAGGGTAGAGATGTGCGGTGTCGTCTCCCTCTGTATATATTAATATTTCTTCTCCATCACTTATCATGTATTCAAGTGGATTACCAAACATGGATGCCTCCCGACGTTCGTGAGTATTTTCTCCTTCCTCAGGGAAGATCCACAGCTTTTCTTCTATCGTATCCCCGGGCGCTTCCTCATCGTCTTCCATTTTCATAATCATTTCCTGATGAAGAAACAGGCTTTCAATGTTTCGTTCTGTATCAATCGCATTTTCAACGATTTCCAGAGCTTCAGGATCCTGTTCTATTTCAGAAGCAGTGTTTGATTCCACCTTTTTATCTTCAGTAGAAGTGTTCTCTTCTTGATTGCTGCAGCCTGCAGCAGTGGTTAATAAAACGCAGGCCGATAATATGTACATCCTCTTCATGTAAATTTCCTCCAGTACCAGGGGTTATTAATTGCATGCTTCTTTATTTTAATGAAACATTTCCGGTTTGCCTATACTTAACATTGATTTATTTGCAGACTGCTGGGAAATGAAGCCGAAGATAGAGTAGTTTATGTGAAGGAAAATAGATATTCAATAGGAGGGGGGGCTGCGGAGAAAGCTCCAGGCAGTTTTTTACAACTCACATGGAGTATTATAATGGGGATAATAAAAGATTATTTACAAATTAAAACACAAAAAACTGCTTTTTCTACTTGGAATGATAGAAAAAGCAGTAGAAGGCTATTATTTATACTGCTTCGGTAAACAATCGTTTAAAGCCTTTTACTTCCAAATATTCAAACGGTTCACGTCCAGAAACACGAAGCTCAACATCTTTCTTTTTCTGTTCCAGCTTTTTGTGAAAATAAAGAGCGGCACCGTCAAGTTCAAGCCGGTAGTAATCTTCAAGGTTATGCGGTGGTTCGGTTGAACATTCGAAATCAACGAGCAGCCGTTTATTGTTTACCTGGCCGGGGTAAGCAACAAGATTAACCGTGCATATGCCTCCTTGATTTTCAATCCACGTTCGCGTTTTGTTATCCATGCGTATATTCATATTAGTTCTCTCCCTGCTGACTGAAATTGCAAAAAATCGACGGTGACTGCTGATTACCAAAAGAACGATTAGATTATCTGACTATGGTAAACGTTTCCCTTGAATATAAGGCATCCAAACTAAGAAAGATAGATAAATACTAATTTTCATTCATATTCATACAAAAGAATTAGGACGTGAAAAAAATGGGAATAATGAGTGAGGATAAAGAATTATTTACTTAAAATTGTTGGTTGGTGCTCTGAGATAATAAGCGTATGACCTTTATGCTTAAGGTATTATAGGGGATAACAAAAACCGGACTGGATCTAAAATGATCCTGTCCGGCTTTTTTCATTAAAAGCTGTTAATGTTTGTTGTTTTATCGGGATGTATGTTCCGGCGGTCACGAGCTGCTCAGACGGACCGCTGATTACTAAACAACGCCTTGTATGATCATAGTATCTGCTACTTTCAAAAAGCCGGAAATGTTGGCTCCTGCAATTAAATTGTCTCTGGAAGCGTACTGATTGGCAGCTTCTTGACTATCATGGTAAATTTTTTTCATAATTTCCTGGAGTTTTTCATCAACTTCGCTGAAACTCCAGGAAAGGCGGGAGCTGTTCTGGGCCATTTCCAGTGCGGAAACGGAAACTCCTCCGGCATTGGCTGCTTTACCCGGAGCAAAAAAGACACCGTGATACATAAAATGGCTTATTGCTTCCTGCGTACAAGGCATATTGGCACCTTCACCTACCGCCCTCACGCCATTTTGTACAAGCATTTCTGCATCTTCTTTTCCAAGCTCATTCTGCGTGGCACATGGAAGAGCGATATCACATGGTACAGCCCAGATGGAGGAGATATCATTTTCCACATAATGAGCATGGGGGTGCTCTTCCTTGTATTCTTCCAGTCTTTTCCGTTCAACTTCCTTTAAACGTTTTAAGGTACTTATGTTGATTCCTTTCTCATCAACAATATATCCGTTGGAATCACTGCAAGCCACTACGCGTGCTCCTAATTCCTCAGCCTTTTCTATAGCGTAGATAGAGACGTTGCCTGAGCCGGAGACTACGACATCTTTTCCGGAAAGGTCGAGACCACGGTCTTTCAGCATTTCCTGAACGAAGTACACCGTGCCGTAGCCGGTAGCTTCCTTACGAGCCAGGCTGCCGCCGGATTGTACATCTTTTCCTGTCAGGACACCTGATTCGTAGCCGCCGCGCAGTCGTTTATAATACCCGAACATATAACCTATTTCCCGGGCTCCTACACCAATATCTCCTGCTGGTATGTCTGTATCCGCTCCAATATGACGGCTCAGCTCTGTCATAAAGCTTTGTGTAAAGCGCATAATCTCCATATCAGATTTTCCTTTTGGATCAAAATCCGAACCGCCTTTTCCTCCACCGATAGGCTGACCTGTCAGTGCGTTTTTAAAAATTTGTTCAAATCCAAGAAATTTTATTATGCTTTCGTTCACAGAGGGATGGAAACGAAGCCCGCCTTTGTAGGGACCGAGCGCACTGTTGAACTGGACACGGAAGCCACGGTTAATATGAATACCGCCTTTATCATCGACCCATGGCACGCGGAAGGAAATTAATCGTTCGGGTTCGGATATTCGTTCCAGTACCGCCTGTTTCTCCAGGTCCGGTCTGTCTGCCAGCACCGGTACGAGCGAATCAAATACTTCTTTCACTGCCTGATGAAATTCCGTCTGATTCGGGTTCCGGCTCTTTACTGTCTGGAAAACCCGGTCTGAATATTCCAGCGCCCGCCGGCTCGGGAGGTGCGCGATTTCTTCCACAGTTTTCATTCGATCAGCCCCTTTGCTGAATTTATATACACGTCATTTATTGCAGTACTTCTGTACTCTGTATTCTACTTCGGTAGAAATCATCTAATCAATATCGATTATAGATAAGATTGATGCTAATATGAGATTAATAACAATTAAGCTTTAGAAGACCCATAAGTTTATGTTAATAAACTTTCTATTTTCTGCTTTCAAGTACTGTTCCTCGTCAATGTTCCATGATGGAACGCAGATATTGTTTTAAGGAGCTTTAAAGCGTCAGGGGTTTATTCCAACAGAAAAATGTGCAGAAGAAATACTTAAAAAGGGGAGACGAAAACGATGGAATTGAGGCAGCTCCGCTACTTTATGGAAGTCGGAAAGCGCGAACATATGACAGAAGCAGCGGAGGCGCTGCATGTTGCTCAATCTGCAGTCAGCCGTCAGATAGTTAATCTTGAGCAGGAGGTTGGTGTGGATCTTTTTATACGGGAAGGGAGAAGGGTGAAACTGACCCCGATCGGAAAAATATTTCTCGAGCGGATGACTCACGCGATGAATGTAATCGATGACGGGGTGCGGGAAGTTACAGAATATTTAAATCCGGAAAGGGGAACAATCCGGATCGCATTTCCAATCAGTCTGGCTGCTCATACACTTCCTATGGTAATTTCTGCTTTCCGGCGCGAATATCCTGAAGCAAAATTCCAATTGAAACAAGGGCTTTACCATGAGCTGGTTTCCGGTGTTCTGCAAGGTGATTTTAATATGGCAGTTATCGGACCTCTGCCTGAAGAAACGTCAAAGCTGGAACAGCGTGTATTATTTACCGAAAACATTGTTGCTTTATTATCAGTGAATCACCCGCTGGCTGATATGGAAACGGTCAGGCTTCGTGAACTTATGGAAGATCCGTTCGTATTGCTTCCTGAAGGTTTTGTTTTTAGGGAAATGGTTCTGGAAGCCTGCAGAGATGTTGGTTTTTCCCCGTATATTGCTTTTGAAGGAGATGACATTGATGCCTTGAAAGGACTTGTTGCAGCTGGTCTGGGAGTCACTCTAATGCCGGAATCCACATTGATGGACACTCAGAGCCGTTCCACTGTTAAAATTCCAGTGGCAGAACCTGCGGTCACGCGGACCGTGGGAATTATTACCTCCAAAGACAGAGCACTCCTGCCGACAGAAGAAATATTTTACCATTTTATTACTGCCTTTTTCGACAGACTTTCCAGATTTCGGTGACAGAACAAACAGTTTTCTTCCGCGTATTCCAAGGAATATATTTCGTCTGTCATGATTGTATAAAGGAGTACGCGAGTCAGCGGTCTCCTCAACAGAAGAAAAGCCTGCCACTCATATGTGACAGGCTTTCGGATACAGAGAATTATTTCTCTTTATAGAGAAAAGTCAGTTCTGCTGCATTTTCCATCGATTGTAAGAAATAAAGTCTTTGAAATTGTCTTTGGATATCCCCGAATTCATAGCTTCAATGATCAAACTCTGCCATTCATCATCCACAGCAAGAGATTCCTGAGCTGTTTCCCGGGAAGTTTCTGCAAGCAGCATATGTACTTCAATATCCAGTACCTCTGAAATTTTTTCCAATACTTGAATCGAAGGATTCTTTTGTATATCCCGCTCTATATTGCTTATGTAGGATTTTGCTACTCCGGCCCGTTTAGCCAGTTCGGTCATATTCATCCCACTGGAAAAGCGGTAATGTCTTACTTTTTCACCAATCATAATATATTCCTTCCTTTCATATTGATTCCTGGACGGCCGGCTTTCCTGTGTGAAGAAGATAATTTAAGTATACAACGCTTGTTACAGTTAAACTTTACAGCTTATGAGGTTTTTTTAGAAAGTTATAGATAATCAAATAGGAAAGCACAGCCGGAATCGTTTGTTTGTTTTGTTTATGAGTTCTACTTAATTTTACTTGAGATTTCACAAAAAATAAACACAAATGTTTTGTATTAAGAAATTATATTCGTTATATAGGATAAAATGATTTAATTGACGGTAGTTTATCGTTATTTAGTTTATTTAAATGGAAAATAAAAGAAAAAAGAATGTGGTTAATGTCATATTTTAACACGATATATTACCTCATCATACAATCTATGACTGACATAGACCTCTTTAAGTTTTTTCCGTAATTTTTATCTTTTCCATTTAAATAAGAAGGAATTATAGACAATGCTCTGAAAAATGAAAATGTGGCAGGAGGGAACGAATAAGGGTTACTTTTTGTGTATTTGCCGGAGAGCATAAGCAGCCGGTAATTTTGAGTGGGTCCACTTCTCCGGCTGCCATATGCTTAAATATAGTTAGTTTATAAAATTATGAGAGCTCCTGTGAAAAAAACGATAAGCAGCATTAAGCCTGCAGCTGTGCTCGCAGCCGTTTTGTTCATTTTTTTCTTCTGTTCAGGCTGTTTGTTTTTACTTTGGTCTGCATCAATTGTCGTATGGCGTTTGGGGGCGGAAGTACCATACAGTGTAGGGCGTGGAACTTGGCTGCTTGTAAAAGCTTTAATTATTAAAGGCAGAAATGCCAGAACACCAAGTACTACTGTAATTAATAAAAAGGTTTCACCGTTAAACAGGGCAGCGGTAATTCCGGAAATGACAGCTCCTATCAAAGCGCCCCCGAGTACATATTTCAACATTTTATCTCTCCTTCTTAATAGACTGGCTTGAAAATAAATGTCTGCTTGCGTTTCCTTGGATAAGCTTTCCCATCGGGCCGGAGTCCTTCGATGTCTCCACCAGCTTTGTTAAAAAACAACGTCCTTTTATCTTTTGAAGGAAAAAGCAGGAGATGAAAATTTAACGATATAGAAGACTATTTTCACCTGTCATAATGCTGCGATTTTTATATGACTGTCTCTGTTAATGCTCTGTGTCGTTTTTTACATCCGCCGTGGAGAAAGCATGTGGCTGACATTTGGTCCGGAAGGTTCTGTGCGCTTCCGCAGCGGCTTTTTAAAAACAGCGTGGAGCTTTAACAGAGCCATAGATTAAAATATTGTTTAATACAATGGGTATACCCTTTACGCTTAATAATAAGCAGGGTCTTATCTCTTTAGTGTATTTTGTTTGCTTACTAATAGTAAGTTGAACTATAGTTAATTCAGCATAAGTGGCAGATTTCCGCTTAAATGTTTTCGTGTTTTGCCTTTCAGGACGAAAAAGAGAACCTTTCTTCCATCAGCTGTTTTATCGGCCCGGAAGTTTCCGGATGAGGCCCGGGTATCGTATGCTTTAACATCTTGGTTTGAGCTTTATTTTATTGAAAGGATGTATGTATATTAATGAAAAAATATCGTATTGATCAAAGTGAAGGAATAGAAATAGGCTTGTATACACTCGGTGATCACCTGCCTGATCCAGAAGACGGTAAACGGGTGTCCGCTCAGGAACGGATAAAAGAAATCGTCGATTATGCATGGGAGGCTGAACAGGCAGGTCTTGATTTTTTCAGTGTCGGGGAAAGTCATCAGGAGTATTTCGCAGCACAGGCACATGCGGTTGTGCTCGGGGCTGCGGCTCAGGCGACAAAAAAAATAAAGCTCGGGAGTTCATCCACAATTATTGGAACATCGGATCCGGTGAGAGTATTTGAAAATTTTGCGACTATCGATTTACTGTCCGGGGGGCGGGCGGAAATTGTAGCCGGACGGGCTTCCAGAGCTGGACTGTTTGAGCTTCTTGGATACGATATTAGAAATTACGAAGAGCTGTTTGAGGAAAAATTTGAGCTGCTTCTGAAAATCAATAAGGAAGAAGTAATAAACTGGAATGGAAAATTTCGTGCGCCTCTTAAGGATGCCCAAGTGCTCCCGAGACCGGTGGAAGGTTCTATGCCTGTTTGGAGGGCGGTCGGCGGTACTCCGGCCAGTGCTGTAAAAGCAGGAAAGGCAGGAGTACCGATGTTTATGGCTCACCTGGGGGGGCCTGCTTCAATGTTCAAACGGACAATTGATGCTTACCGTGAGGCAGCAGAGGAGAGCGGCCATGATTCTTCAGAGCTTCCGATTGCTACAGCTGGTTTCTTTTATGCGGCTGAAACTTCACAGCAGGCGGTGGACGAGCTGTATCCCCATATAAACGAAGGTATGAAACGAACTAACGGTCAGGGCTTTCCAAAAGCACAGTTTGCTCATGGAATGGAAAAGGAAAGCATTATGAATGTAGGAAGTCCACAGCAGATTATTGAAAAGATTTTGTATCAGCATGAAATGTTTGGACATCAGCGTTATACTGCACAAATAGATTTCGGCGGCATGCCGTTCAGAAAAGTTCAAAAAAATCTGGAACTGCTCGGAACAGAAATTATCCCCGCCGTGAAAAAATACACTGCCAAGAAATAATGTTAAGAAGCTGATTAACTAAAGAAATTTCAGTAAAAATATTCCTGCAGGCTGTTTCGATACTTTTTCGAAACAGCCTGCACTGTTTTCACTGTCCGTTGTTAATGCTCGTACGGGTGACGGGGATGTTCTATAAGGGATGGAGTACGGCTGCGCACAGACCAACCCCCTGTCGGACAACCCCCGTCCTAAAAAGGGTTTAAAACCTTGGTCCGGCTCCATACGTGTTTTTCAGGCTGTCTCTATGAACCTTTTGAGACAACCTCTCTGTAACAAATAGTATTATTAATATTCTGGCTTGATCCATACAAAAATTGAGATAGTAAGATCCCAAGTGACTATTTTAGGGAACCTAAATAAACAGTCAAACAATATAGAAAAATAAAGCTTGTGAAAGAATAATGATGTATGATACATATATATAGGTGATATTGTTATTTTAAGACGAATTACCACGATAAAAGGAGGTATACAGGATATTATGTTTTTTGCAGCAGCAATTCAATTTCATCCACAGTTAGAGAAAGTCGAAAATAATCTACAACGTCTGGAAGAAGCAGTGGTACAGGCTGCTTCTTCCGGAGCAAAATTCATAGTAACGCCGGAGCTTGCAGTATCTGGCTATATGTACGATACACGTTCGTGCATTCTTCCTCATACAGATACAATCCCCGGCACTGTTACAGACCGTTTTCATTCTGTATGCCTTCAGTGGAATGTATATATAGTATTGGGGATGCCCGAATACGACAGCGAAACAGGTTTATTATATAATTCGGCAGCACTGATTGGACCGGAAGGATTCATTGGTAAATATAGAAAAACGCATCTATGGGAAGCAGAAGCACACTGGGCGACACCTGGAAATCTAGGTTTTCCAGTCTATCAGACGGAGCTGGGCCGGATAGCTATAAACATCTGTATGGACGCTGTTTATATGGAGAGTTCCAGAATTCCGGCTTTGAACGGAGCGGACATCCTGGCATTCCCAACAAACTCGAGTGCACAGACCATTTCCATGCTTCAGGGGTGGGCTACGCTGAATGGAATGTATATTGTCAGTGCCAACCGTGCTGATGAGGAAAAGGGATTTCAAATGGCTGGAGCAAGTGCAATATGGTCACCTTATGGAGAGAAGCTCGTAGAAGCCAAAACGATGATTGACGGTGGATACGAGGAAATTATTTATGGAGTGATTGATCCGAAGCATTACGTTAATCCGAATCGTCAAAGGCTTCTTAAACGTCGTCCGGAGCTTTACAGGGATATTATGCTTCACATTGGACCGTGGAATTCACGTAAAACGGCAAAACCTTCCGAAATAAATTTAAAGTCTTATACAATGCCCCGGATCGAAGGGGGAGGAACATTTAAACAGTTTTATGATCACTGGGAAGAAAAACTTAACCGTCAGGAAAAAAATTCTGAACGCATCCCCGCACTCTCCGTCCTGCCGGCTCTCAGTGCAACAGGATCAGTGTCGAATTTAAAGTACGAAGAGCTGATTTTCGTTGGTCAGGCGTTTGTCGCTGAGTGGCTCCCGAAGTATCAGCTTCTGGCAGAACGTATGAATACTGCTCTTATAGTCAGTGCCCCGGAGTATGTGGAAAGTAAGGTTTATTTATCGGCCTGGATTATAAATGCAGAAGGGAAGATAGATGCTGTGCACAGAAGCACCCATCTTCACGAGGGAGATGGTCACTGGGCTGAGGGAAGTGATCTTACAGTAGTCTCTGTACCGGGTATTGGGCGAGTGGCTGTTTTGTTTGAAGAAGAAGGCTATTTTCCTGAAGTTACAACAGCCTGCGGCGTAAAAAGAGCCGACATTATAGCTCTGCTTGCAGGGGAAGATTCTGATGAAGAGTATGCCCCTCTTATTGATGAACGCTTTCATCTGAATAAAGAAAGCGGAAGTACTTTGAAAGCAGTATGGGAAAATCTCGCTATGACTGTTCAGGCCTACACTGTATTAGCCGGATGGCAGAAAGAGAATGGGAAAAGTATAACTGCTGTTTATTCTGTTGATCCGTATTATGAAAAAGAAATTTCTGCTGTTGCTGATGAAGAAGGAGTAGCTTCTAAAAGAGTAATAACATTAAGAAATGACCTCTGGTACAATCAGCAGAACTGGATTGTTTCACGCAGGGTGGAACAGTATTATCCGCTTGTCATGAAAAATGATATCCAGACTTCCATGCTGCCGGCTCACGAAGAAAGCGATATGATGGCGTAAAAAAATCGACTGCTTCACAGAACGTACATTAAAAAGCGGCCTATAGCAAAAGGGACCTCAGCATACAATGCGGGGTCCCTTTTGCTATATCAGATAAATTAATCCAATATTGTTTTATTCATAAATGATGAGAAGTTTACGGCTGCTGTACAGGCATCTGCGGCATATTCTGGAAAACTGTAAAAGCCAGAACTATGAAGATGACTGGAAGAAGAATCCCTATTGAACTGCACACAATCCCGGCGACAGCTGTTCCCCGGCCGGGTTGATTGTTCCGTTTAATATCACGCAGCGCAAGAATCCCAATAACCAGTCCGGCAGCGGCAAGCGGGAGGCCGAAAATACCGATCAAAAAGGTGAAAAGAATGGATATGATACCAATCACAAGAGAAACTACAGCTTTAATATTATTTTCATCTTTTACGGGTTCAAGTCTGTCGTTATTCGCCATGTTAGTTCACACCCTTTATATGAGCATTAACAATAAATACAACATTTGCTGAGCTTCTGCTTTCATTTGTCTTTCACTATACTTTCATTGAACTTTTCCCTCCATGCTCATTATTAAACGGCGGGGGAGGCTGACAGGCAAATTTTTATTTCGTCAGCCTGTACATTCGAAGCATGGAAATGAAAGCAAAGACCGGTCCCGGCACAAGAAAAAGAAAAGCATAACGCCATCCGATCAGATTTTCTACGAATGGGAGAAGCATTATAGCTGCTATAGTAAGAGCGAAGCCCGCGGCAAGCTGAAAAGTTAAGGCTGAACCGACGTAACGCTGGTCTGCATGTTCAGTAATTAATGCAGAAAACTGGGCAGAATCTGCGATAATACTTATTCCCCATACAACTCCGACAGCTGTGACTATCCATGGGGAAGCTCCGTAAAAAAATCCTATTGTCCCCGCAGAAACTGCAGAAATGCCGAGAGCCCATAAAGTAAGCAGTTCACGGCCGAATTTATCGGCAAATTTACCGCCAAGCCACGTACCGAAAAAACCGGATGAGATAACAACAAATGTAAGTATGGAAGCGAGCCGTGATGGCTCCTCTACTCCGGCTGCGTTCAGACTGTGTGTCAAAAAAATTCCATACCACGCCCACATGGCATAAAGCTCCCACATGTGACCGAGATAGCCGTAGTTGGCAAGCCTTACCGGTTTAACACTTAATGCTCTCGGAATAGCTTTCGGATCGAATTTACCTTTTGGAAGCACATAAGGGCCGGAAGGGACAAAAAGCAGAACAAGAAACCCTCCGGCTATCGAAGAAAAGCCGGCAGCGGCCAGTACCGGTTCCCATGTGCCTGTCCAGAAACCGCTGAACAAATGGGGACTAGCCGAACCTACAGTTAAAGCACCTACTGTAATACCCATTGCTGTTCCGCGGCGTACCCGGAACCAGGTAGAGACTAACTTCAACCCGGGGCCGTAAACTCCGGCAAGAGCCATGCCGGTAATAAATCGTAGGATTAAAGCCGTAGTTAGACCGTCTGCAAGAAAAATTGTGAGCAGAGTAGTAAGTCCTGCAGTTACAGCAGAATAAAAAAACAGACGTTCCGGCCGTATACGGTCGGGCAGATTCGTAAATGCGGAAAGAAGGGAACCGGCTACAAATCCCGCCTGTACCATTATGGTGACCATACTTCGGCCGGTGTCGGAAATCTCCCATTGCTGAGACAACTCTGGAAGAACGGCAGTCATAGCAAACCAGGAGGTCATGGCCCCAACCATTGCCAGAGATAATAAAAGAAGCCGGATCCTGTGCCTGCCGCTGAATTCAATATCCGGGTTCAGCTGATTCATTGTTCGATCCCGTTATCAGGAGCAGGATCATCCCAGCCCGTTGAGAATAAGTAAAGTGTAAACATCCAAATCCACCTTTCTTGAAATGAAATAATGAAGACAGCAAAAATATTGATCAGTATACTTGAAAAAATTTTCAGGCTGCTGTTAATAAAATCAGATAAAAACCAGCATATAAGCCGGTGAGAATAAAAAATAAATACATCATTTTCCTCTGGCCCTGCTGTCTTGCACCAACAGCTAAAAACAGCATTCCAAATATAATAAATAAATCAAGTACGAGTATAGGAACAGGGAGGCTGAGGAGCGATATCATCAGCCAGATGAGCGCAGCGAGTACGCCGAGAATTCCAAAAACCATCGAATCATCCTTTCGTATCAGGCGTCAGTAGACTTAAAAAATGGCTCTGTTAAAGCTCCGTATTGTTTTTGAAGGTTGCCTGCGCTCTTTTTTCTCTGCAGAAGGTGAGAACAGCAAACTATATCGGTGGATGTTCAACCACCTGCCTTTTCATACAAAGGAAGTAAAGACATCGTTTTTTAAAGGAAGCTTCACGAATTATTACTCCCGTGAGAACGGAGAAAGCAGCTGACAATGGTTATTCCAGAAAACATCTTTCTTATATTAGTTTTGAACTTCTTTTGAAACATGCACATAATAAACTGTAAGTTTGGAAAATATAGTATAAGGATACTGTAACATAACTAAACTTATCAAAAGAACTTCTGCAGTAAAGCAGTAAAGGAGTGGGGCAGATGATTATTCCGGCTGTTTTATGGAATAAGTGGATTTGGCTGTTGAGTGTACCTGTACTTATTATTGGAGTGGTGATTTTACTTATTTACCTGTTTCAGGACCGCCTCATATTCTATCCACAGACAATTACTGAAGAAGAAGCTGATAGAGTCTCACAAATGTACGAACGAGCAGAAGAAGTAATGTTTACTGGTGGAGAAGGGAAGGAGCTGCACGGGTGGCTTGTACATCCGCGTAAAAAAGCTGAAGAAGAAAAACTCTTAATATATTACGGGGGCAATGCGGAAGAATTATCCGGACAAATATCATTGATGTCTGAAAATCTTGCGGACTGGACGATACTGCTCGTCAACTACCGTGGTTATGGAATGAGTGAAGGAACTCCTGACGAAGAAATGATGTATGAAGATGCGCTTGCTGTGTTTGATAATGTGAATGGATTAATGGATCATGATCCTGCAAAGACGGTATTGATGGGAAGGAGTATCGGTACTGGAATTGCTGTGAAAGTCGCCTCAGAAAGACAGGTGGACGGGATGGTGCTGATCACTCCATTTGATTCACTGAAGGAAGTGGCCCGCTATCACTATCCTTTTCTTCCAGTGTCATGGCTGCTGCGTTATTCGTTTGATTCCGCTTCCCGCATCAACGATACTGACGCACCTCTTTTGATTATTGCCGGAGGAGAGGATCATATAATTCCGGAAGAACGGGCGCTGAGGCTGCTGGAAGAAAAAGAAGGAACATCTGATTATGAATTTATCGAAAATCGGGGGCATAATGATATTCATTCCTCGCCGCGCTTTTGGGAAGCTATAAAAAATTTTTTAATAAAAAGATAATGTTTAGCTGTCTTCGGAAAATTATCACTTTTTTTAATATACAGGGTTAGTTTCTTAAAAAGCGGGTATATATATAATAACAACAGAATTAATTCACACTGCAGGAGACTCAGCCATCGCGTTGATTCCGCGACTGACCTGAGTGGCTGATACGCCCCTTTAACGAAATGAAAGCTTTACAATGTAGAGTTTCCTGTTTCGGATGATGAGTAAGCTGTATCAAGCCGATGAAAGGGCATAGAATCTTATGTTTACCTGATTTTTTATCTGCTGGACAGACGACTACGTCGGGTACAAAAGATTCAGTGAACCTCCATAGGAGAGATGCCCGATTGAAAAGCCTGCGGAAAGCAGCTGAGACTGAAGCCTGTTACACCGCTCCAGTAAGTAGTCTAAGGATGAAATCTGGAATGAAGGTTACCAGAGCACAGTCAAGAAATGGTTGGGTCCCCTCCAGTGTGAATAAGCAAAAGCGGCATCGGTAGAAACTGATGCCGCTTTTGTATGAAGATTTACGAAAGGGTTAAAAACTTACCGGAGTCAGTAATAGCAGCGGTTAAAGTGGACTGCAAATAAAAAGTTTTCTAGCGACCGGGACTTTTTTCTTCAGAATCTTTGTCTTCTGTGAATTTAACGTCTCCCTCAGAAGATGAATCTGAACCAATAGATTCTTCACTCCGGCCGGGTTCGGGTGACGCTTCGTTTTCTGCTGGCTGGTCGGCTGCGGTTTCGGAAGCGGCAGGAGCCAATATAACAATATTACCTTTATTAATTTCAGCAGCATATCGTTCGGCTTCCTCTTGAGGGAAACCATGTTCTGTGAAGTTAAAAGGCTCTTTTGCATCGTTAGCAGAAGTGTCCCCGCTGAATTCCGTCTGTCCTTTAAAGGCAGTTTTTATTTTTTCCATAAAGGACATTTTTTCTTCCGGTGATTCTTCAATCTCTTCAGGGTTTTCCACGAGCTTTTCTGTTTTAGCAGAAGTCTCGTCACGCAGCCAGTCGGTTTTTTCTTTATCATTTACAACAATTATGATTTCTTCCGGTCGATGCCCTTCAACTTGAAGGTTTTCCACAGACTCTTTGGCCTCTTCTTCAGATTCATAAATGCCTGCAACTCTTCGTTTCACAAATATCCCTCCTTATAATTCACTCTTTACTCCATTATTCCCATCGAAGCTGTCCGGTAAAACAATAACTTTTTTCGTAATGTATTCTCTAACATATCATCACGTTTAAAAAAGCAGCAGGAGATTGGATACCAAGCAAAATTTTATAAAACTTTACTAACGAAAGCAGGAAAAGATTAATCAGCTGCAGAAAGTAGTTTCGTGTCCTGAAATAGTTCAGTTTATTAAGGAGGGTACTATGGCTGTTACGGAACTGGAGATATTAAAAAAACGATTTATGGCAATGAGAAAGCTGTCAGAGAAAATTGTGGAGCCTCTTGAAAAAGAAGACTATGTTGTGCAGGCTGTGGAAGATGTGAGTCCGCCGAAATGGCACCTGGCCCACACTACCTGGTTTTTTGAAGAATTTATTTTGAAGCAGCGGATCGAAGGTTATGAATACTACTTAAAAGACGCCAGAAAGCTCTTTAATTCTTATTATGAAACGATAAGCCGTCCGTTCCCCCGGTCGATGCGCGGTCTGATTACGAGACCGACAGTAGATGAAATAAAAACATACCGCAGGCAAGTAGATAAAAATATGGAAAAGCTCCTGGACAGCTCAGCACCTGATAAGGAGCTGGTCCACTTGATGGAGCTTGGAATCCAGCACGAGCAGCAGCATCAGGAACTATTAATAACAGATACAAAATTTAATTTATCGGTTAATCCGTCAGAACCGGTGTACAGTTCCCAGTTTCGGGACAGTCCAATCACCGGCCTTCCGGAAATAATGAACTGGATTCCTTTTGACGAAGGAGTAATCACTGTCGGGACGAACGACGAGTATTTTTCTTTTGATAATGAACAGCCGGAGCACCGGCATTATGTGTATTCATATAAAATTGCAGACCGTCCGGTATCGAACAGAGAATTTATTCAATTTATAAATGACGGAGGATACGAAACTCCGGACTACTGGCTGTCGGATGGCTGGGCGGCTGTAAAACAGGAAAATTGGAAAGCCCCTCTTTACTGGGAAAAATCTGGTGGGAAGTGGACCCATTTTTCGTTGACAGGGCGCAAAAATATCAACTTGGATGCTCCTGTTCAGCACGTAAGTTATTTTGAAGCGGACGCGTATGCCAGGTGGGCAGGTGCCAGGCTGCCAACAGAATTCGAGTGGGAAAATGCATTAAAAGAAGATGTAAGCGACGGGTGCTGTCTGGAACAGACGATTGGACTGGAGAACAGCCAGTTGTCGAATCTTCACACCGGATACGTCTGGGAATGGACAGCAAGTCCCTACGTGGCGTACCCGCAGGCGGCTCGTCCGGAAGGGGCGCTCGGGGAATACAACATGAAGTTTATGAACAGTCAGATGGTACTTCGGGGAGGTTCTGCCTTTACTCCTAAAACACACATACGCGGAACGTACCGCAATTTTTTCCCTCCGGAAAAACGATGGCAGTGCATGGGAATCCGACTGGCTGCCAATGTGTAACATGCTGAGTTCGTGAAATTAAAGGAGTATTCAGATATGGAAACAGGAACAATTCAACAGCTTATAAGATACCCGGTAAAATCGTTTGGCGGAGAATGTGTTATGAGCACCCGTGTAATGAATTATGGTTTGTACGGGGACCGGAGCCACGTGTTTCTCGATGAAAGCCGGGAAGGAAAGTTCTTAACAATTACACAGTTTAAGCAAATGGCTCTATATAAAGCAGCTTTTACCGGAGCGGAAAAGGACGAGGAATTCCCAGAGGTAACAATTGTTACACCTTCAGGGAACCGTATGAACTGGGGCGGAGAGGAGTTAAAAAAGGAAATTGAGAAAGGCTCTTCAACCCATGTCGCCTTTAAAAAGTACGAACCGGAATTAGTGCCGGCTGGAGCGATTGAAGAAGAGCATATCCTTTTAATTACAGATGCTTCCTTATCCAGGCTGGAAGAGATATGGGGGAAGAAAAAGCTCGATGCAATGAGGTTTCGTCCGAATATTATTTTGTCACTGAAAAACAAAATTCCATTCGCAGAAGAGGGGTGGACGGGTAAGAAACTTCAGATCGGACCGGAAGTAGAACTTTTCATTAAAAGGCCCTGTGAACGGTGCATGATAATAAACGTTGATCCAGAAGATGGCCTTCTCTCGCCGTCTCTTCTGAAAACTGTGGTCAATAACAGAGAAAATGTTTTTGGTATGTACTGTACTGTTTTAAAGAAAGGAACAATAAAAACGGGGGACAAAACAATACTGAAAGACGTTTAAAATAATGGTCTGACGGGTATTATAATTAAAAAACAAGTTAATTATATTTGTATAATAAAACCTGACCGGCTTCTTTTTTACATCGACGATGCAGAAAAGTGAACCCCTGTCAGGTTTTTTAAATAATTAACTGGACGTGCTGGTACCTGACGCCTGATCTTAATTAGAAGGGGGTTGGAAGCATGAAAGAAAAAAAGCTTGTTTTCCGTAAACAAAATGTATTGTATGAAAGAAAAATTTCCCGCTGCAGGGAAAAGGGTGTTTGTCCGGAATGCCGGGGGCGGGGGTTGGAGAAGGTTCTGCAGAATGAGTATTACTATGTGGAACCGTCTAAATGTGCCGGCTGCCAGGGGACCGGAAAATTTACAGACTGGAACAGATTGAAGGTTATCAGCTGATTGAACCACCCCAAATATCCGTCTTCCAATCTGTGCCGCACAGAAGGGGGGACGGATATTTGTGCATCAGTAAAAAAGCACATGACATTGTTACAGAGCTTACTATAGCGCTATGTTAAGTTCACTGTTAGTGCCAGGAAAATAAATCCGCTTTCAGCCTGCGTGCTAAGAAAAAAGAGACGCAGATACTCTCAAAAGCCTATTTTTTAAACAAATCCCAGAAGCTGAAGGAAGTTTTTTTATACACTTTATTATAGGCAGACTTTTTAGGGTTTTTTATAACTCCCATCCCTTTTCTGCCATAGCCGGGGGAGACAGCTTTTTTTAGCGATCTTTTCGCACGCCCTGTAGTTCTTGCTTTCAGTGACCGCTTGATACTCGGTTTACGCATGCCGAACTTCATATTCAATCCCTCCTGATATGATTCCATCATAGTACGGATTTCTATTGGCGAAAAGGAAAAACCTTCCTATATGTAGAAAATGGTTGTTATTTCCTCCTTCTGTATTATGAAAATAGAAAGGAATACGCAGGACAAACAGGCAGGTTACAGTACCTGGTGTTAATCAGAAATTCAGCAATTCTTTCACGGCGCCATTTGATTACGAGAGTAGTTTTCTCTGGATTATATGGAATAACGTCTCGTAAAACCAAGCAAGGCGCTGCCGGAAATCAGCGGCAGCGCCATGTTCTATTTAATGAGCCTCGTAAAGCACTTCTCCAGTAAAAGGATTAATGTAAATGTCCACATCGTCTTCACTAAACTCAACTTCAACTTCGTACACTTTCTGAGCCGGAAGCCGCGTAAGCTGTAGTACCTCCAATAACAGATACTGCAGCAAGGGATAAGAGGTTTTTTTCATTTGTAACATCTCCTCTGAATAATGTTTATTGGTTATGTTATTAATATATCCAGAAAAGATGAGAGGACGATGAACTTAAAATGAGAATTCGATGAGAAACATATGAGATTTTAAAATTTAACAGTTGCTGAGTAGTACAAGTATGGATCAATCATCGTATTCAACAGAAATAATTTCTCCTGTATAGGCGTCGATAACGATATCGGCGTCCACTCCCGTACTGTCGTTTTCAATTTCTATTTCAAAAACGAGTCGTCCATTATCTTCTTCAAGGTCGATATCATCTACTTCACCGGGATGTTCAGAAAGAGCGATTTCTGATGCTTCTTCTTCAGTCATCGGTTGAACGGGGGCTTCTTCCTCCAGAGAAAATAATTCGACGGAACCGGAGTAGGCATCAATTTCGAGCCTTCCCTTCTGATTATCAAGTGAGAAGATGACTTCATAGTGAGGTGGGTTACCCTCTGTCTGAAGTTCAACAGAAGATATATCCACGTCACCGGAAACGGTATTTTCGGTGATAGAGCGAATTTCCTCTTCAAGTAACAGGGACTGTTCTTCGGGGCTGCTTTCTTCATGTATATTTGTCAGCTCCATCTCCAGAATTTCTCCTGAGATGGGATCTACAAGTGTTCTATACTCCCCAGAAGAGGTATGAAAAACTACTAGATAGCCTTCCTCTTCATAAGAAAAATCTTTTATTTCTGCCTGATACCGGTTTTCTACCATAGCAGCCACGTCTGCACTATCTAATGATTCTTCCTCCTGTACAAAAAGAACGTAAATTAAGACAAGAGAGCCGGCTGTGAGAACCAAAAGAATAATTTTCATTGAAAGGCTCATAGTTTCGGCTCCTTTTTTACAGCAGGGAAGACAGAATAAAAATTAGAACCTTTTTCTGGAAGGCTTTCAACATAGATCTTCCCCTCGTGATATTCAGTAATCTGTTTAGCGATAGAGAGGCCGAGTCCCGTACCTCCTCCTGACCTGGTCCGTGCTTTATCCACCCTGTAAAAGCGGTCGAAAACGAAAGGAAGGTCTTTTTCGTGAATACCAATGCCTTTATCCTGCACTCCGACTGTGACATAATCGCCTTGTTTTCGCACATAAACAAATACGTCCGACATACTGTATTTTAACGCATTTTCTATCAGGAGATAAGCAAGCTGTTTTATCTGTATTTCATTACCTTCAATGAAGGTATTATCATCTGCATCAGTTATAATGTTCCGGTCATAAGCAAGTGCAAGCTGTCTTGCAGTGTCCCGAAAAAGAGGTGCAGGAGAAAGAACTTTTTTCTCAACTGCAGCATTTTCCCCGGAAGCAAGAGCCAGCATTTGATTAGTCAGCTCTTTCATGCGTGCAGCTTCGGAAGAAATAGCTTCTACGGACTCATTAAAAATTTCAGGTTTGTCCATCCCCCGGCGTTTCAACAGTTGAGCATAACTGTAAATGATTGTTAAAGGGGTTTTTAATTCGTGGGAAGCATCTGAAACAAACTGCTGCTGTTTTTCATAGTTTTCCCGAAGAAGGTCTATCATATGGTTAAAAGTCTGGCCCATATCCGCAAACTCATCGCTTCGTTTCTGGTCAAGAGGAATCTTCTGAAACGTTCCCTTTTGTTCAATTTGTTTCATTGTACTGACAAGCGCCTGTACAGGTCGTAAAATGAAGCGGCTTAATGATCTTGCTGCGAGAAAAGAGGGGAAAAGAATTACAGCAGTGGCAAAAATTAAAACAAACTGAAGAATCTGCAGTGTTTCTTCATACATTGCCATTGGTTCTGTCACTTCAAGGGTTACAACGGCTCCATCTTCCCATAATAAGGGAACTTCTGCAGAGGCATAGGAAACCCCGTCAAATTCAAAAGCCCGTGTTCTCTCTCTACCGGGGTTAGGATCACCTGCAGGGATGGCAGTAATTTCTGTATTTTGAGTTGTTACCGTCAAGAGACTGCTTCCTTCAGGACTGATTATGCGAAGCATACCATTTCCGGAAACATAGGATTCGATAAAAGATGTGGGATTTTCGTCAGGCTGTGCACTCACAGCTGCTGTAATAGCTTGTGCCTGCTCAAGCGTCCGATCTTTTTCTCCTTCCAGCAGATTCTGCTGAAACACAAAGTAAATTCCTATATTGACAGCTAAAAGTATTAAAAAAAGTAGACCGGTTGAATAAAGTGTCATGCGCTGGGCAAGCTTCATCTGTCTTCTTCCTTAAGTACGTACCCGACGCCGCGGACAGTGTGTAGATAATGTACAGAAAATGGCTTATCAAGTTTCTGTCGGAGGTAGCGTATATAAACATCCACAACGTTCGTTTCACCTTGATAGTCAAAACCCCACACTCTTTCCAACAGTTGATCTCTGGATAGGACCCGGTAAGGGTTTTCCATAAGAAATACAAGAAGATCATATTCCCGTGGTGTTAAATCCAGCTTTTCAGAACCACGCTTTGCTTCACGGCGTGGGAGATTGATTTCCACCTCCTGAAATTGAAGTTTTTCATCTGCGGATTTCCTGCTGTTTCTCCGCATAAGCACCCGGACACGTGCGAGAAGCTCTTCCATATCAAATGGTTTAGTAACATAATCATCTGCGCCCTGGTCAAGCCCGGTCACTTTATCGACGGTGGCATCTCTTGCTGTAAGCATTAAAACAGGAATGTCCTTGTTTGTTCTCCGGATTCTTCGGAGCAGTTCTATCCCACTTAATCCGGGGAGCATAACGTCCAAAATAAACAGACTGTAATCGTTATTTTGTATTTGCTGCCAGGCCTCCATGCCGTCATAAACTGATTCGGCTGCATACCCTTCGTATTCCAGCTCCAGCTGCAGTACACGGGCTATTTTTTGTTCGTCTTCCACTATTAGAATTTTTTCGCTCATAGTTCCCTTCTTCCCGGGCTGCAGCAGCCCCGTAAGTTGACTGCAAAAAAAGACTGCTATGATTAAGTGTATACGCTTTTCCAGAGAGAAATGCAATTTTTTAAACAGAGTTTTTGAGCTGGCGGTTTACTTGTGTTTGAATATGATTAAAAATAGGGAATAATAGTTCAAAAAGGAGGAGAAATTAAATGCTTAAAAAGCTCAGCACGAGTGAAGGAGATATTCTGGAATATGAAATAGAAGGAAAAATTTCTGCAGAGGAAGAAGAAGAAATGCTCAAAGAAGTCAGGAGACTGATCGAAACTCATGGTAAAATCAGAATGCTCGAATACACGGAAAAGATGCCGACCGGCAACCTGAGTTCCTTCAAGGATTATTTCGGTTTTTTGAAGGATGACTTAAAAAATGTTGAGAAATATGCTCTCGTTACAGATTCCTCTGCAGCCTCAGGGCTGGTTAAAGCCGGAGATGCTTTTACTAAAGCTAATTTCAGGACGTTCGGAACAGAGGATTTGGAAAAAGCGAGAGAATGGCTTCGACAGCCTTCTAAATAAATAGTTAAAACGGCACCGAGTGCGGCTTACACCATAAAACAACCCGGAAAATTAAAGAAGTCAATTTTCCGGGTTGTTTTCAATTAGTGGGAAGTTGTAAAAGGAGGCTGGGAGGTCCTGCAGATAGGGGACAGCTTTTCTAATGTTTTTAATGATAGTAAAATCGAGATCTTCAATCAGCAAGCTTTCCCCATCACGGGGAGCTTCTTTCAGTACTGCTCCATCAGGGCGCACGAATTTACTTTTTCCACAGCTGCCTTCGTGTACAGTGTTAACTCCCATAACAAACACTGTGTTATCAAGAGCCCGTGCCGGCAGCTGGATGTCCCACCGGCTTTCGGCCTCTAAACTCCATACTGAAGGGACAACGATCAAATCTGCCCCCTGGAGAGCAAGAAGGCGGCTTGGTTCAGGGAATTCAGCGTCGGCACAAATTAAAATGCCGATTTTACCTAAAGAAGTCTCCACCGGCTTATAGCATTTTTTACCTGAAGAAAATATCCGCTTTTCGTTTCCCCATAAAAAAGATTTCCTGTAGACGGAAAGAAGACTTCCGGTGCGCTCAATAATGGCAGCAGAAATAAACAGGCGGCTTTCGTATTTTTCTGCAAAGGGAACAACAAGAACTGTCTGAAGCTCCCTGGCCAGCTCCTGAAAAGAAGTAATTAAACTTCCAGAGAAGGCTTCGGCGAGAGAGTGGTAATTTTCTTCGGTAAGTCCGTACCCAGTAATTGGAAGTTCAGGGAGTACTATTAAATCTGCACCTTTAGCAGCCGCTTCTCTTATGCAGCCGGCAGCTTTATTGAAATTTTCCACAGTATCTCCTGGTTTTACATGTAATTGTAAAGCTGCAGTTCGTATCATGATTTCCATCCTTTCCTGCCGTCTAATCCGACTTAGTAACAATTGACGGATTAAGAAGATATAAGCTTATTCAGATGTGAATTATTATATACTATAATAAATAAAGAACCAAAACAGTTTTAATGATCAGCTCTGCCTTGAAGTAGCTCTGCAGCAGATGAAGAAAGCGCATCCATTATTAAATCAGCCGGCAAATTCAGCAGGGCCTGATTTTTTTACAGAACTCTTTATGTTATATAGATCCAATCTGATTAAGTTTTAAGCTGCTTTGAAAATAAAAATTGAACGTCCACTTTCGTTTCCATGGAGAGGCTTCCCGAGCGGACAGGCCTCAGCGGATTCCATCCTCCTGTGATCGGTTGGATGGATCTTCGACTAGGCCATCATCGCTCTGAAGTCCCTTCGTGTCCACTACAGCTTATGACAAAAAGACCTCGTCCTTTCATCTGTCATTGTGCAGTGATTACGCATGAGTATCTCTGTTAAAGCTCCGGGTTGTGACTCAGGGAGAGAGAAGACGCTTTTCTAATAAAAAACAAGTTTGATTTTCCCATGTTTACGTAAGAGCCGCGAACTTTAACATAGCAAAGTTTTATATAATGAAGGCCATGAATGCTGTAGTTAATTTTAATCGCTGTGATTAAATTGAATTTACCAGAGTGAGAAGGTTTTCATAAGTCTGGCCTGATATGTGGGTACAGCAGGGGTTACAGCGGAGCAGGACAGCCTGTATAGAAGCAGTAACGTAGGATAAAAAGGGGAAAGGCGGGGGAAGATGCGGGGATTTTTGGATATGATAGATTATGACGATATCGACAAAGGGATAGTAGTTACAGCTATTCTTGCAGTATTAATGGCTGTGATGATGCCCATTGTAATTGTGCTGCTTTTTCAGGAAATATTTTTCTATAATCAGGATCAGTGGCTGCTCTCCAGGCCGGCTCTTTCTTACATTATCGTTATAGGCAGCTTTCTGGTTATTCCGGTTGCAGCGATCATTTATTTCTCGACGAAAAAAATATGGAAGCGAATGCATCCAATAGTAGGTGGCGCTGCCTTTCTTTTGATCGCCCTTATGGCTCTGCCTATAGCTTTTTCAGGGATGATGCACTACTATTATTTTGATGACGAAGGGTTTTCAGTCAATCCTCTCTTTTCCTTCGAAGAAAACCACTATGCTTGGGAGGAAATCGACCAAATTGCTCTTCACATTAACGAAGAAGGAGACCGTGCTTCCTATGAATCAATAGAATTATTTTTTTCGGTAGGGCAGCGGTATGAACTCAGCATGAACAGTGAACTTGTTACTTACAGGCAGCGTATATTCCGATCAGTGGAAGAGCACGGGGGAGAGATATTAAGATAGCTCAATATAAACTCTTTTACGTGTAGTGAAACCCCGGATCTATATACTATTCAATCATTAGAGTTTCAACTAACGATCAAAAACCACTTTTTTCAAACGTTGAAGACTGGTTCTTTAATAGTTAAAGATGTAATGGCCGGAAAATTTATTGTTGTAAATGAATGGGGAGGCTTGTCATGAGGAGAGAAAAAGTGAAAGTGCAGGGAGAAAGGTGGTTCCCGTCAGAAAAATCTTTTTCTGATGAGATGAGAGATTTATGGGGGAACTGGTATTGTGATTCGGAAACAGGAAAGCTTCGTGCGGTGCTTATGCACAGGCCGGGCCGGGAAATTGAAGGAATGACAGCAGAAACGGTGGAAAAATATCGTTTTCGGGGAGTAATCGATCCAGAGAAGGCTCGGCGGGAACACGACAAACTCACGGAAGTATACAGAGATAAGGGAGTAGAGGTTCATTATGTGGAAAATCAGCGGATAGACAGGCCCAATGCAATGTTTATGCGGGATTTAATGCTTATGACGCCGGAGGGTGCAATCCTTTCACGTCCGGCGGTGTCTTCCCGGCGTGGCGAAGAAAAGGCAGTGGCAGAAAAATTCATCAAATTGGGTGTTCCTGTTATTAAAACGATCAATGGGGAAGGTTTTTTTGAAGGAGCCAATGCAATGTGGATCGACAGGGAGACGGTCATACTTGGGACAGGAAGCCGGACCAACGAAGCTGGAGCTCATCAGGTGGAAAGAGAACTCCGAAGCATTGGAGTAACAGAAATTATCCGTACCCCTGTACCGTACGGATCCATTCATCTCGATGGATTTATGAACATGGTGGATAAGAGGAAACTTGCTGTATTTCCTTGGCATTTAGCATATGATACTGCTGAATTACTGATGAATAAAGGTATTGAATTGATTGAAGTGACTAATATTGAAGAAATTAAAAACGGGATGGCGCTTAATTTCATAGTACTGGAACCTGGGAAAATTGTAATGCCTGCAGGGTGTCCGGACTCCAAAGCAGTCTTCGAATCTCATCAAATAGAAGTTATTGAAGTAGAGTTGTCTGAACTTCTGAAAGGGTGGGGGGCGGTCCATTGTATGACAGCATTTTTGAGAAGAGATACAGCTATAAGTTAATAAAAAGGATACAGGCCGAAGTGGAAATTATACTTTGAAACGTTAATTATTGGATGAGAATCGGAGAGGGGGGCTCTCCGATTCTTTTTGTTTATATAAAAAGTTTTTACCAAAATGTCCGGCATGGACGAAGGTGGAATTCAGCGAAGTCGGAAGATTTTTTTCAAAGCCTGAGACTAACAGCTGAAGACAGGCCCTGCGTCAGAGTTGAATGCAGGAGAAAACCTGTACACCCGGAAAAATAATAATCTCAGACCTGGACATAATCAGGGGGACTGATGAAGCAGGATTTTGTGTGCGTCCAACAGACTAACCCGGAGCTGCAGTAGATATGCATATAAATGAGCTTATAATATTATTTGTTCCAGGTGAAGGGAACTAAGAAAAATGCAGCTCAATCTTTTGGTAGTCATCCTTCCGTCCGGTTTCGTCAGCAAGCTGTTTAAAAGCTTCCAAAAGAAACTTACGGTCAAGCCGGTAAATTTTGTCCGGGTCAAGATGCAAAGCTGTATCGTATATGAAATCCCACACTGCCTGCTTTTTCTGCTCGTCAATAGCCGGGGCTAACTTGCTGAATGCTTTTGTCATTTCTGCGATTATTAAATGGTCATTGCCGGCATAGAAACGGATGTAGCCAAAGCCTTTGTGAAGATATGATTCAAACGATTCCGACACGAGAATAACCCGGACCTGCCTGTCGTGATCGACAAGGTACGGAGTAAAAGTAACGTGACTGACGACGTTCAGCATCAGTTCTGCCATCTGATGAATACTGTTTATGACAGTTTTTGGGTCATTGTTACCGAGTGATTTAACGGCTATTTCTGAAAGTTTATGCATACCAAGGTGGAGATCCTGAACTTCAAGCTCTTTATGACCGATACGGATCATGTCGAAGTATTGGTTCTCATCGATTGCTTCAACGTTTTTACCCCAGTAGCTGAAAAGTGTATTTCCTTCAAGAACATACTCTCCCATACTTACATGAAATTGAATGATGACATTGTCTCTGCGGGCGTGTTCAATCATTTTGCGGTAGTCGATAAGCTGAATATAACCGTTACGTTCAGCCGGAACGAAAGTTTCTTTAGATTTTTCTTCATTCATAATGTATCCGGGCTCTTTCGTACGATAAACTTCCAGCTCTTCGCTAAGCGTCGTTTTAATTATTTTCTGCGAATTTTTTTTCATGGTGTCAGTAATATTGTGCACCTGCATCCAGGTGGTCGCATGGTTAATAAAATAAATAAACGTTATCGATGACAAGAAAGTTACAGATATCGTAACTGCCGGCACAACGGCGAATACCTCTCTCTGGGTGCTGCCGATAAAAAGAAACACAACGAGCACGTAAACAAAGTTACCGTTGAATATACCGAGGGCATGCTGCGTTTTTTTATCTGATACAAAATTAAGAAGCATTCTTGGTGAAAATTGTCCGCTGAACGTAGTCAGGAAGACAAGCAGGGAGTTCAGCGTGAAGGCACTTAATGTCAGAATACCACCGATCAGGGTACTGACAAGAACCTGCGTAGCTTCTGCACTGATCCGCATAATTGGCGGCACATATGTTTCAGCTTCCATTAAAATATCCGCTGTCAGTGTAGCCGCAACGAGAAGCAGTGAAAGAGTGATATATAATAGCGGCATGTACCATAGCGTGGACTGCATTTCATGTTTTCTTTCCCGTCTGTTCATTTGAAAATATTTTCTCAACGATTCAGGAAGCCATTTATACAATGAAAAATTCCTCCGTTTCAACATATTTAGTTTTATTATTGTTCATTAAAAGCTGCTGGCAGCCGCAATTGTATTTCCAGCAGTCTATGATACAAATAGAACTATTAAATTTAAAAAGCACTTTTCCCTCATACCCGCTCCCAAAACTTCAATAAACTCGAAATGATGATTTTGTTTACAGGGGGTCGTTACTCCTGTGTAAAATGATTTTCTACTCGTCGTCATGAAGTGGTGCCCTGCCACTTCTAAAGTATCAGATATCACCGGTTCCAGCGAATGGGCGAGGCATTTTACTGAAAATTGTTCACTAAAATGAAAAAAATTAAGCACAACAGCTTATAAATTGATATAATAACTTGGAAGTATTTTGTAATATTAAGATGCATTAGTAATTTTATTTTCCGTTAAATGTTAATAAATAATAGGGGGGGATGCTACTTTTCACGGGAACAGGCGGCAAGACTGCCCTGCTGCTATTTTGAAGAAATTTCACTGCGGGTGCGGGGGAATTTCTCCAGCTGCAGCTTTTTAAAGTAATGCTGGAGTACAGCAGATTAGTAAAAAGAATTGAAAGGGATGGGAAGATGAAAAGAACTATTGGGACGATATTTATTTCTTTTTTGTTAAGCTTATTTTTGTTTGGAGGTTTCGCTTCAGCAGAAGTGAAAGAAATAACGGTAGACTTAAAGCAGTATATAAACAACGCTTCATCCGTTAATGTCGAGTTAAAAGGTGATTATTATCTTGAAGACGGTACTGTAATGGAAGAAGGAAAAAATTATCAAGTTAAGACGGACGGTCAGAATATACTGTTTATGAACGGGACGGAGAAAAAAGCTGAAAGCAGGAGTTTTACTTTAACCCCTGAAAAGTACGAAAATCAATATATTAAAATCAACGATCAGAGTTATCTTGGAAACATGAAATTTCAGTCAGACAAACGGGGGAGCAGCTATGCAGTACTTCCTACAAACACCCTTTTATTTGAAGATTATTTGAAAGGTGTAGTTCCAAGAGAAATGAGTGACAGCACAGGAAATACAGACGCTCAAGGAAACAGCGGACTGGAAGCCCTGAAAGCACAGGCTATAATTGCGAGAACTTTTGCCCAGGCAAGAATGGACAGAACTTTGGAGGATACGACCAACGATCAGGTATACGGTGGTCTTCTGGATGCGCCGAACAGTATCAAAGCTGTGAACGAAACCGTCGGAGAGGTACTCACTTACGAAGGCAAACTGTTTGAAACATTTTATTCAGCCAGTAATGGGGGAATCGTCCAGTCCAATGTAAATGCATGGGGAGGAAGCTCCCTGCCATATTTGCAAAAGAGAACCGATGACTATGATCCTAAGCCTGAATGGAATTTCGACATTAAGCGGAAGGATGCTGGTTCTCCTGTTTATAAAATATTTGAAAACCTGGTCAAAAGACACGGGGGAGATGATTTCTCAAGTGGAGAAGTAAAAGTAAAAGATATCATTAATATTGTTCCACTTGATTTTGCTTCTAACGAAAGGATTTTAATGCAGGTTGAGGCTTTAGTTGAGAAGAATGGAAGTTCTTCTACTTTGAAGTTTAAAGCCCCTGTTTATGAATTTCGCATTGAGCTTTTAGGTTCAGGTATAAGCGGCATGGGGAGTCATGTCATTACTGACGTCAAGGTTACAAACAATGCGATTTCGTTGAAGGGTAAAGGACTTGGCCATGGGGTAGGTTTAAGTCAGCGGGGGGCTATTCAACGGGCTTTGAATGGTTACAGCGATCAAAGTATTTTAGCTTTTTACTTCCCTAATGCGTTAATCGAACATAACGGTGATCAATACGATCCGGATAACGTAAGCTGGAAAGTACCTTCAGAACCTGATGAGACTAAAGAAGATAAAATGTCTCTGAAAGAATTTTATGCAGACGTCAATCCCGGTAACGATCTGCGGGTAACGGTTTCGACTTCCAGGTCGGGGAATTTAGAAGTACATTTGAAAAAAGACGGAGAAATTGTCGAGACGCTTCAGGAACGTACCTGGCTCAGTGCCGGAGATAATAATTACAGTTTTGATGCATCTGAACTGGAAGGTACATATACCGTTTCAGTAAGAGCTGCTGATGCCGACAGCAACGTTGTAAATGA
The DNA here is from genome assembly GCF_003044065.1 of Alkalicoccus saliphilus. Taxonomy (GTDB): domain Bacteria; phylum Bacillota; class Bacilli; order Bacillales; family Salisediminibacteriaceae; genus Alkalicoccus; species Alkalicoccus saliphilus. Next base: position 76,184 of record NZ_PZJJ01000002.1, read on the forward strand.
ATCGAAATCAGTCAGCTTCGACGACTTGTCTCAATTAATAAAGTCTATGGATATCAGTTCAAAAGACAGGAAAGTAGAAATTACGTATGAAACCGCAAGGAACAGTAATGTTTCCATAAATATATTGGACGAAAATGATGAACTGATAGAAGAATTAAAATCCAGAAGCTGGGATAAGGCCGGGAAAGAAACAATTTCCTGGGATCCTGGGGAGCTTTCAGGCGAATTTACTTTTGAGTTAAGAGCAGCAGATGGTATGCAGGTCGCCTATGAAACGAAAACAGTCACTATCGAAGAGTTAAAAAAACTGGAAGACATGATTGAGCTGACGAATGTTGAATACAAGGATGGTAAAGTTATCGTTGCTTTTACTTCCGAAACTGGTGCGAATCTTTCTATAGATCTTCTGGATAATAATGAACAAAAAGTAAAAGAATTAAAATCCAGATCGTGGGACAGTGCCGGCTCCTATGAAATAGAATGGGAAGTAGAAGATGTGCATGGCGGCCACATTGTTCAATTAAGAGCAGCAGACGGGAACGAGGTAATTTTTAAAGAAGAATCAGTGGAAATTCCTTCTCCTCTTTCAGCTGTAATCAATGATATTAAACTGGAAGACAGAGAAGTACTTGTAAGCTATGAAACGATGAAAAATGCCAATGTTTCGATTGAAGTATACGATAAAGACGGCAGTCAAGTTGATACGGTGAAAGAAAGAAGCTGGGATCAGGCTGGAAAAAACACAGTAACCTGGGATGCCGGGACGTATACAGGTACGCATACATTTAAGCTTCGGGCGGCAGACGGAAGTAAAGTAGTGTATGAGGAAAAATCGCTGGAGATTCCGGGACTGGATTTGGTTACTAAAGCAGCCTTGGATCTTGAAAACCGTAAAGTATCCTTCACTTATAAAACGATGAAAAATGCCAATGTTTCAATCGAAGTATTCGATAAAGACGGCAGTCATGTTGATACGATGAAAGAAAGAAGCTGGGACCAGGCTGGAGAAAATACAGTAACCTGGGAGGCCGGCTCCTACGCCGGCAAGTACACATTTGAGCTTCGGGCAGCAGATGGAAATGAAGTAGTGTATGAGGAAAAGTCACTGGAAATTCCTGAGATTGGACTGGCAGTAGTGAATGAGATGAAAATTGACAGTGAAGAGGTTGAAATGCATTATACGACCTATAACAATGCTAACGTTTCGGCTGCTGTCTATGGCAGTCAAGGCAACAAAGTAAAAGATATTAAAGAAAGAACATGGGACAAAGCAGGAAGCAGCAAAGTAAACTGGGACAGCGAAGGTCTAACTGGAGAATTCATAATCGAGCTGCGGGTGGCGGATGGAAGCGAAGTTATATATTTGGAAGAGGACATACTATTATAAACGATAATAGAAAAAAACGATAAAAGGTTTCCGGCTTAAAATCCGGAAACCTTTTATTTTGTTACGGTCAAATAACCTTCAGTAAACCAGATATTCATAATTTGGTTCTGAATAAATGAACCAGGTGAAATTCCGGGTATATCTAACATAATTAAAGCCGCAAGTCTGCCAAGGTTCCCGTATTCACGAATACAAAGATAAACAGAACCGACAAAGATCAGGGAGGCAGATTAATGTTTACAGCAGCGATGAACGATCCATATCGAAAAGACCGTGTACAGTGAGGAGAATGGAAATATCGGGAAAAATACCCGAAGATGAAAAAGGGCACTCCTGCTCAGATTACTGGTAGTCTCCCTTTAAAAATAAATAATAAAGCACCTTGAATTTATTCGGTGGGGTTCAGGACTATTGAAAGCTCTTAAAATTCTTCAGTAAGTTTTACTTATTAAGAGGTTCGTTAGTTTATAAACCGGTCTTTTCCTTCCCAGAATGGTTTGCGCAGCTGCACTTTTTGTATTTTACCAGAAGCTGTTTTCGGCAGGGCATCTGTAAAGGTAATCCCTTTAGGAACTTTAAAGTGAGCCATATGCTCCCGCGCAAATTGAATTAGATCATCCTGGGTTACCTCGGCTTCCTCCCGAAGAACAACAATTGCATGAGGAGCTTCACCCCACTTTTCGTGAGGAACAGAAATAATTGCTGCTTCGAGTACGGCGGGATGTTCGTATAGAACTCCTTCGACTTCTATAGAAGATATATTTTCTCCACCGCTGATGATTACATCTTTTTTTCGATCTACAATTTCAACATATCCTCCTTCATCTACATTAGCCATATCTCCAGTGTGGAAAAAACCATCCCTTATAGTAGAAGCTGTAGCTTCAGGATTTTTCCAGTATCCTTCCATTACATTATTCGACCGGACGACGATTTCCCCGGCTGATTTCCCATCCCAGGGAACGTCTTCCCCTTCATCGTTAACTACCCTTACATCACTCCCGATCATTTCATATCCCTGCTTAGCTTTAAGCCGGTGCTTGTCTTCCGGAGCAAGATCTTTTTGTTCTGTAAGTAACTGGGAAGTTGTTACGAGCGGAGAAGTTTCTGTCATACCATAAACTTGAATGAATTCCCATTTAAGATCTTCTTCGATTCGTTTCACGAAAGCTGGAGGAGGGGCTGATCCTGCAATAACTATCCGAAGTTCTTGATCCAGTTTATAAGGATCTTTTAAGCTGCCGTATGATTCTATAACCATGTTAAGGACCGTGGGTGCCATGTGCATGACAGTCACCCCTTCAGATTTGACGTTTTCCAGAATAGAATGTCCATCCATTTCCCGCTGCATAACCTGTGTACATCCATTGGCAGTATAATAAAAAGGAGATCCCCAGCCATTGACATGAAACATTGGCAGAACATGGAGAAGCGTATCATCGTCCCTTACCCTAAGATGGTGCATTGTAGTCAGAGCGTGCAGGTAGCTGCTTCTGTGGGTAAGCATAACTCCTTTCGGATTCCCGGTTGTACCACTTGTGTATAATAGACAGGCCAGATCGTTCTCTTCAAGTGGGGCTCTTTCTGCCGGAGAGTCCTTAAACCCTGCAAGCCACTTTTCATAGGAAAGATCTTCACCTTTATCTTCTTCCATTCCGTGAACGATAAAAGTTTCGACTGTTTCCAGCTGATCTTTTATACCTTTGATTCTTTCATAAAGGACGTGATCTACAAAAAGCACTTTTGATTCCGCATGATTTAATATGAAAATATAATCTTCCGGTTTCAAACGGGTATTAAGGGAATTCATAACTCCTCCGGCCTGAAAGACCCCATAAAATCCTTCGAACATTTCAAGCGAGTTTGGAGCCAGGTAGGAAACGCGGTCTCCTTTTTCAATGCCGAGAGACTGGAGTCCTCTTGTCAGCTTCTGGACACGCTGGGCAACCTCCTTATAAGTGAGTCTTCTTTCTCCATCAATAACTGCCGTTTTATTAGAGTAATACTTCACAGCCCGATCAAGAAAGTCTGTCAAAATTAATGGTACATGCATATAAATACCTCCTAAGTAAAAAATAAAAGCCGGCCGCCTGTCTGATAACGCTTTCATAAAGAGCCGGTGTAAGCTCCATGATGTTTTTGGAGATGCCGACGGCTTATTCCAACTGCCGTGGACGGACACAGTGTCCATAAAGGAAGGCCTTGAAATAGAATTAAATTGGTTGAAAATTTTTAAAATTTTATACACCGTGAAAGACGGTAAGGGTTTGAAATGGTCCATTGGGAAGAGGAAAGATAAATAACGCTTATATACGGAGGCCTAATTTGAGCGTATCTGTTTTTGACAAGACCGTCAATAAAATTTTGACAATTTTAAATCAGGAGAAGACTGCTTCAAACAATAGGAAGGGAAAACCTGTGGCATTACTGAAAATATTTCAAGGGAAGAAATCTAACCACGACTGATTTGTTTAAATTTTCGAAATCATTTACAAATACAGATTTATTGCTAGAATTGATAATAGACTGCTTCTTTTATGGAAGCGTTTTTAAAGGAGGGGAATTTCACCGTAGTAAACTAGTTACAGAGGAGGATGACGTATGCCGGCTATTTTAGTAGCTATTGTAGGTTTGATTGTATTTGCACTTGGTTACCGTTATTATTCAAAATTTGTAGCAGAACGCATTTTTCGGCTGGATCCGGATTATGTAACTCCAGCACATCGGTATAAAGATGGTGTAGACTTTGTACCAACAAACAAATTTGTTCTATGGGGCCACCATTTTACCTCCGTTGCCGGAGCTGCACCGATTCTCGGACCGGCGATAGCCGTTTACTGGGGATGGCTCCCCGCTGTGCTGTGGATAGTACTCGGAACAGTGTTCGCTGCAGGGGTGCACGATTTTGGAACCCTTGCTCTTTCTGTCAGAAACAAAGGACAGTCTATCGGTACGCTCGCGAACAAGCTGATCGGCCAGCGGGCGAAAATTTTATTTTTGTTTATCATTTTAATTCTGGTACTTATGGTAAATGCCGTATTTGCGTGGGTGATTGCCAACTTATTCATTACATATCCGGCAAGTGTACTACCGGTATTTATTCAGATTCCTTTAGCAATCTGGATCGGATACGCCGTATATAAAAAGAATATTAAAATGCTCGTTCCGTCGCTTATTGCTTTAGCAGTAATGTATGGAACTGCCATATTTGCAAGTGAGATTCCGTTAATGCAGATTGATCTCGTGCAGTATATGGGCGGGGAAGGAGCAGCCGGTCTGTTTGGACTGGGGGCTGTATCAACAGCGTTTTTCATTTGGATCATTATTCTCCTTATTTATGTTTACATTGCTTCCATGCTTCCAGTCTGGAAACTTTTACAGCCGAGGGATTTTATTAACTCCCATCAGCTTGTTGTTGGGCTGCTGATTCTTTACGCAGGTCTTTTCCTGACTAATCCGGAAATTACTGCCCCTGCTACAAATACGGGTGCAGAAACGTCCTGGCTCCCATTACTCTTTATTACGATAGCATGTGGGGCAATTTCAGGATTTCATGGGCTGGTTTCTTCAGGGACTTCTTCCAAACAACTGGATAAAGAAACCGACGCCCGGTTTGTCGGTTATTTCGGTGCTGTTGGTGAAGGGGTGCTGGCACTTATATCCACTCTCGCCGTAGTTACACTTTTTGCGAATATGAATGAGTTTACAGGCGCTTACTCCAGCTTTACAGAAGCCAATGCGATTGGACTCGGGAACTTCGTAGAAGGTGCAGCAGTTCTGGCGGGCGGTCTTGGTATTCCGGCAGGAGTTGCAACGACAATAGTGTCCATCATCGTAGTAAGTTTTGCGGCTACTACACTGGATACTGCTGTCCGCCTGATGCGCTATATAATTGCAGAGCTTGGTACAGAATACAAAGTACCGGCTTTAACGAAAAAACACGTTGCAACATTCATTGCTGTTGGTTCTACAGCGGCACTTGTCCTAATACCTGAAGGACCTCAAGGGTTCGGTTCCGGAGGTTACCTGCTCTGGCCGCTGTTCGGTACATCCAATCAGCTGCTGGCAGGTATCAGTCTTCTGCTTATATCCGTTTGGTTGAAACGACTCGGGCGAAACTATATCATTACTTTCGTCCCGATGGTATTCCTGCTCTTTATGACAATGTACGCTCTTTTTCAGCAAGTATTGTTTACATGGTCATGGTGGGGGACAGAATCAAATATGCTTCTTTTCATTATCGGAGCAGTAAACTTTGTTTTTGCCCTCTGGATTGCTGTGACGGCTATTTCAGTTCTCGCAGGAAAATCAGATACTCCGGCGGATAACAATTAAGATGGTTAAATAACGAATTATTTAAGGTGCTTTTCAAATGAAAAATTGAACACTTTACAATTATCAGAGCCTGTCAGGTTTTCCTGACAGGCTTTCAGGCTGTTGATAAAGTATTTTTCATGTATAGATAGGCACTGCCCTGCTTTCGCCTTCCGGGCGGGCCGGGCTCAGCTATTTTTTTCCTAAACGGATCTTCGCCTCGCCCTGGCTCGCCCAGGAGTCGTCTCTGCGGCTGCGGCAGGGAAATTAAAAAAGTTTTCTGTTATGAAGAATTTCTCTTTATAATGCCGTTTTCTTTGAGAAAGAGATGATTTTGCCTCCGAAACGGCGGAGGCGCGGCGCAGGTCAAACAGCTGAAGATCAGCCCCACGGCAGGAAGGTTGGCAGCGGAGTGTTTCTCCTACCGTCAGCGAAATTTAACATAGCTATTAATTAAGTCAGCTCTTTGGAATCCTTGTTCAAAATGTGGGTGTGAATATTTTCATTATTATCCATATAGCCAATACTATTGAAACAGAAGATTTTTGTTAAAGGAGCGCCGGATTTATAGTATCACTCACCTAATTTGCTTTGAAAAAGACCAGCTGAACCATATTTTTTCGGAAGTTAAAGGTAACCTTAAGAGAACCAGTTGGTATGCTGGAAATCAAAGTTCGGTTTTTGCGGTATGCGGATGATAAAATAAAAGAAAGATATTAAACTAATAAATATTCGGGGAGGTGGAGTACATGCTCGAGAATATGAAAAAACTCATCAAATATTACGAAGAAGTTCTGAGTATGCCGCATCGTCAGGAAATAGCACGGGAGCTTCGGAACGAAGATGATTTATTTATGCTGCTGCTTTACTCGGAAATGATCGGGATCCCGAATCCTGTTTATTATTATACGCTGGAACTTTATCCGCACATGATAGAGGAATTTCACGACTGGCATCTGAGAATGGGAATGGACAAGTCCCCATTAAACGGCATCCGCTGCTGTTAAAACAGGGTATTGAAAGAAGGGGGAAGCTATGGAAGTATTAAATAAAGACATTATATTCATCGGAGGCAAGGGGGGAGTGGGTAAATCCACTTCCGCTGCTGCCGTAGCCTGGAAAGCTGCGGAAGAAGGGTACACTACTCTTTTGATCTCCACTGATCCGGCACATAATCTCGGGGACATATTTAACCGGAATATAGGAGGCAAAACGACAAAACTGGCAGACCGCCTTTATGCTCTGGAGATCGACCCGGAAATCGAAACTGAAAAATATATAGCGGGAGTAAAGGAGAACATTAAAGGAACGGTCCATTCCGGTATGATGGAAGAAGTTCACAGGCAGCTGGATACTGCTAAAGCTTCGCCCGGTGCAGATGAAGCAGCATTGTTTGACAAGCTTATATCTATTATTCTGGAGGAGAAAGAACATTTTGATAAACTTATTTTTGATACAGCTCCTACCGGACATACGATTCGTCTGCTTTCCCTTCCGGAATTAATGGGTGTTTGGATTGAAGGTCTGCTTAAAAAGAGAAAAAAAACAAAAGAAAATTATTCACAGCTGCTCAATGATGGCGAGCCAATAGAAGATCCCATTTACGACGTACTGAAGGAAAGACAGGAACGCTTCTCAAAAGCGAGAGATATTCTGCTTGATGATAGCAAAACAGGTTTTATCTTTGTGTTGAATCCTGAAAGACTTCCTGTATTAGAGACCAAAAAAGCTCTTGAACTTTTGGAAAAATATCACCTGCACGTAAAAACCCTTATTGTAAATAAAGTGCTTCCAAACCAGACTGATGGTGAGTTCTTCAAACAGCGGAAAGAGCATGAAAAACAATATTTAAAGTTAATTGAAGACACGTTTAAAAAACAGGAACTCATTATGGTGCCTTTTTTTCCTCATGATATTACAAACATCGAGCAGTTGGAACATTTCAGCACGTTTTATCACTCTGAAAGATAACTCATACGTGTCGTTATTTGAAACGCTGGGTTAAAAGTCGCTTTTGATGCCTAAAGAAAATTCCGCTTCACGCGGTCTGCTTTGGAGGAGATTTTAGAATAGGCTCCGCCCTGCGGTTCTTCCAATCTCCTTCTTCCATTCTTACGTAAAAGCAGCCTCAGGTCAGAGGCGACGATGGAAAATTAAACGGAAGGAACTTTCCTGAGGTCAGGGAAGATGCAGGCACTCTGAAAAGAAAGCCGACCGGAAAAGTAACAGACGGGAACAACTTGAACCGGTAATTAAAAAATGTGCTTCCGGTAAAAAAACCTGAACCTGCGGATTTCCCGCAGGTTCAGGTTTTTTCTGCACTATTCTTTTACCGGAACCAGCTTGCAACGTTCCACCATGTTTTTTTAGGTTTGTCTTCTTCTGTTAATCGTTTGATCGTATCAAGCAGAAGCTGCTCGCGTTCAGCGCTTTTTTGGTCGCTCGTACTGATCTGTTCAGTAATCTGATTAAGAAGCTGTTCATGACGTTCAAGTTTTTCGTTCTGATCCATGGTGTTTCGAAGCATTTCATTCAACAGCATGTTGTAGCGCTGAGCCGTGCGTTCGGCTAAATCCGATTCCTCCTGTACTGCAGGAGTTTCCGATTCGGCTGCTTGATTCTTAAACCTGGTCACAACTACTTTTGCTGCGTTGGTAAGCGAAAAGTGTTCTTTTTGGATAAGCTGCTGAATATACTCGAGGGCAGTAATGTCTTCTTCTGTGAATGCACGCCGCTGGTTTGTATTTTTAGTGAATACATAGCCGTGCTTTTCCATGGAAATAGCCCATTTACGAAGAGTACTCGTTCCTACATTTAATTGTAAGCTTACATCTTTAGTGCTGAATGATTTGTCCTGTTCAGTCGTCATTAAAAAGTCACCTTTCTTTGCAGGCATATGAGCTGTCTTTCTATTTATCATATAAGTAAAGTGCATCTAATTCAATGGATGAGGGGTAAATTTGTTAGTGTTTAATAAAATCAGCAGGTTTTATCACAATAATTAATACATTCACAGCTGTGTAAAGCTCTTTGAATTTTAACACAGTATGTAAATAGTTCTCTGCTATAATAGTAAACTGAGGTATTAGAAAAAGGTTTGAATAAGAAAGGAGAACTGATGGAAAACCTTCTGGAGGATCCTATATACATTGTAATCGCTGTTTTAATGATTATTGTACTTTACACTATTATTAAACCCGGCAGGAAGCAGTAGACAGGCCATTATCCCAATACTGAAATATACTTTAAAGATTAATAAGTATCGATTAAAATGATTAATCCCTGTTTCCTTTTAATAGACAATTTGACACGCGGCAGACGGAATTTTTATTCTGACCGCTCTTAGTTCATGTTTTTAGAACATAACAAATCTGTGTTGAATTTCGCTGGCGTATGGAGAAACACTTCGCTGCCAGCCGGCCTGCCGTTGGGGAGATTTTCGGGCAGGCTTCGCCCTATCCTCCAATTTTTTTCTTCCACGGGCCGGTTTCCGCTTCGTTTTGTTGTAGAAATAAGATAAGTTCTACTTTTAGTAAACGCTGTTCTTTCTTCTGTAAAGCCGATGCCGGGGCAGAAAAGCCTGCGGAAGGCGCGCAGATCCCCCCGGACGGAAGGGACAACCGAAGGCTTTCTACGCGGCAGGTGTAAAGAGCCGCAGGCAGCCTTAAATAACCACATAAAGCTTTAATAGAGCCTGTAACAAAAGAAAGTTTCCTTCCCCTGGTTATTCCAGCAGGTCTCTTAAGAAATTGAAGGAGAAAAAATTAAAATACGCAGTATGCACAGCTCTAAGCCTGTCAGTTGATTCTGACAGGCTTAGAGTCTATCAATATGGAGATATACCAGGAGTCCGGATAAACTTCAGGAACGGCTTTTTAGATTGGTTTACACGTTAATTTTGCTTTTTACACGCCGGATAGCTTCGTGATGAGCTTGGAGTGTTTTTTCAACATCTCCTTCACTGTGTTCAGTGGACATAGAATAACGGTTAAGAGGTTTGGAGTATATCCCGAGATCTAGCAGTTCGTAGTCTACAGCTTTTCTTAAAGAAGTGTTTGTCCCGTTCATGTCTCTCAGATTGTTAACCGCTTTGTCGGTGATGACAATATTGAAGATGCTTCCTTCACCCATCGCCTGCATAGGGATACCGGCTGAGTAATACATTTTTTCAAGCTCTCCCTTCAGATGCTCCGTACGGTCAAAAATCTTTCTCAGATTGTTATCTTCTTCAAGGAGCTGAATAGTAGCAAGCCCTGCAGCGAGCGTCGTCGGATGACCATTATAGGTGCCGCTGTGGAAAAAAGCCTGTCGGGCTCCGGGGTTGTCATCTCCTGCAGTCAGTATATCCCGGCTGGAGCTCGGCGAACATAGTTCCATAATTTCTCTTTTTCCACCGAGCGCTCCGATCGGAAAACCTCCCCCAAGTACTTTTCCAAGAGTCGTTAAGTCCGGCTTAATCCCATACATTTCCTGGGCACCACCGAGTGCAAGACGAAATCCGGTTTTTACTTCATCAAAAATCAGAAGAATACCGAGCTCCAGGGTTAACGCTCTAAGCTTTTCCATAAAATCCTGCTTTCCTGGAATAAACCCGCTCTGCACCGGTTCCATGATAATAGCGGAAATTTCGTGTGCATGCCTGCGGAGAATTTTTTCCGTGGCTTGATAGTCATTGAATGGGAGCATGATAGTGTTATTTACATAATAATCAGAAATTCCACTGGACTCCGGTACAACAGCAGGCTCGCTGCTTTGTCCGGATTTTCCTTCCTCAGGATTCACGCTCATAAGAACCTGGTCATAACCTCCGTGATAATGCCCTTCAAATTTTGCCAGTTTTTTCTTTCCGGTATAAGCTGCCGCAAGACGGGTTGCCAGGAGTGTAGCTTCCATTCCGGAGTTGCAGAAGCGTACTTGATCGATCCCGGGATAAAGTGATACGAGTTTTTTAGCCATATCTGTTTCCAGGCGGTGGGGGGTTCCAAAAATGGTCGTTCCTTTAGAATACATCTGGTCCGTAACTGCAGCATAGACGGAAGGATGACCGTGTCCGCTCATCAGCGCGCCATAACACATTAAATAGTCAATATACTCGTTTCCGTCCACATCGATCAGTTTGCTGCCGTGGCCTTCTTCCATAACAATCGGATGGGGAGCAAAGTATTTAATATTGGCTGTAACACCTCCCGGAATAACACTGGATGCTTCCTCGTGCAGCTGACGGGAAACAGCCATTTTATCCGTGGTCGAGGGTGCTTTTGTTTTTACCATGATTTAAAAAACCTCCGTATGCAAATTTGAAATATTAATTTCATAATAACACTTTTATGAAATATTTAAACCGTAAATTAGAAAAAAAGAAAAATATATTTCATTTTTTAGAATTTCAAATCTGCTTTTATTTATCTCATGAAAGTTGTAGTTTTAGTGCAGGCATACCTCAATGAATTACGATCCCTTACTGGTGAAAATCTTTGGTCGCAGGTGAGGAATTTTTAATGTAAGGAAAATCAAATAGAGGCTTCTGAACCAGGGTTCCCGCTTAATAGTACGGCTTGCATTTTATTTAGTACTAGGTCATAATGATACGTATAAATATGATTAGTTAGAGGAGGAGACGTCATGCGCGTCGGCATTTGGGGCATGGGCACCTACGTCCCTGAAAATGTAGTAACAAACCATGATCTGGAAAAAATAATGGATACATCTGATGAGTGGATCAGAACACGCACAGGCATTAAAGAAAGGCGCATTGCTCCTGATCACATAAAAACTTCGCATATGAGTTACTATGCAGCAGAAGAAGCTGTAAAAAATGCAGGAATTTCACCGGAAGAAATTGATATGATTATCGTTGCGACAGTTACACCGGATCAGGATTTTCCGTCTGTTTCCTCGATGCTTCAGCATCAGCTTGGCGCAGTTAACGCTGCGGCAATGGATATCAGTGCCGCCTGTGCAGGATACATTTACGGCCTTGTAACCGGAAAGCAGTTTATAGAGAATGGAACATATAAGCATGTCCTTGTTATTGGTACAGAAAAACTTTCCCAGACAATTAACTGGGACGAAAGAAACACGGCGGTACTTTTCGGAGACGGGTCAGGAGCCACTGTTTTGGGTCCTGTAGCGGACGACCGGGGGATACTTTCATTTGAACTAGGTTCTGATGGCAGCGGAGGAGCGCACATCCGCATGAATGATTATATTTTTATGAACGGACGGGAAGTATTTAAATTCGCTGTCCGGCAGATGGGGGAATCCTGTCTGAATGCGGTTGAAAAAGCAGGATTGACAAAAGATGATGTTGATTTTCTCATTCCCCACCAGGCAAATATACGTATTATGGAAGCAGCAAGGCAGCGTCTGGAACTTCCGGAAGAGCGTATGTCGAAAACGGTGGAGAGGTACGGTAATACATCTTCCGCTTCTGTTCCGCTCTCGTTGAAGTACGAACTGGACCAAGGTAAAATAAACGAAGGTGATGTTGTGGTTCTCGTAGGGTTCGGTGCAGGACTTGTATGGGGGTCTATTGCTCTAGTATGGGGAAAATAACTAAAGGGAGAGACAGTTTATGACGAAAAACAGAGTCGTAATAACAGGATATGGAGCGGTTACGCCGCTCGCTAATGATATTAATACTACCTGGGATAAAATAAAAGCAGGAGAATCGGGTGTTTCCCTTCTTACCCGCTTTGAGGAGGCGGACTTTCCGGCGAAGGTAGCTGCAGAAGCAGAAAGCTTCCAGGTTACTGATTATATGGAAGGTAAAGAAGCACGGAAGATGGATCGTTTCACCCAGTTTGCAGTAGCCGGTGCCCAGATGGCTGTGAAAGATGCAGGACTTACTATAGACGATTCAAACGCAGAGCGTGTAGGAGTGTGGATCGGTTCAGGAATCGGTGGGATGGATACGTACGAAAAGCAGTTTCGTATGTATGAAAAAAGAGGGTATCGACGTGTTTCTCCATTCTTCGTACCGATGCTTATTCCGGATATGGCTGCAGGACAGGTTTCCATTACTCTTGGAGCTAAAGGTATCAATTCATGCTCAGTAACGGCCTGTGCTTCCGGTGCTAATTCGATAGGTGATGCCTACCGTACTATTGAGCGTGGAGATGCAGACATTATGATAACAGGAGGAGCCGAGGCTCCTCTCACTGAGATGTCCTTTGCTGGATTTTCTTCCGCACGGGCTCTTTCCACCAACCCGGATCCAGCGAAAGCAAGTCGCCCATTTGACAAAGATCGTGATGGTTTCGTAATGGGGGAAGGAAGCGGTATTCTGATTCTGGAGTCACTCGAATCTGCAAAGGAACGTGGAGCTGAAATTTATGCGGAAATTATCGGTTATGGTGCTACGAGTGACGCCTACCATGTTACGGCCCCTGCTCCTGGTGGAGAAGGTGCTGCAAGAGCCATGAAACAGGCTCTGGAACAGGCACAACTTACGCCTGAAGATGTTGATTACGTAAATGCTCACGGGACAAGCACAGAATACAACGATAAATATGAAACGACTGCTGTAAAAACAGTATTCGGTGACTATGCTTACGAACTCCCGGTGAGCTCAACAAAATCGATGACTGGACACCTTCTTGGAGCGGCAGGTGCAATCGAGGCAATCTTTTCCGTGAAAGCCATTCAGGATGGTATTCTCCCTCCGACAATCAACTATGAAACGAAAGATCCGGAATGTGATCTCGATTATGTTACAGAAGGTGCCCGTAAAAAGGATACCTCTGTTGTAATGAGCAACTCTCTTGGATTCGGCGGACATAACGTATCGTTGATATTCAGAAAGTTCGCTGAGTAAATCGCTGGGTACAAAGCCTGCGGCACAGTATAAACAACAATCAAAAGTAGAGAACTTAAAGAGAGTGGACCGTTGACTATGCCGACAGTCCACTCTCTTTATTAATCGGGATCTTTTGTTGAATTCGTCATTTAGACTCAGGGGCCTCCTGTAAACATGGATTATTTTAATAGAAGTGTTGTTCCTCTACCTGCCTCTTCCTTCAAAATATGAAAGGTGGAGGACACATGGGGGACTCCAGAGCGATCAAGACCTCGTTCAGCTCCGATCTGAAAAAAGGCGGGCAGAATGAGCTGAAGCCGGCCCGCATGGAAAATTTCTCCATGGAAACGCAAGCAGACGTTTATTTTTTATTTTCAAGGCAGCCATTTTGAAAAAGAAATCGGTTAACGTTTTTTTCTGCCGAGTCCCATCGCCCTTTCTGCTTTTGCAAGCATTTTTTTGGCTTCACGATCAGCCTGAGAGGCTCCTTTGTCAAGAATTTCGTCGAGTTCTTTCGATTGCATTAATTCGTCGTAACGTTCCTGAATAGGTTTTAAAACCTGTATAACTGCCCGGGCAGTATCTTCTTTGAAGGGGCCGTAGCCGGATCCTTCGTATTTTTTCTCCAGAGTTTCAATAGATTCTCCTGAGCAAAGAGAGTAAATAGTAAGCAGGTTGGATACTCCCGGTTTATTTTCCTGGTCAAAGCGGACTTCAGCCTCAGAATCTGTGACAGCACTTTTCATTTTCTTTAAAATTGTTTTTTCGTCGTCGAGCATGGAAATGTAGCTTTTAGCTTTAGGGTTTGATTTACTCATCTTTTTAAGAGGGTCATCGAGCGACATGATGCGGGCCCCTACTTTAGGAATACGAACTTCCGGAATAGTGAAAATATCATTGTAGCGGGTGTTGAAACGGTGTGCGAGATCCCGTGTCAATTCAAGGTGCTGTTTTTGATCTTCTCCAACAGGGACAATATCCGTTCCGTATAATAGAATGTCGGCAGCCATTAAAGGTGGATAGGTGAGCAGGGCAGATGGCACAGCTTCACTGCTGCCTGATTTGTCTTTAAACTGTGTCATTCTTTCCAGTTCCCCAATATAGCTGATACACTGCATCATCCACCCTAACTGAGCGTGTGCCGGGACTTCAGACTGAATAAATAAAGTCGATTTTTCCTGAGAGATCCCTGAGGCAAGATATAATGCAGCGAGGCTTTTAATATTACTTCGCAGTTCCAGTCGGTCCTGGGGCACAGTAATGGCATGCTGATCAACTATACAAAAATAACAGTTATAGTCTTCCTGCATTTCCACAAAATTTTTCATTGCTCCTAAGTAATTTCCGAGCGTAAGTGTGCCGCTCGGCTGAATGCCGGAAAAAATTGTTTTCATAATTATTACTTCCTTTCAAATGATATTAAAAGACAAAAAAGCCATTCGTCTCCAAAAATCAGGGACGAATGGACCGCGGTGCCACCCTTATTATCTGCGTTCTATGTAAACGAAGATCTCTTCAGCCTTCTCCGTCTTTCCGGAAAAAGCTCTCCGTGGTATCGGGGGAGAAGCCCGGGACGGCCTACTGACGTTCAGCTGTCCGGCTCGAAAGTCCATTCCTTTTCCCGTGTTGTCTGTTTTCACCTGCCACAGACTCTCTGAATACACTAACGGAAAAGTACTCTTCTTTCTCATCGCCTATCAATATACAAAAATATTATATATGCAGGAGAAAAGAAATGCAACTAAAGAAATAATTTAAAATTTCGACTATTACGAACAGTATTGTGTTCACTTTGAAATTACGTCACTATTAATTTTATGTGCAGGACATTTGTACATTCACTGTAAACAGAAGGAGGAATAGTATGAAGCTAATTCTTAAATTAATTGCTGGTATAACCGCCGGTATATTAATTGGACTCTCAGGAGTGGATCCGCTGATCAGGGCTCTCGTAACTTTTACAGAAGTGTTTGGGCAGTGGATCAATTTTGTTATTCCGCTTATTATACTGTTTTTTATTACATCGGGGATAGCAAGTATCGGCAAAGGTTCTTCTAAACTTGTCGGGGCGACGGTGGGTACTGCGTATTTATCAACCGTTCTGGCCGGTGTAGGAGCTTTCTTTATAGCGGTGCTCATTATGCCTATGGTGACAAGAGACCGTTCAGCACCGGAGGAGGGGACAGCCCCTGAACCGTTCTTCACGTTTGAACTTGCTCCTTTCATGGAGATTCTTACAGCACTTGTGCTGGCTTTCGTATTTGGTATAGGAATAGCTGCATTGAAATCAGATGGACTGAAAAAAGTGTTTGATGAAGGTAAGAATATAATAGAAATAGTTATTTATAAAGCAGTTATCCCTTTGCTTCCATTTTACATAGCCGGGATCTTTGTGGACATGGCAGCGGAAGGAACAGTACTGCAGACGCTCCAGGTCTTCGGAATTGTCCTTGCCGTAGCTGTTGCTTCACATTGGGTATGGATTACCATACAATATACTGTTGCAGGGCTGTTATCCGGGCGTAATCCGTTTGCACTTATTAAAACGATGCTTCCGGCCTATTTTACGGCATTGGGAACCATGAGTTCTGCAGCCACTATTCCAGTCACCCTGCGGCAGGCGAAGCAGAACAACGTGAGAGAAGAAGTTGCGGACTTCACTGTACCTCTCAGCGCAACTATTCACTTAGCGGGGAGTGTAATAACTATCGTCAGCTGTGCAGTTGCTGTAATGAGCGTGATGGATGGTTATTCAATACCAGGATTCTTTACGATGCTTCCAGTGATTCTCGCCCTTGGAGTAATCATGGTGGCAGCACCGGGAGTGCCTGGAGGAGCTATATTTGCAGCACTTGGAGTGCTTACGACAATGCTCGGCTTTTCAGAGGCGGCTATGGGTATGATGATTGCACTGTACTTTGCTCAGGACAGCTTTGGTACAGGCGCAAATGTCACCGGTGATGGAGCAATTGCTGTAATTATTGATAAGATTGCTGAAAAACGTTCCCTGTCCTGAAGATGACGAACTTTTTCAGATAGTTTGAAAGCAGTAAGGCCGCCCTGGTTAAAAGGCGGCCTTACTTATGCACTGAAAGTGTAGATAGTGTAACTCAAAAGAAAGTAGGTAATAAGAACAGTTAAAGAAGGAAGAGCATAAAAGCGGGCATGCTGTTTGCGGCGTGATGCAAGAACCGCTCCTATTACTACAGTATTCAATAGAAGTACCGATGCGGCTGTAATAATTGTCACTGGATGAACTGCGGCAAGAACCGCACCTCCACGGAAGGCAAAATCAATAATAATGAGAATTAACATATTAAAAACATTGGAACCGAGTATGTTGCCAATAGCCATGTTGTAATTTGCCAGCTGAACAGCTACGAGCACAGTTACGAGCTCCGGCAGGGAAGTTGCACCCGCTATAAAAAAGGTGCCTACAAAGCTTGAGCTGATACCAGTGGAAGCAGCAATCTGGTCGCCTGTAATGGAAAGAAGGGAACCGGAAACAAAAATAATAACAGCAGCTGCTGCAAATCCTATTTTAGCGCGGCGCAGGGATACAGCATGCATATGAAATTCGGTTTCTGATTCCACTGTTTCCTGGGTATCTGTTTTTGTGAGATACATCATACCCGCACTGTACATTAAAATTAATACATACATTTCCAGACCGGCTCCGAGCAGAATAATTCCTGTAGGAAATAAAATAGCCGTAAGCATCAGCCCGGCCAGCAGCAGGCTGAGGACAGCTGTTTTCAGCTGAGAGGGATCTGCTGAGCGGAGCAGCTGTTTCCTTCTGTACAAAACATCCATTAATGCAAGGATAAATATATTGAATAAATTACTGCCGAATACATTGCTGACTGCAATATCCGGATTATCTACAAATACGGCTGTCAGACTCGTAGTTACTTCCGGGAGAGAAGTAGCTCCAGCAAGCAGGAATGTGCCGACTAAAAGACCTCCTAAAGAAGTTCTCTCTCCTATAACATCAGCGTACGTGGACAGACGGACAGCTGCCAGCACTGTAACTGCAGCCGCTGCAAGGAAAACGACATATAACATACCTACCACCCTTTCTTTGATTCCGAAAACTGCACAAAAAAAGACCTTTTTACACAGCTCTCCCGCTGCATAAAAAGGTCTTGCGTACTTTGGTAATCAAAGCTCCAGGAACCGAGCATCTTAACAGATACTGTAATGACGACTCCAGGACCAGCTGGTCGCTACTCCCCTTTTTACGATAGTTTAACTATAACACTAATTGTATTATTAGAACAGGATATTTAACAATAAGCGGCCGTCTGTGGATTGTGATAGAAAGATTCAATACGTTCGTCCAGCTGCTTTAACAGACCGGCTGCTTTCTCATCAGTCATCCGGCGGTAGTGGTGGAGTCCTCCTGGTTCTTCATCTAATTCGTCGGCCATCGCCACTACCTCCTGAAGAGCTTCACGGCTTATATTTTTTTGCGGAAGGAAAGAATCTGTATGAAGCAGAACAGCAAGAGAAATTTCTTTTGCCTTGACCGGGTCTTCCCCGAGACGGATTAAAAGTTTGTGGGCCCGCTCTGCTCCTTTAATAGCATGAATATCATTTTGTTTATACAAGTCATAATCCCATTCCCCATTACGGTACCATGTGTAGTGTCCCATATCATGAAGAAAAGCGGCTTTACATGCCGAGTCGGGATCGGCTCCTTTTTCAATAGCGAAGCGATACGCATGAAAAGCACATGAAACAGCATGAGCTAGACCAGATCGCTTAACGTATTTTTGTGCGGCGGGATGCTGGAATATATCCAGTAAGGTTACACGGCTCACATCGATCGCCTCCATTTTAAGATATTTTACCTATAATACCTGTTTGCTTAAGCAAAGTCAATATATTTACCTGAGGTGGTATTTAGTGAGTTGAAATGTAGAACAGCAGACATCATTAACCCGATTCTTATCGTTTTTGTCTATTTGGAAGGTATATATACTTAAAGTGGCGAAAGTAAAGTAATAAGGAATTTGCTGCAGTTGAAATACAGCATATCAATTCGTCTGTTAGTTCACCGGAACGGTGATTTCTGTGAATTCTTTTATTAACCTGAAGGAAAGATTCGGAACTGAAAGATGACGGCCCGTGCTTACCGGGAAGAACACCCCTTTAAACAAGGCTCAAAGAACATGCAGAAGCATTCTAAATGATACTGAGGCTCATTCTATTTTAGAAGCTGATAAAAGCAGTAATCAGCCTGATAAAGGTTCCAGGGGACTTGCCTGTTTTAAATTATCGCTTATAATAGAAGGAGAAGGCACGAACAGGAGGTGGCAGGATGCACTGGTATGAAAAATTGAATCAATATTTTCCGATAGAGGAAATGAAATCGCAGGAGCATATAGAACTGCTGCTTAAAGAGAAAGAAAACATTTATAAGAAAAGTGAAGATGAATTTCACGTGATGATGTATGCGGAAATGGAAGACTTTCTATTTATTGATTACCTTTTTGTGTCAAAAGCAGCCCGGGGCAGGGGGATCGGCAGAAAGCTTCTTGATCAGCTTAAAAAACAAAACAAACCAATCATTCTGGAAGTCGAACCGGTGGATTATGAAGATTCAGATACTGAAAAAAGACAGAAATTTTATCGGCGGGAAGGTTTTCGCCATGCTGAGTCGATTGGGTATACAAGACGCTCACTGGCAACAGGAGAAGTAAATAAAATGGAAATACTTTTCTGGACGCCGGTAAACGAATCTGAGGAAAGTATATATGATAAAATGCGCCACACGTATGAAGTAATTCATACGTATAAAGATATAGAGCTGTACGGCCGGCCTTATGAAGAGGTTAGTAAGGCGCTCAGCTACAAGGAAAGAAAAAAGAATCCAGGCGGTCCGGATAAAGAGCCCGCAAACTAAAATGCCACTCTCGTCAAAACACAGAAAGGAGTGTTTTGTATGAAAGGCAATAAAGCAAAAAGAAGATCCAAAAGGAAACTGCTTTGGAGAGATCTTTTAAAAAGAAAGCTGGATGAAGTGAATAAAGCGCCGAAAAAACAGCCGGTGCCTTATTCCAGAACATTTGTCGCATGACGATGGATATTAATAAGCGGCCGTCAGCCTGAGGCGTAGGAGTGTCCCTGAAAAGTGGGGGACACTCTTTTTTAGATTTTTGGAGGATCAGTCTAATTGATAACGTATTATTCTAAATGAAAATGTGATAATATAAACACATAGGTTTTAAAGGAACTGGAATATCTGTTCGCTGTCTGTTGATAACTAGACAATTTTTCCAGTTAAACCCGTATTAAGTGAGCTCTTACTTTAGGAATTTCTTTAATACGATGTTTATTATTTTCAAAAAAGGGAAAACGAATAACTACGGAGTTACATATGAATAATTTGTACAAGTTTTGTTCAAGTTTTTTATAAAGAGGCTGGTAAAATTAAAAGATTTGTTGTATAATAATGATTATAAACTAGAAATTGCCGCCAGCTTAATAAATAGCACAGATTACTAATTCTGAAGGGAGATTCAGCCTTATGGTCACTCTATTTACATCGCCCAGCTGCACATCTTGTCGGAAAGCAAAAGCATGGCTTGAAGAGCACGATATTCCATTTACTGAACGAAATATATTTTCTGAACCACTGTCAGTGGAGGAAGTAAAGCAGGTTGTCCGGATGACGGAGGATGGCACCGACGAAATCATTTCTACACGGTCAAAAGTATTTCAGGAATTGGATGTGGAGCTTGACTCAATGCCTCTGCAGGAATTGTTCCAGCTTATAAGTGATCATCCGGGTCTTCTCCGCAGACCGATTATTCTTGATGAAAAACGGATTCAGGTAGGGTATAACGAAGCTGAAATTCGTCGTTTTCTTCCTAGAAAAGTTCGTACTTTCCAGCTTCAGGAAGCTGCTAAGAAGCTCGTAAATGAATAATTTGCTCTGCTTAACAGATTCGATCGAGTATGATATGATGATTCAATAAGGGTGAATGCTGTGAAAATAGCTTCACCCTTGTTTCTGTTTGGGTAATTGAGTGAAATTTCTGAAAAATGTAAGTGTAAATAAGTAATATTTATTTCTTTTCTGCTTCATATCCCTTAAAATGATATATAAGTATTTAATAGAGGGTTGAGCCTAGAAGGGAATGGGAATAGATTAATCAATAATCTTTTCTGAAAAAACACGTCTACAGCAGAGTTAATCTCGCGAAAGGGTGAGACACCATGGAAATAGAAAGAATCAATGACACGACGATTAAGTTTTTTATCACTTACAATGATATAGAGCGGCGCGGATTTGACAAAGAGGAAATCTGGTACAGCCGGGAACGGGGCGAAGAACTTTTTTTTGATATGATGAGTGAAGTAAGTGATCAGGAAAAGTTTGAAATGAACGGCCCGCTCTGGGTACAGGTACACGCGCTGGAAAAGGGGCTGGAAGTCATTGTGACCAGAGGTCAGATGAATGATGGCAACGTAAAACTTGAAATTCCTCTGGAAGACGACACGGATTCTGATGTAGACAAAAATATCGTTGATATGCTGGATCAGCAGTTTTCATCTGATGGTGAAAATGAAGCTGCCAGAGATCATACTCTCAGTGTAGTAATCGGCTTCCGGGATTTTGAAGACATTATTTCCCTGAGCAGAACTTTTGAAGAAAATGTTCATACCGGACTGTATCATTTTGAAGAAACGTACTTCGTATACGTTACGATTGATGATTCCTATACAGATGAAGAACAGGATAATATGCTGAGCCGTATGCTGGAATTTGGTTACGAATCCGATGTAACTATCCATCGTATCCTTGAATACGGAAAAACAATTTTGGAAGAAGATGCACTTCAGACAATTAAAAATCAATTTTCCTAATGAAAATCCGGACCGCTTAAAACGGTCCGGATTTTTTTGTAGATTCATTTATCGAATATAGGGGCT
Source organism: Alkalicoccus saliphilus (assembly GCF_003044065.1). Classification (GTDB taxonomy): domain Bacteria; phylum Bacillota; class Bacilli; order Bacillales; family Salisediminibacteriaceae; genus Alkalicoccus; species Alkalicoccus saliphilus. The sequence goes on from NZ_PZJJ01000002.1 coordinate 97,624, forward strand.
CGTCAACTTGTTTAAACTTTCTTTCGCGGGAAAAGTACTGATAAATTCGAAAAAATTAATTTATTGAACATACGTTCCCTTTTATATATAATGGATAAAAATGGAGGGATACTTGTGTTCACTGCGTATGTAGACGGGAAAGATCCAATTCACATTGATCACCTGGATTTGTCGGTTAATAACAGCGTTTTTTCCTGCCCGGAATGCGGCAGTAGATTATTAATCAAAGCTGGGAGCGGCAAGGTGCGATGGCATTTCGCACATGCCCGGAAAACTTCATGTAATGGGAGCGAAGAATCGTTTGAACATCAATACGTTAAAGAACAGTTAGTCTTATGGTTAAAGACTCATGGATATCAGCCGAAAAAAGAATTTACTGTACCTGGATCAGGAGGCAGAAGAGCGGATATTTATGTTTTTTTAAATGGCAGAAAAGTTGTTTTTGAAATTCAGAAATCTTATCTTCCGGCTCGGGAGTTTAATAAGAGGCAGACCATTTATTGTGAAGCTGGGTACGACGTTTTCTGGATAGGAGTTGAAACGAGTGAGAAACACATTTTTAAAAAAAGAATGTCAGCTCTTGAAACGATTCGGTTCCGCGCTTTTCCTTTTATGCATAGTTTCTGTTATAAAATAGCTGAAGATGCTCTCTATATGGAGTTTGGACATGTACAGTTTCAGACGGGAATGAGTCTTTTTCATTTTAAAAAAATAACATGGGAAAAGGATCCGTGTGAAAGTCTTTATCCGTCTCAACCTTCTCCTGCTGCTGCAGCTTATAAAGAAAAAGTGAATCAGGAATGGAAAAGCTTAAGCAGAAAAAAACGACTTTTTCCTAAATTCGGTTATTCAAGAGCAGAGAAAAAAATCTTATCTTACTATTATAAACATCAGCTTTCACTTAATTATTATCCTTCATTATGTTTTCTTCCTGTATATTCTTTTTTTGGTGTTCAGACAGGGGCAGAAGTATGGCAGAGCTGGATTCACTGGAAATATGTTCAGCATAAAGGAAGCCGGTTCACTCTGAGTGAAGTTTGTCTTTCGATAATAAATGAGCCTGAATTTCATAGCTTTCCAATGACGGATCATCCCGCTAACGCAGTAAGGCTGGCTCTCAGGAAATATTTTTTTATAATGGAGTCATTAGGAGTGCTTAAGCGCATTTATCCCGGAGTTTATCTGGTGATTCAGCCTTTAACAGTTAAAAAGCCGATGGAGCAGCTTCTTGAAGATGACAAATTTATTTATAATAAAATACAAAGCCTGCTCTAAAATAAGGTATGATATATTGTTTCAGAGGGGTAATTCCATCATATGGAAGGTTTTTTCTGCTTTATAGTCCAGTGATTACACATAAGTGTTTCAGTAGTAATCAGTACAGTGAATTTCACTGCAGGGCGGGAAACTGTTGCACCCCATTCAAAAACGAAACAAAGCTTAAAAAAGCCCGGAAAATTGTTTCGTTTATAAAAATATTTGAACATTTGATGTGTAACCTCTATGATTATATCAGTGTTATTTTTCTAATTATTATAAAATTTTGGAGGACGATATTATGGCTGCACCAACAAAACTGCCTGAACGAAAAGATATTCCTAAAGATAGGACGTGGGACCTGGAAGACATTTTTGCTACGGACGGAGAATGGGAGCAGTCTTACAGCAGAGTGAAAAACCGCATTCCAGAAATAGCTGAGTACAAAGGTCAACTCGCGGAATCCGGAAAAAAATTGTACGAAGTTCTTCAAAAAGAAGATGAACTTTCAATTGAGCTGGGGCTGCTTTTTGTTTACGCCCGCATGAGATACGATGAAGACACGACCAATTCCTTTTATCAGGGTCTTAATGAAAAAGCGAGACAGCTCCTTGTACAGCTTGGAGAAGAAGCTTCTTATATTACACCGGAAATTTTGAGTATGCCGGAGGAGAAAATCGAAAAATTCCTGGAGGAGGCTCCAGAGCTGGAACTTTACGGCCATGCACTGGAACGGTTAAATAAAAAACGTCCTCACGTTCTGACTGAAAAAGAGGAATCGCTTCTGGCTCAGGTGAGTGATGTCACAGGAGCTTCGGCCAATACATTCAGCATGCTCAATAACGCGGATCTGAAGTTTCCTTCCATTGAAGATGAAAAAGGTGAACGGGTCGAAGTAACCCAGGGGCGATTTATTGGCTTTATGCAGAACGATGACCGACGTGTGAGAAGAGATGCTTTTAAAGCAATGTATGATACGTACAGCAGTTACCACAATACATTCGCCAGTACGCTTGCAGGAAATGTGAAGAAAAATATATTCTCTTCAAAAGTCAGAAAGTATGAATCTGCGAGACAGGCAGCTTTAAGCAAAAACCATATTCCGGAAGTGGTATATGATCAACTTGTTTCTACAGTTAACGACAATCTGCATCTGCTTCATCGGTATCTGGATATTAGGAAAAAGGCGCTCGGCCTGGAAGAGCTTCATATGTATGATCTGTATACTCCTATAGTTAAAGATGTTGATTTTGAAGTTTCCTACGATGAAGCCAAAGAATTGATGGTCGAGGGACTTGCTCAGATGGGGTCGGAATATCAGAATATTGTTAAAGAAGGTTTGAATGAGCGCTGGGTGGATGTAGAAGAGAGTGCAGGTAAAAGAAGCGGGGCATATTCTTCCGGGACGTATGGAACAAAACCATACGTGCTGATGAACTGGCAGGATAATATCAATAACTTATTCACGCTTGCCCACGAATTCGGCCACTCAGTACACAGTTACTATACGAGAAAAAATCAGCCTTATCCTTATGCTGATTATTCCATCTTTGTAGCAGAAGTAGCTTCGACGACAAATGAAGCGCTTTTGAACAGCTATCTGCTTAATAAGGAAACAGATAAACAGCGCAGGTTGTATTTACTGAATAACTTTTTGGAAGGTTTCCGGGGGACAGTTTTCCGACAGACAATGTTTGCCGAGTTTGAGCAGCTGATTCATGAAAAAGCAGAAGATGGCATTCCTTTGACTCCGGCAATGCTGAATGAAACTTACTACGACTTAAATAAAAAATATTTTGGCAGTGAAATTGTCATCGATGAGGAAATTGCCTACGAATGGTCGAGGATCCCTCATTTCTATATGAATTTTTACGTTTATCAGTATGCTACCGGTTACAGTGCGGCTACAGCACTGGCTAAGCAGATTCAGAAGGAGGGAGAACCTGCAGTAAAAAGGTTTACTGATTTTCTGAAAGCAGGCAATTCTGATTATCCGATCAACGTGCTGAAACATGCCGGGGTGGATATGACTTCCTCGGAACCAATCCAGCAGGCTCTGGATGTGTTTGAAGAAACATTGAATGAACTGGAAAATCTAATGTTTCACGAATAAAAATAATCCGTGGTACGATTTATTGAGAAATAAGTTACCCGATAGAAAGAACAATTATTTCAAAAAGATAATTAAAAAATATCTTAAAAAACCTGCTTCAGCCCGTAAAAGGCTGAAGCAGGTTTTTAGTGCTGCTATAAGTTTAATAAAGAGAGCGCCATATGGAGCCGTGCTTTGCCGGAATTTCCTCCACTTTACGCTGAAGCTGCAGCTTCCGCATTTCCCTGTGCGCCTCTTCCAGTTTTAAGTCGTAGACGACCGCAATTTCCTTAGTAGCTACAAGGGAATAGAAAGATACAAATTCCTCCATAGGCACGGGAGAACATTTTGAAAGTTTTTTATCTGTCATGTCCTCCAGAATTTCCTCATAAACGCTGTAGTTGTACATCCCTTCCACTTTAAGTCCCGGTTCATTCACATCCTCACCAAAAAATACAATGGAAGGTGCAGATACTATATTCATTTCCTTTACGAGCTCTTTGTCGTCCTGAAGAGCTTTTTTTGTGGTCGCAGAGTGGAGATCTTTTACAAATTCCCGGACGTCCATTCCTTTTACGCGGAAGGCACAATTAATAAGAACTTCTTCTTCGGCGATATTTTCTTTATGAAGAAAAAGTGCTTCGCGAACTCTTCTCATGTATCTTGTACCAACGCCTTTTCCCTGCAGTTCCGCAGCTTTGATGGCACTTATAGCTGTTTCGGGTGTTGAAAGAGAGTTTTCGTGCCATACATCCCCATCACATGGCATCCCCGTCCTGCATGCCGTTTCATGATAAGCTTTCGCCATATCTTTCGTCAATGAACGTCCACTCCGGCAGGAAGAGTCAAACGAGTTTAAATCGTTTGCCAGTACGGGAGTGATTGCCAGATAACGGCCGTACTCCATCTTCATTTTTTTCATAATTGGCTCCAGTGCCCAGCATTCGGGGCACAGCGGATCGATGAAGACATACATTTCAAGCAGCTTCTGCTCGTCGTTGTTATTATAAACATCGGAGGCTTCTGTGGGGCAGCAGTAATCCTTTTCTTCATCACAGACATAAGTCGGCTGTTGATTAATCGTCAATTCTGATCCCCCCTGGCAGCATTATTTGAATGATTGACCATATGTCTGGCTGTAAAGCTTAACCGTTCGAACATGGCTGAGCGCAGAGGTTCTTCGATTTCAGCCTCTGTTAAAGCCTGAGCCATGCAGGAAAGCCAGGCATCGGCGCGCGCTGGTGTGATAACAAAAGGCATGTGACGGGCGCGCAGCATTGGATGACCGTGTTCTTCCGTATAAAGCGGAGGACCACCGAAAAACTGGGTTAAAAATTGTGTTTGTTTTCTTTTTGTTTCTGTGAGATCGTCTGGAAATATTGGTTTTAAGTCAGGGTGATCGGAAACATGTCCGTAGAAGAGGTCCACGACCTCTTCCAGTCTTTCCGGACCCAGCAGATCGTAAACATTATATTTTTCATTCATAAATTATCCCTCTTTACTGAATGTACCGTAATTGTAGCAAGGGTTGTAGAGAGTGGCAACAATTGTGAACTATTAGTGACAATTTAAGTGAGCCGGTCTCTGCCCCGATTGCTTATCATACCCGGCTTTACAGCAGGATGCAAATCATATGCAGATAATCAATACTTTCCTGCAGATCCGTACCTTCTGCTGCAGAAAAGTTTTTACAATAGAGAAAAAGGAGAGGAAAAGGCCTGATTGTTTGTGAAAGAAGATTTGTCAGCGTTTGACGTAATGAACATTCGTTAATTAAGGGATTATTTACGCTTGATGTTTCATGATTTGTAAACAGATTAATTAAAGCTTCATTTACCAAAAAAACTCCATGCAGTTAAGCATAGAGTTTTGGAGAAGTATATGTTGTATTATTCAAACGCAGCTTTGTAGAATCGGGCAATTTTATTGTCAGGCTGATTCCAGGTAAGGTTCCACTTTTGAAGTAGTTTATTAAAAGCTTCTTTTCCTTTTACTTCGTCCCTGCACTCAAATTCAAGTTCGAAATCAGTAACATTCACATAGTCGGACCGATCAAGAACGAGAATTCCTTCGTCGAGCTCTGTTTCAAGGCGCTCTGTCTGAAGCATACCTAAATACTGCAGCTCGGGCATTGTTCCAAGAAGAGTAATAAGCTGGTCAGTAGTTTCTCCCTGAGGCAGAAGGCCTTTCTGCTGAAGAGCTGTGAAAGCAGAACTGCCGATTTCCTGGTGGGTTTCCAGCAGCCCGCCTGTCTCGTGAGGCTGCTTCAAAGTAAGGACGTAACCGTTATCTTTTTCACGTACACGCAGGGCGGCACCCAATTGCTTTAAGCCAAGACTGCTGGTTTCAAAGTAATGATTTACCTGAGTGAAAGTAAGTTTATCCTGATAGTAATCCATCATTTCCTGATAAGTTTTTTCGTCAATAAGCTGTTTAAATTCGATCTCAATTTCCTGAGTCATAGAGCATCTCCTGTCTGTGTAAGTTTATCATCATTATTCCACACGGAGTAACAGTTTTCAATGAAGGAACAGCGGAGAAATTACGTCTGTTTTTAAGTTTACAAAAGCGGGAATTAAAGATATTATGATAAACTGGAAAAGTAGGTAGCAGAAAGGGGAAGTACAATGATTCACGCATCACATATAGAAGAAAATGAAGGCACTTTAATAGTGCGCACGGATGTAACGCTTCCGTTTCATGGATTGGAAGCAGAAGGTCGTATGCTTGTAGATTCAGACGGAGGGGCTTTTGTATACCTTCTCGGACATGGAGAGGAATTTGTACACCTTCGTTTTGAAGAAAACACTTGGAACGAGATACATACATACCGGCAGACAGAAAAACCCATATACGTAAGTACAGGTATTAAGCCGGTGGAATTGGAAGACTTTTGGACTGAGATTGATTTTCTGCTGGATAATATCCGTGGAAATCAGAATTACGGGAAAGAATTCGTAAATAAAATAGAAAAGATATTTATGGAAGACAGCATGGAGGAGTGAGAAAGATGATGGATTGGGATGTGATGCTCACCCCGTATAAGCAGGCGGTGGAAGAGCTCAAAATTAAGCTCAAAGGAATACGGGATCAGTATCAGCTGTCCTCCAAGCATACCCCGATCGAATTTGTAACCGGGCGGGTGAAACCGGTTTCCAGTATATTGGAAAAAGCAAAACGTAAAAACATTCCATTAAACCGCCTGGAACATGATATGCAGGACCTTGCCGGTGTGCGTGTGATGTGTCAGTTTGTCGGGGATATCGACACAGTGGTAGGCTTAATCAAAGCCAGAACTGATTTTGAAATTGTAGAAGAGCGGGATTACATTAAGCATAAGAAAAGGAGCGGCTATCGTTCCTATCATATGATCCTCCGCTATCCTGTACAGACAATCGAGGGGGAAAAACAGATCCTTGTAGAACTGCAGGTGCGTACACTCGCTATGAATTTCTGGGCCACGATAGAACACTCGCTGCAGTATAAATATTCAGGTGAAATTCCTGATGAAATTGAGCAGAGACTGGTAAAGGCTGCGGAGGCCGCATTTCAGCTGGATGAAGAAATGTCGAAGATCCGTGGAGAGGTGCAGGAAGCCCAGAAAATCATGACAAAAAAACAGGAAGCATCAAGAAGAAAGTCGTAATTGCACGGAAAAGAGAGGGAGGCGGTCAGGTGAAATTTAATGTGAGATCCAGGGGAGATCATGCGTCCAATGTGCTGACACAGCGTGTAAAATCCTACCTTGAAGAATTTGGACTGGTTTACGATGAAGAGGAACCTGAAATCGTTATTTCCATTGGAGGGGACGGAACACTGCTGGAAGCTTTTCATCAATATGCCTACCGGCTGGACGAAACTAGTTTTGTAGGTGTGCATACTGGTCACCTCGGCTTTTATGCCGACTGGCAGCCGGAAGAGGTGGAAAAGCTGGTAATCCATATTGCCAAAACTCCTTTTAAAATCGTGGAATATCCACTGCTGGAAGTGCTTATCCGTCATACGAATGATTTGGAAACAGAACGGTACCTTGCTCTTAATGAGTGCACGGTAAAGAGCATGGAAGGCTCTCTCGTTATGGATATAGAAATAAAGGGAGAACAGTTTGAAACTTTCAGGGGGGATGGATTATGCATGTCCACTCCTTCAGGAAGTACTGCCTACAATAAGGCTCTCGGAGGAGCTATTCTGCATCCTTCTCTTGCGTCGATTCAGCTTGCAGAAATGGCTTCTATTAACAACCGCGTTTACCGGACGATCGGTTCTCCTGTTGTACTTCCTGAGCATCACACCTGCCTGCTGAAACCAAGAAGTGATGTGGATTTTCAGGTGACTCTCGATCATTTAACTCTTGTACAGAAAAAAGTTAAATCTATTCAAGTGAGGGTCGCGGCGGAAAAAATACGTTTTGCCCGTTTCCGTCCTTTTCCATTCTGGAAAAGGGTAAAGGAGTCGTTTATTTAATGAACAGCTCTTCGATAGAACTTGCGTGGGAAATTACCACCTCAGATTCCGGAACCACACTGCGTGAGTTTCTCCGACAGAGGAAAGGTATGTCACGCCGGCTGCTTGCGGATGTTAAGTTTAACGGAGGGGGACTTTTTATAAATAGTCGTCCGGCAAAAGTTACCGCACTACTTGAGGAGGAGGATGAGGTTATCGTAAAACTTCCACCGGAGGAAATCAGTCCGAATATTGTTCCGGTGAACATTCCTCTCGATATAGTATATGAAGATGACCATATACTGCTCATTAATAAACCTGCCGGTCTTCCTGTACTTCCAATGTCAGACAGAAGCCTGCACTCCGTGAGTGGAGCCATATTGAATTATTACGCTCAGTCAGACTGGCCGGCTACAGTGCATATTGTAACACGGCTGGACCGGGACACATCGGGCATCATGCTTATAGCAAAACACTGTTACGCCCATGGGAAACTGTCGGCGGCTCAAAAGGAAGGATCTGTTAACAGGATTTACGAAGCCTTAACAGAAAAGAAATTTCCTTGGGAGGCCTGCTCAGTATATGCCCCTATCGGACGTCGGGAAGGAAGTTTGATTGAGCGTGAAGTGACGGTTCACGGAAAACATGCAGCTACTCATATTACGAAAATCAATTCTAAAAGAGGAACGCGAATCCGCCTCCTGCTTGAAACCGGAAGAACCCACCAAATACGTATACATTTAAGCTGGCTGCAGTATCCGCTGGCAGGAGATACGCTTTATGGAGCAGAGGAGAATACTGGATTAGGAAGACAGGCACTTCACGCTGCCTGCATCACATTTTTTCATCCTGACACAGGTGAAGAAATGATAATGGAAGCTCCTGTCCCTTTTTAATTCAGTTATATTAAAGCATTCGTGGTTCTTGCGTAAGGCGAGAGAATACGTTTTATGGGCTTTTGGCTGAGCGGGCCCATCTGCTGAAAAACTGGAAGAAAAGCTTTTTATTGATAAAGTCTTCTCGGTTAAATAAGGTTTAATGAAATATACACCCTGTTTTTACCAAATTTACGTATAAGCCAGGTTCGTTTTGATAAGCGGGGGAAAACTCCGTTTCCACATATCCTGCCGGATCTTTCGGCTTCCTCTGCCGCTGACCTCCGCTCGTCTATGCTTCATTTTTCCCGTCCGGAAAGGTCTTGAATTTTTCCGGTACTCTCGGCATTTCAGATGCCGCAGAAACAAATGTTTTTTCCGGATAACGGAAAGCTGTTAATGCTCCTCCAAATACACAGCCGGTGTCAATATTTACTGTTTTACCGGCAATTCTTGGTGCAATGACAGGAGTATGACCATAAACAATACAATTTTCTCCCTGTGGGTAGATTTCAGGCCAGTCTCTTCGAATTGGGAAACCTTCTTTATCTTTTGCTCCAGTAACATCCCCATACAGAACAAACGACTTCACTTTTCGATCTTTCCTCCCAAGATCCTTATGTCTAATGCCGGCGTGGGCTACTACTAAATTATCGGAATCAAGCATTAAATATAAAGGGGCATTCTCGTATAGGTTTCGAAAAGTCGCGGCTGACGTTTGCTTTTCGACAGGTGACAGGGCTTCCCATTCAGCTATGGTTGTTTCCAAACCATTGTTAATTCGGACATCCCTTCCTATAAAAAATCGATAGAGTTTATCGCAGTGATTTCCAGGGCAGTATAAAGCCTGCTGTTTTTTTACCCAGCTGCTCACGTCTTTTATAACACCTAAAGAATCGGGACCACGGTCTGTTAAGTCTCCTAAAAAAACAGGTATCCTGCTTTCAGGGTGATAAAGACCGGTTTCAGTCTGCTTATATCCCAGTTTTCGAAGTAGAGTATGCATCTCGTTCCGGCATCCATGAACATCACCTATTACATCATACATGTGTATCCCTCCCTTAATCTAACGATATTGTAGCATGAAAACGTTGACGCTTTAAAAGCTCTAATGTAAAATTAGTACCAGGTAATAAAAGCAAGCACATATTGAGGGAGGAAACAGTATGATTAATCTGGATTTGTCCGGCCGCACTTATGTAGTAATGGGGGTCGCAAATAAAAGGAGCATCGCCTGGGGAATTGCAAGAGCACTTGATCAGGCGGGTGCTGATATCGTTTTCACCTATGCAGGAGAACGTTTTGGGAAAACTGTTCAGGAGCTGGCAGATTCCTTGGAAGGAAACCACAGTGTTCTTCCTTGTGATGTAACCCAGGATGAGGACATAGAGAAAGCTTTCGAACAAATAGGGCGTAAATCGGGGACGATTCACGGAATCGCACATTGTGTGGCCTTTGCGAGCCGGGAGGAGCTGGAAGGTGAATACTTGAATACGACACGTGATGGATTTCTCCTGGCACATAACATCAGCTCTTATTCACTGACTGCTGTAGTGAAAGCAGCCAGGCCTTTTATGACAGAGGGAGCAAGTGTCGTTACAATGACCTATTTAGGCGGCGAGCAGGTCGTTAAAAATTATAATGTCATGGGAGTTGCCAAAGCAAGTCTGGATGCAAGTGTGAAATATCTGGCAAATGACCTTGGAAAGGAAAATATCCGTGTTAATGCGATTTCTGCCGGTCCTATCCGGACGCTCTCTGCTAAAGGAATCGGCGGATTTAATGAAGTAATTAAAGAGATGGAGGATAATGCTCCGCTGAAGAGGACTGTAACTACGGAAGAAGTTGGCAGCACCGCTGTTTTTTTAATGAGTAATCTATCCAGTGGAATTACTGGAGAAATTCTGCACGTGGACGGCGGCTATAATACGATAGGTATGATGTAATCATCACGAAACAGAGCCGGGCACTGACGATACATCGTCAGTGCCCGTTTTTTTATAATAGCTATGTTAAAGTTCACTGTTGACGGCTGGAGGAAAACTTCGCTGACCGGCCTGCCGTGGAGGAGGTATTCGGGCAGGCTGCGCCCTATCCTCCAATCTCCTTCTTCCACGGGCCGGTTTCCGCTTCGTTTTTTCATAGAAAAAGAAACGTTCTGCTTTTTATAAATGCTGCTCTTTTTTTTAAAACCGAGGCCCGGGCAGAGACGCCTGCGGAAGCGCGCAGACCCTCCCGGACGGAAGGGTCTGCCGCAGGCAACCTTCAAAAATAAAACGGAGCTTTAATAGAGCCTTTATAATAAATATTAGTATTAGCTTTTTTGGAGAGGATCCGGTCGATTTTTAAACTGTTTTGTAAAGAGAAAGAGAGCTGCTGCTGCTATTACAGAAATTACAAGAAAAAGGTTGGAGTAAATAAGAACATTATCTGAATATACGACAGGGTTAAGCTGGAGACGAACATTCTGAAGGTCCAAAAAAGCACCAAAAACAGCGCTGGAAATAGCACCTGACATAAAATTCATCAAATTAAACATTCCTATACCGACTCCTGTTTTTTCCTTCGGTACAAGTTCAGTAAGAAGATTAGCTGTAGAGCTTTGGATCAGCGGAAATGCTACATACTGCACAAGAATACACAGTGCAAGAAGATAAGGTGGAATACCGATAAAAGTTGAAATCAAAAAGCTTCCACCAACAGCAAGTAAAAAAGCGGTCTGAAGCACCGGGAAGCTGCCGCGGCTTTCAACAAATCTTCCGCCTCTCTGGCCGACAAGTGCTGCTCCCATTGCTCCGGGAAAAAGCAGCAGACCAATTTCTACAGTGCTTAACCCGTAAACAGACCGGGCCATAATAGGGACGATAAAGATCATACCAAACATGACACTTGTTCCAAGAAAACTTGTTAATACCGCAGTTGTATAATATTTATCCTTCAGCATTTCCAAGTCAATAAAAGGAGCAGGATGTTTTCGGATGTGCAGATAAAAAGCAGTTAATGAGAGAGCAAAAATGGTAAGTCCGATCCAGCTGAACATTGTAATAAAGAACAGCAGGCCTGCTACGGAGGAAGCGAGAAGAACTGCACCCGGTATATCGACCGAACCACTCCGCACCGTTTCGTCCGGAATCCATTTTCTTAAAAAAGGAATGGCTATCAGTGAAATAATAGAAAGGATAAATAAATAGCGCCAGTCAAAAGCCCCTCCTACAAAGCCGCCGGTTATTGGTCCGAGACCGGAAGCAAAAGCTACTGTGGCCGAAACTGTCCCAAAAACCCGGCCTCTTTCTTTCGGCATAAATCTTGCTGGTATAATAAAAGCAAGGGCGGGAATGGTAGCTCCGCCCATCGCCTGGATAATCCGGGCAATAAGAAGAAAGGCATAGTTTTGTGAAAAAAGACCGATAGCAGCACCGGTGGCAAACAAAATTATTCCTATAGTCAGCAGTCTTTTAATAGGATAAATGTCGGCCAGCTTACCATACATTAATGCACCAACGGCGAACACAAGAATATAACCTGTCATTACCCACGTAACCTGGGACGGGAGCAGATCAAAATCTTCAGCTATATCCGGGATAGCTACGTTAAACATCGTTCCATTCATCACAGTAAATGCAAGAATAATACAGAGCAGCAGAACCAGCCTATTTTTTTGTTTTTTAGTTAATTCTTTGTTCTGTGGAATTGAATCAGTCATCACAGTGCCTCCAGTAGGTCAGTTACAAAAAAATCATAGAAAACCGCCCGGGTCTTCCATGAAACATTAAAAGTGTATGCATAATTAAATAAGGGAATATATAATTCATAGTATCCGGAATTTTATTTCGACTCCGAAAATACCCGTAGTTCATCTTACGTTTTATGTTTGAAAAAATCAACGAAAATAATTTTTGAAGGGGTGTCAATTAGTGGAGACAAAAAATATTATAGGTATTGCCGGAAGTTTAAGACAGGAATCACTTAATAAATATCTTCTGCAGTTTATGGCAGATGAAGAGTATGAAGGACTAAACATTCAAATAGAGAGTCTTGAAGAAATTCCGTTATTTAACGCAGATCTCGAAACGGGAGGAGACCCGGGACCGGTAGCGAGATGGAAGCAGAAATTAAAAAAGGCAGACGGTATACTTATTGTTACACCAGAATATTCCCATGGTACTCCCGGAGTATTGAAAAACGCATTGGACTGGGCCGGCAGTATGACTAATGAAAATGTACTTTATCATAAGCCGGTGATGCTTGCAGGTGCTACGCCTACAAGAATGGGCACCGGGTTCTCCCAGGCACAGCTCCGTCAGACACTTGCAGCCTGCGATGCTTATCCGCTCCAGCAGCCGCAGATTTTTATTGCTCAGGCACATAAACTCATAGAAAATGGAAAAGTAACGGACGAGAAGACTGCCGATTTTTTGAAAAAGGCAGCTGCGTCCTTTCGTGAGTGGATAGTTCAGTTGGAAAAGTGAAGGAGAAGTGTATATGTCTGATATCTTATTGTGCAGTCGGCTGGATGAAAGCCGCCGCAGCAGGAAGATCAGCCCAAACAGATTAAAGGTTATAAGCTGAATTCTCACCGTCAAGTTAAGCAGGGGGCTATCACTTGCAGACAGGTGATCAACCGGGTTAAGCTGGTTCTTATAACACTATAAAAGGTGGGGATTTCAGGAATGGAACTGCTTGACTGGAGCTACGGAAGACGGTATCAAATTAAAGCGGTCTTTTCGAAGTTTCCAAATTCCATGGTGATTTTCCGTTCTTTTCCATCCTATTATTTTATTTATACTGTGCGCTGGTCTGATGAAGATCCAGTTGTCAGACGCAGTGATCTGGAAAAAATGGAACGATTATTAAATGATATGCTGGGGCTGCTTGATCATTATGAAGGCCGCCGGGCAGCGAGGATTCAGTCAGAAAAGTAAAAGTTCCCAAAAACTGTTCCTCCGAGGTAGCTCAGCACGAACATCAGCAGACCGAAGCTTACAATTACCTTGGTTTTTTGACCATCTGTCATATTAATAAATTTTTTGATCATTAGTTTTTCCCACTTTCCAATTGATTTTATCGATGCTGAAGCCCCATATTGATTTAAGGGGCACTTTCTATCCTTTATACACATGTCCCGGTTCAGCGAAGTTCTCAGTTAATTCTTACAAATATTCTGCAACGTGATCTATGAGTACACCTGCAGAGCTGATTGAAAACTTCTATAAATACAAAAATACCACGCTTGAAAGAAAAAATCAGTAGGAGTATTGAATTTTCATTTCTTACGCTTTTACAAGAAGCGAAGATAGTAAACATTAATCCAAGGAACTTTAAGCACAATATATGCGAGTTAGAACGAGGTGAGAATATGGAGAACCAGTCAGATAGAGAAAAAAAGATTATTGAAAGTTTTCAGCAGGATGAACAGATGATGGCTCACGTGTTTGCACAGTGGTGTATTAATAACGACCTGAATCCTGAAGAAGTATACGCGGAAGCTTATGGCGCGGCAGACAACCCTGTGCTTCAGGAAGCAGTTAAACTGACAGTTTCTAAAGAAGAAGCAGGCCCTATTGAAACCGAGACGCTGTTAGGTGTATTAGCACTTTTTGGAAATCACGACCTTGCAGAAGCCGTCACAAACCGGTCTGAGTTAATAAACAGAAAAGAGGAATGAAACAGATGAAACCAATTTTACCTTTGCTTGGATCTGCAGCGATACTCACGGCTTGTGGAGCAGTGAACGAAAATACAGATGAGACAGCAGGAGATGAAGCGGAGGATTCATCTGTTTATGAAGTTGCTGTTATACCTTCCCAGTCGATTGGAGAAATGGAAGAAGGTCTTTCTCTTTTGGAAGAGCATCTGGAAGGTGCCCTTAACCGGGAGGTCGAGGTGACCCACTATCCGAGCTATAATGCTGTTGTAGAAGCGATTAATTACGGTCATGTAGACCTGGCTTATTTTGGTCCTGTTACATATTTAATTGCTTATGAACAAAGCGGCGCAGAAGCTATACTAACGCAGATAGTCGATGGAGATCCTTACTATTATTCTTATATTTTAACGCAGCCCGATGCTCCCTGGGATTCGCTGGATGAACTGGTGGAGGATGCCGAAAGTGTTGATTTTGCTTTTGGAAGCCAGTCCTCCACCTCAGGTTTTGCAGTGCCCGGGTATGAACTTTATGAGCGCGGTGTTTATGAGAATGAAAGCACTTATGATTTTGCTGATGTCCGCTTTACCGGCTCCCATGACATTACTGCCAGTGCGGTGGCTAATGGTGATGTAGATGCTGGAGCGATCGATAGTGCTATATATAATGCGCTTGTAGACGATGAGCTGATTGACGAAGAAGACTACAAAATTATTTGGGAGTCCGAACAGCTTTATCAGTACCCCTGGGCTGTTCCAGGAGGTACGGATGAGGAGCTGAAGGCAGAAGTGCAGGAAGCATTCCTGGAAATTGAAGATGAGCGTATACTTCGTATTTTCGGAGGTGCAGAGGCTTTCACTGAAGCCTCCCATGAGGAGTATGACAGCGTACTTGAAGCTGCGCGGGCGTTTGATCTTTTGGAGCCGGAAGAAACGGAAGAGAATAATGACACTGATGATTCAGAATAAGAGTGCTTACTGATGGTCTGGTTCCGCAAGCGCCTTTTTATTTACGCAGTTCTAATTCTGCTGCTGCTGGTATTCAGCGGCATCGGATCGGATTTTTCTTTAACTGCTTTATTTCAGCTCGGCAATACATGGGATTTTATGCAGAGAAATTTCTGGCCGCTCCGCTGGGACTTGTTTCCCTATCTTCTTCAGCAGTCTCTTATAACTTTATCAGTAGCTTTTTTTGGAACATTTATGGCACTCGTAATCGCACTGCCTGTAAGCTTTCTTGCAGCTGAAAACACTTCTCGGACATCTTTCGGTTTTTATTCCGTCAGATCCCTTCTTAGTCTTTTCCGCTCCGTGCCGGAAATTGTTTTTGGTCTAATATTTGTTGTCTCTTTAGGTCTGGGACCTTTTGCCGCACTTCTGGCTATTTTTCTTCACAATGTATCTGTACTTGGAAAACTCATTGCAGAGCTTGTGGAATCATCGGACAAAGGACCACAGGAAGCCATGATGTCTGTAGGGGCCGGAAGAAGAACCGGCCAGCTGTTTTCTATCCTTCCTCAGATCTGGCCTAATGTACTTTCCCACTACTTTTACCGATTTGAAGTAGCGATCAGGACATCTCTTGTACTTGGTATGATTGGTGGAGGGGGACTTGGACAAAGTTTAATGAACTATTATAACAGCCTCGCATACGATTCCATGGCTTCAGCAATAGTAATTATAATGGTACTCGTAATTATCGTTGATGTTAGTGGAGGTATTGTGAGAAAACGTGTTATTTAACGCTTATCACCGTGGCAGGTAAAAAAAGAGCCAGAGCGTCCTTCTAACATCAGAAGCTTTACCAGGGTGAAGATAAAAAGACAGGGGCTGATTGCATGCTGAGTTTCAAAAATGTCAGTGTAGTTTACGAAAAGGGTGAAGCCCCCGCATTAAATAATATCAATTTAGAAATCAAGCCGGAGGAGTTTGTATGTGTGCTCGGAAGAAGTGGTGCCGGGAAATCCACTTTCATACGCACTGTTAATGGTCTTCAGACTCCAACTGACGGAAGAGTTACAGTACTTGGAAATGAATTGAACTGCCTGAAAGAAAAAAGACTGCGGAAACTTCGTTCAGAAATAGGCATGATTTTCCAGCATTTTCACTTAATACCAAGGATGTCAGTGGAGCAGAACGTTTACACCGGCCGTTTTGGGCAGCGGCCAGTCTGGAAAAATATGCTGGGCTTGTTTTCTGAGGAAGAAAAAAGACTCACAGACTCTTATTTAAGAGAAGTAGGCTTGTATGAATTTCGTGGGCGCAGAGTGGAAAGGCTGAGCGGAGGACAAAAGCAGCGGGTAGGTATTGCGAGAGCAATGGTGCAGGAACCTTCTATACTTCTCGGTGATGAACCGGTCGCAAGCCTCGATCCGACAACTTCGGATCATATATTTCAGCTGCTGAAGTCCCTCCATCTGAAAAGAAAGCTGACAACTGTTATCAATGTGCATGATATAGAACTGGCTGAGAAGTTTGCTACCCGGATTATAGGTCTGCAAAACGGAGAAATCGTGTTTAATGGGACCCCCAGTGAGATGACAAAAACAGACCTTCAGCATATTTATAAGTAAGTGGAAAAGACAGCAGGAAGCGTTTGCAAGAATTCCTGTTATAAGCTAGGATAAATACAAGCGGGTCTTTATAGTTAGCTTCCAACATGTATATCATAAAATAGCAGGCTTAAAATAAAGTATGTCGAAGTTATTAACGGCACGAATTATAAAACAGTAAATCGGAAGGTGGGTTAATAATGTTTTGCAGAAGAGCTGTGAAAGAAGATATAGATGATATCCGGGATATTGCTGTACAGTCCTGGCATGATACCTATGAGGGGTTAATTCCGAGAGAGTCACAGGATAAATATTTAGATAAATATTACAGCAAAGAGCGTCTGCAGGAACGGATTGATAAAAACCATATGTTTGTCTGTGAAAAAGCCGGGCGTGTAATTGGATTTGCCAGTTTTTTTTACGAAACTGTTGATTCAGCGGAAGTTGAAGCTATATATGTACTTCCTGGTGCACAAAGGGAAGGTGTAGGATCTGCATTAATGAGACATTTGTGGAGTCACATGCAGAACGTAAGGGAGTTGTATATAGATATTGAATCAGGAAATGAAAAAGCCGAGAATTTCTATATGTTGAGCGGATTTGAATTTCAAACTGAGTTTGAAGAAGATTTTGAAGGTCATCGGCTAAAAACAAAGCGCCTTCGAATGAAAGCGGAAGATGAAAAACTGCATCGTCTTTAAAATAAGCTGGGTTCGCTGTTGATGGCTAAAGGAACACTTTGCTTTCAACCGGCCTGCCGTGGAGGAGATTTTCGGGTAGGCTGCGCCCTTTCCTCCCATCTCCTTCTTCCACGGGCTGGTTTCCGCTTCGTTTTTCATAAAAAAAAGAAAAGTTCTGTTTTCATAGACGCTGCTCTTTATTCTACAAAACCACCGCCAAGGTGATTTTTCGAGACGCCTGCAGAAGCGCGAAGATCCTCCCGGACGGGAAGGCAGCCGCATACTTTCTCCGCGGCAGGTGTAAAGAGCCGCAGGCAACCTTCAATAATAACACGAAGCTTTTTTACAGAGCCTTAATATAAGAAGCAGACTGTCATGAACTGGCAGCCTGCTTCTTTCTTTATGTTTTATCTTTTAAAATCTTATTTATTAGTTTTTTGAAATTTTAAACCTTACAGAGTACAAAAGAAGTGCGGTCCATATCAGCATGAATGAAATAATGTGCACATTTGTAAACGGCTCCCCATAAAAGATTACCCCGAGCAACAGCATCATTGTCGGAGCAATGTACTGAAGAAATCCAAGAAGTGAGAGCGGTATTTTTTGCGCTGCTGTTCCGAATAACAGCAGCGGAATCGCTGTAGCTGCTCCTGTACCTATCAGAAGCAACGGTGTTAATGTGTCAGCTGGATGCATTACCTCTCCGAGAGAAGAATGGACAAAAAATAGAAATCCAAGGGCAAATGGCATTAGAAAAAGTGTTTCTATTATTAATCCTGTCATAGCCCCAATTTTCGTCTGTTTTTTCACCAGTCCATAAAATCCAAAACTTAAAGCAAGACTCAGTGCAATGTAAGGTACAGTTCCGGAAGAAATGGTAAGTATCATCACACCGGTAAAAGCGAGTCCAACAGCGGTACGCTGCCTGACAGTTAATTTTTCTTTAAAAAACAGTACGCCCAGCACCACATTGATTAAAGGATTTATGTAATATCCTAAACTGACCTCCACCATCCGTTCATTAGCGACTGCCCAAATAAATAGAAGCCAGTTTATACTTATGAAAAATGCCGAAGTAAATATACCAGCTATAATTTTAGGGTGAAACGCAATGTATTTTAGATCTTCCTTTAAATCTGTCACCCGCCGCAATACGAGAAAAAGACCTCCTAAAAATATGAGAGACCAAATAATACGGTGAGCAAGGACTTCTGCTGCAGGAACGTGATCAATCCACTTCCAGTAAACAGGGAGAAGTCCCCAGAGAAAATAAGCACTGAGTCCCGCTGCTATCCCGTGCCTCCGTTCATCATATGCCATAGTATCAACCTGCTTTCTAAAACGTTTAAATGAACATGCTGATTTCTATATTATAAAACATCGCCTTGACACATTAATTTCATTCTGAAAAATGGGTCGACGAAAGTAAAATTAACAAAATGAGTGATACAAGCCCATATTATAGATTACGCTTTTCCGATTCTTCAGGCAAAAAATACGCCTGGAATCTAAAAAAGGCAGAAGCGGAATGCTTCTGCCTGCATTAACAAAAGAGAACAGCAGGGGACCGGAATTAGGAGTCATTATATCAATGCATCCGCTATGCGTTCCCCTGCTGCTTAATTTATATTATACCCAGTCCGGCGGCCTGAAAATCATGTGAAATTATGTAATATGGGGGAGGGGGTATTAGTATATGACAAATAAGGTAATATATGTTTCTAATCACGAAAATCCGCTGTTGTTCCATCAGTGAGCACGTTCAAAATAACATTCAGGATACGATTAAAGTCGGGAAGCGCAGGTGAAAAAACAGATGTATCAAAGTTCACCTTTGATAAAGGTAAACTTTCAGAGTGTTGATTAAGTCTTGGTTTCAGAATAATTATTCTTCTGAGCGTATAGCTTTCTCCTGCACTCCCCGGCGGAAGCTTGCCGTGGGGCTCGTCATCAGCTATTTTCCAGCCCTTCGGCCATGGAAAAGGATCTTCTGACTTCGCTTTATCCCACCGGCGTCCCCGCCGGTCGTTCCGGAGGAAAAGCCTCTCCTGAATGGAAGAAAGGACGGAATCAACACATTTTTTAGAAGAGAAACCTTCTTTTTATTTTCCTGCTGGAGCTGCAGCAGGCGACTCCGAGGCGAGATAGGACGAGCAGAAGATCCATTTCTTCCGAGCGTTGTGAGGAAGAAATTAGCTGAAGCCGACCCGCCCGGAAAGCGTCCTGTGGAGGCGAAAACAGGGAAATGCATAGGCATGTATAAAAAACACTTTATAAACAGTCTGAAAGTTCACCTTTGATAAAGGTAAACTTTATTTTGTACCTTTGTTTATTGTAGAAAAATCCAGGATTCTCCTACTGGGTCTTTAAAAGTTATATGTTTATAGAAGAGCGTCTGAGGCACTTTTCAAAAGAAGTAACTGATGAAACAAATCACCAGAACAGCTTCTTTTCTTACGTAAAAACAACCATCTATATCGTTGATTTTACATCACCTGCTTCTTCCTTTAAAAGAAGGACAAAATGAGCTGAAGCCGGACGTTCCTTACTTAATCTACTTTATTTTAAGGGAACTTTTAAACAATAATTCGGGGTGGTATTTCGTATAAAGTAACAAAATGGTAAGGTAGGTCACTTGTAACTAAGCAAGAAATTGTAGAATACGTTCTGCTGTAAAACAAAGGCTATAGTTGACAATACCATAAGGGGTATATAAAATAGGGGTGTGGGTATTTACTTATCGAAAGAAAGAAGGGATTCAGCTTGAAGAATCGTGTAGTACTTGATTGGCTTTTTAACTACGATAAACATAATTTAAAAGGAGATTTGACAGCTGGTCTTATAGTGGCAATTATGCTCGTACCTCAGGGCATGGCCTACGCCATGCTGGCAGGAATGCCGCCGGTAACCGGCTTATATGCAGCTGCCATTCCGATACTGCTTTATGCTCTCGTTGGGTCCTCCCGTCAGCTGGCAGTCGGGCCTGTAGCTGTCGTATCGCTGCTTGTGTATGCAGGGATTTCCCCTTTGGCGGAGCCCGGTTCGGATGAATATATTACTCTCGCACTGCTGTTGATGCTGATGGTGGGAGTCATGCAGCTTTTAATGGGAGTACTTAAGCTCGGTTTCATCGTAAAATTTTTCTCCCACGCTGTTATCAGTGCATTTACATCAGCTGCTGCAATTATTATCGCATTCAGTCAGCTGGATCACATCCTTGGTTTTTCGATTGAATCAGAACACCTTGTAATGACCATTATTGAAGCAGTTTCCAGAATTACTGAAATTAATGGATGGGCTCTTATGATTGCGGCAGCCAGTATTATAATTATGCTGGCGGTAAAAAAATATGTGCCGGTTCTCCCGGGACCTCTTGCTGCAGTATTATTTGGTATAGCTGTCGTTTCCTGGTTTCAGCTTAATCAGGAAGGGGTATCTATTATTGGGGAAGTTCCTGGAGGATTGCCTTCATTCGTTCTTCCAGCAATAAGCCTGGAATCGGCTGCAGCCTTACTGCCGACAGCCCTTACAATCACTTTTATTGGTTTTATGGAATCATTCGCGATGGCTAAAGTAATAGCCTCAAAAGAAAATTATCGCATCTCAGCAAACAGGGAGCTGTCCGGGCTGGGACTTGCAAATGCGGGAGGATCTTTTTTCGGTGGATTCCCTGTAACAGGTGGTTTTTCACGTTCGGCTGTCAATTATGATGCCGGAGCCAAAACGCCGCTTGCTTCAGTAGTAACAGCCCTGTTGATCATGCTTATTCTTGTATTTTTCACGGGTGCCTTTTACTATCTTCCAAATGCGGTCCTCGCAGCTGTAATTATACTGGCAGTCTACAAATTAATAGACATTAAAGAAGCAAAATCATTATTCAAGATTCGCCGGATTGATGGAGTAGTCTGGTTTGTAACTTTCGCCTCTACGCTGTTTATAGGCGTAGAACAGGGAATTTTCATTGGAATAGGGTTTTCCCTCCTCGTGTTTATTTGGCAGAGTGCCTATCCGCATACAGCCGAGCTTGGATATTTAAAGAAAGAAGACATCTACCGCAATATCAAGCGGTTCCCGGAAGCTGCAGTCAAAGAAGACATGTTTATTCTACGGGTGGATGCACCACTTTACTTTGCCAATGCCGGCTTTACCGGCGATAAACTTGAACAGGTAGTATATGAGCGGAAGGATCTTAATCATATTATTCTTGATTTTTCCGGAGTTAACTCTATTGACGCCGTCGCTCTTCATGAAGTGGAACGATGGAAGCATGACTTTGAAATACAGGATATTAAAGTGACAATAGTAGAAATGAAGGGACCTGTCCGGGACATCTTCCGAAAAGCCGGATGGCCGGAGGAAGAGCTGCATCGGACCTTACGTAAAGAGGCAGCCGCCACCAGTTGACGAAAAGATTTAAATTGATTATAATATACCCATACACGTATTAAAAAGAAAGGGGATACTCATGTTTCATACAACAGTTAACTCACCTTACTCAGTAGAGGAAACAGTGGAAAAACTAGGAGAAGCTTTTCAAAAGCAGGAATTTGGTGTGCTCTGGGATTTTGATGCCAAAGGAAAACTGGATGAAAAAGGAGTAGGCCTCGACAATAAGTTCCGTATCCTGGAAGTGTGCAGCCCAAAAATAGCTAAGGAAGTATTGGAAGAAACAATGCTTGCCGGTTATTTCCTTCCGTGTAAAGTCGTTGTTTATGAAGAAAACGGAGAAACAAAAGCAGGCATGCCGAATCCAACAAAACTAATGGAATTCGTTGATAATGATAAAGTGATGAAAGTCGCCGAAAATGTTGAAGAAAGAATGGAAACAGCGATGAACGAAGCTGTAAAATAAAAGAAAGTAGGGAAATACTATGGAATACACCCCTCAAATGAAAAACCGGGTTAAGCGTATAGAAGGGCAGGTGCGTGCAATCTCCCGTATGATGGAAGAAGGCAAAGACTGCCGTGAACTCGTTGGCCAAATGTCTGCGGCACGCAATGCGCTTGATCGTGCACTGGGTGTTGTAGTCAGTTCCAATCTCGAGCAGTGTGTCAGGCAGCAGATAGAAAGTGGAGAAGATTCTGAAGAAATGATTCAGGAAGCTGTAAATATGCTTGTAAAAAGCCGTTAAGGATTCTACCTGCTGTCTTTAGGAGGTGGCAGGTAATCTTCCCTCTGTAAAATCGGTAGTTCCCAAAGTGCTCTTGAGGAGATCTGAATGATAGAAGCGGTATCACTCCAGCAGTTTTTATGCTTTATGAAACGCACTGAATCGTTTTAAAAATAAAATACACCCGAAGTGTTGACAAAAATATACCCCGGGTGGTATATTGATAACAGTGAAACGAAACAACTTAATTAACAGGAGGCTATATAGTATGGAAGAGAAAAAGTCGACCAACATTATTTTATTCAGTGGGGATTATGACAAAGCGATGGCAGCCTTTATTATCGCAAATGGAGCGGCGGCCTACGATCACGATGTAACAATTTTTGCTACTTTCTGGGGGCTGAATGCTTTCCGTAAAGAAGAAAAAGTAGATGTGGAAAAAGGAAAAATGGAAAAAATGTTTGGTAAAATGATGCCCCGCGGAGCCGAAAATATGGGGCTTTCCAATATGAATTTCGGTGGAATGGGGCCGAAAATGATTAAAAACGTAATGAAGAAACACCAGGCAATGCCGCTTTCCGATTTGATTGATATGGCTCAGGAGCAGGATGTAAAACTTGTAGCTTGTACAATGACAATGGATCTTCTCGGCCTGCAGAAGGAAGAGCTCATTGAGGGAATTGAATACGGCGGCGTGGCAGCATACCTTGCAGAAGCTGAAGATGGCAACGTAAACCTGTTTATTTAAGGAGGTACTCTGTTAATGAAAATATGGACAGCAGATGAAGTTAACAGCAGATTAAACGATTCTCCGCAGATGATTGATGTAAGAGAATCTGAAGAAACAGCACAGGGGATGATACCTGGTGCAAAGCACATTCCACTCGGTGAAATTCCACAAAGGCTGGGTGAAATTGATAAAAATAAAGAAGTAATTATGATCTGCCGCTCGGGTGCCCGAAGTGAAAGAGCAGGGGAATTTCTAGAAAAGCATGGTTATAATGTGGTTAATATGGACGGCGGAATGATTTCCTGGAACGGGAAAACAGCAGCGCCGTAAAAAATTTTCTTGATTGAATACCCATACACGTATAGGGATAATAAGGAGGAAACAATGAATATTACTGTTAATGAACATCTGGACGCCAAAGGACTTGCCTGTCCTATGCCGATCGTTAAAACAAAAAAGGCAATAGGTGCACTGGAACCCGGTCAAGTCATTGAAATTCAGGCTACGGACAAAGGATCCACTGCTGACCTGGAAGCATGGGCTAAAAAGTCGGGTCATCAATATATCGGAACTTCTGAAAAAGAAGGGGTTCTTTATCACTATGTCCGTAAATCCACTGGTGAAGAAAGTGAAGAAAAAACTTTCCCTCACGTTATTGATAACAGTGAACTTCAAAAAAAGCTGGACGGGGATGTACAGATTCTTGATGTCCGTGAATCAGCGGAATATGCCTTTTCCCACATTCCCGGTGCCGTATCTGTTCCTCTCGGGGAGTTGGATCAGCGCATAAATGAGCTGGACAAAAACAAAGAAACGTATGTTGTCTGCCGAACCGGCAACCGCAGTGACATGGCCTCCCAGAAGCTTGCTGACAACGAATTCACAAACGTAAAGAACGTAGTGCCGGGTATGAGCGACTGGAACGGGCCAACGGAATCCAATAAGTAATCAATTAATTTCCTGAGGAGGAATCTAATAATGGCAGTTAAAGCAATGAAAGCTTCAGAAGTAGCACGCCGCGTTGTAGAAAAGAAAGATTTGTTTATTCTTGATGTCCGTAACGAAGATGCTTATGCGGACTGGAAAATTGAATCGGATTCTTTTCAGTATATGAATGTTCCTTACTTTGAGCTTCTTGACGGAGTGGAAGAAATTATGGAGGACATTCCAAAAGATAAAGAACTGCTCGTTGTATGTGCAAAAGAAGGATCTTCTCAAATGGTTGCAGAAATGCTTGCTGATGAAGGCATGGAAGTATCCTATCTTGAAGGCGGAATGAAGACTTGGAGCGAGCATCTTGAACCGGTCAAAGTTGGGGATCTTCCTAATGGTGAGCTTTATCAGTTTGTCCGTCTCGGGAAAGGGTGCCTCTCCTATATGGCAGTTTCCAATGGGGAAGCAGCCATTATCGATGCAACCCGGATGACAGACGTTTTCATTAACTTTGCAAAAGCAAAAGGAGTAGAGATCAAACACGTTTTTGATACGCATCTTCATGCAGATCATATCTCTGGAGGCCGTGAAATAGCTGAGAAAACTGGTGCAGTATACTGGCTTCCTCCGAAAGATGCAGAAGAAGTCGTGTTCGAATACGCACCGCTTACTGATGGGGAGCAGGTCCGTATAGGTGACACAGCAATCGATATCAATGCTCTGTATTCTCCAGGTCACACTATCGGGTCAACTTCTTTTGTCATAGATAACCGCTTCCTGCTTTCCGGTGACATTCTGTTTATCGATTCCATCGGGCGTCCGGACCTTGCAGGTAAGGCTGATGACTGGGTAGGAGATCTGCGTGAAACGCTTTACAGCCGTTACCGTGAGCTTTCCGAAAATCTGATTGTTCTGCCGGCCCATTTTATGATTATGGAAGAAGTCAATGATGACGGAAGTGTTCAGGAAAAGCTGGGAACGCTGTTTGACAAGAACCACGGACTGAATATTGAAGATGAAAATAAATTCCGGGCTCTTGTTACAGAGAATCTTCCACCTCAGCCGAATTCTCATCAGGAAATTCGTCAGACTAATATGGGAAAGATAACACCGGATATTGATAAAAAGCAGGAAATGGAAATTGGACCAAACCGCTGCGCAGTAAAGGCGTAAGTAAGGTGCAAACTGGCTGCTCTGCAGCAGTTGAATAAACAAACAGAAATTTATTATTAATAATGGAGGTTTTACACATGAACGCAGATAAAGTACTCGACGCCAAAGGAATGGCATGCCCAATGCCGATCGTGAAAACGAAGAAGGCGATGAATGATATTGAATCCGGCCAGGTGCTGGAAATTCACGCAACGGATCAGGGAGCTAAAGCAGACCTTGCTGCATGGTCTAAATCAGGAGGCCATGAACTTGTGGATCAGTCCGAAGATGATGGTGTTCTAAAATTCTGGATTAAGAAAAAATAACGAAGCAAAGACCCTGCAGGGTATTCCGGCAGGGTCTTTCAGTTTGTCGATTAAATGTTCAGTGCAGAATAATTATTCTTCTGACTGTATAGTTTTCTCCTGCGCTCAGCCTTGCCGTGGGGCTAATCGTCAGCTGTTTGCAGGATCTTCCGACTTCGCTCTATCCCACCGTCGTCCCCGCCGGACGTTCCAGAGGAAAAAAGCCTCTCTTGAATGGAAGAAAGGGCGGAATCAACACGTTTTTTTAGAAGAGAAAACTTCTTTTTATTTTCCTGCTGGAGCTGCAGCAGGCGAGGCGAGATAGGACGAGCGGAAGATCCGTTTGGGAGGAAGAAATTAGCTGAAGCCGGCCCGCTTTCCTTACCTGTAAATCGTAAACAAAATCTGTTTAATTTAATTGACAGGAAATTTTTAAAGCAGCCTGCTTCCTCCAAGCAATTTCACACAGAAAATTATGTTATAGTGTAAAAAGGAAAAAAGAGGAGGAAGGCAGATGTCTACAAGAAGTAAACTGTTTATCGCGGTAGAGATTTTTTTTCTGCTGACAGGGATATTGTTTATCATTACAGCAGCTGCCGGCGTACTTTTTGCTGACAGACAGCTGCTCTTTATTATACTTGGTATTATCATTACGATTGGAGCATTTCTTCGAATTTATGCTACTGCCCGTGCTCCTAAAGTAGGGAACAAAAATAACTCATGAATATACTTGTTTTCGGCGATACTCATATGCCTTCAAAAGCTTCCAAGCTGCCTCAGATTCTCACAGAAGCCATGCAGGAAGCAGATGAAATTATTCATACCGGAGACTGGCAGACGCTTTTCGTTTATAAGGAGCTTCAGGCCGAATGGAATATAGCCGGTGTGTATGGAAACGCTGACGAACCCGAAGTGCAGAATTACCTTCCTGCTTCCCTGACGATTGATAGAAACGGCTTTAAAATTGGTATAGTACATGGACACGAAGGCCGGGGAGGCACCACTGAAAAAAGAGCGGAAAACGCTTTTAAAGAGGAAGCGGACATCGTTCTTTTTGGACATTCCCACATCCCTTACCTCCGCTTCCACGGAAAAACCCTGCTTATAAATCCTGGATCGGCAACCGATAAGCGGAAAGTTCCGTTATGCTCCTTCGCCTGGCTGAAGCTTTCAGAAGATGGTCTGCATGCCCGGCACATTTTTTACAAACCCGGCTTGTAAATCATATATATAAACGTTAAAACGTGTTAATTTGCTTGTCTGGACGCTGTGATTTTTCTATGGTAAGATGGTCTGCGGTATAATTGTATATTAAAGTCCGCTGACAGCGGAGAGGTTCTAGCAAAACCCTCTATAAAAAACTAGGTCCCAAATTGTGAAATTACGGCCGGAGGCGGCCTTACTTTTAAGGTGACTTCGTTTTTGCTGGAATCATTCAGCGGAGCGGAGCACCTTTTTTTATTATTTAATAAAATTTGCCTGCTGTTGACAAAATAACCGCCGGAAAATTAAGTGTAATGATAGGGGAGTGAATCGGCTATGAGAGAGAAGGAAAAAGCTGTTGTTGTATTCAGCGGGGGCCAGGACAGCACTACCTGTCTGCTCTGGGCGCTTAAGCAGTTCGACGAAGTGGAAACAGTAACATTTAATTACAACCAAAGACACCATAAGGAAATTGAGGTGGCACAGTCTGTAGCTGAAAAACTAGGGGTCAAAAACACGGTGCTGGATATGAGTCTGTTAAACCAGCTGGCTCCGAATGCACTTACGAGGGATGATATCAATATAGAACAGAAAGAAGGAGAACTCCCCACCACCTTTGTGGATGGACGCAATCACCTGTTCTTTTCATTCGCAGCTATTTACGGCAAGCAGATCAGCGCCCGCCATATTATTACCGGTGTGTGTGAAACTGATTTCAGCGGCTATCCGGACTGCCGGGACGTATTTGTGAAATCATTAAACGTTACATTGAACCTGTCCATGGACTACAATTTTGTTTTTCATACACCTCTCATGTGGCTCGACAAAGCAGAAACATGGGAGCTCGCTGATAAGCTGGACGGGCTGGAATTTGTACGCAGGGAAACCCTGACCTGCTATAACGGGATAATAGCTGACGGATGCGGAGAATGCCCAGCCTGCGAACTGCGCAGAAACGGCTTGGAAAACTATAAAGCACGAAAGGAAGGATAAAGCGATGTTTGGGTTCCGTATTGTTGAAAAGCTTCAAAAGCTTGGTACTGACATTCAAAAAAAAGATTTAAAATATCACAATAAGCGTGTCATGGTTTCTAAAGAGTTTACTTTTGACGCTGCGCACCATCTCCACGAATACGAAGGTAAGTGTAAAAATCTTCACGGCCATACGTACCGTGCAGTATTCGGTATCAGTGGATATGTGGATGAAATAGGCATGATGCTTGATTTCGGTGATATTAAGGATATTTGGAAAGAAAAAATAGAAACTTACCTGGATCACCGCTATATAAACGAGATGCTTCCTCCAATGAATACAACAGCAGAGAATATGGTAGTATGGCTGTTTGATCAGATGGAAAAGGAGCTGCAGGAACGGAATGTAAAGGGAAGCCAGGAGTTCCGGGTGGAATTTGTACGATTATTCGAAACTCCGACGAGCTATGCTGAAATGCGGCGGGAGTGGATGACTGATGAATAAAACGCTTCCTGTACTGGAAATTTTCGGTCCTACATTCCAGGGGGAAGGCATGGTCATCGGAAAAAAAACGATGTTCGTCCGCACGGCAGGGTGCGATTATTCCTGCAGCTGGTGCGATTCTGCTTTTACATGGGATGGTTCTGCAAAAGAGGATATCAAAAAACTTACTCCGGATGAAATCTGGGACCGCCTTAACGAAGAAGCGGAAGGCAATTTTTCACACGTGACTATTTCAGGAGGGAACCCGGCCCTTTTAAAGCATATGGGAGCATTTATCGATATTCTGCACACAAATGAAGTCGAGGCTGCTCTTGAAACCCAGGGAAGTCTCTGGCAGGACTGGTTTTTAAAAATTGACGATTTAACTATTTCCCCTAAACCTCCAAGCTCTCTGATGAAAACGAATTTTCAGGTCCTGGACGATATTATACATCGTCTGACGGAAGCCGGGAAAACGCAGCAGGTAAGTCTGAAGGTCGTTATTTTCAATGAAGAGGATTTCGATTATGCAAAAAATGTCCATCAACGATACCCTCATATTCCTTTTTATCTGCAGGTGGGCAACGAAGATACCGGAGAAGATAAAAACAGGGAAGACCTCGTCCCAAGACTGCTCAGCCGTTATGAAAGTCTCGTAGACTGGACGATGAAGGATTCTGCGATGAATCGTGCCAGAGTTCTTCCGCAGCTTCATACACTTGTCTGGGGGAACGCGCGGGGCGTTTAAAACAGTACCCCTCTATGTATAAATTATTGTTTTTAAAGATGAAATTCTGATATAATATCCTCCGTACTTGTAAACAACTTAAATGAAGAACGAAAGGGGTATATGACCGATGGAGAAACCAGCATATCGCGTATTACTCTATTATTTGTATACAGATATTGAAGACCCGGAAGAAAGAGCGCAGCAGCATCTGGAATACTGCAAAAGTATCGGCTTGAAAGGCCGTATTCTTATTGCTTCTGAAGGCATTAACGGTACCGTATCCGGAACGTACGAACAGACCCGGCAGTACATGGAGGACATGAAGGCTGATCCGGTCTTTCAGGACATTACTTTTAAAATTGATGAAGCGGAAGGGCACACTTTTAAAAAAATGCACGTCCGCCCGCGTCCGGAACTTGTTACCCTCCGCCTGAACGACGAAGATGTTGATCCCAGGGAAACGACCGGTAATTATTTGAGTCCAAAAGAATGGTACGAAAAGCTTCAGGATCCGGATACGATCGTTCTGGATGCCAGAAACAAGTATGAATATGATATCGGACACTTTGACGGAGCGATCCGGCCAGATATAGATTATTTCCGTGAACTTCCGGAATGGGTGGAAAAAAATCGGGAGATGCTTGAAGATAAAGAAATTCTTACGTACTGTACGGGCGGCATCCGCTGTGAAAAGTTCTCCGGGTGGCTTGTGGAAAAAGGGTTTGACAAGGTCAACCATCTTGAGGGAGGAATTGTTACCTACGGAAAAGATCCGGAAGTGCGGGGAAAACTCTGGAACGGTCAGTGCTACGTTTTTGATGAACGTCTCAGTGTTCCTGTCAATCAGGAGGAACACGTGATAGTCGGCCGTGACCACTTTACCGGCGAGCCTTGTGAACGCTATATAAACTGTGCGAATCCGGACTGTAACAAGCAGATTCTGACTTCAGAAGAAAACGAACAATTTTATCTTGGAGGATGTACGCATGAGTGCCGGGTTCACCCGAGAAACCGCTACATTGAAATGAATAAGCTGACAAATGAAGAAGTGGAAAATCAGCTGAAAAAAATCGAAGCAAACAGAAGTGTTGCCCATAAGTAAACGCTTCTAACCTTCTGTATAAAACCACCCCTGTCTCTGGCACCAGAGACAGGGGTGGTTTTTTTAGTTTATGGAGATTACGTTGTCCGTTCAAGCAGGATCTTCCTCAAGTGTAAATCTTCATACGGCTGAGGGTGCACCTCTAAGAACCTTTATTTATTCTTCTTCATACCGGGCTTTCATTCTTGCTGTAATATTATCCAGACTGTCCGGCTGAAGAAATTCAACCGGTGAAGCTTCTTTATCAAAAGAAAAATACTCTCCCTCCAGTAAAACAACGTATCTTTCACCGACACGTGCAATGTGAAGATTTTGGCCGAAGTCTTCCAAAAGTGCATCAATTTTCAAATGGTCCAGTTTGAGCCTTAATTTTACATCAGGGTTTTTTTCCAGGATCGGCAGCGCCACTTCTTTAACCTGTTCTTCCTCCCAGCGTTCCTGAAGCGTCCTTTCTTCGGTGTTGGCCCATGCTTCCAGAACTTCTTCTTCAGCTATTCTTTCTTCACTGTCTTCTTCAAAACCGGAAAGAACTGATTCCTGAGCTGACTGGACAACTTCCTGGGCGGCTGCTTCCTTCTTAGTTTTAGGGTATTCCACATAAGCAAGAAAATCTTCAAAATAATGAGCATGCGACGCCTGGTGAATTTTAATCTCCCAAGGCTCCACCATTCCTTCGTGAGGCATGTGAGGAAACTGTACAGCTTTCATTCCTTTTGTAGAAATCGCCCGGTTCACCTGGCGGAGGAGGTTTTTTTCATCTCCAAGAGTAACTATGTGATCTTCAAAGTCGCATTTCGTTAACAGCACAAACGGCTGACTGGAGAGGTCAGGCAGATGAGCCTGAACGATAATAACAATGCCTCCTCTGGCAGCGCTGGTATGCACGTAGGCATCAGTAACTTTTTCGGCTTCAGCTGTAAATTCTTCTGAAGAATTCGTCTGTCTTACCCTTTCAAGCATTCCGTAATTAGGATTGGAAGCCAGTTCGAACCCCGGCTCTACCACAAACCTTCCAAGCTTTGTAGCTGATTTCTGGGAAGAAGGATGACGTTCCGCTTTCCGCAGAAACATTTTCTTAAATTCTTCGTGAAGAAATGTTTCCACAGCACTGTCCACGTATTCCTCCTCTGTTAACGTAGATTGATGCTCCGCTGTCTTTCCAGTTCCTTCACTGTCTTTTATGTGAAAAAAGGCAGCGTAATTGATTTGAACATGCATTAATATAACTCCTTTTAGTTTTCTCTTTGCTTAATGAGCTCATATGAAATTTGCTGAATATGCTAAGGCTTTTCTATTAAATAGTTTACCATAACTTATTTGAATATAATTTCTCGCAGAATATATTCAATTATTTCTGTATTAGAGAACTTTCATTTCCATTAAATAGGTTGACATATCAATATTTCACCAGTTTATAGTAATAATTGAAAATTAATAATGATTTAAAAAAATATAATATTCTAAAAATATTCTTTACTTGTATTTCACAATGTAGTAGATTTGAGAAAGAGAGAAATTTTTGTTACATATTGTCGAAAAAATTTTGGGAGGAATGGAAAACATGAAAAAAAGTACATATTTTAAGGCTGGAATAGTATCCGCATCACTGATTTTTGCAACAGCCTGTGCGGGAGAGCCGGACAACAATGGAGCAGCAAATGAAGGTGCACCACCTGAAAATAACACAGCGGAAAACGAAGGAAATAACGAAGGAGATGGAGAAGCTGAGGAACTGGCGGAAGGAAATGATCTGATTATCGCTACTCTATCAGATATTACTTCTCTTGACCCGCATACTACAAGTGATGTTCCGTCCGGAAATGTTCAGATCAACATTTTCGAATCTCTTACTCAATTTGATGAAGATTTCGAACTCCAGCCAAATCTGGCTGAAAGTTGGGAAGAAGTGGAGTCTGATGTATGGGAGTTTGAGCTTCGGGAGGATGTAACGTTTACTGATGGCGAAGAATTCAATGCAGAAGTTGTCCAGGCAAATATTGAACGTCTGCTTGATCCGGATATAGCTTCTCCTCGTATTGGCCAGTTTGAAGTTATAGAGGAAGTGGAAGTTGTTGATGATTATACAGTGAGATTCCATCTGGAAAACCCATTTGCAGCCCTTCCTGCTCACTTGTCCACGTATCCTTCAAATATGGTGTCACCTGCGCTGATTGAAGAAGACTACGCAAACATGGAAGAGGATGGACAGCCGGGGGATATTATTAATGAAGAACCTGTAGGATCCGGCATGTTTACATTTGATTCCTGGGATCCTGGTGACCGGGTGGTATTAAATGCAAACGAAGACTACTGGGGAGATCCTGTCAACGTTGATTCGGTAACATTCAACGTCGTACCGGAAGATTTGACCCGTATTGGTGAAATGGAATCCGGCGCAGCGCATATTATCGACCCTGTGACACCGAGTGATATGTCTCGTGTTGAGGAAACAGAAGGAACAAATGTATTCCAGACAGAAGCAGCAAGTATTACTTACATGGGCTTTAATGCAGAAAATGAACCTTTTGGGGATGAAAGAGTACGACGTGCCGTCAACCTGGCGCTGAACAAAGAAAACATGCTGGAAGGGGTCCTTGAAGGCACGGGGTCACCTGCACTCGGCCCGATCAATGAAACACAGTTCGGGTATTCTGATAACGTAGAGGCCTCGGAACAGGATCTTGAAGAAGCACAGGCACTTCTTGATGAAGCAGGATACGGGGATGGTTTTGAAACGACTCTGTGGACAAACGACAGCCGGGAACGTATGGACATTGCAGAACTTGCTCAGGCTGACCTTTCCCAAATTGGAATAGATGTTTCCATAGAAGTTTTGGAATGGGGAGCTTATCTTGATGCGACAGCAGAAGGGCAGCACGATATGTTTATTCTGGGACTGAGTCTGCCGACAATGGATGCTGACTATCCGCTCCATGAATTATTTCATTCGGACAGTGTAGGAGAAGGAAACCGTTTCTTCTTTGAAGATGAGGAATACGATCAGCTTATTCATGAAGCACGTATTGAAGAAGACGAAGAAGCACGCGTAGAATTGTACGAGGAAGCAGTCAACCATCTGAACGAAATGGCACCGGCTTCTTTCTTGTACCACCCGGATCACATTATGGGATACCGTGATGAAATTTCCGGGTTCTGGGCCGATGGCTCCGGTCTTTATCAGCTGCAGGACGTAGAAATAGAACAGTAAAGGTCATGAAACTGCCCGGCAGACAAGTTGTCTGTACCGGGCAGTTTTTTTGCTGGAGTTTCGGCGGAAGAAGAAAAGTATGAAGTATCAACAGTCGGGACAGGACAGGGAAATGATGCTAAAATAGATCCTATAGAAAAGCTCAACGGGAGGAATGAAATATGGATAAATTAAAAACCGCTGTATTCGGTATGGGATGATTCTGGGGTCCAGATGCCCGGTTCGGGCGTCTCCCCCAGATTGTACGAACGGCAGTCGGGTATGCCGGCGGCACGTCTGTATCTCCGACGTACCGTTCTATCGGAGATCATACAGAATGTCTTGAAATCACTTATGAAAGTGATGAAATCAACTACGAAGAACTTCTGGACTATTTTTTTGAGGGGCATAACGCTGGCTTTCACGGATACCGTGGAAAGCAGTACAGGTCTCTTGTCCTTTTCAGAACAGAAGCAGAACGAGTAACTGCTGAAAAGAAGAAAAAAGAATGGGAAGTAAAAAGGGGAAGAAAGCTTTCCACAAGTGTTCTTCCTTACCGGCATTTTACAAAAGCAGAAAACTACCATCAAAGTATTATCTTCGGAGGTTTCCCCGCGCAGCAGAACCTATGATCGAGTACTATGACAAAGAGGAAAAATTTGTGGAATCATGGCTAGCCGCCCGTATGAACGCCGTTGCGGCCGGATATTTATCTATGTCCATAGTTAAAGAAGAGGAGAAGAGGAGACACGAGCCCGGACTCGAATCTCTCATTAATCAAATAAGGTGGTAGCCTGAATAAGGAGCTGTGTATATGGATTTTGAAGATCCCCTGGAGGAAATACCGAAACGGAAAAAAGAAGGAGTTGCGGGCCGGATTCGTTTCTGGGGAGTAAAGCGTATAAAGAACGCATTTTATTGGGATAAAGGATTGGAAGGGGTACTGCTTGCAATGTTTTTAGCAAGTACTGTTGCAGCAGCTATTGGTGCTCTTGCTACTCCGACCGGTCTTGGGCGGGGGATGGATATGTTCATGTATTTGTCTGCCAATACGGGAGCTTTTGCGGGAATTGCCGCAGGAGGAGCAGTCCTGCTTTCCTTCCTGTACTTCCCTCTCCCCAGGCTTCTACTCAGTGCCTCGGCATATACTGCCTATCTTGCTTATTACATACAGGAGGAAGCCAATCTCGGAGCTTATTTTACAATTATCATGACAGGTGTTTTCCTAATCAGTGCTTATATGCTCGGAGGGCTGATTCAGCTGTGGAGGGGGAGAATAAGGGTGGGTCTGAAGCTGATTTACAGCCTCATACCTGCAGCCTGGTTTGTGTTTATTTTTACATACCACCCAACCATAGAGCATCATGAACCTGAGTCTTCTTTTGCTGATATAGAAGAAACAAACTTTTCTGATATCACTGATCCAGGTGAACCAGGAATTTATGAAGTTCAAAAACTGTATTACGGAAACGGTCAGGACCGTCATAGAGATCATTTTGGGGAAGGGACAGATATTGTTTCTTCTACCGTAGATGCTTCTGCATATTTCGATGATGAAGAATGGGAGCCCTGGCGTACCCGCTTTTGGGGATTCGATGAATCAGCTTTTCCGCTGAATGGTGAAATGTGGCTTCCGGAAGGGGAAGGTCCTTTCCCTGTAGTTTTGATAGCGCATGGTAATCACCGGATGGAAAATTTTTCTGATGCAGGGTATGGATATTTGGGAGAGCACCTTGCTTCGCATGGCTATGCCGCCATTTCTTTGGATCAGAATTTCGTGAATTTCTCCAATTGGACCGGAAGCCCAAATGAAGATATGAAGCTCCGGACATGGCTTTATATGCAGCATCTGCTTGAACTCCAAGTGATGCAGGAGACGGAAGGTCATCTGCTGGAGAATAAACTTGATATAAACGAAATTGCTCTTGTTGGTCATTCCAGAGGGGGGCAGGCCGCGGCGATGGCAGCAGATTATGAACGCTTTTTTGAAGAAGATTCGACACTGGATGGTATGGAAAATCTGGAAATACAAACAGTAGTCGGGCTTGCTCCGACCGATCAGGAAGTGGATGAAACGCGTCCTGCCCCGGAGGATATTAACTATTTGACACTTCACGGGGCAAGAGATGGCGATGTTCACAATTTTCGGGGCGACAGACAGTACAGCCGGATTACATTCAGCGGTGAAGAATCATTGTTAAAATCAGCTGTATACATTGCGGAAGCCAACCATAGTCAGTTTAATACAGACTGGGGCAGAGCAGACATGCGATTACCCGGGGGGCTTTTCCTGAGCCGGGAACAGATGCTGGAGCCGGAAGAGCAGCAAAAGCTTACAAAAGTTTATTTGACAGCTTTTTTTGAAGCAGTGATACGAGGGGAAGAAGACTATGTGCCGCTTTTCCAGGATGTAAGGTATGGAAGCAGCTGGCTGCCGGAAACAAAGTATGTGACACGCTACCTTGATTCCTCCTACGAACCTTTAGTCAGTTTTAACAGGGAGAACGACAGAACAATGTTTCCTGAAGGAATAAGGGCTGAAGGGGAAAGTTTTACAGAGTGGCACAAAGTAT
Source organism: Alkalicoccus saliphilus (assembly GCF_003044065.1). GTDB lineage: Bacteria > Bacillota > Bacilli > Bacillales > Salisediminibacteriaceae > Alkalicoccus > Alkalicoccus saliphilus. Next base: position 133,648 of record NZ_PZJJ01000002.1, read on the forward strand.
CCACACTCGATAGAGCAGGAAGCAGAAAAGCACCGGATGGGGTGCAGTTGGAATGGGGGGTAGATGGAGAATATTCCCTTCTGCTGCCGGATGAATTTCGAAATGAATACTTTGAAGGGAATGAAGCAGCTTTTTCCTTTTCGATGGCTCAAATGGACCGGGAATTCGATGGAGAGGTGAGGGGGGACACGTCCCCGGCTGCTGACATCCGGTTTGTTTTTACAGATGGGACAGAAACACTGATATCAGTGGATGATCTTTACAATATACCTTCCTCTATCTGGACGCAGTATTCCCGCTATCCTTTTCTTGAAGACCATTTCCGGGAAGGAAAATATGAAGAAGCTATTGAACCGGCTTTTCAAACTTATATGTTTCAAACAGACAATTTCACAGAAGAGATGGAACTTCAAAACCTTGAGCGTATAACATGGGAATTTTATGATGGGCCGGGAAATATAGTCATAGATGACATTGGTTTTTTCAGGAACGAATAATTACGAAAGCCGTTCATTCCTGTAAGGGGGCACTGAATTAAGGAAGAAATATATTGGAAGGTGCTTTTTTATGCATAGATAAACGATTCTTTACTTCTGCCTCCTTTAAAGCTTTCCGGACGGGGAAGCTTCGGAAGGGAAACTATCTCTTTATCGAAAACGGCTTTTAAAAGCGGATTTTCAGGGCAGTGTCTATCTATACACGCAAAAAACACTTAATCAACACTCTGAAAAGAAGGAGGACATAAACTGTTCTCCTTCTTTTTTTCTTGCTGATTAAATTACGCCGTTGGTAAAGTTCTTCTGTCATGGGGGATCTATCTCCGGCACTTATTCGTTAGCAGAATACTGGATGACTTTCCTTCAGTTTTTTTCGTACTTCCCAACTGTTTCTGCTGCGTGCAGAAGGTCGTTTAAAAATTTTTGGTTGTAGGAGGCTGTGCGGAACGGCCGGGCTTTTTTAATTTCAATGCGCGTGCCGCATCCTCGGCTCCTGCACAGCATCATTTCTTCTTCCGGACGGGTGATGTAGGGCCTCCTTTTTTTACATGAAGGGCAGGTGAGCCGGAGCAGGTGTGCGACCGGCTGCTGTTTGAAAGCACCATCCGTTTCATCTTTGGAAAGCCTCGATTCCTCCTGGAAAAGGTAAGCATTTGTAGCGGCCCGCCCTGTACGCTTAATGAGTGTTTCAAGTTTCAGACTCGGCTTCGAGTTTTTAACCGGTTTTTTCACTACTTTAATCCGGTCATAATCATCAGCTTCCAGCAGGCCGTACCCGGCGGGGATTTCTTCTTTGGATAAAAGTCCTTCAGGTGTGAGGATATAAGCATAATGAGCTGCGGCTATGTAGCCGTAATCCCCCTGAAGCACTTCATCGCGAAGAAAATCCTCCCGTGTTGCTTTTACTTCAATAATGCGGGACTCTTTCCTTTTTATATTGATCCCCACTGCATCGGCAGTACGTTTTCTGCGCTGCATATAAAGTTTTACTTCAGCAGCACACAAATCCGTCATTTTACTTTTCAGCCACAGCACGCCCTGATGCTTCAAGTGTCGGTGTACATTACTTTCCATTTATGCTTCATCCTCCAGTTAATAGTTAAACAAATGACCCAGTTCAAGCTTTCATGCTGATAAAAAGGTGCCTTCAGCTTCTTCCACGTGGTGGGTTGAAACAATGATCCCTCCAGCAGTGAAAACACACGTTAACATAATTAAACAAATATAAGTACATCGGCCATAAAGAGAGCGATCAGCACTCCCTGAAGCAGTCCTTTGGCGAAGGAACCTGCAAGAAATCCAAAGAGTGTTCCGACTGCGGCCTTTGCAGACTCTTTTAATGGTTTTTTCTGAGCTAGCTCCGTCATGAGAACGAGCAGAAACGGAACAATAAAAATACCGAATGGAGGGATGATGAACATTCCTGCAATAAGTCCTACAGTAGCTGCTGTTGTTCCGTGCCGGGAGGATCCGTACTTTTTAACGAAGAACATACTGGCGGCATAATCTGTAACAAACAGAACCAGTGTCAGCAGAACGAGAGAGGACCACATCCACCAGCTGACCGCTCCTCCGTCGATGAGGACGGCATAAAGTATGACAGCAGCCCAAATAAGCAGTACAGAAGGTATGATTGGATAAAGAAGACCGATAAAACTTAGTACAAATAAAGCTGCGATGATAGTCCAGACTAATACTTCCATTCCATTACGCTCCTTACGGCAGATCCGGCAGTGATCCGGCGGCTGCCTGAAGTTTTTTCATCAGATGAGGTGCATTCCTCATTATATAATAACTGTACCCTTGCCTGCCCCGGTAGACACTGTTTTTTATTATAAGTCCTTTTTCTTCAAGGCGGAGCATTGCTGATGTCCTTATGTACGTGCAGCATAAGTGGTCTTTATTGGAGAGCTGAATCAGCCGCCACAGTGTCTTTTTTTCGGAGAGAGGCAGGGAGCGGAGCGTTTTCCATACTTCCTGCTCTTCCCGGGGAAGATCTTCAGGCGAAAGTTTCAAATTGATAACCCCTTTCCCTCTTGAGGAAATGATAGAAAGAACTAACTATAGTATAATGGAAAACGGAACCAATAAAAATTATCCGCTTTAAGTACCCGGCTACAGGAAAGGAGAATAACTTTATTATGAAAGCATACACACACGCAGGAAAACAAGGAATTGAAGGAACTAAGATTGAAGAAATGGATATACGCAGACCGGGACCGGGTGAAGTGAAAATAAAGGTCGTCACAGCCGGACTGAATCATAGAGACCTTTTTGTTCTTCACCGTCATACAGACAACTCTCCATTAATTATTGGATCGGATGCTGCCGGCATAGTGGAAGAAGCCGGGGAAGATGTGAAAAATGTGCAGGAAGGTGATGAGGTTATTATTAATCCCGGACTTGGCTGGGAAGAAGAGAGCGAAAGTCCGCCGGAAGGATTCCAGATTGTAGGTTTTCCGGATCATGGGACATTTGCAGAACACGTTGTCGTTCCTGCGGCGGTTGTGGAGCCAAAGCCGCCCCATCTTTCCTGGGAGGAAGCGGGGGTTCTTTCCCTTTCCGGACTCACAGCCTACCGTGCCCTTTTTACGAGAGCTGATCTGCAGAGCGGCTCTACAGTTCTCCTCCCTGGAGCAGGCAGCGGAGCCGTAACCTTTATGGTACAGTGTGCTAAAAAAACAGGGGCAAGAGTTATCGTCACTTCCCGGTCGGAAGACAAAAGAAAAAAAGCCCTTGAGCTTGGAGCTGATGCAGCTATAGAAAGCTCTGGTGACTGGGAGGAACAGCTGGAAGGTGAAAAAGTCGATGTAGTAGTGGAAACGGTTGGAGCTGCCACTTTCCATAAATCGTTAAAACAACTTAAAAAAGGTGGCAGTCTGGTGATCTTTGGAGCTTCAGCAGGTGACGAGGTTAAACTGAACCTGCGTGATTTTTTCTATGGTCAGTACAATCTTTTGGGCAGTACGATGGGGAGTCATGAAGAATACCGGGCAATGCTTGCTTTTGTCAGTAAGCATAATATTCATCCCGTAGTAGACAGAGTTTTTTCTATTGATAAAGCGGAGGAAGCTCTGAAATACCTTGAAAAGGGTGTACAATTTGGAAAAGTTGCTCTGAGAGTCAGCGGGGAGAAAGGGGAAGAAGTATGATTTCGTTCCCAGAGACTAAGGTGGAACAGTTTTTTCAGACTTATACAATTCAGCATTTTACTGTTTCCGAAGATGAGAGCAGACTGCTTTTCTCGACAAACTTGAATGGCAGAATGAATATCTGGGCCCGCGATCTGCCTGACGGATTCCCTTATTTATTCGCGGAAACAAATAATTCCTCTCAGTTTATTAAAGAAGATAAGAACCAGAAATACATTCTTACGGCACTTGATAAAGATGGAAATGAAAACTATCAGATGCAGGTTCTTCCCCCTGAAGGTGGTCTTCCCAGCGCTCTTTTTCAGGCTGGCGCAAAAGAAAAGCACATTTTTCAGGAGCTCCGGGACGACGGGACCGTTTATTTTGCCACCAGCAGAGGTAATTCAAGTTTCCTGAACGGGTTTCAGTTCAACATTCATACAGGAGAATCCAAAAAGTTGTATGAAGGAAGCAGGGGTGCAACTTTTATGACTGCTGTAAGTCCGGATGGCAGAAAAGTGATCGTCAGCGAACTTCGTGCCAATACACATATGCCGGGATACTGTATTGATGAGGAAGGAAAATGGCAGTCTTTAAGCAGTGACCCGGATACACCTCATACTATTGGGGAGGCTGCTTTTAAATCGGACTCGGAGCTGTATTTAGTTTCCAATGAGGGAGCGGAGTACAGCTACATAGCTGAAGTGAATCTTGAAAGCGGAAAAAAACGAAAAGTTTTAAACTTTGAGGCGGAAAACGTGGAAAGTATTAAGTGGGTTAAAGAGAAGGGATTTTTGTATATTTTGACTTCTCGGGGAGTGGAAGATCATATGTACAGCTGGGATCCTGTGACTGGAAGTCTTCAAAATCTTGAAGCACCGGCCTCTGAAATCAGTCAGTTTTCTGTTTCCAAAAGCGGGAATGTTTATATACTTGGAATGGGAGCAGATGAACCGTTTAATATTTACAGATTAATAAACGGAGACTGGAAACGTTTAACGGAAAACAGAGTACCGGGTGTACCTAAAAAGGAGATGATTTGTCCGGAAGTTATTTCCTATGAAACTTTTGATGGGAAAATGATAGAATCACTCTGGTTCCAGCCGGATCCGAATAAAAAGAACGACCATGTCATTTTCTGGCCGCACGGAGGCCCGCAGGCAGCAGAACGCAAGCAGTTCCGGGCGATGTTTCAAAGCTTTTTGAATGAAGGGTATGCTGTGTTTGCTCCCAATTTCCGGGGGAGTACAGGCTATGGTGCTACCTTCACGAAGCTGGTCGAGCAGGATTGGGGAGAAGGACCCCGTCTGGACTGCCTGGCAGGAATCGACTGGCTTTTCGAAACAGGGCGCTGTGCACCGGAGAAACTTTTTCTTGTAGGAGGAAGCTACGGGGGATATATGGCTCTGCTTCTCGCAGGCCGCCATGGAGAGCGGTTCCGGGCTGTAGTAGATATTTTTGGCGTTTCCAATTTGTTTACTTTCATTAAATCAGTGCCTGATCACTGGAGGCCGATCATGGAGCGCTGGCTGGGAGATCCGGAAAAGGACAGGGAACGTCTCAAAAAGGACTCGCCCATTACTTATCTTTCGTCGATGAGAAAGCCGATGCTCGTTATACAGGGGGCAAATGATCCCCGGGTAGTGAAAAAAGAATCCGACCAAATCGTCGAAGCTCTTCAAAAACAGGGGACAGAGGTGGAGTATCTTGTTCTCGAAGACGAAGGGCATGGATTCTCCAAAAAGGAAAATGAAGTGAATGTTTATAAAACGATGCTCCGCTTTTTGGAATCTCATCAGTTCAAAGGGTAACTTTCTTTAAAAGATTAATTAGTGCTGCTGGTTATTCCCGCATGTAGAACCGGTGCTCACTGGGGAGCACCGGTTCTTGAATTAACGGGGAAGGTTAGTCAGTCTTATTCATTTTTCTTAGAATATCATCGCGGGGTTCCCAACAGTTAAACTGATATTCCGGCCGCGTAGTATAGCCGAGACGTATGCAATTGTACTGCATTCCTTCCGCTGTTTTTTCGGCGGCAAAATGCCGGCAGGTTGCACAGCAGTGGTATTTGGAAGTCATCTGTTTCCCTCCTGCAGCTTTGTCGTAATTAAATGATGGGGAAGGATTGCATGGACACCTTTCACCCCGTTAACTACCTGCGTAATATGAAGGTCTGCTGCAGCGCTGGCCAGTGCTGCAGCTTCCTGAGGTTTTAATCCGTACCGTCTGGAGATTTTTTCAATAAGATCTCCGAGAGCACTGGAAGCAGCAGTATTCAAATCCTTATCAAATCCAAAAGTAAGGAGCCCGGATGCAGTTTCTGCATAAGGTTGAGTGATTTCCATGTTTTTATGGAGTGTTACTTCGACTTCCACCTCATCCATGGGACATTCCACTGCTGTACCGCTTACTTCGCCATCTCCCTGTGCTGCATGCCCGTCCCCTAAGTAAAGAGCCCCTCCGCTTACGGCGACAGGAAGAAAGAGGCGGGAACCTTCTGTTAACTGCCTGCAGTCAATGTTTCCGCCTGTAAAGTACGGCGGTGGTGTAGGATATAGGGTATTCCCTGAAGGCTGGAGCCCGATCAGCCCTAAAAACGGCCGGAGAGGGATAGTATATCTGCTGTTTCCAAACGAAGCAGAGGCTGTATTGCAGTTTCTGTCCAGCAACCAGTCCACTTGAATACGTTCACTGCCGGTAAGGTGCATAGCTTCATTCTGCCAGTTAAAGGCCCCGCCGGCCCAGTTGCGGCCGTACCATCCGGGAACAAGTCGTTTTATATGAATTTCCACTGTCATACCGGGTTCAGCTTCTTTAATGTATACGGGTCCTATGACGGGGTGCTTTGGATCAGATTCCTCTGATGCGGGGTGATAGGTTTGGTATGGTTCACCTTCTTTTCTGCTGTATCCCCATTCTATATCAGGAGTAGTGGTTTTCAGCGTATCCCCGGAGTCAATAACTGCCGCTGGTGTATAGGTGGAGCTGAAAGAGCCCCGGAGATTTATGGACTGCAGAGGAAGAACGTGGGTTGTCATTGAGCATCATCCTTTGATTAAATTCTTTGTTCGTCTTTTTGTGATATCCAGCAGGACTGAAACAGCCGCCTGCGGAGGAAAAGTATTTTTTAGGAACCGTTGAACAACCAGGTTTCAAAACAGGGGCGACAAAAAAGAACGTTTTCTAAGATGATGCCACAGCTTTGCTTAAAAAGACAGAGAATTATTTGTAATGCCCGCCAATACGGGAGGCTCTTTCCTCTGCCTGGCCCGATTTAAGAAGGGAGGAGGCCCGGATTACTGCAGTTGCACCATACTTTTCCTTCAATTTATCCATAGTATAGCCAATCTGGTGACGACTGCTTTTTTCGTTAACATCTTCAAGAAGACTCAGCTGCAGGGTATCATCAGGAGTAAGTGATGAGAGTGAGACATGAACACGGCGGACGGGATGATGCTTCCACTGATTCTGGACGATGCCGGCTGCTGTTTCAAATACTTCCATTGTTATGCTTGTTGCCTCGTCTCGGGTGCTGGATCTGTGAAAGCTTCCGTTCTTTCCGCTGAAAGCTACAGAGATTGTTTTTCCTGCCAGATGGAGTTTTCGTGCCCGCCGGCATATTTCTTCGCACAGTTCGAGAAGGACGGTATGAAGATCCTGCTTATGAATATAGTCGAAAGGCAGGGTCATTCCGCTTCCGATAGCTTTACGACCTTCTAGTGTTTCGGTGGAAACGGGAGAGTAGTCAACTCCACGGGCATTCATCCAAAGCACCTGCCCGTGGACACCCCATTCTTTTCGAACGGCTTCTGCGTCCATGGCAGCAAAATCTCCTATAGTCTGGATTCCCCTTGCCCGGAGATGGATGCTCATTTTCCGGCCACACCGGAATAAATCCTCAATTGGAAGCGGCCAAAGTTTATCAGAGAGCTGATTCAGAGTTAAAGCATCAACACCATTGGCATTTTTTTTGGCAAAAAGATCACATGCCATTTTGGCAAGAACTTTATTGGTGCCAATGCCAAGACGTGCCCGGATACCCAGTTCTTTATCAATCAGCTCCTGTACTTTTTGTGCAGTTTCCCAGACATCACCGAACAGATGCATAGAACCCGTGACGTCCATGAACTGTTCATCAATACTGTAGGGTTCCACCAGCTCAGTAAACGTTTCAAGAAAACGCGTGATCTGAATGGAGTAATTCAGGTAATCTTCCATGTGGGGAGGAGTAACTGTGAGATGCGGACATTTCATTCGGGCCTCCCGGAGTCTTTCCCCATTTTTCACTCCTGCTCTTTTTGCAAGAGGACATGCGGCAAGAATAACTCCGGACGGGCGTGAAGGATCCCCGGATACAACGAGAGGGGTGGAAGGGGAATATCCGTGCAGCTGCTGTTCGACGGATACGAAAAAGGACTGCATGTCCACTAAAAAAATAATCTTTTCCACTGCCGCCACCTTCTTTCCGGTAATGTTCGTAGTATTTCTCAGCAGATGCAGTAACTTTCAAAAACAGGGTCCGGCTTTAACACCGCTGATAATTTAATAAAGGCTTCTTTTATAATAGCGGAGAGGATTAAAAGGGTCAAGAACACTTGTTCTTATTCCGGTGCTGATTGGGGATTATCTTTTCTGTTATAGGAGGGAAAGCTGTCAGCTTGGAAAGTTACAGGAGAAACTGTTTTAAACAAAAAAAGCTCTCACGATAGTTTCAGCCGTGAGAGCATTCGGTAATTAGTGTGGACACGTTTACAGAGAGTTTTACTCGGAAACGCACTTGGAAAATTTTTGATTATTACACATTCTCGGTGAAAAAACGCCTTACGCCTTTAACCTGCAGCTGCTCAAATGGAGCCCGTCCTCCGACGGATAGATCCAGAGCCTGCTTCACATGGAGCCTGTTATTCACATAAATGACTGCTCCATCGACATCGATGCGTTTATAATTTTCTTTGTTTTCCGGTTCCCCCAGTGAAATATCATGGTCGATCAGAATTCGCTTATTCTTAATAAGCCCCGGAAAAACGAAAGGGTCTATTACTACTGTACCACCTTGCTTGTGCAGCCATTGACGTGTACGGTTGCTCATACGGATATCCATGTGCTCATCCCTCCAAATTCAATAAATATAGTAGAGCTGAAAAGAAAAAGGCGGACCCTGTTCGTCCAGCTCGATGTCAACGGAAAAACAAGACGAATCAAGTTCTTCTTCACCAAATTTAAACTGAAATCCTTTACACGTAAATGAATCTAAGTACCTAAAAATAGTCTGCGGTCAATAGATATAAGGTTCTTTTAAGTGGATAAAAAAGTAATTTTCAATTTTATCCCAATGTGCCGGGAATGCGCTCGTCGTGCGGATCAGAGATTAACAGTCATAAAGGAGTGAAAAAATTATGAAAAAAACAACATTAGGCAGGTCAACTATTCAAACTGGAGAAATCGCCCTCGGATGTATGAGGATGAGCCGGCTCAGCCTGAATGAAGCAGAAGCCGTTGTGAAAAATGCGTTGGAACTTGGAATCAATTTATTTGATCATGCAGACATTTATGGAAAAGGCCGGTCAGAGGAGGTGTTCGGAAAAGCTGTGAATCTGCGTTCATCCATCCGTGATAAAATAATTATTCAAAGCAAATGCGGTATCAGAGAAGGTTTTTATGATTTTTCAGAGCAGCACATTATACAATCTGCCGAAAGCAGCCTTCAAAGGCTTGGGACTGACTATCTGGACGTGCTGCTTCTGCATCGGCCGGATGTATTGATGGAACCGGAAGAAACAGCGGCAGCCTTCCGGAAACTGAAAGCCTCAGGGAAAGTAAAACATTTTGGGATCAGCAATCACAATCCTGCGCAGATAGAACTGCTGAGTACATGCCTCGAAGAAGATCTGATCATCAATCAAATGCAGCTGAGCCTCGTGCATACTCCTATGATTGACCACGGTTTTAACGTAAACATGGCCGGAAGAGAAGCAGTAAACCGGGACGGTCAAACGATTGAATATATGCGCAGAAACAATATGACGCTTCAAGCCTGGTCGCCCTTCCAGCATGGAATGATTGAAGGCTCGTTCCTGGGAAACGGGAAATTTCCTGATATTAACGAGAAGCTTAACGAAATGGCCGAAGTAAAACAAGTTTCGGTTGAAGCTCTCGCTGCGGCGTGGCTTCTCCGACTTCCAATGAGTATTCAGCCGGTGGTCGGAACGATGAACATTAATAGACTGAAGAAAATTTCACAAGCATCCAATGTCAGCCTGAGCCGTCAGGAATGGTACAGTCTGTACCGGGCTGCAGGAAATAATCTTCCATAATATTTTATACAGGGGGTGGCAGCTATCATCCGGGGATCCTTATTTATGCTGCTCGTAGTAATGTTTTATGCAGGAAATATTCTTACAGGAAAAGCTATTAATGATCTTCCTCCATTCACTATAGCTTTCTTCCGGCTGCTTCTGGCATTCCTTATTCTTCTGCCGCTTGCATGGGGATCTTTCTGGAAAGCCCGCACCTTGTTCTGGGAATGGAGGAGGCCTTTTTTCTGGATGACCCTCAGCGGGGTAACTTTTTTTAACACATTCATATATGGTTCCCTCCAGTTCACTTCGGCTTCCAATGTCGCGATTCTGGAAACACTCATTCCTGTAGTCACTATTATTCTTGCAGCTTCAATATTGAAAGAAAAACTCAGCAAAATACAGTGGGGGGGAGTGGTTCTTTCTTTTTTAGGAGCAGTATGGGTCGTAGTTGATGGAAGAATTCTCGACCTGGGGTCTATAGACTGGAACCCGGGGGACGCTATTATGATAGGTGCCATAGCATGCTGGTCAGTTTACTCACTGCTTGTGAAAAGTTATATGCACCTGTTTCCTCCACTTGCAGCTATTTTCGTTATGAATGCAGTTTCTATTATTATCCTTCTGCCATTTGTAGCAGGGGAGTGGTTCCTGTTAGGTATGCCTCCGCTTCTTACAGAAGAAGCTGTGACCGGGATTATCTACTTGGGAATTTTCCCGTCTGTCGTCGCTCTTCTGCTTTTTAACAGAGCAGTACACCTGTTGGGGGCCTCAATGTCATCCATCTTCCTAAACCTTCTGCCTGTTTTTACGATGGCAGGAGCAGCATTATGGCTGGGGGAAGCAATCACAATCCACCAGGTGACGGGCGCTCTGCTTGTAATGGCAGGAGTTTGGATAACTACCCAGCTCCGGCCTTCCTCAAAAGAAATTTAGAAAAAAGGGTATCTTTTTCCTGAAGTATATACTATACTAAGAATTAGCTTATTGAGGTTCGGCTATGAAAGTAAGATGAAGAACTTAAGAAAGTTTCTCTTGCACAAGTAAAAGAACAGCTCAACTAAGTAATAAAAACAGCGGTTCCAATAACCGCGCAGGAGGATTTAAGCATGACTCAAGGTACAGTAAAATGGTTTAACGCAGAAAAAGGTTTCGGTTTCATCGAGGTAGAAGGACAGGACGACGTATTCGTACACTTCTCCGCGATCCAGGAAGAAGGATTTAAGACTCTTGAAGAAGGTCAATCCGTAAACTTTGAAGTCGAGCAGGGTCAGCGTGGACCACAGGCTGCCAACGTTACAAAGGCGTAACACCCTTTATAGCTTGTTTTCCGGTCAAATCGGAAAAAGCAGCATGTACTGCAGCATTACAACTTAAAACATCAACTTATTGAGATTTGGATATAAAAGTGAAATGAAGAACTTAGTAAAAGTTCCTCTTGCACGAATAAAAGAACAGCTCAATTAAGTAATAAATCAGCGGCAGAAGCCGCGCAGGAGGAATATAGTATGACACAAGGTACAGTAAAATGGTTTAACGCAGAAAAAGGTTTCGGTTTCATCGAGGTAGAAGGACAGGACGATGTATTCGTACACTTCTCCGCTATTCAGGAAGAAGGCTTCAAGACACTAGAAGAAGGCCAGACTGTTAACTTTGAAGTCGAGCAGGGTCAGCGTGGACCACAGGCTGCCAACGTTACAAAGGCGTAACACCCTTTACAACATGTTTTCCGGTCAATCCGGAAACAGCAGCATCACAATTTAAAACATCAGCTTATTGAGGTTCAGTTATGAAAGTAAGATGAAGAACTTAGTAAAAGTTCCTCTTGCACGAATAAAAGAACAGCTCAATTAAGTAATAAATCAGCGGCAAAAGCCGCGCAGGAGGAATATAGTATGACACAAGGTACAGTAAAATGGTTTAACGCAGAAAAAGGTTTCGGTTTCATCGAGGTAGAAGGACAGGACGATGTATTCGTACACTTCTCCGCTATTCAGGAAGAAGGCTTCAAGACACTAGAAGAAGGCCAGACTGTTAACTTTGAAATCGAGCAGGGCCAGCGTGGACCACAGGCTGCCAACGTTCAAAAAGCGTAACTTTTATAACGAAAGCCCCCGGTTATACCGGTGGGCTTTTTTTTATTGCTTCTATTATATATGTTAAGGAGGAAACACAACTTGAACATTAAGAAATATCAGGTTACCACGTTTCTGCACTTTGAGTGCGGAAGACATAAGAGAAACATAATTATTATATTCAATAGCTCAATCAACTTTAGTTATTACCTATGTAGAAAAGTATTTTCGTTTCATAGAGAACACCCCGTCGTGGAGGATAAACCGGCTGGTACTGTGTCTGTGGGATCTTCCAACTTCTTTTCCAATAACTGGTTTACACTTCGTTTTCAAATCGATCATAAGGTTAAGCTCCTGTTTATCATGAAAAATTTCACCGCTCATAAATTGAATACCAAATGTTTTTTAACATATCTGCATCTAAAGAAAATTTAAAGATACACCCAGAGGTAAGGAAATCCGTAAATTTTCTCCGTCTCAGGTGCAAAGAGCCATCTACACGCTGCATATATATTTAAACTTATTACTTTAGAAGATTACAGCTGCACGTGAGCCAGCAGGAGATGACAATCAGAGATAGAGACGTGATTTGGAATCCACGAATATTAAGTAGTCAAAACTTCTAAAGGCCGGCTCTCATCTCCGTCCACATTCTTCATTCTGGGTATATCTAAGCGAACTTCTATGAGTCATTTACCACGGCATTAAATATTTGAGCAATATGAATGAAAAGTATCGAAAGAAATAAAACACACATTTTACAAACGAAGTACTTCCTGCCTCTGAAGTTAGCAGATGCGCTGAAAGAACAATTTTACGTCTCCTCGAAAAATGTGTGAGCAACAGACAAAGTTTGGAAAACTAAAAAATTGTGGGAACACAACCTAAACGTAATACATTTAGGTTTAATAGTACATCCGTTTTCGTTTCCTTATTTTTGTAATGTTAATATTAAAAATTGACAACTTAAAATAAAGACTGTTGGTTAATATCTTTTCAGCGCATAATTAATTCTTACAACTGGAAATAATTTAGTTTGAATTTGTGCCGGTATTCCCCACTTTACTCCATCATAAAGAGAAAGTACTCAAATATCTATTGACCGACTACAGAATATATATGCATAAAAAACCTGTTTATTAAATATTATTTAAAGAAAACTTAACCTTTTTCGCCATTGTTCTTTTTAAAGAACAATGGCGAAAAAGGTTAAGAACATCATAAGTTCTTCATAAAGAAATTATGATGTTTAAAATTATGTAATATGCAAAATTTTTCTAAAAGTTAGCTTGACTTGTTCGTTATTAAGAATTAAGATGGTCATATAACTTATATAAAGAACATTTGATTATTTTTGTTCGTTATAAACTAAAAAAGTTTTAAAACATCTATATTTTTTTAAATGATTTGTGCGTTATTGAGAATTTAATTGTGTAACGACCACTGGAGTGGCTGCTCCTCCTGTATCAACAGCAGCACTCGTTCATGCTGTGGGTATCAAGTATACCTTAGACGCTGGTCGTCGAAAGTATGGAGTGAGGGTGGGTTAAATGCCCATTTCTTTTTTTCTTCTAAAATGTCTGGTTGAGGACCCTTTAGCAGAGAAAGAGAATTATAAAGAAAGCGAGGGCTTATTATGACTTACCGTAAACGCTTTGGGATGTTTACATTGTTGGATACATTAATAATTATTGCAGCTTTTTCTTCAAGTTTTATTATTGTGGATGTTGCCGGTATTCTCTTCAGCATGACTTTTTGGATATCCGTCTTTATTATTTTAATCAGCTATTACATGAGTGCTTTCTATTTTCGCATGAACAGGAAAGCCTGGGAGTATGCCAGTATCGGGGAACTGAAAAATATCGTAAAAACCCTAACAGCCGCTGTTGTCTTAAATGGAATTATTCAGATGGCTGTTTTTTCCTATGTTCTGTACCGGGTGCTTTTCGTAACTTGGATACTAATGATACTTGGGATTGGGGGAGCAAGGTTTTTTAGAAGATATCGTAACGAATCAACTTACAGAAAAAAACTTGGCAGAAAGAAAACAATGATAATCGGTGCGGGATCAGCAGGAATGATGCTCGCGAGACAGCTTTCACAAAGCAGGGGATGTGAACTGGATCCGGTAGTTTTCATTGATGACGATCCATATAAGCAGCAGCTCGATATTCTATCACTTCCAGTAGCCGGGAATACGGAGCAAATACCTGAACTGGCAAAAATTTATGAAGTGGAAAGAATTATTATAGCTATTCCTTCCATGGAAAGAAAAAAACTGCACGATATTTATGAAATCTGCTTAAAGACAGGTATAAAAACACAGGTGCTTCCGATGATTGAAGATCTTGTAACAGGAAAACTTTCTGTTACCCAGCTGAGAGATGTGTCTCCAGAAGATCTCCTCGGCAGGGAGGAAGTGGAGCTGGATCATAAACATATTAAAACGTCTATGAGGGGAAAGACAGTGATGGTAACAGGAGCAGGCGGTTCAATCGGATCGGAGCTCTGCAGGCAGATTGTAAAGTATAAACCTGCCAGACTGATACTTCTCGGTCATGGGGAGAACAGTATTTATCATATTCAGATGGAACTCATGAAACATAAACCGGAAACTATCCTGACCCCTTTGATAGCAGATATTCAGGATAGGATTAGAATACATGAAGTCATGGAAGAATGGAAACCAGATCAAGTATATCATGCAGCAGCACATAAACATGTTCCTCTTATGGAAGAAAATCCTCAGGAAGCTGTTAAAAATAATACAATCGGCTCACTGAATGTGGCAGAAGCTGCTGATGCCGCCGGTGTTAAAACTGTGGTGATGGTTTCCACTGACAAAGCAGTGAATCCGACAAGTGTCATGGGGGCTTCAAAACGTCTGGCAGAAATGCTGATACATCACTTAAACAGCCGCAGTTCAACAATATACACAGTAGTACGCTTTGGAAATGTGCTTGGAAGCAATGGAAGTGTTATACCTTTGTTTAAAAAACAGATTGACCAGGGCGGTCCGGTAACTGTTACCCACCCTGAAATGGTCCGTTATTTTATGACTATTCCGGAAGCTTCCCGCCTCGTGCTTCAGGCAGGGACGATGGCGAAAGGCGGAGAGACCTTTGTTTTGGATATGGGAGAACCGGTTAAAATCGTTGACCTTGCAAAAAATCTTATTACTCTAAGCGGATATACTATGGATGAAATACCAATTCAATTCACTGGTATGAGGCCGGGAGAAAAGCTGTATGAAGAACTTCTTAATGAAGAGGAAATACATGATGAACAAATATTCCCGAAAATTTATTTAGGAAGGGCTTCGACGCTGCCACTTGAAGAAATAGAAAATCTGTTGTCGGACTTTACGGCTCTGGAAAAGGAGCAGCTGAGAAACATCATGCTGGAGCTCACGAACCGCCGCATTGTAGCAGTAGGTGAGTCTACGACGGCATAATGATAGGAAGTTTTATTGAAAGAAGGAAGGGGAGTTACGAATGGCAGTTCTGCCAAAAAGAAAAATTTTATTATCACCGCCCCACATGTCAGGTAAAGAAGAAAACTACATTGCAGAAGCATTTCAAACCAATTGGATTGCTCCGGTAGGACCGCATATTGATGCCTTTGAAGAAGAAATGAGCCTTTATCTTAAAGCGCCGGGTGCAGTAGCAGTGTCATCCGGCACAGCTGCAATACATCTAGCATTGGATGTGCTCGGAGTGAAAGCGGGGGATACAGTTTTTTGTTCTTCATTAACATTTGTAGCAAGTGCGAATCCGATATTATATCAGGGAGCAGAACCGGTTTTTATTGATTCGGAACCAGAATCCTGGAACATGTCCCCACAGGCGCTTAAGCGTGCTATGGAGCAGGCTGACAAAAACAATCGGCTGCCTAAAGCTGTAATAGTAGTACATCTTTATGGTCAAAGTGCAAAAATGGAAGAAATTATGCAAATTTGCCAGTCGTACGAGATTCCTGTGATCGAAGATGCGGCAGAATCACTGGGTGCTGGATATAAGGGGATTCCAACAGGAACCATTGGAGATTTTGGTATATATTCTTTTAACGGAAATAAAATCATTACTACTTCCGGTGGTGGAATGCTTACAGCCAAAAAGAAAAAACATTTGGAAAAGGCAAAATTTCTTGCGCAACAGGCAAAAGATCCCGCTGCGTATTATCAGCACAGCCGGAAAGGGTATAACTACCGAATGAGTAATGTTCTGGCAGGCATTGGCAGGGCTCAGCTTCTGGTATTGGAAGAAAGAGTAGAACAGAAGCGTTTTCTATTCAAACGCTATAAAGAAGCTCTGGAAGGGAGAGGCTACAGTTTCATGAATGAGTACGAAGGCTCCTATTCCTGCCGCTGGCTGACAACAGCTCAAGTACCGTATAAAACAGCTCCTTCAGAAATCGTAAGCTATCTTGAGAAATTTGACATAGAAACAAGAAGAATATGGAAGCCGCTGCATATGCAGCCCCTGTTTGCAGGATGCAGCTATTACTCTCACATCCCTCATAACAATACTTCGGAAATGCTGTTTCATACAGGTATATGCATACCTTCAGGAACAAATTTAACAGGAGAAGAGCAGCTGTTTGTGATAGAAAAACTTGAGGAAGCTGTAAAGGCAAATAATGTACGGGTATCTGAAATATCCAATTTAAAGTAAAGAGGGAATGACCATGATTGGAGCAAATATAACACAGCTTCGGAGGCAGAAAGGCATGACGCTGACTGAGTTGGCCGAAAAAGCCAATATATCCAAATCCAACTTAAGTAATATTGAAAGAAATATAAATACCAATCCATCTATTCGAGTGCTTGAAAGGCTTGCAGAAGTACTTGATACCGACGTGGTTACTCTACTGGGAATGGGAGAGGAAGATAATACACAGGATTATTATGAAGAATTTTTGCAAAGACTGCGGGAATTGAATCTAACAAGAGAAGAGCTTGAAGAATACGAACGGGTGCTCGAATTTATCGAATGGAAAAAGAAGAAAAGCAGAACCTAAAAATAGGGCCTGTTAAAACGAGGAACGGAATTAGGAGAGTGAAAGAAAATGATGAAAAGAATGCTGGATGTAACTGGTTCCCTGTTTCTGTTACTCATCTTTTTACCGGTGATTATAATAACTGCAGTAATGATAAGGAAAACGATGGGAAGTCCGGTGCTGTTCAAGCAGATTCGTCCAGGAAAAGATGAAACTCTTTTCACTTTGTACAAATTCCGTACAATGGCGGACCTTCGAGATGCCAAAGGTAATATGCTTGATGATCATGAAAGAGTGACGAGAACGGGGACACTGCTCCGCAAATTCAGCATAGATGAGCTTCCCCAGCTCTGGAACGTCCTGAAGGGCGATATGAGTTTTGTAGGACCGAGGCCTCTGCTTCCGGAGTACCTGCCAAGATATTCGCCGGAACAAAGAAAGAGACATTTTGTAAAGCCGGGTATTACAGGGTGGGCCCAGGTCAGCGGAAGAAATAATATCACCTGGGAACAAAAATTTTCCTGTGATATTTACTACGTAGAAAACCAAAGTTTGTTATTTGATGTAAAAATTTTACTTCTAACTGTCTGGAAGGTGTTAAAAAGAGAGGGAGTAGACACGATGGGAGAAGGCGGATTATTTATGGGTAGTGAAGCACCCCGGGCCTCAAATAAGTAAGCTGCTCCAAATGTCTTTAGAATACTGACATATATAAAGGAGGATATAATGAAGTCCCCAATCGACTTAATAGAAATACTGAATATGCTAAAAAGAAGGCTCCGCCTGATTATAGTTTTAACCTTTTCTATTACTGCCTTAACAGGAATCGTCAGCTATTTTCTAATAACTCCTGTATACGAAACCTCTACACAAATTCTTGTAAATCAGCCTCCTTCCGAGGGAGAAGTTTTTACTTCAACGGAACTGGAAACGAGCCGGGAGTTGATAGAAACCTACAACATGATAATTACTTCTCCCCGGATTCTGGACCCTGCATTGGAGCAGTTGTCAATAGACCGTACTAGAAATGAACTGAGCAGTCAGATAACTGTCAGCGGAGAAGGAGAGTCCCAGGTACTGAGAATCACGGTAGAAGACAGCAGTCAGTCTGCAGCAGTTGAAATAGCCAATACGGTAGCCGCAGTTTTTCAGGAGGAAATCTCCCAGATAATGAACATTGATAATGTGTCAACGCTTGCAGTGGCAGAGGCTCACGAGAATCCCTCTCCAGTAAGTCCTAATACTGCTTTAAATATGGGGACTGCTTTTATTTTAGCACTTGGACTTGGGGTTGGTATTTCTATGCTTCTCGAATTTCTGGACAATACGATAAAATCGGAAGCAGAAATTGAAACAGAACTCCACATCCCTGTATTAGGATCAATATCTGCCACGAGCGTGGAGGCTGCCCCGGATTTAAAAGTTCTGCATCATGCAAAGAAGAAACCACGAGGAAGTGAAACATATGGCGCTTAATAAGTTTAGGAGTAATAAAAAATTTAAGAAAAGATTTCTTTTAACAGAGCTGGAAAAACATTCTCCAACAGCAGAACAGTTCCGCACCCTGCGAACTAATATGCAGTTTATTCAAATAGATAAGCGGTTGAAAACAATTGTTGTTACCTCTCCTTTACCTGGAGAAGGAAAATCGACTACAGCCGCAAACTTGAGTATTGTGCTGGCTCAACAGGAAAAGAGAGTTTTATTAATTGATACAGATCTTCGGAAACCATCCGTGCACCACACTTTTAAGTTGTCAAACAGTACCGGCTTCACTAATGTAGTGACGAATCAGGTGGGGATTAAAAATGCCGTAAAGCGTACATCCCTCGCTAATCTATTTATTCTTACCTCCGGACCTCTGCCGCCGAACCCAAGTGAACTTCTGGCTTCAAACCGCATGAAAAGATTTTTAGAGGAAATTAAAAAGCAGTATGATTATATAATTTTTGATGCTCCGCCGGTCAATGCGGTAACAGACGGATTAATACTGGCCAGTTATGTGGATGGGACTATCCTGGTTATTAGAAATGGAAAGACAGAAATAGACCCGGCAAAAAAAGCAGTGAATGCTGTAAAGAAAGTAGAAGGAAATCTCTTGGGAGCAGTATTGAATGATTGTCCAGAAGTCAACAGTCATTATTCATATTATTATGAGAAAGAGTAATTATCGAAGAAGGAAAGCAGAGGGATCACCATGAAAATACTTGTGCTGGCAAACGATCTAACCGGATTATACAGCTTTCGCAGGGAACTGCTCAAGAAATTAGCTGAAAACCATGAAGTCATCTGTGCACTGCCGGAAGATGGAAGCAGTGAAAAATTAAAAGATATAGGCTGTGGTTTTATTGATATAACGATTAATAAACGAGGGATAAACCCGGTAAAAGATGCCCTGCTGTTAAGAAAATATACGGCACTGTTCAAACAAATAAAACCGGAAGCAGTCCTAACCTACACAACAAAACCTAACATCTATGGCGGGCTCGTAAGCAGGATGTTTAATGTTCCCTATATTTCCAATATAACCGGACTAGGCTCAGCGGTAGAAAAAGAAGGGTGGCTACAAAAGCTGCTGCTGACTATGTACAGGTCAGCACTAAAAAAATCTGCCTGTGTTTTTTTTCAAAACGAAATGAATAGAAAAATGATGATTGAGAAAAAGATTGTTCAAACAAGATACAGAATGATCCCGGGATCAGGGGTTAATCTTGAACATTTTCAGCCGCTCAAATATCCGGATACAAGCACAATCAATTTCTTATTTGTAGGTAGAATAATTAAAGAAAAAGGGATTGATCAATACTTTGACGCCGCAGAATATTTAAAAGAAAAATATCCTTACTTGAATTTCCATATGGTAGGGCATCTGATCGAAGGAGAGCCCTCTAGATTAAAAGAGTTAATAAACAAAGGGGTAATTAACTTTCATGGCCCTCAGGAGGATGTTAGAAAGTTTTATTCGTTCACCCACTGCACGATTCATCCAACATATTATCCCGAAGGAATGTCCAATGTACTGCTGGAGAGCGCAGCTTCGGCCCGGCCGGCAATTGCTACAGACCGTCCTGGATGCAGAGAAATCATTGAAAATCATTTAAATGGATTTTTGATTAAAGAACAGGACAGCAGTGATTTAATAGAAAAAATTGAAAAATTTCTTTCATTGAATTTCGAAGAAAAACAAAAATTAGGGAGATTTGGAAGAAAAAAAGTAGAAAGAGAATTTGACCGCTGCAAAATAATCACTGCCTATACAGAAGAAATTGGAAACATAAAAAACAAGAGAGAAACCTCGAAGAACAGGCTTTCCAACATGAAAAAATCAACTTCTTAAAAGGAACCTTTACTATAAGCAGCAATGATTATTCTCAATAAAGAACTCTGTTAATACTCTATTATATACAGATATCGAATTGAAACGGTAAAAAATTATAATTGCAATTTATTATCTCCTGCCGCTTCCACTCATTTATATTTTAAGCGGATAAAGGCGTGTTTTAATTTTGCTTATATAAAAAAACAGCATTTGAAAACTGAAAAGGTTATTTAAGTTTCTCCATATAGAAGCAAATGTGAGGACGACCGATAATAAGTTTCTTGAATGATGAAGGAGGATCTATTGTGAACATTTTAATCACTGGTGCTGCCGGCTTTATAGGAATGCATTTATCAAAAAAGCTGCTTGAAGAAGGGTATGCAGTTACAGGATTTGATAATTTAAATGATTATTATGAAGTGAATTTAAAGAAGGAACGGCTGCGTATTCTAAATGAATATCGCAGTTTTTCTTTTTATAAAGGAGATCTTGCAGACTGGAACTCAGTAAAACAAGTATTTCATAAGTCGAAGCCGGAGATCGTTATTAACCTTGCAGCCCAGGCTGGAGTACGCTACAGTCTGGAAAATCCCCATGCGTATGCGGAATCCAATTTAACAGGTTTTGTGAATATTTTGGAAGCTTCCCGGAAAGCGGAAATCAAACACTTTATTTATGCTTCTTCAAGTTCTGTTTACGGTGCAAATGTTACGATGCCTTTTTCAACTTCTGACGAAGTCAATCATCCAGTGAGCCTGTACGCTGCGACTAAAAAAGCAAATGAACTGATGGCCCACACGTATAGTCATTTATATGGGCTGCCTGCCACCGGACTGCGCTTTTTTACCGTTTACGGCCCCCTTGGCCGACCGGACATGGCTTATTACTCCTTTACAAAAAAAATAATTGAAGGGAAACCGATTAAAGTATTTAACAATGGTGAAATGATGAGAGACTTTACTTATATAGATGATATTACTGCAGGCATTGTTAATCTTCTTCACCACATCCCATCTGCTGATTCGAACTGGGACCGCCGGCATCCCGATCCTGGTTCAAGCTATGCTCCATATAAAGTATATAACATCGGTAACAACAAGCCGGTAAAGCTGATGGACTTTATTAATACGCTTGAAAAACATATTGGTATGCCGGCGGAAAAAGAGTATCTTCCTATGCAGCCGGGGGATGTCCAGGATACGTATGCAGATATTTCTGACCTGGAGAGAGATATTGGATTTAGACCAAAAACTACTATAGACGAAGGGCTGGGGAAATTTGTTGGCTGGTACAAAGAATATTATGGTCTAAGCGGTCAACTGGAACAAAAAATTCATGTTATATAAGGGGGTTTGATTATGAAAGTAAAAAAAGCAATCATTCCGGCAGCAGGTCTCGGAACCAGGTTCCTTCCAGCAACTAAAGCCCAGCCTAAAGAAATGCTTCCTATCGTAGATAAACCAACTATTCAATATATCGTCGAAGAAGCTATTGCGTCAGGGATTGAAGACATCATTATTATCAGCGGCCGCGGCAAGAGAGCAATAGAGGACCACTTTGATAAGTCCTATGAACTCGAAGAAACTCTTCGTCAGAAAGAAAAATTTGCTGTATTAAAAGAAGTTCAGGATATTTCCAATATGGCAAATATTCATTATATACGCCAAAAAGAACCAAAAGGCTTGGGACACGCTATCAGTGTAGCGAAGAACTTTATCGGGGATGAGCCGTTTGCTGTTCTTCTGGGGGACGATATAGTAGAAAGCAGGGACACACCATGTCTGAAACAACTGATAAATGTATTTGATCGATATAATTCTTCGGTTGTCGGAGTGCAGCCTGTTCCGGTTAAGGATGTTTCAAAGTATGGTATTATTTCCTCGCTCACAACTGAAATTGAAGATGGCGTTATACACGTGAAAGATCTTATAGAAAAGCCCTCCATAGAGGAAGCTCCATCTAATAAAGCTATCATGGGCCGGTACATCCTGCGGCCGGAAATATTTGAAATTCTTGAGAAACTTCCACCGGGCTCAGGGAATGAAATTCAGTTGACTGATGCTATCAGAGAGCTGAATAAATCACAGGTAGTACTGGCCTGCGAATTTTCGGGAACTCGTTACGATGTTGGTGATAAGCTTGGCTTTGTTAAAGCGACTGTGGATTTTGCCCTGAACAGGGACGATCTTAAAGAAGAAATGTTGAACTATCTGGAACATTTGGCAGAACAGCATCTTCATAACGTAAAAGCATAAAAGGTCCGCTGCAGGAGGGGAGGAGGGAGATATAGCACAGGTAACAGCAGCAGCTCTGGCAGTGTGCGTTCTTATTTTAGTCTATTATGAGAGCAATGAGAGAATTGTTGTCAAGGAAGAGACAGTATATATAGAAGACCTTCCTGCTTCTTTTGAAAATTACACAATACTTCAAGTCGCGGATCTGCATGAGAAACAATTCGGCAGAAATCAAAAAAGGCTGATTCAGAGAATCAACAATTTATCCTATGATGCGGTGGCTTTTACAGGGGATATGTTAAAAGAAGAAGGAAGCATCGGATATAAACCGGCTTTCGATCTTATAGAAGGAATTGATAATCTCGATAAAGCCTGGTTTGTAACAGGAAACACTGATAAGCAGAAAGAAAGCAGGCGGAACGTTCTTGTAGACGGCTTGGAAAAACGGGGCGTCCCATTGCTTAACGGAGCCGAAATTATTGAAAAGGGGAAAGATAAACTTGTAGTTATAGAATTCGAGGCGCTTCAACGTTACTTTAAGCAGAAAAACAAGTCTGAGGTCTTAAAAGGAGATGGCTTTGAGATTAATCAGCTGGATAAGGCTGTTCAGAACAGTGATGTAATTATCAGTCTTTTCCACTATCCGCTGACCGATGTTTATATTGATGAATTGTTCGAGGAGGGAGTGAATCTCTCTTTGGTCGACCTCCATATTGCAGGTCATTATCATGGAGGTCAGATCCGTATTCCGTTTGTAGGGGCTGTTTTTATTCCTAAAGTGGAGAGGGGATCTTCCAAGTTTTTTCCCAATCAAAGCCGGGTACGCTGGCACTGGGAATACCGGACACTGCAGCAGTATGTGAGTACAGGTCTTGGATCAAGTAACGCTGTACCGTTTCTGGATTTTCGCTTATTTAATCCTCCGGAAATTAACTTGATTACCTTGAAAAGAAAGCAATAAATATACCTCGGTATCTATTTAACAAAAATCATTCCAAATACTGACATAACCTTTCATGTATAACCTTCAATAATCCTCAAACACTTGGAGAGTAAACGATATAAATATATTATTGTAGGGGAAACATCAGAAGGCGGACAAGAAGTGGCCTGCCTTATTAAATAGGAGGAGGAATAAAGAGGATCGGGAAAATAAAAAGTGACAGCTGTGGTAGACATGCAGATAGTAGTGGTGTATTCAGAAGAAATCCGGGAGCGGGCATCTGCCGGGATAACAATGACTGTTGTTCGTACACCGGAAGAATCTAAAAAAAGAACAATACAAGGGGCATTCAAAATGGAACTTGATATTCTGTGAAAACAAATAGAAAACTGCCGGAAGACAAACTAGACAGGTCTTAGAGTCCGCCTGGCTGTATGTATTCTTAAGGAGAACGTTACCGAGGCAAGGAACTTAACCGGAGTTTATAAAGCGTACAGTGAATTGTACAGTTTCAATCAGTAGTTTGCTTCTATTAATCAGCAAACTTTTAAAATTCAATACAAAATTCGAGGCAAACTGCCTGAACTAATAAAAGCAGCTTTATGAATAAATTTCATAAAGCTGCTTTTTTATGTTAATGGAACAGATTGGAAAATAGTTAATTAGTGATTTTTTAGTTTGTTAAAAGGAGGAATACGATGCTGGCGCATTCCGAGAGAAAGGTATTTCATGTGGTTGAAGATAAGAAGCTTTGGGATATGATTATTACACAATTTCCTCAGGCTGACGTGTACTATACACATGCTTATTGCAATTGGACAGCGGAGGCAGAAGGAGGAAAAGCAAAGCTTATTTTTTTCAAATGTGATAATGGTATCATTATTTATCCTGTAATAATCAGAAATATACGGCTTGGCCAGAAAGAAGAAGTATATGACATTACTTCTCCTTATGGATACGGAGGACCGCTGCTGCGTGGAGAGCCAGAAACACTAAGTGAGTTCAAAGAAGCTCTGCGTCATTACTGTACGAAAAACAACATCATATCAGAAGTGATCAGACTGCACCCACTATTAAATAATGCTGAATATATGACGGAATACTGCCCGATCCAGTACGTGCGACAGACTACAGCAGTTAATTTAAAACCTTCCTTGGAGGATATCCGGAGAAATTATTCAAAGATGAATAAGAGAAACATAAAAAAAGCAGTGAAAAATAACGTGGTATGCCGGGAAGTACAAAAAACAGAAGAAAATATAGAATCGTTTTATAATCTGTATAAAGAAACGATGGAAAGAAAACAAGCCTCTTCTTACTATTTCTTTGGTAAAGAATCTCTCAAAAAACAGCTGATTGATACACCAATATCGAAGAGTCATCTTTTATTTGCTTACGACGGGGAAGAAGTAATTTCAGCAGTAGTTCTGTTTACTTCCAATGAACTGGCCCATTACCACCTGGGAGCTTCCCGAAAAGAGTATTTATATTTGAGACCGAACAATTTAATTTTTGATTATATGACAAAGGTATCCAAAGAAGCAGGGTGTCATCTTCTTCATCTTGGGGGAGGTTACCAGGAGAACGACAATTTATTTATGTACAAAACGTCTTTCACGGACAACAACAACTATAATTTTTATATAGGTAAAAGAGTATATGATGAAACTCTTTACAAAGAGATGGAAGAAAGGGCGGGCAGCAGTGCAGAAGAAACATTTTTCCCTTCCTATAGAGCTCCCGTCAGAGAAAAGGTATAGAAAAATGAAAATATAAAGTTATAAAACCTTCTTAAATTAATCTCATCAGCTTAGTAAGATATTCGCCGTCGGTAAAAGTTAAAAAGCGCAACGTATTTCTGAACTTCACCGGAAACCAGAAAATTATAAGAAAGAAGGGATCAAAATGGATGTTATCGGTAAAAAGGTCAGATTAAGAGCTTTAGAGAGAAAAGATATGGAAGATTTGAGAAGTTTTCATAACGATCCGGAAATAGGTAATCTGCTCGGAGGATGGTCACATCCAATTTCTTCCGAGCAGCAGAATCTGTGGTTTGATAAACTTGCATTTGATCATATGAATCTTCGGTTTGCAATTGATACTGAAGAAGACGGCTTCATTGGTATATCGACTATTACGAATATCGATCTTAAAAACCGATCAGCCTATCATGGGATTATTATAGGCAAGAAGAATATGCAGGGGCATGGTTATGGACGGGATACAGTGATGACTACAATGAAATATGCCTTTGAAGAATTACAGCTGCACCGTCTGGATGGAGATATCGTAGAACACAATACCTCCTCCTATAAACTTTATGTAGGAAAGTGCGGATGGAAGGAAGAAGGAAGAAAAAGAGATCATGCATTTAGAAACAACAGATACTATGATCGGCTTATCGTGGGGATTTTAAAAGAAGAATATATGGAATTATGTAAAGAAGGGGGATACTGGAATTCATGATTTCAAAGCGGATAAGGATTAAGAATTACTCGTTCTATTCAAAAGTAATGATTCTTTAAGGAGATCTTTCCTGTTATCTCGATGTTTATAAGTAAAGCCGCAGACTGATCTGAATATGCGACCCATTAATATTAAAATAATTTTTGGAAATCAAATAAGCGCTGGTTGAAAAGCAGAGCAGTCTGCGAAGATACAGGGAAAAGATATCTGAAAATTATCAGCTATAAAGAATAATGTGGCAGGTTATTAAAGGGGAAATTAACAGCTCTAAAAAAATATAAAATATATGGATTATTTTTTAATTAGGATCTGTTAAACCTCCGCGTGTTGTTTTGAAAATCGCCTGCGGCTTTCCTTTCGTCCGGAAGGCTCTGCGCGCTTCCGCAGGCGTCTCTGCCCTGGCATCAGTTCTATGGAATAAAACACAGCGTTCATGTAAAGCAGAAACATTTCTTTTCTCCAAGTATCAAGAGCGAACTTTAACATAGCGTTTGATTAAGAAGAAATTTTGCGTAAAAATTCAATTAAAATTTTTTTGGATAGCAGGTGAAAAAAATGGGTAAACTAGATGGGGCAATTGCTGTAATAACCGGAGGAGCGGGAAATCTTGGCAAGACAGCTGCAGAACTATTTATCAGAGAAGGGGCAAAAGTTGCACTGGTGGACAATAACTCCGAGAAATTAGAGAAAGAGGTAGAAAGATTGACTTCTCTGGGGGAAATCATAAGTATCAAAGCAGATGTAACTAATGAAAATGATGTGAAGAATTATGTAGAAGTTGTAAAGAACAGATGGGGGCGTATCGACGTTTTTTTAAATAATGCTGGTGTCCTGGGAAAAGTGGCCCCACTAGTAAATCAGACAGCAGAGGATTATTATTTTCTCATGGATATTAACGTGAAAGGTGTTTTCCTCGGGCTTAAATACGTTATGCCGGTTATGATCACCCAGAAAAGTGGCAGCATTATAAATACGTCATCTACATCGGGACTGGCAGGAAGTAGTGGAAACTCCTTGTATTCTGCTTCAAAGCATGCAGTAGTAGGCTTGACAAAAACTGCTGCGCTGGAATCTTCATCAGAGGGAGTGCGTGTAAATTCGATCCATCCGTCACCGATAGATTCTGAAATGATGAGAAATATTGAAAAAGAATTGAATAGTGATGATCCGGAAAAAATAAAAGAAAAGATCATCTCCCGTATTCCTGCAGGGAGATATGGCAGCATGAAGGAAGTGGCTGGAGTAATGCTTTTTTTGGCCGGAGAAGATTCTAAATTTATAACCGGATCCCAGTACAGGGTAGACGGTGGGATGGGAGCGAGATAAGCAAAGAGAAGGCGTTTGAAACTTAATACTGCAATTATTCATTTATTATCCATTTCATAAGGTTGATAAACAATGAAAAAGGGTATATATAAATAAAGTAGGAGGAGGTGAGTACGATGAAAAAACGTATTCCTGTTGTTTTGGAAACAGATAGAAAAGACTATGAGCTCGCTATTGAAAATATGATTAGTGAAGGTGGTCCAGCTCATTTGATTTTGATGGAAGATGATAGAGAAGAACAGGAAAAGTCCAAAAAGAAAGAAAAGCCTCTTCACTAGCTTTCAGATTCAATTAATAAGGAAAGGACGGCTCTGGATGATAACATCAAAATTTGTTAACGTATAGGTTCCTATTGTTCTCTGTAAAGCCAGACGAACAGTGGGAACTTTTTTTGTGCCTTTAAAGGTTTTATAAGAGTGATATGAAAATAATAACATAAAGAAGAGTACGTTCCCCTTTGTTTCCATAGCAGTGCTTTCTTACGGACCGGCCTCCGCTGACTTCCCCTCCCACAGGTTGAATCTTCGGATCGTCTTTTGACGCTCCGGAGTGCCCCATATTTCTTCCCACCTACAGTAATGATACAAGGTCATACCTCTATACCCATTGAGAATATGAAGTTTTAAGTATAGTCATTCAACGATTATAGAACGTTATTTTCATACCATGTGGTTGCAGTGATTTTGCTTGAGAGTCTTTACTTTATTGAAGTTCGGTGATTTTTTAACACATACGCTTCCTTACCCTGCTAATGGATATAGGTACATTTTTTTTATAAAGATAAAAAGTGCGTACTGAATAAATGATTTGTTTAGTAATACATAAGTAAAGGGAATGTAAATCGGGTAACCCTTTTTAAATTAGTAACGAGAATACGGAAATTACTAAAGGAGGACATTATGAACACTCATCAACTGTACATTAATGGGCAGTATACGAGCTCAAATTCAAACGAGACAATAAATGTCACCAATCCGGCAACGGAGGAGATTATTTCCATAATTCTGAGTGGAAATGAACATGATGCAGACAAAGCTGTTCAAGCAGCACACGAAGCTCAGTGGGGCTGGGAAAGCACTCCATCCAACGAGCGTGGACGAATAGTCCGTGAGATTGGTCTCAAAATGAACGAGAACAGAGAAAAATTTGTTCATCTGTTGATTGAAGAGCAGGGTAAAAGCAGAGAAATGGCTGAAGGGGAAGTGGATCTTGCCATCGACTACTTTCAGTACATGTCAGAATGGGCACGACGAATTGAAGGAAATATCGTACCAAGCGACCGGCCGAACGAAAACATTTTTATTCATAAACGGGCCATTGGTGTCGTAGCTGGAATAGTTCCATGGAATTTCCCGGTCTTTATTCTGGCAAGAAAGGTGGCCACTTCATTAATAGCCGGGTGTACGATCGTTCTGAAACCGAGCCAGCAGACTCCGAATACAGCTGCATTCTTCACAGAAATGATAGATGAAATGAACATTCTTCCAAAAGGTGTTTATAATTTTATAACAGGTAAAGGCTCAACGCTTGGTAACGCCTTAGCAACTCATGAAAAAGTAGCTATGGTCACGATGACAGGCAGCATTCCAGCTGGAGTAAAAGTAATGGAAGCTGCTGCGCAGAATATTACGAAAGTCAATCTTGAGCTCGGAGGTAAAGCACCGGCGATTGTCACAAAAAATGCTGACATCGATTTGGCTGTGGAGAACATTACAAAAAGCAGAATTGTCAATGCCGGACAGGCTTGTACGAATGCAGAGAGAGTGTATGTACACAAAGACATTGCTTCGGAATTTAATAACCGGCTGACGGAATCTATGAGTGCTGTAACGTATGGAGATCCGCTCCAGGATGACACACTTGATATGGGTCCTCTTGTAAGCAGAGATCGTCTTGAAGAAGTAGATGAAATGGTAAAACACGCAGTGAAAGAAGGCGCCGAAGTACTCACAGGCGGCCGGCCTGCTGACACGGAAAAAGGTTATTTTTATGAGCCCACCGTGATTGGCGGGGCAGAACAGAATATGAAGATTATTCAGGAAGAAATCTTTGGACCGGTTATTCCAATAGTTACATTTGAAAATGTGGATGAAGTCATCCGTATGGCTAATGATTCAGATTATGGTTTGTCATCTTCTCTCTACACGGAAAATTACCACGAAGCAATGAAAATATCCAACAGTCTCCGCTACGGGGAAACATTCGTTAACAGAGAAAATTTTGAAGCAGTGCAGGGGTATCACGCCGGTTTCAGAAAATCCGGAATAGGTGGAACAGACGGACGTCACGGCCTGGAAGATTTTCTGAGCACTCAGGTAGTTTATATGCAGTACAAGGACGACGTGAAATAAACCTTTTCTTTTTTAAACAGACTGTTCACGGCCCCGGCCCTGGACAGTCTGTTTACATAAACAGAATTTCCTGGCGGCATTTAAAGTCCTGGGTTACAATGTAGGCTGTATGATTACAATCGAAGGAGATATTATTAATGACGGATACAATTATAGAACGGCTCCCGGATTTTTTACGTAACAACTGGAAAAATTCCGGATTTTCACAATTTACTCCTATACAGGAAAAAATGCTTCCCCCTGCATTGGAAGGGTATAACATTACAGCGGAAGCGCCGACAGGTTCAGGAAAAACACTGGCTTATCTGCTTCCAGCATTAAAAAAACTGGATAATGATATTAAACAGGCACAGACAGTTATTGTCGTATCTTCCCGGGAATTAGCCATGCAGGTACACCAGGAAGTGGAGCACTGGCTGGAGGGGAGCGGCTATTCCAGCGCGGCCCTGATCGGCGGAGCCAATATTAAGAGACAGCAGGAAAAATTAAAAAAGAAACCGGCTGTAATCGTCGGAACTCCGGGGAGACTTCTGGAGCACGTTTCTTCTAAAAAATTAAAAATGCATGAAGTGTCCACGCTTGTCCTGGATGAGGCGGACCAGCTTTTTGCAAAGGAGCATATTGAGGAAGTGGAAACGCTGCTTACGAGTGTACAGAGAAACTGTCAAAAGCTTATCGTATCAGCAACTATTCCTTCAAGAGTGGAGAAACAGGCTTTTGAAAAAACAAAAGCAATGAAAATGATCCGTATTGAAATCGACGAAGCAATGCTCCAGAATATGGAGCATGTATATCTCGTAGGAGAGCGTCGTGACAAGGCTACTCTTTTAAAAAAGCTTGTGGATATGGAAGATTTCTATGGGATAGCATTCTGCAACGACCGCCGGGAACTCGAAAAATACGGGGAAGGACTCGAGTACAAAGGTAAAAACGTAGTGATCCTCCAAGGAGAAACGAATAAGCAGCAGCGGGAAACCTCGATGCAGAGGTTCAGGAAGAAGGAGATACCAGTTCTTCTGGCTACAGATGTTGCCTCCAGAGGACTGGATCTGCAGAATTTAACTCACGTTATTCAGCTTGATCTGGCTAATGACGTGCATCAGTACATTCACCGGTCCGGCAGAACGGCACGTGCCGGGCGTACCGGGACGGTCGTTTCGATCGTTACTGAAGGAGAACTGGAACGTCTGCTTCAAATCGGGAGCACGCTGGGTCTGAAAATGGTGAAGAAAAGAATTTCACACGGAAAGCTTGTATAGAGGCATTACTGTCGAAGGAGGTTTTTATGCAGATCAGGGAAGCAGGTTTAAAAGATGCCCCGGGTATTGCAAAAGTACATGTGGACAATTGGATTAGTACGTACAACGACGTTTTTCCTGCGCATGTATTTGAAACATGGACTTATGAAAACAGGGAAGAGAGATGGAAAAAGAGTCTGCCTAAAGCTGTAAGCGGAGGCACGATGACGTACGTGGCGGAAGAGGAAGGCGAGATTGCTGCTTTTGCTCTGGCAGGAACTACGAGAGACGCCAGACTGCGTATGCGTTACACGGGAGAGTTTTATGGCATTTATGTACATCCTGACTTTCAAAGACAGGGGCTCGGCCGCAAGCTAATGGAATCCTGCGCCGAACATCTCGCTTCCCAGGGACACAAAAGAGCAGCACTCTGGGTAATAGAAAATAATAAAGAGCAGCCCTTTTTTGAGAAAATGGGGGGAGAAGTGGTTTATGAAGCACCTGTCGAAATAGGTGGTAATAACTACAAAAACATTGCTTACGGATGGGAAGACGTTCAACGTCTTCTTAATCACGAAAAGCTTAATTGAAGCCTTCAATGATAAGGCGTATAAATAATATTTGTAGAAAAGGGTGCCTTAAAAATAAACGATGGTGTAAAGTTTCATCCTTCAAAGTGCATGAATTATGAATGAGCTTCTCAATAAATATTTAATATGGCTGCCCTCAAGTGTCTGGATAACTTGAGGGCTTTTTTATCTGATCTCTATTGTAATGAAAGCTTTCTCCGCAGGGTTGTAAACAATTAAACAGTGAAATATCTGTCAGCTTTTACGGAAACTGCTGCCTTTTTTCTTTTTACGGAGAAGCTCCATCTTGTTAGAAACACGGACTTTCGCTTTCTCAGTTTCAGCCTGCTCGTATTCCACCGAATGAATGTTTTCTCCTTGAAAAGTGACATAGACCCAGGACCCAGCCTCAATATTTTCAGGGAGGTCGGAACTGTCTATCACAAATTCTTTGTTTATGCTTTCTATCAGTACAACTGCATACTTCCCATCTTCTATACGATCAACAAACCCTTTATGAGCTTCCATTTATACCTCTCCTTTATTCTGCACAGGCAAGACCTTCGGATGTGATCTCCTCAAGCCGCACTTCGCCGATCCCATTTACTCTCTCCAAATCTTCCACATCGTTGAAAGGACGCATATCTTTAATATCCCCGGCACGTACAGCACCAACCTCGTGAATCTGCTGAAGTTCCTCTATGGAAGCACTGTTGATGTCAATGCAGTCCTCCGGGCTGGCTGTTTCGTTATTTCCGCTTTGTTCAGATGACATATTTTCATCGGAACCGGATTCCTCTGCTTCTTCCTGGTGTTCTATACTACCTGAAGTATCGGAAGTTACTTCAAGTGTTTCTCCATCAGATGAAACGATAATTGTGCCGTGGATATGCGTAGAGTATATATCTATCCCGGCGTTTTCAACTCTTTCAATAACTTCAGCATGAGGGTGGCCGTATTGATTATTTTCACCGGCAGATACAATAGCAAAACGCGGATCGACTTCCTGAAGAAAGCTGGGCGACGTAGAAGTACCAGAGCCATGGTGACCGAGTTTCAGTACGTCAGATTCAAGGGTGTGTCCTCTGGATATCATGTCTTCTTCCGTATGGGATTCTGCATCTCCAGTAAATAAAAAAGAAGTATTTCCATAGGTGAATTTAGCAGAAAGGGAGCCTTCATGTACGTCTCCAGTAATCTCATCCGGGTTTACTATTTCAATTTCAAGCGGGCCTGCTTCATAAGATTCCCCGGCCCGGGGTTCTTCGTAAGAAGCGTCGCTTGCCATTACTGCATCAAGTACCCGCTCAAACGTAGCGGACTCTGTTTCATCCCCGGACATCCACACTTCTCCCACTTCCAAGTTTTCAAGAATAATATCCATTTGCCCAATATGATCAGCATGGGGGTGACTTCCTATCAATATATCGATCGAATCGGTCCCGTTCGCCGATAAGTAATCAAATACATCCGTATCGTTCCAGTTTCCTGAGTCAAAAAGAATATTGTACTCGTTATCGTCATCCTCAAAAGTCAGCAGAGAAGCATCGGCCTGCCCGGCATCGATATAATGTACCTCAAGTTCTTTTAAATCTTCTGAGGAAACAGACTCAACTGAATTTTCCGTGTTGTTTTCAGATGCCGTCTGTTTGTTGGAAGATGAATTCGATTTTTCTTCGTTGTTTTCCTGGCTGGATTCTGAATTTTCTTCGGCAGCATTAGCGTCAAAGTTCTCGGAAGTGGATTCGGGTTGTTCATTTTCATTATTGATATCGGCCGTACCGCATGCTGTAAGTAGAAAAAGAGTGACTGCACTGCCCAGCTGGATAAAAATTTTCATTGAACCGTCCTCCTATTTAATTCTGAATAATAATTTTGTTTGTAAATAATAAAGCAGTTTATATGCTCGGAAGAAGCTCTATCAGCAGTTACCCAACAAACTTTTTACGCTGTGTAAGGAGGATGGCATCTGCTGCAGCCGACCCATACACCCATATTTATTTTCGGGACAGCCTTTTTATGTAATGATCGTAAAGTTTATTATTGTTTGCTGTGGAAAATAAAACTCACTTTGCCCCGTGCTAAAAAAAATGCCATTGACCTCTTCTTTAAGTACAGAGGAGAGCGGTTCATTCATATTGGTAAGTTTATCACATGCTGAATCCGCTTGGAATAAAAAGGGAGGTTTGCAGAAATTTAAACAGCTGCAGCTGTCGATTGTTCTGGTTTTTCTCTCTATTTCAGTAAGTACGTGGATTCTGGTGGCGAAAATTTTCCATATGGACATTTTTGTTTTACAGCCCTTTGAATAAAAATGAAAAAGCTGCCTGAAGCAAGGAATGCTTCGGGCAGCTGAATCAGTTTCTGAGCAGAACAAATTAATGGTTTAGTGAGATTGTTTCATTTTTAATAACAACTTCAACAGTATCAATCTCCTCCTCATCAAGGATCAGCTCAGTGATCCGATCTTCCAGTTGATCCTGAATGGTACGACGCAGCGGCCTTGCTCCAAATTCTTTATGATAACCAAGCTCTGCCAGTTTTGCTTTCGCCTCATCGGAAACTGTTATTTTAATATGCTGTTCCTGAAGTGTTTCCTCAAGTTCTTTCAGCATAAGCTCTACTATTTCCACAAGGTGCTCCTGTTCGAGACGGTTAAATTCGATAATTGCGTCGAAACGATTCAGAAATTCCGGCTTGAAGTGGGCGGACAGATTTTCAAGAATGCTTTCTTCCTTAACGGAATCACTGACTCCAAAGCCGATGGAAGCTTGACCGGAATTACCGGTGCCGGCGTTACTGGTCATAATAATGACCGTATCCTTGAAGCTCACTGTACGGCCCTGACTATCCGTTAAACGTCCGTCTTCCATAATTTGAAGAAACATATGCTGCACGTCAGGGTGTGCTTTTTCAATTTCATCCAGCAGGATAATGGAGTACGGATTACGTCGAACTTTTTCAGTCAGCTGCCCCGCTTCTTCGTGGCCGACGTATCCGGGAGGTGAACCAATAAGTTTAGATACGGCGTGTTTTTCCATATATTCACTCATATCAAGCCTGTGCATCGCTTCCTTGGAGCCAAACATTTCTGCTGCAAGAGTTTTAGACAGCTCTGTTTTGCCGACTCCTGTCGGGCCGACAAACAGGAAGGATCCAATTGGACGGTGTCTTGCTTTCAGTCCGGCACGTGATCTGCGGACTGCTTTGGCAACTTTCTGAACAGCTTCTTCCTGACCGATAACTTTTCCTGAAAGATTTTCGGCAAGGTGTTTCATTTTGGACACTTCGTTTTCCTGAAGTTTTCCTACAGGAATTCCGGTTTTCTTTTCAATAATGGACTGGATATTAATATCTTCAACCAAAGCATCATTATTTTTTGGAGCCGCAGTTAATTTTTTTTCAAGAAGCTCTTCTTCGTCCCGCAGTTTTGCTGCCGCTTCATAGTTTTCCTCTTGAAGTGCGGTTTCTTTTTCTTTACTGATAGAGGCCAGACGTTCCTCAATGGCGCTGGTTCCACCGCCTTCAGTATTCAGGTTCATTTTTGCACCCGCTTCATCCATTAGATCGATAGCTTTATCTGGAAGGAAGCGGTCCTGGATATAGCGGTGGGAAAGAGTAACGCAGGCTCTTACCGCTTCATCGGTAAATTTTACTTCGTGATAATCTTCATACTTGCTTTGAATGCCTTTCAGAATTTCAACAGCTTCCTCGATTGTCGGTTCATTCACCATAACCGGCTGGAACCGGCGTTCGAGAGCTCCATCTTTTTCAATATTACGGTATTCTTTAAGTGTGGTAGCTCCAATTACCTGGAGCTCTCCCCGTGCGAGGGCAGGCTTTAGAATGTTACCGGCATCCATTGAACCTTCAGCTTTTCCTGCTCCGGCGATCTGGTGAATTTCATCAATAAACAATAGTACATTTTTACGCTGCTGGAGTTCAGAAATAATTTGTTTCATTCTTTCTTCAAACTGACCGCGGATCCCCGTGTCTGCAACAAGAGAAGCAACATCGAGCAGGTACACTTCCTTGTTGAGAAGCTTGGAGGGCACGTTTCCTTCACTGATTTTTAGTGCGAGCCCTTCTGCAATAGCTGTTTTGCCTACACCAGGTTCCCCGATTAAAACGGGATTGTTTTTATTGCGACGGTTCAAAATTTCTATAACCCGCTCTACTTCGTTGTCCCGTCCGATGACCGGGTCAATTAATCCGGCTTTTGCTGCATTGGAAAGATTGGTTCCTAAATCATCCAGCAGTCCGCCGTTTCCAGACTTATCATGAGAAGGAGATTCTGCAGAGACCTGTCCTTCGGGAGAGGCATTTCCAAACTGTTTGAATAAATCGTTTTGAAAACTGCCGCTTGGAGTCCGGTAAGTGCTCTGAATCTCCTGGAAGCAGGTTTGACAAAGTTTCATATCGTGCCTGGACTGATTGTTCTGAACACGTACGTTAACGGTTGCTTCCCGTATTTGACAATGCTGGCATTTCATTAGAAATAACCTCCTTGAATAAATTTTATAGAAAACATGATGAATTTGACTTTGACTATCTTTGACTATATTATAATTTGACTAAGTTTGACTTTCAAGTGTTTTGCATTAAATTATTGATAGTCAGTAAAGGTGAGCAGGGAGGTACCGTCTCACCGATTTCAGCGGCGGAAACACACAGGAATAAATACTCTCCACCTATATAATCTATGAGGAGAGTTCACGATGACACAACTTAATTCTTCACCCTTCAGTGATTTTAGTAATAATTTTGCTGCAACCCGTGATATATGTTTGATGAGAATAAAGAGGGTTCTATAACTTATATATCTTGATATACTTTTATAATATTCGGGGAGGCTTATTACATTTATGAAAAACTTATAAAAACGAAGCGGAAACCGGCCCGTGGAAGAAGGAGATTGGAGGATAGGGCGCAGCCTGCCCGAAAACCTCCTCCACGGCAGGCCGGTTGAAAGCGAAGTGTTTCTCCAGCCGTCAGCGAACTTTAACACAGCTTTAAATTAAGGCTGCCTTGGAAATAAAAAATGAACGTTCGCTTTCGTTTCCGGGGAGAGGCGTTCCGAGCGGACCGGCCTTCGCTGATTTCATCCCAAGGGGATGGCTCCGCCCAGCTGAAAGAAGGGGACACCGACCGGCTTCCATTCCTTTCAAAAACGCCGGCTGGCTTAGCTTCTGCACGCTCTGGAGTTCCTGTATGTCCACTACAGCTTACGGTAAAAAAGAAAGTGCCTGCACGAGCTCTGTTTTACCTGTTTGGATAGGAGGTACTCTTACTGGAAAAAGATCTTTTCATTCCTCCTGGTGCCATGATTTTGCACGAATGTATCTGTTGAAAGTATGGGTTCTTACGCTAATGCAAGGAAAGTAATAACGCTTTCCAGTTCATTTATCTCAGCGGGTCCACCCGTTGAAATTTCGATAGAAAAGCTTTGAATGGATAAAGACTAATGGTTTAAGAATACATATGTTTACATCAAGTTTAAGTAACAGCCGAAGTCTGCATTATTTTTTCTTTGTATCTGCTGTTTTTCCGGCGTACGGGATAATCAACGCCTTTTAAAAACACTTTATAAAAGCTAAGATTTAAATCGTGTCAACACTAACACACAGTGTTTGTGAATTTCTGCATTCGGGAAATGATTAAAAACTGTGACAACAGCCTGCTGCTTTAAGTAAATACAGAGCGGGACATATTTGCCAACCATACAGTAAATAAGCAGTCAGATGGTTCCCGGGGAATTATATAGACTACAGGCGTATTATTTATGCGAGGACTCAACTCAATACGAATATAGTTTTTCTATATATCAAGGAGGGCTTCCTATGTTATGCAACAATTCTAATAACCAATCTGATATCGATAAGAAAATGGCTGCCGAAAAAGCAGTTGAGCTTATAAAAGATGGTATGAAAGTAGGTCTGGGATCCGGTTCCACCGTGTTCTGGGCGGTGAAAAAGCTCGGAGAGGAAGTTCAGAAAGGACTCGAGGTTCAAGCTGTGCCGTCATCAGTTGAGACGCAAAAGTGGGCAGAAAAAGAGGGAATTCCACTTTTTACGTTAAAACAGGGAGAGATGCTTGATGTAACTCTGGACGGAGCAGATGAAATCGACAAATCGTTTAACATAATAAAGGGAGGTGGGGGAGCACATTTACGGGAAAAAATTATAGCTGCTTCTTCTAATACATTAATTATTATTGCGGAGAAAAGAAAACAGGTTCAGGTTCTTGGAAAGTTTCCAGTTCCTGTGGAAATTGTTCCATTTGAGGCAGCCAGTACTTTACATCGAATTGCCTCCTCAGGCTGCAGACCTGAGCTTAGAAAAAATAACGAAGACCTTTTTGTGACGGATAACGGGAATTATATAGCGGACTGTTTTTACGACAGTATATATTATCCTGACCTGCTCCATGAAAAATTGAAAAGTCTGGTAGGGGTAGTCGAAACAGGATTGTTTGTTGGAATGGCTGATAAGATTATTTTGGCAGACGGAGGGGGTGTCCACACATATACACCGGAAAAGCCTGCAGGTTAGTTAAGAACAGGGCATAAATACTAATGAAATACAGCTTTGTGCTTATATTCAAATGTAAATCTTAAAAAAAGCTGAAATATGAGGAAGGAAGCTAATCATGCTTCTGAAAAAACGTAATAAACGATGTCTAAACCCTCTGCGTTAATAGGCAAAGGGTTTAGACTGCTGCAGTATTTGCTAAGATTATAAGCGAAGGTGGACGATTTCGTGAAATTTCCGTGGGGAACAACTGCGTAGTTGTATTAAAGAAGCTTTCTGCTTTGTGCCGGGGACAAAAAGCAAACAGCGCAGCAGTTTTAAAAAATGCTGCACATTGAATTTCAAATATGTCATCATACAGCATTAACTACGGAAAGAACAGAAAGAATCGTATAAGCAATAACGAGGCCTCCGGAAGCTGCCAGCAGGATAATTATAATGGTTTTCTTTAAAACTTCCATACTTTTCACACCTTTAATATTGTTAATTTCATTATGACAACAATAAGTGTAAAAAGAAAGATAACTCGTAGCATTTTCACACAAATGCTACAATTGAGGTTGTAATAACGAAGAAAAGAAGGAGTGTCTTTAACATGAACGAGACAATTGAATTGCTGCTTAATCATCGATCAATCCGTAAATTTAAAGATCAGCCGCTGAACGACGAACAAATTTCCCAGCTGGTTGAAGCTGCACAGATGGCTTCGACTTCAAGCTTTGTCCAGGCGTATACTATTATTGGAGTGAAAGACCCGGAAAAGAAGAAGAAGCTTGCTGAAATAGCAGGAAATCAGCAGTACGTTGCTGAGAATGGTCACTTTTTTGTTTTCTGTGCAGATTTTCACCGTCACCAGGCTGCCGGAGAGCTGGAAGGTATAGATGTTTCAGAAGCAATTGAATCTACAGAGAAACTGGTGGTAGGAATTACTGATGCTTCTCTTGCCGCTCAAAATTGTGCAGTAGCAGCCGAATCGATGGGACTTGGCATATGTTACATAGGAGGTCTGCGTAATGATATTCAGGCAACTGCAGATCTTCTTAATCTTCCGGAACATGTTTTTCCGGTTTTCGGGATGTGTGTAGGATATCCAGACGCGGAGCCATCTATTAAACCACGTCTGCCGAAAGCGGGGGTTTACTTTGAAGACAGCTATCCTTCTGAAGAAAAACATTTCGTAGAATTGGAAAACTACAATGACACAACAGCAGCCTATTATGAATCACGGACTGAAGGAAAAAGAAAAGACCGGTGGACTGCTCAGGTGAGCGGTATGCTTTCGTCTATTAAAAGAGCACACATGAAAGATTTCCTTCATAGGAAAGGGTTCGGAAGAAAGTAATTTTGTTATAAAAAATATTAAGCAGCCTCTTGAACAGAACAGTGGCACGCTGTCAAAAAACCACTATGACAATTAAGTCATAGTGGTCCCGGATACGAAGTGACTGCTCTACTGCGGTACATTTAAAGATCTTTTTCCATTGTTACGTGTTCAATCCCGGCATCTAAAAAGGGAGCTTCTGAAGTAACCCGGTACCCGGCTTCTGTATAAAAAGCCTGGGCATGTACCTGAGCATTCAACAAAACTGCTTTGGCACCGAGCCGGGAGGCTTCCGCTTCAAGTTCTGACATTAAAAGTCTGCCGAGTCCAGTGCCGCGGTGGTCCTTTTTGATGCATACTCTTTCAGCTTTTCCTTTGTCACCCGCAAACCTGAGCCTTGCAGCTCCTGCAGGCATCGTATCCTTATAAAGAATAAAATGGACCGATTCTTTTTCTTTATCATCTATTTCCAGCGATTCAGGAACTCCCTGTTCTTCTATAAAAACTATTCTGCGCACACTGTAGACGTCAGCCAGCTGATTTTCAGTTACTGCACGCCGTATATCAATCATTCGTTGTCTTCTCCCAAAAGGAAAGTTTCATGAACAGTCCAGGCTCCGTTTTCAAGTTGATAAAGAAGGGAAAAACGGTCAATAAGTTCTTCATGATGGATTGTTTCCAGCTTCAGTCGTCCGAAGACATCCGACAGCTCGTCATAATCCATTTCCTGTCCTATCGTAATATGAGGTATGAAGGGATGCTCACGCTTTCTCTCCAGAGGTCCTTTATCCAAACTTTCCTGAAGTTCAATAAGCTCTTTATTTTCCGCTGCTTTCATGTAAAGAGTATTTGTGACTGGATAAAAGCTGCTGTATTTAATAATTTCCAATTTAAACGGCCGGCATTCTTTAGCCGTTTTTCTAATTTCCCTCACGAGACCTTCCAGTTCACTTTCTTCCACTGGAAAGGGATCTTTAAGGGTGAGGTGGGGCGGAATCATGGAATATTTTGTATCATAACGCTTTCGGTAGGAATTAGCCAGATCCTGGAGCTTTCGGGAAGGAAAAACTGCTATACCGTATTTCATCTAAAATCAACCTCCTAAAAAAACTATATGAATTGTTTTTATCATAATATATTTCGACAACGATTACAAAAGAACCTTCCACGAAGCTGTTTAAATTGTCGATTCATCCAAAGTCAGCCACCGTTATCCAAATATGTTACTATTGACATACAAGGAGTGATTATCATGGCCAAAAAAGAACCTGTCAGATCACACGTAGTAGAAAAAGCAGCAAGAGACCTCCTGAATGAAAGAGGAGTGAAGATTCAGGATATAGCCGATATCGTTTATGAAATGCAGTCCGGATTCAGTAATGGGCTGTCAATGGACGACTGTGTAGAAAGTGTAGATGCTGTTCTGGAAAAACGGGAAATCCAGCACGCTGTACTCGTAGGTATTGAGCTGGATAAACTGGCGGAAAAAAATCAGCTTTCGGAACCACTGCAGTCCATCGTTGAGTCTGATGAAGGGTTGTTCGGAGTCGACGAAACTATTGCCATCGGGTCTGTTTTCGGATATGGAAGTATAGCTGTGACCACCTTTGGGTATTTGGATAAAGAAAAAACAGGTATAATTAAAGAGCTTGATTCCAAATCCGGCGGGCACGTGCATACGTTCCTTGATGATTTAATCTGCAGTATCGCAGCTAACGCCTCCAGCAGGCTTGCACATCGGCTTCGGGACCGGGAAGATCATCTGGATCAAAAAGAAATTGAACATCGCGACCATGAAGAACGAATGGCTTAACTGAAAGGTCATCAATAGGAGAATATTAATAATGCCGGCGTATTAAGCGCCGGCATTATTAATAATTTCTGATGCTAAAAGTACTTGATATCTTTACAGACTAAGCCGTTAAACGTTTATATAGTAGGAAGTAAAGTATAAAATAAATCTCTGTAAACTTGATAAAATATGGAGGGGGTGCTATTCTTTTTAAAGTGGTTTAAATACAATAACGAGGTGACAAAACATGTCCAGGCCGCGATGGATCTACTGGAAACAAATTTTTTCTACAAAATTTCAGGCCAGCTGTACAAAGGCAAAAATCGAAGATAACTGGATGAACGGCTATGAAACAGGGCCGCTGGTTGAAATCAGGCGTCTGCGCAACGACCGTTATGTTGTAAGGTATACGTACGATGAATAAAAAAAGGTTGACCGGGTGCAGGTGCCTGGTATAAAATATTAATTGTCGCCGCCGGAAAAGGCTCATAAATTTTGACGATCCGTTAGCTCAGCGGGAGAGCACTTGCTTGACAGGCAAGGGGTCACTGGTTCAAATCCAGTACGGATCACCATACTATATTAACCCAGCCCTGCCTTTAATTTAAGGCAGGGCTTTTTTTATTTATAGAATCTTTATTTAAAGTCTCCACGGAATTCTTTCAGTGCGTTCCTTTCTTTCTGAATCTCCTGCGGGGTTCTGATACCGAAACGCCTAATTAATGGGAGAGGTGGACACCATCCCTGCACAGCATGCTGAAAAAGAAAAGTGCCGATAACGGCCGGAAGAAAAATCCATTTTTTATTAACAGTTAAAGCAAGAATACTTCCTGCTACAACAAGAAATGAGGCGTTTGCTTCGAGTACCCGTTCAGTATCCCATTCTTTATCGAGCTGATTCAACCTTCTGGTTAATGTATTATAGCCTTTATCGGAATAATAATGAATGTTTCTTTCTAATTCCTGTTCGATTTTTTGTGAAACATTATCACTTGTGCTCTGTTCCACCCTTTTTCTTGTTTCCGGAAGCACTGATTTCATGAGTTTTCCTCCTTGTAATAAGTAATGTTTTTATACATATTTTGGGGCTTTTTCAATCATGTACCCGTATTTAAAAAAGAATAAAACATTTTAAAAATTACCTGGCCTCTTGTAAAAGAGACCAGTTTTTTGTAATTTCAATGATGCCTGAGGTTTGACAGCAGGCCTATTGGGAAAAGACACATATAACAATTTCAAAAAGGAGTTTAAACATATGGGACTTGAACTTGGTAATATCGTTCCGGACTTCAGTCTGCCTTCTACGAATAGAGAGAACATAAAGCTTTCAGATTACAAAAATAAGAAAAATGTATTGATTGTATTTTTTCCGATTGCTTTCACTCCCGGCTGAATTAAGGAACTAACCTTTTGGAAAGAGGTTTACAGTAGACTTGAAAAATTTGATACAGAAATACTTGGAATCAGCGTTGACCATATATTTGCTCAGAACGTGTTTGAAACAACACTTGGTACTCTACCGTACCCGCTTCTGTCAGACTGGAGAAGAAAAGCAGTAAAAGATTACGAAGTGCTGAATGACAAAGATATGGTAGCCTACAGATCGTGTTTTATGATAAGTAAAGAAGGAAAGCTCATTTACAAAAATGAAAACTTCGATGCTGAAAAGATGGAACATTATGAAGAGATATTGAATTACTGCCGAAAGCTTAAGGGAAAAGATTGATAAATTCAGTAACACATTTACAGACTGAATAAGTTGATAATTTAAATTACAAACGTTTGCAGCAGAAGCCGGATCCTCGGAGAAACTTTCACTATCACAGTAATAACGGCTGTGTTGACAGATTTCTCTAAAGCAGCAGTCGTCACTATCAATACGGATCTAAGCAGCACAGGTCGAAATTCGGGACAAATAAATTTATATAAGGCTTGAACATTTGTTTATAAAAAAATGAAGGCTTTTATAAAACTAGGATAGTAAATATTTTATATCCTCAAATATAATACAGCAAACCTTTAACCGCGTAGGCAGAGGAGTTAAAGGGCAAAGTGCAAATAATAAAAGAGGAGGAAAATAAATGCCTGAAAAACATAATAAGTCCCTGCCTTCCTATTCTTCATCTTATTGGAGAGAAGCAGATACTGAAAAACGTTTCAGACCCCTGGAAGAGGATATTGAGGTGGATACAGCTGTCGTCGGAGGGGGTATTGCCGGTATT
This sequence comes from Alkalicoccus saliphilus, assembly GCF_003044065.1. Taxonomy (GTDB): domain Bacteria; phylum Bacillota; class Bacilli; order Bacillales; family Salisediminibacteriaceae; genus Alkalicoccus; species Alkalicoccus saliphilus. The sequence goes on from NZ_PZJJ01000002.1 coordinate 176,956, forward strand.
TTAACCACTTATTACTTATGTCTGGAAGGGAAGAAAACAGTTTTAATTGAAGGTTCATCTCTTCTGGATGGCACGACTGGTTTTACTACAGCAAAAGTTACGCCTCAGCATGATGTAATGTATGATCAGCTGATTAATAATCGTGGAGAGGAAGCTGCGGGTTTATATTACAAGGCTCAGGTCGAAGCAATGGCTGAAATCAAAGAACTTATTCACGATCTCAATATAGATTGTGAGCACAAAGCGCAGAATGCTGTTCTTCATGCAGGTACAGAAGAAGGAAAAAAACAATTGGAGAAAGAAAAAAAAGCATACGATAAATTAAAAATTGGCAGCGAATTTACATCAGATTCCGAACTTCCTTTTCAGACAAAAGCCTCACTTACGATGAAGAATGCCTTTCATTTTCATCCGGTGAAGTTTTTAAAACCTGTAATAAATGAAATCGAACGTCTTGGGGGATTGATCTTTGAGAACAGTACGGCTGTAAATATCTCCGGGGGAGAGCCTGTACAAGTTAAACTGCGAAATGATTGCACTGTAACCTGCGAACACGCTGTAATGGCCACTCATTTCCCATTCGATGACATCCGTGGATTTTATTTTTCAAGGCTGCATCCCGAGCGTTCATATACCATTGCTGTTAAAACAAATAAAGAAGTACCGGAGGGGATGTTTCTTGGAATAGACAATCCTGCGTTTTCCCTCCGTCATACAGAAATAAACGGTGAAAAAATAGCTTTAATCGGCGGAGAGGGACATAAGACAGGAAAAAGTTCCAATACACTGGCTCATTATCAAAATCTTGCAGATTTTACAGACAAGCATTTCGGTATAGATAAAATACTTTATCGGTGGTCTTCCCAGGACTTGAAAGCACCTGACAATGTACCGCTTATTGGCCCTGCTATTACGGGAAGGGGAAATATTCTGACGGCTTCAGGGTTCAAAAAGTGGGGGATGTCGAACGGAATGGCAGCCGCCCGGCTTATTACTGATTACATTGCAGGCCGCTCCAACAGCTATGCGGAACTGTTTGATCCAAGGAGGTCTCACCTTCAAGGAGAAGATATTAAAAATCTTGCAAAAGAAATTATGGATGACGGAAAGCAGTTTGTCGCTTCCAACGTAAGAGGAAAAGAAGCTGAAATCGACAACCTCTCGATTGATGAAGGAGCAATTGTTAACATCAATGGTAAAAAAGCAGGGGCTTACCGGGATAGTAATGGAGAACTTCATCTTGTGGATCCGACCTGCACCCATATGAAATGTGGTGTGGAGTGGAATAATGCTGAGCGGACGTGGGACTGCCCATGTCACGGTTCCCGTTTTTCTATCGATGGGGAAGTTGTTGAGGGACCGGCTTCGACCCCGCTCGATAAAGTAAATAATGATAAATAAAGTGCATAAAAATCGTGAAGGAGTGGTCACATAATGAAAGTAAAACACCCTATACCTAAAACCAAAGGGTTCGACAAAACAAGAAAATTAATTAAAGAAGGATTTGAATTCATCCCACACCGGAGAGAACAGCTGCAATCAGATATTTTTGAAACGAGATTGATAGGTCAGAAGGCAGTTTGTATGGCTGGGGAGGAAGCTGCTGAAATTTTTTATGATAACGAGAAATTCAAAAGGGCGGGTGCAATGCCAAAACCTTTAAAGATGGCACTTTTCGGAGAAGGAGCTGTTCACGAGCAGGATGGGGAGCACCATAAGCAGCGAAAGCGTATGTTTCTTTCAATGATGACCCCTGAACGTATTGAGGATATGCGCAGAATAGTCATAGAGGAACTGGATAAAAAAGCAGACGAATGGGAAACGAAAGCTAAAGTAGTTCTCCATTACGATATTGAAGAAGTCCTTTCCAGGGCGGCCTCCCGATGGGCAGGAATACCTCTCAGAGAAGAAGAAGTAAAACAGCGTACATGGGAAATGTCAGCAATGATTGCTTCCATCAGCGGGAAACCTTCCGGCTTTAAGGACGGAAAAAAGGCCCGGGAAAGCCACGAAAAATGGCTGGAGGAACATATTAAAAATATTAGAAAAGGGAACATCTCTGCAGAAGCTTACACTCCTTCTTATATTGTTGCTCATCATCACGACGATGATGGTAAAAGGTTGAAACTCAATACAGCGGCAGTGGAGCTGAGTAATGCATTTCGTCCGCTGCTTGCAGCAGCCTACTTTATTACTTTTGGTGCTCTGGCTGTGCACCAATATCCTGAAACTGGAGAGAAACTGCGGGAAGATAAAAACAATTACAGTCAGATGTTCACACAGGAGGTCAGGCGCTTTTATCCATTTACGCCGGGGATGGTAGCTAAAGTAAAGAGTTCATTTACTTGGCAGGGATATAAATTCAAGAAAAACAGGCTTGTAGTTCTCGACTTTTTCGGTACGAACAGACATCCTGACACCTGGGAGAAACCGGATCAATTTATTCCAGAAAGATTTCATAAATGGAAAGAAAGCCCATTTTCATTTATTCCAATGGGTGGAGGAGACCACCATACGGGCCACCGCTGTGCAGGTGAATGGCTTACCGTTATAGTAATGCGGGCTGTGTTCCAGTATTTAACGACTAAACTTTCTTATCATGTTCCTGAACAGGACCTCAGCTATGATTTAAATGAGATGCCGGCTGTTCCTAAAAGCCGATTTATTATAACAGATATCTTGAAAACGAATTCTGATAATCAGGACATACACGCTGAATTTAAAGGACAGACAGTAATTCAGCATTAATATGAAAATCAGCACAAATGATATCAACGATTTTTACATCGGGCTGCTGTCAGCGTACGGTGTGATATTAGAAAACGAGGAGATATTCCATAAGTGAGAGAGCACGGTTTCGCGCGCACTAAACCCTGTCAGATAAATCCTTATCTGACAGGGTTTTAAAACCTTGGTCCATGCTATCCAGGAATGTCTCTATGACCCTTTTGAGACGGCCTCCTAACATATGAATTAGAGGACCGTGGTTATTAAAGAAAGAAATATACCGGCACAGGCCATGGCGGCTGCCGCCGAAGCGCCCTGTAGCTCTCCTTCATTTATAATGTGGGCGGTCCCTATCCCATGGGCAATAGTTCCGACGGCCATGCCTCTGGCAGCAGGGCTGTTAACGCCGGCTATAGTCAGCAGGCCGGGGCCGAAGACTGCCCCAATAAGTCCGGTGATCATTACAAATACAGCAGTCATTGTAAGATCCCCACCTTGAAGCTCAGCAAGTTCAAGAGCTATCGGTACGGTAGCAGATTTGACGGTGAGGGACGTTATTAACTGGGAGGAAAGGTAAATTAAATTAGCGGCAGAAAGACTGATAAGGGCCGCGGTTAAACTTCCTATTGTAAGACTCCAGAGGAAGGCACGGCTGTACCGGAGTATGATTTTCCGATGTTTATAGACCGGTACTGCGAGAGCCACCGTTGCCGGACCAAGAACTGCTGTGACGAGGTCAATAACTGGCTCATAGGTGTCCAGGCTGATTCCGAATACGAGCAGAATAACAATCATTGCAGCTGTACTGGTGAATACAGGAGTAAGTACAGCTACACGGACATTTTTATACAAGCGGCGGGAAGCAAGATAAACAGCAATAGTTATACTAAGTAGAAGAACGGTCATTTTCTAATTCCTTTCTTCCAGCTATCGACTGAAAAATTTTACCAGTTACAGCTATACCTGCTAATGTACTCAAAAGAAGAATAACAGTTAATGAAAAAGCTAACTGAGGGGACAGTGTGCCGACAGCAAGAACTCCGACACATATTGGAATAAAGAAAAAGCCCAGGTGTTTCACGAATAAACCAGCTCCACGGTCTACCCAGGATATTGGTATAACACGCGTGATCAGCAGTGTTAACAGTAGAATCAATCCTATTACATTTCCCGGCACTGCAAGTCCAGTTGTTTCAGAAAACCATGTGCCAATTTGAAACAGCACCCATAAAAGTAAAAATTGTAATGCCAGAGCAGTGAAATCTTTTATCATTGAAAATCGTCTCCCTTTAAAAACAGCAGTTAGAAATAAAAAGCATATTTCTTTGACCGGCCGACTGAGTGAAGAAGGAGCCGGTTAGTTTTTTATTATAACTTATCCATAAAAAATGAGGGGATATGTATTAAGAATGTGCTTAATAATACGCTGAATATCGTGGTTATATAGCAGAACTATTAAGAACATTCATTGAAAGTATAACGCAGCAAAGTTTTTTTACAACTTTTATCCGACGTTAAAGGAGGCGCTGCGGCATGTGCCGCAGCGCCTCTGAAGAGATTAAAAGCTTAAATAAGTTCTTCGTACATTTCATATCTATCGTAAGTACGGGCATACATATGATCAAGATCCTCATCTGTCATATTCATCAGCTTCTCAGCAGAAGTTTGTCTAACCCTTGTCAAAAAATTAACTATGTTTTCTCTTTCCATTCTTTTCATTTTCAACCAGCTCCTCTTCTGTTTTAATACAGTTTTTATTGTGTAAATGTATTGTATAACAGAAGAATTTCAACGTCAATACTATTTTCTGATTTTTTTATTAATTTTAATGAAATATAAAACAGTGTATTGAGAGGATTGTTTTTGAAAGGCTGAAATAACTAATATATGTATTAAAATTTTCAGAAAAGAAAGACCTTTGTTTTCAGGTTAAAGCTGTAATTATATGGGTAAACAATAGATAATACTTTTTATAGGAGGTAACACGGATGAATTTTGAGGAATTGAACGCGTCAAACAGTACAATCGTACGGGTAGAGGGTATAGAGTACCGGACAACTGATAAACCTCGTGTAGGAAGCAGAGGAGATACGTATACTGCACCGGCAATTGACCAGGAGAATAATGAATATGAAATAGAGTGGGCAGTCGTCAACCCTGAGGCTGTCGATGAGAGCGATGCCTGTCAGTGGGACGAACCGATAGCAGTGGTAAAAAAGTAAAAGTATGATGTAAAGTAATAAAGACTGGGAAAATACGCGCTGAAAACATAAGAAAGCACCGGCCTGCTGTCCGGTGCTTTCTTCCTTGCCGAAGATATTCAAAGCTCTCCTTCGCGGAATCTGCGGAGATCTCTTTTATCTCCAATCATTATTAAAATGTCTCCTTTTTGTATAGGAGCAGCAGGATCTGGAGTGACGTCGACTTTGTCCAGCTGCTTAATAGCAATAATAGTACATCCGTAATTTTTGCGGGGGTCGAGTTCGATAAGCGTTTTACCGGATATTTTCTTTGTGGCCAGCATTTCAATGATGCTGTAATCAGCAGATAAATCGATATAATCAAGTACAGTGTCCGACGTGAGATAAGCTGCTATTCTGCTTCCCATTTCTTTTTCAGGATGGAAAACACGATCTGCACCGATTTTTTCAAGTACCTTGTGGTGATAGTTGTTTTGGGCCTTTACCCATACGTTCGGTACGTTATGATCTTTTACATGAAGAGTTGTCAGAATGCTGGCTTGAATATCGTCGCCTATAGCAACGATGACATAATTAAAATTACGTATGCCGACTTTTTCTAATAGAGCTTCATCTGTCCCATTGCCGACAAAAGTATACGTAGAAAAATCTTTTACAGCTGTTATTTTCGTTTCATCCGTATCAATAGCAAACACTTCGTGGCCCATGTGATACAGCTCTTTACATATGCTTGATCCGAACCTGCCGAGTCCTATAACGGCAAACTGTTTTCTCATAATGTTCAACCTTCTTTACAGGGGAATAGAAAGACGTTCTGGTCCGGAAAAGTATAGCATTTAAGCTTCCACTTTATCAAGCTTAAGCAGCAGAGGTAATATATTTTAAAAGTGATGTATCCAGTTTTTCAGAATAGTGCCTGAAGTATGCAGGGCTGAATAAATCTACGGCAGTTATAAATTATATTGTATTTGAGACTGAAGCTTATCCAATAGTTTTTTTAATAGTTGATAAAATAAAACTTACATAAAACATTTGAAAAACTTGATTCAAAAATATAACTGCCCGTGGTATTATGATAAAGTTCAGCTCAGATATAACTGTACTTGTTTAATAAATCTCTAGAGTTCACAAAGTGTGTCGCTTAAAAGTAAGTGTAAGGGTGGGTAATATTATATGATGGAAGAAATGCCGGATATTATAGAGGAAGTGCAGAGAGTGTTCAGCTGGCAGCAGCTCGCAGTCGCTGTAGGGATCTTTCTACTGTTTCTGTTGTTCAGGAAACTATTTACTAATTATGTTTTTAAGTCAATAATTATGCTGTCACGTAAGATTCATGTAGAGACACTGACAAACGTACTGCTCGCTTTTGAAAAACCGCTTCGCTCATTTTTTGTATTTGTGGGCTTATACGCATCGATCGTTTATTTTCCCTTTGATAATGATTTTCAGGAGTTTTTTACGAGAGTATTCCGGACATTGATTATCGTCCATGCCGCATGGGGACTGTATAATTTAACGTCTTCCAATTCCCTGGTGTTCAACCAGCTCGGAAAGCGTCTTAAGATTGAGTTTGATGACATACTGCTTCCTTTTCTGTCCAAACTCCTGCGTTTTGCAATTATCGTAATGGCGCTTAGTATTATCGCTTCGGAATGGAATTATAACGTGAGTGGTTTTGTGGCAGGTCTCGGACTGGGAGGTCTTGCATTTGCGCTTGCTGCACAGGATTCGATCGGAAATTTTTTCGGTGGTGTAATCATTATTACTGAAAAGCCATTTAAGATGGGAGACTGGATTAAAACCCCTTCCGTGGAAGGTTTCGTAGAGGACATTACGTTCCGAAGTACAAAAATTCGAACTTTTGCAGATTCGCTTGTAACTGTACCTAATTCTACTTTGGCAAATGAGCCAATAGAAAATATGACTAAAATGGAAAAACGGGAAGTTACTTTTAATTTGAACCTTGTTTATGCCACACCAGCATCAAAAGTAAGAAAATGTATAGAACGAATAGAAAGCTTTTTGTATGAAAACGAAGATATAGATGATGAACTGATCATTGTCAGGTTTAACACATTCAATGAAAGCAGCCTTGATTTATTTTTATATTTCTTCACCAAGCCTACGGGATGGGTGCCTTATTTAAAAATCAAAGAAGAAGTAAATTTAAAAATATTGGAAATACTTGACGAAGAAGAAGTGGAAATTGCGTTTCCTTCCCGTTCGCTGTATTTACCCGAACAGTCAAAAAGTGAAGAAAACTCTAAAGAACTCGTATCAACAAAAAAATCAGATTGATCTCCGTATTCGTTTTCACAGTGGTGCTTACGCTTTTTCTATCCAGCAAATTTGCTGTTACTGCCCAGTCTTTCACTATGGGCAGTTTTTTTATCTTATAGCTATGTTCAAGTTCGCTGACGGCTGGAGAAACACTTCGCTTCCACAGGCCTGTTTCCGCTTCGTTTTTAATATAGAAGGGTGTTCTGATGCCCGGGCAGAGACGCCTTCGGAAGGCGCACAGATCCTTCTGGACAGAAGGGAAGCCACAGGCGAGCAAGGAGATTTAATAGAGACATTCATGCAAAATCATTGCACCATAATAGGTGAAAACAGTCTTCTCTATCGTTAGTTTTCCATCTTGTACCTTTTAGTCCGAAAGTAGATAGGTCATGTTCTTTTTACTGGATGTTGTAGTGGACATGGAGGGACTCCAGAGTGATGCATCGCCTCCGACGGAAGAAGGATGGAATCAGCTGAAGCCGGTCCGCTCGGAAAGTCTCACCATGGAAACGTCAGCGAAAGTTTATTTTTCTATTCTCAAGGCAGCCACCATGAAAACAATTGCAGAGAGAAAGTAATGAAAAAATATATTCCGTTTAAGTCGACGGTATTGATATAAGTTCCGTTTGAGATAATAATAGTGAGGTCTTTTATCGAAAGTGAAAAATTATTTAAAGTCAGGCATAAAAAACAGATCCATTGCATTTTTACGATGTTATGAATATGATAGAATAGTATTTCACTAGAAATAGGAGGATGATTAATTATGAAACAAATGGATGCAAATGAAATTATTCAGTACATTTCCGATGCGGAAAAGTCCACGCCGGTAAAAGTACATATTAAAGGTGACCTTGAAAATATTGATTTCGGGACAGAGACAAAATCCTTTATTCAAGGAAATACAGGAGTGCTTTTCGGTGAGTGGGCGGATATTCAGGAAGCGCTGAAACAAAACGAAAACCGGATCGAAGACTTTGTAGTTGAAAATGACCGTCGTAATTCAGCTATTCCACTCCTCGATATGAAAAATATTCATGCGCGTATTGAACCGGGAGCTCTGATCCGTGAGCAGGTGGAGATAGGGGATTCAGCTGTCATCATGATGGGTGCTTCAATTAATATTGGTTCTGTTGTAGGAGAGGGAACAATGATCGATATGAATGCAGTACTCGGTGGGCGTGCTACAGTTGGTAAGAACTGTCATATTGGAGCAGGTGCGGTTCTTGCCGGAGTAATTGAACCGCCTTCTGCCAAACCTGTTACGATAGAAGACGGAGTAGTTATCGGAGCGAACGCTGTGGTACTTGAAGGAGTAACAGTAGGGAAAGGCGCAGTTATTGCAGCAGGAGCAATCGTGACTGAGGATGTGCCGGCCAACACGGTTGCAGCAGGAACTCCAGCCCGGGTCATTAAAGAAATCGATGATCAGACGAAGGGCAAAACAGAAATTAAAGCTGAACTGCGGAAGCTTAAGAAGTAAATGAATATTAAGTTGGACATTGAGCGCCTGGCGACCCGTCGCCGGGCGCTTCATCAAATTCCGGAAGCAGGTTTTCAAGAAGTGAAAACGCAGCAGTTTCTGATCGAAGTACTGCAGTCGTGCCCTCAGGACTACTTAACGATCGAGCAGTGGAAGACAGGCCTTGTAGTTTATATAGAAGGAACGAATCCTCGAAAAACGATAGGCTGGCGTGCAGATATAGACGGCCTGCCTATTAAGGAAGAAACAGACTATTCTTTTTTGTCAAAGCACGAAGGAATGATGCATGCGTGCGGACATGATTTCCACATGACAATTGGAACAGCAGCTGTGGAATATTTTGCAGCCAACCAGCCGAAGGATAATATCGTTTTCTTTTTTCAGCCTGCTGAAGAAGGTCCGGGCGGGGCGCTGCCTATGATAGCTTCTGAAGCTTTTAAAAAATGGCGGCCGGATGAAATGTATGCACTTCATATAGCACCGGAACTACCTGTAGGAACCGTAGCGACAAAGCCGGGAATTTTATTCGCTAATACGAGTGAGCTGTTTATAGACTTTCACGGTCAGGGCGGACATGCAGCCTATCCGCATACAACGGAGGATATGGTTGTTGCAGCCAGCCACTTTGTTACACAGCTTCAATCTATCGTTTCCAGGAATGTATCTCCTCTTGATTCTGCAGTTGTGACAATAGGTAAAGTGGAAGCCGGGACCAAACAGAATATTATAGCTGATAAAGCGAGAGTGGAAGGAACTATCAGAACATTATCCATGGAAGCTATGAATGAAATTAAAGAAAGAATCGAAGGTATGTGCCGGGGGATCGAAGCATCGTTTAAGTGCCGTGCTGAAGTGGATTATGGAGCAAACTACTGTCAAGTCTACAACGATGAAAAACTGGCAGAAGAGTTTAGAAAACAAGCGGAAAAAAGTGAAACTGTATCTTTTGTTCCAAGTGAAAAGGCTATGACAGGAGAAGATTTCGGATATTTTCTTGAAGAAGTGCCCGGTCTTATGTTCTGGCTTGGGGTGAACAGCCCCCACGGACTTCATTCAAGCCGTCTGAAACCGGATGAGGAGGCTCTTGTACCTGGTACAGCCTGGGTCATAGAATGGCTGAAAGGGCGTTCTTCCTGATTTTCTTAGCAGTTGTTTTAACTGTGATATTTATCAGTCTGATTAAAAGTAATTCAAGTCTGCGACGATTTGCTGCCGGCTCCGGAAACAATTTTTCAAATCGTATGAAGACAAAATTCCCCGTTTTAAAATATCATTTTCGCTTGCCGCTCATAGAAGACATGTACTGAGAGAGTAAGAATGACTTGTATAAACCTGAAAAAAATGCTCTTTTATGTATAGGAGGTTCTTTTTTTCCATCTGGGATTACAGGAGAACCATGTATCACAGAATAATTATTAAGAAAATAAGATTTAATCCACATATTAAGAGCCGGTCCTTCACATAAGGACCGGCTCTTTTTATTCTTCATTGTTCTGGTTAGTCTCAGGATTATTCGTACTGTTGAATTCTTCACCATTACTGCTGTCGTTTGCATTCGTGGAAGATTCGACGTTATTTGAGGAATTGACGTTATCTGTGTTAACGTTCTCCTCTGGAGCAGACTCATCATTCTCCTGCGAATTATTTGACTCTGATGATTCTTCCTGATCAGACTCGTTGTTGCTGGAATTATTTTCTTCGTTTCCATCGCTATTTTCTTCTTCCGGTGTATTTTCTTCATTATCATTGCTGGTGGAGCCGTTGTTATTGTTTTCCGAACTGTTATTTTCACCGGAATTTTCTTCTGTGTTTTCCTCATTTTCATTGTCTTCATTATTTTCATTTTCGTTTCCGATGTTACTTTCGTTCTCTGGTGTTTCATTTTCCTCATTGTTCTGAGGATCATTCTCTTCTTCATTATTTTCGTTCTCATTATTGTTTTCATCGTCTGTATCGTCAGGTACAGTTACTTCCACAGAGGAAGAATCACCAGCGGATTCATTATCTTCATCTACGGGAGTGACACGTATAGTATAAGTTTCTCCGGAATCAGGATCGCTGATAGAAGAGCTCATTTGTTTTGTCGTATCGACCGTTGTGAAGGAATCTGAACCGGATACAGAAGCTTCGACAAGGAGACTGAATGATTCAAGTTCATCTTCAGGAAAGCTCCATTCGATGTCGATAGAATTATTTTCTTCATTATAGGAGGCACTCAGGTTTTGAATGCCGGATGCATCTTCGGATTCAAACTCTTCTGAAACCGATTCCGGTTCAGTTCCCCGTACAAAAAATTCACGTATTATCTCACTTTCAGGGGTGTCGCTGCTTGGAAGAAGGCCGGTTGATTCCTCAATCGCTACTTCAACAACAGAATCAGGCTGATGGAAATTCTCTGTGTCCATTCCTTCATGGGAGTAATTCATTACCGCTTCAAAAATATCCATGGAGATGTGATGCTCATTGTTGTCCCTTGAAATGTATCCATCTGCATGGGAAGGATAGCCGGTCCACACAGAGGCCGTCAGTTCAGGAGAATATCCGACAAACCAGGCATCAGGCTGACCACCGGATGGGATATTGTATCTATCCCGGTCTTCCGGTGTAAAGTTACTTGAGCCGGTTTTTCCGGCAGCATCAAAGTCTCCGAGCTGCAGCCTGGAAGCTGTCCCGTCTGTCAGAACATCGCGCAGCATATCTGAAATCATAAAAGCTGTGTAGTCGTTCATAGCCCGTGTTTCTTCCGGACTCATATCGATAACCTGTCCGTCAGGAAATTCCACCTGGCGGACGGTGTGAGGCTCGTTAAAGTTACCCTGGTTACCGAAAGCTCCATAAGCTCCAGCCATCTCAAATGAAGAAGTACCATTTGCACCAAGGGCATAGGACTCGACCATCGTTTCCACTTCGATACCCAGACGTTCCGCAAATTCCTCCGCATTATTGAGGCCGGTTTCCTGAAGAGCTTTTACTGCAGGAATATTAAGAGAATCTTTCAAAGCTTCTCTTATAGAAACATCGCCACGGTAACTGTCACTGTTAAAGTTAGTTACAGGGGTGTTATCTGCATCAGAATACTGGTGGGGTTCGTCTGTAAGCTGGTGATAGGTGGACCATTGTTCGTTGTCAATGGCAGGACCGTAGGCGAATATAGGTTTACTTGTAGAGCCTGCCTGCCGGCTCGGGTTGGTAGCCCAGTTATAGCCTCTGGCAGCTTCGGCTTCTTCACGCATGCCGCCGATCGCGTGGACCTGGCCGTTCTTAGTGTTCATCAAAGTAATTCCGGCCTGCATGTATTCGTCGGGAAACTGAATATATTCATCCGACTGCATGACAGTTTCTACATGTTCCTGAAGATCCTGATCGAGATTCGTATGGATGGTCATACCACCGGTATAAATATCGGAGGATTCTATTCCGTCGATATTTTCAACTTCGTTCAGCACTTCATCTATATAGGACTGATACTGCCCTGTTTCACGCTCGCTTTTTTCCAGCTGTTCTTCAATTGGTACGCTTTTTGCCTGTTCACCTTCCTGCTCGGAAATTTTATCATAGTGAACCATTCTGTCGATAACTGTGTTGCGGCGGTTTTCGGCCGCTTCGGGATGATTAAAAGGGTTATGGGCCGTCGGCCGCTGCGGAATACCGGCAAGAAGGGCGGCATCTTCAATATTCAGTTCAGAAAGATCTTTACTGAAGTAATAGTTGGCCGCTTCTACAATTCCATAGCGTCCATCTGAAAAGTAAATCGCATTAACGTACATTTCTAAAATCTGATCTTTTGTATAATGCTGCTCCAGCTGTACTGCAAGGTACTGCTCCTGGAGTTTTCTTGTTATTGTTTTGTCAAAATCAAAATACAGATTTTTAACGACCTGCTGTGTAATAGTACTTGCGCCTTCACTGCCGAATCCGCTTCTGAAATTGGCGACGACAGCTCCGCCGACCCTGCGCAGATCGATACCAAAATGATCGTAAAATCTGGCGTCTTCAATTGATAGTACAGCATCTTTCATTACTTCCGGAACTTCTTCAATATCTGCTGACCTTCTGTTCTCAGAACTTTCGAGTGTAGTAACGACTTCACCATCCATGTCAAGAATTTCAGGGTTCTGTGCCAGCGTGAGCTGTTCGTGGTCGAGATCCGGAGCACCCCGTATAATAGCGAAAGCACTGATACCGCCTGCTATCACACCGATGAGAAGAAGAATCATTAAAACGAGAATCGCCTTTTTAAGCCAATCTTTCTGAAACAGACCGGCCTTTTTTGCTGTCTTATTATTCTTTTCAGATTTGTTCTCAGATCTTCTAGCTTTCCGTGACAGATTGTCTGCCATGATACATCTTCCTTTCTAACTTTAACAAAAATTACCTAATAGGTTTCACGAGCGAGCCATGTGTCTACAGCTGATAAATAATCTATCCGGGGGCTGTATCCGGTCTTCACGAGAAAACCGTGATATTCGATATCTTTTTTTGGAATAGATTTTCGGCTTTCCTCTTTGTTTTCATACCATTCCACAAAAAAAGCTCCTGGGACGAGATAAATTTCTTCATGCAGACGAAAATGGAGCAGAACAAAAGACACTCCCTGCTGCTTAAGTACGGCTTTCATATGGTCGATTTGATGGGCATGAAAGTTTTTAAGAGGAAAACTTGTTTTGTTACGGGTTTCTTTCGCTTCAAAATCGATATACCTGCCTTTGTAAACTCCATTGAAGTCAGTCGTAGACGGTTTTTGAAAATAAGCCTCTGTAACAACTGCTGCACTTCGCTGCGGATAGTGGACGTTGACGATCTGCAGAGGAGTAGGTTTTTTATGGATAACAGCCAGACCGTGGGTGAGGTAGTATTCACCGGAAGCCTGAATGTCTTCTTCAAAACTCATTCCCCGGTTGCTGAACCGGCTGTCTTTATTGTAGTCGTTCTTTTTTCTTTCCGGGATTCGCTTTTTTTCAAATTTTTTTCCGTTAGGATAACGGATAGCCATGGTGATACCTCCATTGCTCGAAAAATCATCACTTTATCATACCATAGCGGAGAGTAATCACATAACAGGAATTTCTCATTAGCAAGAAGAAAGTGATTCTGTTACAATCATCGTGAGGTGAAATAATGTCTATTCAAGAAGAACAGCTATTGAAACAAACAAACAGCCTGAGGGCGATGAATGATAAAGCATACGAGAATTTTCAGCGATTTCGGCTTGGAGAAGAAGAGGCGGATTTTTACGATCACGTAAAACCTTTTGCAGATGAAGTAAGGGAAAGCCTGGAAGAGTGGGTACCTCATGTACTGAAATATCTGGAAAAAAGAAAGCCGGATTATATTCACGCCCAGCAGATTGATCAGCTTGCTGAAAACTTCGAAATGGTTTCGGTCAGCTGTTTCCAGAAAGACACCAAAAAGAAACGTTTTAATGAACAGTACAAATCTATTGAGTATACGCTGAAGATGGTAGCTCATTCTATAGAAAACGTAAAGGAGCAGAAGTAACGTGGGGCGATTTATGGGATTCCTGTTCATTTTAGCAGCTTTGGCAGGCTGTGGAGACGATGAGGAATGGGCAGAGGCCGAAAGAGAAAGTGCTGAAGCGGAGAAAGAATTTATTGAAAACTATTTTACAGCCTGGGAAGAAAGCCTGGAATATCAGAATTTTTCCATGGTGGAACCGTATTTTGTTATTAATACGCATGGATATCATACAGAAAGAAGGCACCATCAGCAGCTTGTTTCTTCAAGGAAAATGGAAGAAATCGGGACAGTGAATGAGATAACTCCTCAGGAAAATCAGTATGGGGATGAAAGAATGAAAGTCGAGGCAGAGTTTTCGATTCAGGAACGGGGAGAAATTTCTTCTGAAACAAGAACCAGATATTTTTACTTGATGCAGGATAATGATGACTGGAAAGTAGATGCCATCGGAAGAGAGGATTCCTGATTATAAAGTTTAGAACGTGGAAAAGCAGCAACCGCATATTCTTCAAAAACAGAAGTACTGGACCAGTACTTCTGTTTTTCAGGTTGATAACACATTTTTTTACATGCATATTTTTCCAGGTTCCTGCTTACGTCCCCGGAAGATGCTTTAAGTCCCGTCGATTAACTATGGAGAATCTCACATAGAAGCTGTACGTTCAGGGAGAGCAGGTTAAATCTGTTCTACGTCGGAAACCCGGAACCCTTCATCTTCCAGATGGCGTATGAGCTGTGAGAGTTTTTCTTCAGGCATATCTTTAGGAAGAGTAATGATAACTCGGCGGAAAAAAGTACTTTCGTTATCAAGCGTCATCATGCTGTAAATCGAAGTATAATCTTTGATTTTAGCCATGATCGCACTTAGAGCTCCCTGATATTCCTGTGTAGAAATAGTCATCGTATGATTCCCTTTTTTAATACCCCATGAATCTTCCAGAATGCCCATTACATTTGCATGTGTAAGAATTCCGGTAAAGTGTCCGAGCTCGTCTGTAACAGCGAGATAAGGGTATTTTTTTATTGATGAAAAAATGCGGAAAAATGAAGCCCGTTCCTGGATGAATACGTCAGTGTCTTGCAAAAGTGTAGTGACAGGTTCTTTAATATCTGCACTCCCGCGCCATAGAGCTTGATAAATCAGCTGGGCATATATATTTCCTTTAAATGTCTTTTCATCATCTGACAAAACAGGGATACATCTGTAGCCACTGCTTTCCAGAACTTCAAGAGCTTTCTCGATTGAATATGTATCAAGACAAAATCGGACTTTTGATTTAGGAATTATATTATATTTAATCTGCATTGACTTCCTCCTTCATTATTAGGGTGCTTTCATTATATCTTATAAAGAAACAAAAACAAATAATGTAAAAAAGAAAGATGACCAATTATGATATACTTAATTTATTCGGCAGCTTGTTCTTACTAAAAAAACCAAGAGAAAATTGAAAGTTTATTTTGTTAACAGAAAGAGAGGATTTTATATCTCTCTTACATGTTTCTAATGCAGAAGGTTGGAAGATAACCGTGGAACAGAGAGGGGTGCATTACTATGAAAGCGCTTTTAGTAATAGATTACACAAACGATTTTGTAGCCGAAGATGGAAAGCTCACCTGTGGAGAGAGAGGCCAGTCGATAGAGGGGCGGATTACTGAACTGTCCCGATCATTCATTGAAGCGGGAGAATATACAGTCTTTGCTGTCGATGCGCACGATGAAGGAGATACGTATCATCCGGAGTACCGTCTGTTTCCTCCTCACAATATTAAAGGTACGAAAGGGCGTAAACTCTACGGAGAGCTTGGAGAATATATCGAATCTTTGAAGGATTATCCTTATGTATGGATGGATAAAACCCGGTACAGTGCCTTTGTCGGAACAGATCTTGAATTAAAGCTCCGCGAACGGCATATTAACGATCTTCACCTCGCAGGAGTGTGCACAGATATTTGTGTGCTTCATACGGCAGTGGACGCTTATAATAAAGGATTTAATGTGACCGTGCACGCAGATGCGGTAGAAAGTTTTGATCCAGAGGGGCACGACTGGGCGCTCAGACACTTTGAACAAACGCTTGGAGCTGAAGTTGTGAAGAAAAAAGATGATTAAAAAAGGCTGCTCCTGGGAAATGAAACGTAGAAGGAGGGTTTCGTTATGGAACTAAAATCAGCGAGAAAAAAATTAGAAGAACTGACCCAGGCGAGTCAGGAACTTAAAAATACTTACATGCGTCTGGATGAAAATGAAAAAGCGGAGTTTAATGCGGGTTACGAGCTGTCAGATGATTTTGAAATAGTGGCCCGGGCCCTTTTTAACTGGAATGAAGTGCAGCACGGGGAAGGCCACCCGGAAAAAAGATAGTAAGACATGGTGCCTCGTTTACGGGGCGCTTTTTTTGGCTCTGTTAAAGTTTCGTGTTAATAGAATAGAAGACACTTCGCCCGCAGCATATCTATTACGAGACAGACTGAAAGTAATGGTTCTTTCCATGATTAACAATAAACTAAGGTTTTAATAGGAATTTACTAAAGATCGGGTCAAAACAGAGCCGGAGAGGAGAGTATCATGTGGATCGACATATCAAGAAGTCTTCATGAAGGCATGGAAGTTTTTCCAGGAGACAGTGAATTCCAGTATTCAAAAGAGCTGGACATGAATAAAGGAAGCACAGTAAATACAGGTGTCTTCAAAATGAACACACATACCGGGACGCATCTTGACGCTCCCTACCATTATGATATTTACGGAAAGAAAATTAATGAATTGGACATTAATGAAGTATGTGGAAAAGCGGAAGTTTTTGATCTGACCGGGCTGGAAGCAGTTGCGGAAGAATGTATTAAAGAAAAAATATCGGGCCGGACTGAGATAATTCTTTTTCGACTCAAAGAAAAAGGCACCGCCTTTTCCACTTATCCTCCTTTTACAGCCTCGGCTGTAAAAGCGCTCGCCGACAGGGGCGTACGTGTTATAGGAGTGGATACGCCGTCGGTAGATCCCGCCACGAGTGAAGAGCTTCCGGCTCATCATATGTGCCGTACCAAGAATATGTTAATATTAGAGGGGCTGAATCTTGAAGGTATAAAAGAAGGTACGTACGAACTTGCTGCAATGCCGCTGAATCTTTTTGAAGCCGACGGCAGCCCGGTACGTGCAGCTTTGAGACAATGGAGGTAGAAGTATTTGCAGAACAATTTACAAAGTCATGTAGAAAACCATGAACGAAGCCTTGTATATTTTCACACGCCTATGTGCGGGACGTGTGCCCTGGCTGAAACCTACCTGGACATTGCGTCTGAGATGGATTCAGTCCCTCCTTTATTAAAGGTGGATATTAATTTTAGTCCGCAGACAGCAGAAAAATGGAAAATCGAAAGTGTTCCGTGTCTTGTACTTATTGATAATAATAGACTGGAACAAAAAATGTACGCATTCGAAAATGTTTTGAAAATCTACAATTTTGCAAGAGGTGAAAGAGTATGAGTATGCCGGCATTTGAACTATATGATATAGAAGAAAAAAGAAAGTACAGTTCGGAAGAATTCCAGGGAAAACCGTTGATTATCACTTTCTGGGTTTCCTGGTGTCCGGACTGCAACCGGGACCTGGAGGCCAAAAAAGTATTTTACGAAGCTATGGACTCCGATCGTCTTAATATGGTCATGATCCACGTCCCGGGGAGAGAGTCTGAAAAGGGAGCAGGGCTGAAACACTACCGCGACAATAATTTCCCTTTTCTTTCCCTGCAGGACAACGGACAAAAAACGTACGATGCTTACCAGTGCATGACCCTTCCAACTACAGTAGTGGTAGATAAAAACGGAGGGGTAGAGGCTAAATTCCATGATAAAGCTTCCATTCAGGACATGATGCCTGCAGTAGCACGTGTGATGATGTAACAAATAAAAATGCCGCTGAAGCAGTCAAGTTCTTCAGCGGCAGGCAGTTATGGGGCGGGAGGTCTGGATCCGTTTACGTAAATGTGGGTCAAAAGCGGTATGGCAGAGGGTGGATAACCACTTTCTTCAAGGTCTTTTACTGCCTTATTAACATCATAGCTGACACGGCGGAAATCCAGATTAATTTCATTATCTTCCCGCTTCAGCATCACATAGGAAGCTCGTGGATCTCCATCAAACGGCAGGCCGATACTCCCTGGATTAAATATTTTCCGGCCGTCAATGTGCCGGAAATGGCTTACATGAATATGGCCGTAAGTTAAAAATTCTGCCCGCGGATTTTCATTTGTCCACGCTTCGAAGGTCTGATTCGATGCTTCCTGAGATACAACGTCAAACATACTTTCCGGTGTTGCATGGAATGCGAACATTTGACGTTTGTTCGTAAGTGGAATTTCGAGGGAGGAAGGCAGGGCATCAAGATATTGGATATCTTCCTCGCTCAGACAGGAAGCAGTAAATGTCTGTTCTGTCTGCATCATCTGCAGGGCACTGTCCGGAACTTCTCCTTCTCTGACTCCCCGGACCGCCCATGCGTCCGCGTTTCCTTTAATAACTTTCGCATGCAGTTTTCGTATGAGTTCAAGTGATTTTTTCGGCTGCGGTCCCCGATAGCATAAATCGCCCAAAACGAGGTAGTCCGTGGCCCCCTGTGCTTCCGCATCGGCCAGAACAGCTTCAAGGGCTGAGGCATTACCGTGAATATCAGCCAGTACTGCTAGTTTCATTATAAAGCCTCCTATAATTTTCGGATTTGTTATTACTTTACCAGAAACATAGGCAGAGGGAAAATAAATCTATGAGTTCAAAGTAATTTAGTTGAAGCACAAACAGATTTCCTTAGTGAAGTCACGAGGTGCCTTTTAATAATAATTTTTGTTAAAGTAAGGGCAGGCACAAATTTGCAGCCGGTTTAAGATAAGTTAAGAAAGAGAGAAAGGAGTGCTACGATGAAAATTACCTCTGTAGAACCTACACCAAGTCCAAATACTATGAAATTCACTTTGAGTGAATCACTTCCCCAGGGAAAAGCTAATAATTATACGAAAGACAAACTGGAGGGAGCCCCGGAATTTGTTCAGGAACTTTTTCAGATTGAAGGCATAAAAGGCGTGTACCATGTAGCTGACTTTATAGCCGTTGACAGACATCCGAAACAGGACTGGCAGGTAATCCTTCCTGAAGTAAGAAAAGTTTTTGGAGAAGAGACAGAAGCCGCGGACGAAGTATCCATTGATGAACACTTTGGTGAAGTTCAGGTGCAGGTTCAGACGTTTAAAGGTATCCCTATGCAGGTGAAAGTTACAGATGGGGAAGAAGAAAAACGGGCGGCGCTTTCTGATAAATTTATTCAGGCCGTCGGTGATGCTACTCTTCCTGAAGATAATGTCGTGATGGAAAGAAGATGGGAAGACTATCGCCCCCGTTATGGTTCACTTGAAGAATTAGCTTCCGAAGTTTCGGAGGAACTTGAAGCAAGTTATTCAGAGGAGCGCCTGAAACAGCTTGCTGCCCTGGCCCGTGAACCGGGTAAAAATTCAAAGCCGGAAAGAGAATGGCTGAAAGTAACAGAGGAAATGCTGGATGATCCGGATTGGAGAAACAGGTTTTCAAGCCTCGAACAGATGAATCCGCAGCTGGTCGATCTTCCGGTGCTGGAAAAAGCCCTGCATGATGAAAAATCTTCCATCCGCCGCCTTGCAGTAGTTTATTTAGGCATGCTGGAAGATGATCAAGTAATACCTTATTTGAATCAGGCGATGGAGGACAAGTCCGTAACGGTTCGGAGAACTGCTGCCGATACCTTTTCTGATCTCGGAAGTAAAGCAGGGATAGAACCAATGATTAAAGCCCTTGAAGATAAGAGCAAATTAGTCCGGTGGAGAGCTGCGATGTTTTTGTATGAAGTGGGAGATGAACAGGCTCTTCCGGCACTGCGCACTGCTGAAAAAGATCCTGAGTTCGAAGTAGCACTTCAGGCAAAGCTAGCCCTCGCACGTATCGAAAAGGGAGAAGAAGCGAAAGGTTCTGTATGGAAGCAGATGTCAGAAGCTTTTGATAAAGAAAAATAAACAAGGAGGCATTTCAATTGAGCAGAGCAGATTTAATGAGCCGGCTTGAACAAAGAAATATGGAGGAAGTTATTGAACTTATAGAAGATGCGGAGAATGGGAAGCTGGAGGAGCTGGAGCTTGCACCTTCTCTCGGTCTTCTGCGGGAAGAGGATCTGAACCGGGAGGTACTTCAGTACCTTGAGGAACAGGGTGTAACTATTATATATGTAAACGAAGAGGATGAGTAGGAAGCGAGGAGTTGTTCAATGAGGCCGTTACCTGATCGTTACCTTGCTCCGAAAACAAGGAGAGTGTGGAAAATAACTGCGGGGTTTGAATCGATCTTTTTATTTCTTATCCCTGCCGGATATTGGGGAGCTGCACAGGTCTGGGAGCTTCCTATGTGGATATTTTATACACTGGTCGGCTTTTTTCTTTTAACTGCGGTTTTAAGTATTTTCATACTGCAGCCGTTGAAATGGAAACGGTGGCGCTATAAGGTTTATGAAAATGAAGTGGAATTAATGAGGGGTGTTTTTATTGTAGAGCGTGTTATTATTCCGATGATCAGGGTGCAGCACGTTGATACAAGGCAGGGACCAATTTTAAGACATTATAAGCTGGCGAGTGTAACAATATCCACTGCTGCCACGGTGCACGAAATACCGGGTCTGGAAATGGAAGCAGCAGGCGAGCTCCGCGATCAGATAGCTCAGCTGGCAAGAGAAGCGGATCCGGATGAATAACTGGCAGCGGCAGCACCCCGCCGCAATGTTTATATCTTTTCTCGGCAGTTTAAAACAGATGATAATTACAGTAATTGTCGTATTTATTTTCGGCCAGCAGGCCGATGGTATTTCTTCATTGTTTTTTATTGCTTTCTTTGCGCTGATTCTTATCGGCTCCCTTGTTAATGGATTCATCAGCTGGTGGAGATTTAAGTATTATTTAAAATCCGATGAATTGGAAGTGAAACAGGGACTGATCTTCCGCCAAAACCGATTTATCCGGAGGGACCGGGTTCAGAGTATCGACATAAATGCTAAAGTCGTTCAGAGAATTTTTGGTCTGGTAGAGTTAAAAATCGAAACGGCGGGAGGGGGAAGTGAGCCTGAATTCCGTCTGGTTGCTTTAAAAAGACATAAAGCCGAGCAGATTAAAGCGGAGCTCTTAAATCGCGGGAACGGCAGGGAAGTAAACTTTTCGGAAGCATATTTAGGAGAAATCAGTGAAGGAATGGCTCATAGTCTGACTCCTTTCCCAGAGAAAAAAAAGGAAGAGCCTGTTTACAAATGGGAACTTGGCATAAAAAGGCTTGTAATTGCAGCTGTAACTTCAAGTGGTGTAGGAATAGCTGCAACATTTATGGCCGCTGTTGTATCACAACTGCCGCAGTTTCTTCCGGACTGGCTGATTAATATTGCAGTAGGATGGGTGATCCAGTCCAGTATTGTATACATTGGGATGTTTATTGTGACGGTACTCGTTTCCGCATGGCTGTTTACGATCGCATCCACTGTCCTGAAGTATGGAATGTTCACCATTAATAAAAAGGGTGAGGAGATTCATATTTCAAGAGGTGTTCTGGAGCAGCGCCAGCTTACTTTAAACGAAAACCGGATCAATGCAGTCAGAGTCGTTCAAAACCTTCTTAGACAGCCGCTGGGCTACTGCGCTGTGTATGTGGAAAGTGCGGGGGGAGGAACAAAAGATGAAGATTTATCCACGATTCTGCTTCCTCTCTGCAGGCGCAGTGAAGTAAAAGAACTTCTGGGGGAAATTATACCGGAATATGCGTTTGAACCTCAGTATGAGGGGCTTCCAAAAGAAAGTATGAGACGGTATATGATTAAACTAATTGTTCCGGCGCTTATCGGTGCCGGTGCAGCTGCGTACTTTGTGCCCTATGGATGGCTTGCTTTTCTGCTGCCAATAGCAGGAGGTCTACTCGGATATGTTCAGTATAAAACCGCAGGAATATGCAGTGAGTGGGATTATTTGTGCCTTCGTTCCCGGCAGTTTTCCAAATCGGAAGTTATGCTTCCTAAAAGAAGAATTCAGGATATGGAGATGTCACAGAATCCTCTGCAGAGGCTTGATGATTTGTATACAATCACTGTTTCAGTCCTGACTACGGTCATCGGAAAGGTGTTTTCATTAAAACATATTTCCACAGAGCAGAAAGAGACTTTTATGGAGTGGTATTCCTATGAAACAGAGGAATCAGTTCCCCCTCATGATATAGAAAGTGAAGAAAGGAGCCGGATTTAACCGGCTCCTTTTTTTCAGGCTGTTTATAAAATATTTTTTATACATCCATACACATTTCCCTGCTTTCGCTTCCGCAGGACGCTTTCCAGGCGGACCGGCTTCAGCTGATTTCTTCCTCCCAAACGGATCATCTGCTCGTCCCATCTCGCCTCGTAGTCGCCTGCTGCAACACTGCCCGATTACTTGTTGTCAGGAGAAGCCTGGGCAGAATAAGCTGTGATCATCCGTCTGCCGTTATCAGCCGTGAATTCAAATCTGTCGAACGCCTTATTATGATGTTTTTGAATGGCTCTTTCATAATGATGCTGTACAATTACCTGGTTGCTGCCATTAGAAAAAGTAATAAAGTTTACTCCTTTAAACTCTTGCTTCGAGAACGAAGCAAGAAGGTGCATAAGAAGAGAATTATGGCAGTGTACACAGTTTTCGTGTCCAAGCCCGAATTTTTTTAATCCTCTTTCCAGTGCCTGCAGAGCCGGATCACTGATTTCATTTATCAGCATCTTATAAGGGTCGAACTGTTCTTTATCAAGGCGGAGAGAATCTCCATCGCGCACCTTTAAAAGCTTCCCTTCCGGTTCTTCGAACGTGCCTTTTTTCTTGTAGTAGGCAGGCACCCAGCCTCTTTCCGTCTGAATTTCAAATTCAAACGGGCAGCCTTCTAAAGAAAGAGTATCTTTTTTTCTCTCATCGTACAGGTAATCGTCGTTGTTTTCCGAATAAAATGCATAGTAGGCGTAAGAAGACTCTTGAAGCAGGTGCTCCATCTGCCATGTACGAAGCTCCTGCTGAAGAACAGAGAGCATTCTCTCGCCTGCTTCCACCTGCTCACTTTCAATATCCCAAAGCTGCTTTACAGCCTCACCATAGGATTCTTTGTAGGAGAGAGTAAAATGATTTGTTAATGGGGATATCTTTCTGCCGGATGTAGTCACGAGTTCGTCTTTTTCATACAGCAGCGAACCGGGGGTTTCTTTCGTATGATTGTATTGCGGTGCACGGAGTACACCTTTAATTCTTATTACGCCTTCCCATGGTTTTCGGTCATGCGTAATTACTTCTTCCAGTACCCCTGCATAGGCACCGGATTGTTCTTCTTCAATGCGTACATGCTGGTCTATCCAGCGCCGGGCGGTTCTTCGATCCATCTCGATCCCTCATTTATTACTTATTCAGGCTTCAGCAGCCCGCAGCTAAACATATCTTATCACTTCTTTATAATGCTGGAAAGGAGAAGAGCAGGGGTCATACATTCTGCTGCTCTTTTTTCTGAATCCGAAAGCATCCGCAGAGACCGCTTTCGGATGCAGTGTAAAATCTTATCTGCGCCTCTGCCGGGAAAGAGTGAAAAGCTTGAGTATTTTCCTTCAAAAAGGGATTGGTCATCAGAACAGCCGGAATTCTACTGCTCGTCTATTTGTTTCTGATGTTTTTTCATCATCGTTGAAGTTTTCATTTGGTTATTTTGATAATCCGGACTGTAGCGCAGCTCATTCAGCTGCAGCAGGTGGTTCATGCGTTCCATACGGGTAGCCTGAAGATCTTCTGCCTGCTTTTTTATAATGGAGTACATATTATCGAGGGATTGGAGCATCCTGTCCCGTGAGTCTTTTTTCTGCTCTGAAGACAGGGAAACATAAGTCTGGAGCAGGTTCGGGATATCGTGAAGAACCATACGCTTAAGGTCGTGCTTTTCTTCGACATCCAGCAGAGCATATTCTTCAGCAGTTTTTTCCATAGGTGGGATCATCTGCTGAAGAAGGTCTGAGGCTTCCCGCACTTCAGAAAAACGTTTTTTCACATCTTTCAGCGCCTCCAGGAGTGCTTCCGCTTCCTGTTCCGCTGGAATATGGGGCGTCTGCTCGGCCATGGAAGACGGCTGTATCTGGTCCGGAAGCTGCTGCCCGCTGATAGACATATCCAGACGATGGATATGATAAAAAAGCGGCTGAAACACAGGATGCCTTCGAATGCTCCTTACATGAGTACGTCCTTCTTTTTGATAATAAATAGTAGCATCCATTATTTTTCCCTGCCCGCTGATCTCTTTAATGTGCTGGCGGTATATCGTAATAAACACCCTTTTTTTCAAGGAGGCAGATGACTTCTGAGTATCAATCATCTCCACCTGAATTTTTTTAGGCTTTATTTTTATTTTGTAAGTGAAGCCCTGTATACTCCGCTTGAACGTTTTATTCATTCTCGGAAGCTCTACAAGAGCGGCGAGATCAGAAATGAATTCTTCTGCTTCGAATACAAATTCTTTTGTATGCTCGTTCGTCATAGCAGGCTCATTCAAAGGCCGCATATAATTTGGCAGAAAAGGCTGCAGCCAGTTCTGTTCGATTAATCTGTCCCGCCAGTTCATTGCTGTCACCTCATTTCCTCCTATTCAAGCAGTTTCTTCTCCATCTGTTTATTGAGTTCATCCATTTCGGAGATAAATTTTTTGCTGGAGTTGATAATGCGTTCATTGGACTGCTCTGTTAATTCTATAGCAGCATAAACATCTTCGTACGCTTTCCGGAATGTTTCGATAGCCACTGCCGGTTCCTCTAGAGTTTTTAACGTTTCTTCAGTGTTTGATTTCAGCATTTCCGCGTTGCTCAAAAGCATCTGCTCCGTCGATTTATTAACGTTCTGCACAGCGTCTATAACCTGGCGCTGGTTGCTTAGAGACAGCTGGATTGAAGCTGTGACGGTAATGATGTTTTTTGTCATGGTAATAGAATTAAAAATTGCCTCTTCCAGTTTGTCATTATTTTCTACTATGATATCGACAGAGCCAAGAGACTGCTGCAGAACAAGAACAGCCTGCTGCATGTTTTTAATGCGGGAGAGAACTTTCTGCTGGCCTTTTTTAATCGGCGTGGGGTCCTCCTGCCATTCCGGCTTTTCCATTTCTTGTTCCAGCATAGTGTTCAGCTGGTTTCCGACTTCTATTTGTTCATTCAGCCCGGCAATTCTTTCTCTTGCTACGTCTTTCAGCTGATGAAGCATGACTGTATCTTCCTGCAGTTTATCTTTCCCGTGAAGGAGAGCTTCTACGATCGTATCAACTTCGCTTTCTACCGTCTGATACTTTCTTGCATATTTTTCGATAGGACTTTTGCGGGCGATTTTAGACAAAAACTGCTTGAATTTTCCCTGCTGAAGATAGTTAGGTTCGAGCTCGGCAACGACTTCTTTTAATTTGGAAAGCTGATCCGGCAGATTATGATGTGGTTCATTCATCATATCGCTTACCGGCCGTCTTAAAGCCTCAAGGGATTCTCCGGCTTTTTCCTGCTCTTTAGTACCGAGACCGCCAATGGATTCGAGAATTTCTTCAATATTACGTTTGTCGTTAATTTTATCGAGGTACTGTTCCGCCTCTTCTTTTTCAGCAGCCTGCTCCTGCTGTTTGTTTTCTTCCGTCATAAATAACCCTCCCCATTTTAATTTGTCACCTGCTGGCCTGTGACATCCAAAAAGTTTCTGAGTTAATTATACCTTCAATAGTAAAGAGTGACAATTATGACCGCGTAACCGCTATTATGAGTTCTGTGCAGGAGCTGTGCTATAATTCATAATATAAACAGGGCGTCTGGAAGGAGGAGGCAGTTGGGATACAGCGAAAAATTTGAAACAATCGGCTTGAAGCCTGTTCCTGACAGTATGAAAACGGCGTCCGTATGGGATTACATACGGATGCAGGCTGCGATTAATGTTAATGCAGGAAACATGCTGCTTCCAGCTCTTGCAGTATTGGAAGGCGGTCTGACTTTTTATGAGGCAGTTCTGGTTACACTTGCTGGAGCAGTTCCAGCTTACATACTCGTATCTGTTATGTCGCTTCCGGGCTCACGTGAGGGCATACCTGCACAATTTGCCGTCCGCTCTCTTCTTGGAAGCAGCGGATCGATGCTGTTTTCATCACCGGTAAGGACGTTGACTTCTCTCTACTGGTTCAGCGTTCAGGCTGTCGGTGGAGCTTATTTAATACACTCGTTATTAGGCGACGCAGGGGTGTCCGTGCCGTTCACCGCTCTGACCGTACTTCTGGCTTCCATTATGGTTTTCACAGCAATGATCGGTTTTCAGGCCATGAGAACCTTTGCTGTCTGGTTTACTCCTGTTCTGATCCTCGGAGCTGCAGCAATGATATTGACATTTTTAGGGGATGGTCTTCCTGACGCTGCATCGGGGGGCGGAGGAGTCAGCACAATGATTTTTTATGGAAGTCTTGTTTTCGTTCAATATATTTCCGGCGTCAGTACATCGTCTGATCTGACGCGGTACGCTAAAAGTCCAGTGCACGGAACCGCTGGTCTTTTTGCAGGCAAT
Source organism: Alkalicoccus saliphilus (assembly GCF_003044065.1). Lineage (GTDB taxonomy): Bacteria > Bacillota > Bacilli > Bacillales > Salisediminibacteriaceae > Alkalicoccus > Alkalicoccus saliphilus. Next base: position 203,739 of record NZ_PZJJ01000002.1, read on the forward strand.
ACTATTGGATTTATATTTACGGCTGTACTAGGAGCATGGGCAGCAGCCTCAGGTGGGGAGTGGAATGCTTTTCTTTCCGCAGCGGAGCGTACGGAAAATCAAATACTTTTTCTCGTGATAATTATGGCAGCTTTAGGAAGCATGCTCATTATAAATGTAAATAATGCCTATACCGGTGGATACAGTCTATTAAACAGCATACCGGCAGCAGGCCGCCTGCGCTCAGCTTTATTATTTGGAGGGGCGGCAGTTCTGCTCAGTGCACTTCCGCAGGTAGTGGACAGAGCCGAGGAATTTATTTCTGTCCTTGGAATGTTTATTATTCCTTTGTCTGCCGTTATCTCAGGAGAATATATCTTTGTCCACAAAAATAAACTGAAGGGTGTAAAAGAGAAGCTGAATGTAAGAGCTGGATTAATAACCATTCTGGGAAGTACTGTTTATTTCTTTTTCCCACCGTCTTTTTTTCCGGGGATTACAGTGTTTCTACTTATATTTGCAGTGTATATTCTGGTCAGTATCGTAAACAAAAAGAACTCAGCAGGCCATTAAAGGTTTTTTCAATAAAGGAGATGGTACGATGTGCATTATAGGAGCAGTTATGAAGGAGCATCCTGACTATCCTTTAATTATAGCAGCTAATCGGGACGAGTTTATTGCCCGGCCTGCCGAACAGGCCCATTGGTGGGAAGAGGGATTTGTTGCCGGAAAAGACATAAAGCAGGGCGGCACCTGGATCGGTATATCCAGGGAAGGAAAAATCGGAGCAGTTACTAATATAAGGAACCCGAAAGAACATAACTCTTTTCCCTATTCGCGGGGGGTACTGGTACCTGCCTGGCTTACCGGTGGAGATCTGGAAGCGTATATGAATAAAAAGCGGTCTTTCGCAGGTTTTAATCTGTTGTATGGTACGGTCGATAAACTTCATTACGAAACAAATGGAAACGGGAAATCTGAGACAATTGAAAAAGGAATCTTTGCTTTATCCAACGCAGTTCTCGGAAAAGAATGGCCTAAAACAGCTTTCCTGAAAAAAGAACTGACAGCCGCACCCGGCATGAATAAAGAAGAGTTGATAGAACATCTATTCAAGGCGCTCTCCAGGAACGATCCGTTTCCGGAAACAGAGCTTCCGGATACCGGGGTAGGACTTGAACTTGAAAAATCACTTTCTCCGCCGTATATTAACATGACCGAATACGGTACGAGGTGCAGCACCGTGATCCTTGTAAGCAAAAACCATCAGGTGACATTTATTGAACGTTCCTACCGTCCGGAAAGAGGAGAAGTAAAGTTTCATTTCCATCTTGAAAAAAATTCATAAATTGTTCTCATTTAAAGCCGAAAGTAAGGACATTTCGACGTTGGTTGCCGGTGCTTAAATATGATATGATGTATTGAGCAGTATGAATAATGTAATTTGAAGATCCTTAAGGGATCCAAGGAGGGTTATTATGTTAGGCAGCGGTATTGGTATCCCGGGGCTGATCCTGATCCTCGTTATTGCTCTCGTTATTTTCGGTCCGAAAAAACTTCCGGAAATCGGCCGTGCAATGGGTCAGACACTCAGAGAGTTCCGTAATTCCACAAAAGATTTAACATCGGACGATGAATCAGATAATAAAAAGCAGCAGTAGGTCTCCTGGAAGCTTGCTCGAGTGAAAGCTTGAGCAGGCTTCTCTTTTGCAAAAAACGGGAAATTTTTATTTTAGGGTGAAAAGGCATGAATCAGGAAAATATGGAAATCGTTGATCATCTCGACGAACTTCGAAAAAGAATTATAATTATTCTTGCAACATTTATAGCAGCCTTTATTACAGCATTTATTTTTGTACAGGACATATACGACTGGCTCACTAAAGATCTGGAGATGCCTTTAGCTGTACTGGGACCGCTGGATATTATTCTTATTTACTTTTCGATAGCGGCTGTCGTCTCACTGGCACTGGCTGTACCGGTGATAGTCCTGCAGATCTGGCTTTTTGTGAAACCCGGACTGACACCGGAGGAGCAGAAGGCGTCCTTAATGTATATCCCTGCGTCGTTCGTTCTTTTTGCCGGAGGACTGGCATTCGGATACTTTATCGTTATTCCGATCGTACTTGATTTTCTGCTTAACCTCGGTGCAGGAACATTCGAAACAATGTTTACCGCCGACCGCTATTTTCAGTTTGTTCTCAGAATGACCGTGCCATTCAGTATTTTGTTTGAGATGCCGCTGGTTGTTATGTTTTTAACGAGCATTGGGGTTATTACGCCTCACGGGATGCATAAAAACCGAAAATACGCCTACTTTGCGATAGTTATCGTAAGTGTACTCGTATCACCACCGGACTTTTTATCAGACGTTCTGGTAATTGTTCCGCTGATTTTTCTGTATGAAGCGAGTATCAGTTTATCCAGAATAGTTTATAAAAAAAGAATGAGACGGCTCCGTGAATCTTCAGATTAGCAGATCGCCGTTTTAAAGGCACATTATAATTAGTAAAAAGAGTGCTGGCCCGGGGAGACCCCCGGGCCAGCACTCTTTTATGTCCATTTCAAAAAGCTGACTTCTACAGTTTGACGTGTTCTTTGGACGACTGGCGCTGCAGGGTTTCAAGTGCCTTCACAATTTCTTTCATCGAAGCCGGGTCACTGCAGTCATAGTGGTCAATATCAAGATGAAGTACAGGACATTCCTGAAAGTTATTAATCCACGTCTGATAGCGATCATACAAATCTTCCCAGAAAGTATATGGAGTATCGATTTCCATCTGTCGGCCTCTGGAATTGATACGCTTCATAATGCTTTCGAGAGAGCCGTTTATATAAATAAGGACGTCCGGTTTAGGGAAATATGGGTTCATGACCATCGCTTCAAATAAAGAATGATACGTATTAAAATCCCTTTCGGACATATTTCCCTGATCATATTGCAGCTGCGCGAAAATACCGACATCCTCGTATATACTCCGGTCCTGCACGTAGCCGAGTCCTTCTTCATGCATGCGCTTCTGCTGTTTGAAGCGTTCAGCTAAAAAATACATCTGCAGGTGAAAAGACCATGTTTTAAAATCTTCATAATAATCTTCCAGGTAAGGATTGCCGTCTACTTTTTCATAGGCAGCCCGGAATCCTAATGTATCTGCCAGTGTATTTGTAAGCGTGGACTTGCCGACACCTACTGTGCCTGCAAGGGTAATCAGGGAATTCGGTGCTAGTCCGTGATTGATAGTACTCATTTTTTCCACTCCAATTCTCGTTGTACCAACCGCTTTTTAAAGCTCTGTAATGTTTACATAGAAGCGATGGAATATGTTTATAAAAGGGATCTTTTTTTTGTTATTGCCTCATCCAGCTGATCTACTATACGGCTGAAGTCGTGAGGGTTTGCTACAAAGTCCAGGCGGTCCCCGTCGAGAGTGATGACTGGAATTTCCGGATAGACGTGCTGGTGATCCCGCATAAACTGCTCGTAATCCCCCGACAGCTGCTGAAGATAGGAAGGATCGATTGATTTTTCCATTTCCCTGCCTCTTCGGCTGATTCTGTTTAACAATGTATCAAGACTGGCATTAATATACAAAATGACGTTGGGACGGGGAAGATCTCCCGTAAGAATATTATAAATTCGTTCGTACTTTGCAAGGTGTTCATCTCTCAGAGTCTGTTTCGCAAATAAATGATTTTTAAATATATGATAGTCACTTACGACAGAATAGCCTTTACTAAGCTGGTTTTCATAAAGATCTTCGAGCTGTTTAAACCTGTTACAGAGAAAAAACATCTCTGTCTGGAAGCTCCATTCGTCAATATCCTCATAAAACTTGCTGAGAAAAGGGTTTTCGTCGACAATCTCCTCCAGCAGATGAAAGCGGTAGTGCTCGCTCAGCTTAAGAGCTAAAGACGTCTTACCGGCACCAATAGGGCCTTCCACTGCTATAAAAGGGGCATCAAACTGTTTGGTCAAACCGCTTCCTCCTTTACAATTGCTCGTCTATACAGCATTTTTTATTCTACCATAGAAGAGAGCAGTTACGAAAAAGTAATTTGCAGAATTTCCACTATAAAAGTTATACATCGAAAAACGTTTGTAAGAAATTAAGGTGCCCAAGGCTTCTGTTTATGGAGATAAAAAAATCCCTGTATTAAAAGTACCGGCAGGCCAATAAAGAGCAGCCAGTGTTGAAAACCGTAAGCCTTAACAAAATCTGTCTGTTATAGTATTCTTAAAAAGAGAATACAGCAGGGAGATCCGGAGGGGTAATATGAACAAACCAATAAAAATTGTAACAGATTCCACAGTAGACGTGCCCGATCAGGAATTGAGAACGCTCGGGATTATCGTAGTACCCTTGACGGTTACGGTGGATGGGGTATCCTACGAGGATGGAGTCGAAATTACCAGCAGAGAATACGTGAACCTTTTGGAAAAGGCTGAGCAGATACCTAAAAGCTCCCAGCCTCCGACAGGAGTGTTTGAACAGGTTTATAATGAACTTGGCAAAGATGGAAGTGAAGTTCTGTCCATTCATATGAGTTCGGGAATGAGTGGTACATACCAGAGCGCGGTTACAGCTGCCGGGCTTTCCACTTCTTCCGTAACAGTAGTGGATTCGCAGTTCATATCCTTGGCCCTTGGTTTTCAAGTGAAAACAGCAGCCAAAATGGCCGGAGAAGGCTTTTCGGTGGAGGATATTACAAACCGGCTTAACGAAGTAAGGAAGAGGACTTCTCTTTACATTATGGTTGATACGCTTGAGTATTTATTAAAAGGTGGAAGAATTGGAAGGGGACGTGCCATGATAGGTTCCCTGCTGAAAATTAAACCGATCGCTTCACTGGAGGATGGTGTTTATACGCCTGTAACCAAGGTAAGAACACATTCCCAGATGATTCAGACCCTCACGAAAAAATTCGCTGAAGAAACAAACGGAAAAAGAATAATGGGAGCAGGTATTGCCCAGGTCAAAGCAGAGGACCTCGCCGGCCAGCTGAAGGAAGAGCTCTCCTCGTTACTGGATAAGGAAGCGGATTTCCCGATCGTGGATACTACTCCTATTATAAGCACTCACACAGGACCGGGAGCACTCGCCCTGATGTATTATTTCGATGAGGAATAAAAGTAGTGGTGCATAATGGGTGTCTGTAACAGCAATTTTCATTAAGCCGCCAAAATACCCCTGAAGAAACTTTTTAACCTTGCGTTTGGTTAATCGAAATCGAAAATGTTTTTTTGAAATTGACGAAAAATACAGCTTCCCTGTCTCAATCTGGTGTACTGACGGTGTCTTTTGTAAACTATAATAAATAAGGAGAAGAAGGGGTGTAAATATGAAGCAGACGGGTCTGGTGCTTGAAGGTGGTGGAATGCGGGGAGTTTTTACAAGCGGAGCTCTTGAATATCTGCTGGAATCCCAAATGGAATTTCCTTACGTTATAGGAGTATCTGCTGGAGCCTGTAATGCTGCTTCTTATATTTCAAGGCAGAAAGGAAGAAACCGTGCAGTGACTGTAGGGTATGCAGATCATCCGGATTATATCTCCTATAAAAGGCTGCTTCGTCACGGAGAATTGTTTAACATGGATTTGATTTTTGATCAAATTCCCAATACTGAAAACCCTTTTGATTATACTAATTTTTTCAGCTCCAACCAGGAGTTTTACGTAGGGGTGACCGACTGTATGAGCGGGGGAACGATTTACTATGAAAAAGATGAGATGCGGGAAGGTCTCAATAAAATTCTCCGGGCATCTTCATCTCTTCCATTTGTTGCTCCGCCGATTAACTATGACGGAAGAATTTTAATGGATGGAGGACTTAGTGATCCAGTGCCGGTCATCCGGTCGGTAAAAGATGGTAATGAGAAACATGTGATTGTACTTACTCAAAAAATGGGTTACCGAAAAGCGCCTGCCAAAAGAGGCATGTGGTACTTCCGCAGAAAGTATCGGGAATTTCCGGGACTCATAAATATTATTGAAAACCGCTATTTAATTTATAATCAGACACTGGATTATATTCATGAGATGGAACGAAAAGGAAAGGCTTTTGTTATCAGACCTCTGGAGCTTTACGACGTATCAAGAACGGATAGAAACAGAACCAGACTGGAACGGCTTTATCATCACGGTTATGAACAAATGAAAAAAAGGGCGGACGAATTGGAAAAATTTCTTACCACGTAATACATTTTAACGAAAACGGCTGAACAGGCCGTTTTTTTCTGTTGATATATTACGTAATGCGAAACATTAATACGATAGATCATAAAGGAAGATTAAAAATGTTTAAAAATAGAAATCTCACAGTAATGTGGATCGCTAACTTTTTTGTCGCTGCGAGTGCGACAATGGTGCTCCCATTTCTTTCGGTGTATATAGAAACTTTCGGAGATTTCTCCGATGCCTACGTTCAGAGATGGTCCGGTTTCATTTTCGGCATAACTTTTTTAGTAGCCTTTTTCGCAGCACCTCTCTGGGGGAGGTTCGGGGATAATTTCGGAAGAAAAAAGATATTAATGCTGACCGGATACGGTATTGCAATGTCGATATTATTAATGAGTTTTGTAAATAATGTATGGGAGCTTTTACTGCTCCGGGCTTTTATGGGAGTAGTAACAGGGTTTATCCCGACATCAATGGCTCTTATCTCTGCACAGACAGCAAAGGAAGAAGCGGGAAAAGTTCTCGGTACTCTTCAGATGGGAACGGTCTCTGGAGGTCTTTTCGGACCGCTTATAGGCGGTCTGCTTGCAGACAGTGTTGGTTTTACTTATACTTTTTTTATAACTTCTGTTGTGATAGCACTGGCTGCAACACTCGTTGCTTTCGGTATAAAAGAAAAGATTATTACTGAAAATAAACGGACTGAAGAAAAGAAAACGATGCGGCAGGTGCTCCTGTTAATCATAAGAAATAAAATGCTGCTTATAGTCATGATTTTGTCACTGGTTGTTCAGACGGCCAATTTCAGTATCCAGCCTCAGCTCGCTCTCTATGTCAGCCAGCTGTTAACTTCAGAAAACATAGCTTTTTTAGCCGGACTGGCTTTTTCTGTAACAGGCCTTGGTAATTTGATAGCTACGAGGTTCTGGGGTATTCAGGGTGACAAAATAGGTCACGATAAAATAATTTTTATCTGTCTGATTATTTCAGCTGTAACTTTCCTTCCGCAGGCATTTGTGACGTCTATCTGGCAGCTTGTTATTCTGCGTTTTCTGTTCGGAATTGCTGTAGGTGGTATTATTCCATGTGTGACGGCCTATATCCGGCAGAAAGTCCCTGTCAATATTCAGGGGGAAGTGCTCGGCTACAATCAGAGCTTTCGTTTTTTAGGGAATGTTACAGGTCCTGCAGTGGGCGGACTTGTTGCCGGTTCTTTCGGTATACCGGCAGTTTTTTATGTATCGAGTTTACTGCTTCTTTTAATGGCTGTATCTTTTTATTTTGTTTATAAGTCTGCAGATAAATCTAAAGGGAGGAAAAAGCATGCTGTTAACCAGTAAGGAAAAAAAGCTTCTTCAGCGGCTCGTGAAAAAAGAAATAAACAAACGTTTTTTTACGAAAGAAGATCCGGAAATGCTCAGACAGCTTCTGGATAAACTGGAGCAGAGCCGCCGCAACGAAAAAATGAATGAAACAAAACCTACACGTCTTTAAATCATCTTTCCCTTCAAATAAAAAACCTGTATACTGGCTGAGGGGAAGCAGCCGCCTGCTGACTGACCCTCAGCGTACAAGAAAGGATGAAAACCTATTAAATCTATTTGGAACAGTCTCGTCAAACACCATGTCCGTACGGTTATTGTTATTACGATTGTTGTTAATCTGCTTGTTGTACTGCTGTCGTTTATTCCCGGTTACATAGGAGAGCTCCCGGGCTGGGTCACAGTGCTTCCCCTGCTTAATGCAACGTTAAATACGTTTACTTTCATTTTTTTAATGGGGGCGCTTCTTGCCATATTAAAACGAAACATAACCGTTCACCGCCGCTTCATATATGCAGCCTTTACTACAACAGCGGTTTTTTTGCTTTCATATGTCACGTTTCACTTTATGGCAGAGTCCACTCCTTATGGGGGCGGAGGGATCATGGCGGGGATATATTATTTTATTCTCATATCCCACATTATTTTAGCGGCAGTCATCGTTCCTTTCGCGTTAATGAGTTTTTTCACAGGATATAAAGATTTACGGTCCAGACACCGTAAATGGGTCCGCTGGGCGATGCCAATGTGGCTTTACGTCAGCTTTACAGGAGTCGTTGTTTACGTAATGATTTCGCCGTACTATTCTTTTTAGCGCTTGGATTTAAAATCTGCTTCCTGAAGCTCTGCAAGAAGAACCGGAAAGATAAATTCATAAAAAGTGCTGCCCCATCCGACAGTAGATCGGCGGGGCAGCACTTTTTTTAAGTCTCATTTTATTTTAGGCATCGTCCATAGTGGAGAGATCTCCGGTAGGCTCGTCCAGCTCCCATGCTTTCAGGACACGGCGCATAATTTTACCACTTCGTGTTTTAGGAAGCTTATCCTTAAATTCAATTTCGCGCGGAACAGCATGTGCTGCAAGCTCAGATTTAATGAATTTTTTAATATTGTCCTGAAGATCATCGGATGGTTCATAGCCATCTTTCAGGGCGACAAAAGCTTTAATAATGTGGCCGCGGATCTCATCGGGCTTGCCGATTACTCCGGCTTCAGCGATCGCTTCATGTTCAACAAGCTTGCTTTCGATTTCGAAAGGACCAACACGTTCACCGGCAGTCATAATGACATCGTCATTTCTACCCTGGAACCAGAAATAACCGTCTTCATCTTTATAGGCAGTATCTCCGGATACGTACCAGCCTTCGATAGCAAAATATTCATTAAATTTCGGTTCGTTGTTCCAGATTTTACGCATCTGTGCAGGCCATCCGGCTCGAATCGCCAGGTTGCCCATTTCATTCGGGCCGAGTTCGTTACCATCATCATCGATAATCGATGCATCTACACCCGGAATAGGTTTACCCATGGAACCAGGCTTAATTGGTTCACTCGGATAGTTGCATATAAGCATAGCACCTGTTTCGGTCATCCACCATGTGTCGTGAATACGCAGACCGAACACGTCCCATCCCCATCGGACAACTTCCGGGTTCAATGGTTCTCCAACACTTAAAATGTGGCGAAGGGATGAAAGGTCATATTTTTCGAGTATTTCTTTCGGCGCCGCCATCAGCATACGGAAAGCTGTCGGTGCACTGTACCAGACGGTAACTTTGTAATTCTGCAGCGTAGCATACCAGTCGTCCGGAGAAAAGCGTCCGCCCCGTACGACGTTTGTTACGCCATAGAGCCATGGGCCGAAAATACCGTAGGAAGTACCTGTAACCCAGCCCGGGTCAGCTGTACACCAGTAAATATCATCTTCTCTCAGATCAAGTACCCACTTGGCAGTCTGATACTGCTGCAGCATTGCTTTATGAACGTGATAAACGCCTTTAGGTTTACCCGTGGAGCCTGACGTATAATGGAGGACAAATCCATCTTCCAGATCCACCCATTCGATAGCGGAGTCATCTGTTGAAGCCGCTTTCATTTTTTCATCAAAGGAAACATACTTTTCATGTTCATCAGCTTTGCTGCTGTCTCCTGTTACGAGAATCGTTTCCAGATGGGGAAGTTCTTCATGAGGAATTCTTGAAACGAGTTCCGGAGTAGTTACGATCATTTTTGCTTCACTGTCTTCAAGGCGTGCACGAACAGCATCCTGCATGAACGCTTCGAAAAGCGGTCCGACAACTGCACCGGCCTTAACGGCACCGAGCAGGGCAAAATAAAGTTCAGGGGAGCGGGGCATGAAAATAAATACAGGATCCCCTTTTTTAACACCAAGGTCCTTAAACACATGGGCTGCCTGATTTGTTTTCTCTTTCATCGCCTGGAATGTGTAAGCTTCATCGCGGCTTGCATCCGAATAATAGAGAGCCGTTTTTTCTCCACGTCCTTCGTCAACGTGCCGGTCAATTGTTTCGTAAGCAATATTAACGTTTCCAGTCTTGTTCCAGCTGAAAGCTTCTTTCGTCTGTTCCCAGTCGAATGTTTCTCGAGTCCGGGAATAGTCCTCTAATTGATATGTACCTTGTTTTGGTTCCAGTATTTCCATACAGACACCTCCAAGAATTGTTAAACACTACACATTCATCATAACGATATCATTCAGAAAATTCAATCGTTAAATGAATTTCAATGTCAATATGTCCCTGTTATCTTGATTTTTTTATGGAAAATGAGTAACGTAATCTTTGTACACAGCAGAGCCGGCCTGAATTGTAAGGGCTCTCATGCGATACATAATAGAGGAGGACGAAAAATATGGGATACAGAACGGAAAAGGACACTATTGGAGAAATTCAGGTGCCGGAGGAAAAATGGTGGGGAGCGCAGACGCAGAGGAGTCTCCAGAATTTTAAAATTGGAGAAGAAACAATGCCCCGGGAAATAACGGACGCATTTTCTGTACTTAAGGAAGCGTGTGCAGCTGCAAACAGCAGACTGGAAAATATGGAAACAGAGAAAGCGGAAATGATTCAGCAGGTATGCCGGGAAATCCGTACAGAGAAAAACTACGAGCATTTCCCGCTCGTTGTCTGGCAGACTGGCAGCGGCACGCAGTCTAATATGAATATGAATGAAGTAGTTGCTTTTAGAAGCAACCAGCTATTTAAAGAGAAAGGATCCGACGCGAGAATTCATCCAAACGACGATGTCAACCGCTCTCAAAGCTCGAATGATACGTTTCCTACAGCTATGCACATAGCAGCGCTTAAGGAAGTGCATGAGCAGCTTCTTCCATCTCTGCAGCGATTCCGGAAAACGATTGAAGAAAAAGCGGAGAAATTTAATGATATTATTAAAATCGGCAGAACGCATCTTCAGGATGCTACACCGCTTACCCTCGGTCAGGAAATGAGCGGCTGGGCCTACATGCTTAAAAGATCGGAAGAAATGATAACGGAGTCTGCCGAACAGCTTCGTTATCTTGCGATCGGAGGTACTGCTGTCGGTACTGGTATTAACGCCCATCCTTCCTTTGGAGACAAAACGGCGGAAGAAATCAGCCGTATCACCGGAACGACGTTTTATTCCTCGGAAAATAAGTTCCATGCTCTGACAAGTCACGATGAAATTGTCTACGCTCATGGAGCATTGAAAGGGCTGGCAGCTGATTTAATGAAAATCGGTAACGATGTAAGGTGGCTTGCCAGCGGACCACGTTCTGGAATTGGGGAAATCACAATTCCTGCCAACGAACCGGGAAGTTCGATCATGCCGGGTAAAGTCAATCCTACACAGTCTGAAGCGCTGACAATGGCTGCAACACAAATTTTCGGGAATGATACAACAATCGGTGTAGCTGCGAGTCAGGGGAACTTCGAACTGAACGTGTTCAAGCCTGTTATTGTTTATAATTTCCTTCAGTCTGTCCGTCTTTTGACTGATGCAATGAACTCATTTAATGACAACTGTGCTGTCGGCATTGAAGTAAATGAGGATATTATTGAAAAGCACGTAAAAAATTCATTGATGCTTGTAACAGCTTTAAATCCCCACATAGGCTATGAAAAAGCAGCAACTATTGCCAAGACGGCTTTTCAGAACAATTCAACGCTGAAAGAAACAGCAGTGGAGCTTGGCTATCTTACAGAAGAGCAGTTTGAAGAATATATTGATCTTGAAAAAATGGTCCGGCCTGTAGAATAGAGGTTATGATGCATATTATTGATCTTCACTGTGATGCTCTTTTAAAACTGCAGGAGGATAAATCCCGGGACTTTTTCAGTCCGGAACTGGAAGTTAACTCCTCCCGTCTGGCCGAAGGAAAAGTAAAGCTTCAGTTTTTTGCGGTTTTCCTGGAACCGGACTACACACCGGAAGAAAAGTTTGCCAGGGCAATAGATCAAATCGATCTTTTTTACGAAAAAGTAGTAAAAGCGGATTCCCGTATCAGGCATATTACGTCATGGAGTCAGGTGGACGATTTGAAACATGATGAAACCGGAGCAGTGCTTACCCTGGAAGGTGCGGAGGCATTCGGTGATGATCTTGGGAAACTGCGTACGCTCTATCGTCTTGGAGTCATGTCCATCGGTCTGACATGGAACAACGCCAACCTCTGCGCAGACGGGATAGGGGAATCACGCGGAGCCGGATTAACTGATTTCGGCCGGGAGGTAGTCGCACTGAACAATAAGCATAAAGTATTAACAGATGTTACTCACCTTTCTGTCAAAGGCTTCTGGGATGTTTTAAAGCTAGCAGCTTATCCTATTGCAACGCATTCAAATGCAATAAGCATATGTGGTCACCGGCGTAATCTGGACGATGAGCAGCTGAAAGCTCTTTTTAAAGCTGGAGGAATAGCAGGTCTGGTTTATAATCCCCCGTTTATCGGAGAAAATGAAAAAGGTTCTCTTATTTCTGAACTGCTGAAACACGCCGAACATTTGATAAAACTTGGAGGGGAAAACCAAATTGCCCTAGGCTCTGATTTCGACGGTATTCCAACACATGTACATGGTTTATCCCATGCCGGAGAACATCCGAGATTCGCATCAGCGCTTAAGGATAAATTCGGGGAAGAAACTGCCCGTAAAATAACGTCAGGCAATGCAGCTGCGTTTTTTCGTGAAATCGAATAAGGAATAAAAAATGCCCCTCTGTAACAGTCTCAAGGACTGATCACAGAGGGGCATTTCTAAGCAGCATTTGCAGATCCCTGCTTCGACACATAGAGAAAAAGAATGTACTTCCCGGCGGAAACGTCCTCCTTCGAACAATGATGCTGAACCACAAAGAGAGCAGCTTCTCTATCATAGAGGACTAAAAAGATTAAGCATGCTCCACTCTTTTCTGATCAACAGATTCCATTTTTGCATACCCGCAATTGGAAGAACATTTACTCGTGACGAAAGAGAAAAGGGTATAGGCGCCACTCCGTTCCGTACTGAGTGTCTGCCAGCGGTGGGTGTGAAGCGTGCTGCCGCAACGAGGACATGTTTCCATTTGGGACCACCTCGCCTTCTTTTTTAAAAGTATATAATAAATATTCTGAAAATTCAAATGGAGCAGTTCTTTTTTCATTATTTTTGACAGATGATAAGATAACTGAAAGGGGGCATAACTTATGGGAGAAAAAGCGACATTTGCAGGTGGCTGCTTCTGGTGTATGGTAAAACCGTTCGATGAGCAGCCTGGGATTCATAGAGTAGTTTCCGGTTATACAGGTGGTCATACAGCTGACCCGACGTATGAAGAAGTGTGTTCAGAAACGACGGGTCACAGGGAAGCTGTTCAAATTACGTTTGATCCGGAAGTTTTCCCATACAGCAGACTGCTAGAGATTTTCTGGCAGCAGATTGATCCAACAGACCCCGGGGGACAGTTTCATGACAGAGGGACTTCCTATACGACGGCTGTATTTTATCATAATGAAGAGCAGCGGAAACTTGCGGAAGAGTCGAAAGAAGCATTAAATAACAGCGGACGATTTCAAAGACCAGTAGTTACAAGTATTGAAAAAGCCGGTGTTTTTTACGAAGCAGAGACTTATCATCAGGATTACTACAGGAAAAACCCCCTGCACTATAAAATGTATAACCGCGGCAGCGGGAGAGCTTCGTTTATTGAACAAAACTGGAGGGATTGACAGAATGAAAAAAGATGACTTGAAAGAAAAACTGACACCGATGCAGTTTCAAGTGACCCAGGAGGACGCGACGGAACCACCTTTTAAAAATGATCTGTGGGACTTTTTTGAAGATGGCATTTATGTCGATATAGTATCCGGCGAACCGCTTTTTCATTCACGGGACAAATTTCATTCCAACTGCGGCTGGCCGAGCTTTTCCAGGCCGGTGGAAGAAAAAGCAGTAGTCGAAAAAACAGACAGGAGTCATTTTATGGTCCGGACAGAGGTACGCAGTGCGGAAGGAAATTCCCACCTCGGGCACGTTTTTCCGGACGGACCCCCGCCAGGAGGTCTGCGGTACTGTATTAATTCTGCGGCCCTGAGGTTCATTCCTAAAAACAGGCTGAAGGAGGAAGGACTGGAAAATTTTCTTCCTACCTTTGATGAAAAATAAATTAGTTCATTATAGATGGCGGTGTAATTGAAAGCGGGTAAAGGAGCAGCTGTACTCTGATCTTTTGACAGGTGATTACCAGTAAGTGCGGAATAGGCCCATACAGTGAACAAAATAATTATTCTGGATTAATGACTTTAGATACAAACAAAAAACCGCCCTTTCATCACACGGTGAAAGGGCGGTTTTTTGTGTCCTGATATTCGGGTTGGGAAAACCTGTCGTATCAGGGGGGTGGAAATTTAAGGGGGTGAATTTGTTAAGGTCTTATCCGGTTTAACGCGGCGGCCAATTCATAAGGCCTTGGCAGCGCAATATTACCGGGGTGTTTCCCATAAAACGGCGAAATGGAGTCCAGCCCGTTCTTTTCGATCTCCTTATAGAGGCGGTCGATAATCTGCATAGTTGATTCGTTCTCGTTATTAACAGAAATATTTTTCAGCATCATCGCCAGAGCTTCTGTCTGGCTCGTACTGACAAGCTGCTCTACAGCATGAAGATTTACCGGCTCTTTTCCTATAGTGATTTGATGAAGACCCCGGCTCTGAATTTTCCCCTTTTTATCCATTTTTTTCGTAATATAGCTTTTAGGAAAAATTCTATTCGTGAGGGGAGGGATGCCCCCCTGCTTTTCCTGGCGGCGGATCGTTTTAAACTTTTCGGCTACCTCTTTAGCATCTTTCGTACGGTCGAATGGTACATATTCATCCATCATGATCACGTGATCGGCTGCGTCAAAATAATCGCCGGAACCTCCCAGGACGAGAACCGTGGAAACACCGTGCTGATCGTAAAGTTCTCTTATCCTGTCAATAAAAGGGGTGATAGGTTCTTTTTCTTTCTTTACAAGATACTGCATTCTTGCATCTCTGATCATGAAATTTGTGGCACTCGTGTCCTCATCAATAAGAAGCGTCCGGCAGCCTGTTTCAAGAGCTTCTATAATATTTGCAGCCTGGGAGGTACTGCCGCTTGCATCCGGAGATGTAAACTTGGACGTATCTTTTTGAAAAGGAAGTTCATTTATAAATGGGGAAATGTTGACCTCCCGTATACTCCGTCCGTCCTCTGCCCGTATTTTAACAGCAGTTTTCTCTGTTACAACATATTCCCGGCCGTCACCCGGTTCATGGTCATATACGCCTCTTTCCACAGCCTTCAGCAGAGTACTTTTACCGTGGTACCCTCCTCCAATAATGAGAGTAACTCCACGTGGAATACCCATTCCGCTGATAATTTTGCCGCGGCTCACTTCAAAAGAGCAGCGCCAGGTTTCAGGAGATTTGAATGGGATGGTATGCTTCTCCCTGAGAGGGAGGCTGCTGTTTCCGCTTTTTCTTGGTAAGACTGCTCCATCTGCAATAAAAGAAGTTAAGTGGTTTTCTGTAATTTTTTTACGCAGCAGCTTTTGGTCGTCTGCTGTTTCCAACGCCTGATCCAGTTTATTTCTGGAGTAGCTTTCGAGTGTTTTTAAGGCAAGATCCGGGAGCAGTTCACATAAAAGTTCAGCAGCTTTGTTGCCAAGTATTTTTCTTCCGCTTGCAGGGATGCCGCAGGAAAGACGAAATTCAATGTTTTTTTTATCGATGTGAACAGAACTTCTTTCAATAACTTCCGGACCGGGTGCATCAATGAATATCATCCCGCTCTTACCGGTGCCTCCAAGGTTGATGTCGGCTCCTGCTTTTTTTCTGTTGAATTCTTTCGAAAAAAAATGTTTCACAGTTCTGATTCGTTGAGGCTGGTTTAATTCGTCAAAATTCAGATCTGTCCCGTCCAGCGGGATAGTTATACGTATTCTGGAAGGGGCAGCAAAGGGATCTCCCTGCACATAATCAACATGAAGTCTGACTCCGGAGCCGGCGCTGTAGGAGCCTTGAATACCTTTAAGCATACGATAGGATTTTTTGTCCATTTTCAATAAATTATTTTTCAGATCTTCCGTTGTTGAAAGCATAGTTGTTTTTCCTCCTGATTGCACATATTTCTGCCGAGTGATGCAGATATTAAAAACCGAGTTAGTGTATAATTAAGAAGAATAAATGGTTCTTCCTATGCAGTAAATACCACCGCTGTCCAGAAGGTAAACGAGTAATCAATCGAAGTATGAACCTCAGGAGGCCTGACCTTCAATGCTGCATATAAGAAAAGTATTTAAAAAGGCAATGCTGGCTTCTTTTATTATTTTCAGCCTGCTCCTTCTGATAATTACTGGAGCGGTTCTTCTCTGGCAGACAACCGATGAAGGCAGGCTTCCTGCTAAAACAGCGGTTGTACTTCATGCTGTAAACAATAACCTGGTGGATCTTGATATTAATGTTAAACCACCACGAATTGTTTCCGGAGGCACAGAAGGAGAAGCTGTCCTGCTGAGAGAAGATATTTTCATACCGGTTCAGGGGGACGCCCAAATACCGGTCCGTATTTACCGCCCCCGGGGGGAAGGCCCTTTTCCTGTTGTTCTTTATTTTCATGGTGGAGCCTTTATGGAAGGATACGGCGGGCTCAATACTCATGATAATATCCTGCGCTATACAGCTTCGCATACCGGCAGTGTTGTGATCGCACCGGCGTACCGACTGGCCCCTGAAAATATATTTCCAGCCGCGGTCGAAGACGGCTATACAGCACTTGAATGGACAGAAGAGAATGCAGAGTCATTAAAGGGGGACCCGGACAAAATATCCGTTATGGGTGACAGCGCAGGAGGAAATATAGCTACAGTAATTACTCAGATGGCGAGAGACAGGGACGGACCGGAGGTTGCTGCGCAGGTGCTGTTTTATCCTCTAACAACGTTCCGGGAACTTCCACTTGCCTCGAGAGAAGTTTACGACAGCGGGTATTACCTTTTATCACGGAGCGTTATGCATCAGGCGAGGGAGGCTTATGCACCTGAAGAATGGATGTGGAAGCATCCCTACAGCTCTCCGCTGCATGCGGAAGATTTAAGCGGACTCCCTCCGGCACTTATCATAACAGCTGAATTCGATCCCCTTCGTGACGAGGGGGAGCAGTACGCTGAAAAATTAAGCGGGGACGGGGTTTTAGTCCAGGGATCCCGATATAGAGGGGTGATGCACGGATTTGTTTCTTTCCATGAAGTAATGCAGAGTGGAAGGAACGGAATGCAGGAAGCCGTTGTTTTTCTCCGACGGGCTGAATCTGGAAATTTTGGATCGTCAGACTATACGCTTAATATTAAGGAGCCGCCGCAGGGGCTTTCCCGAATAAGGGAGCAGACAGAAGCGTTTGCGATAGCAGCCTATCTGCTCGGCAGATCAGGTGCCGATCTGATTATCAGGGAGTAGCATCTCTTGAAGTTCATGATGCTGTTTTGCCGCGTACGTCTCAATTAACAATTGGATGAAAGGCCGCAGCTGTAAACAAGAAGATAAATTTAAGTCCGTCTGCTTTCTTTGTATTTAATTGAAAGTATACGGGCAGTCCGGAGGCGTAAATTATGAACAGAAGAATCTGGAAATGGCTGCTTCGGGGATATGCTGTGATTTTATTTTTAGTTGCGGCCTCGTACTTCGGATATTATTATTATGTGGGAATCAGCTGGGGACTTAGAGACGGAGCAGCTGGACTGATGATTTCAGATGGTCCGCTGCTTCTTCTTGTTCCTACTGCAGCGGCAGTTTTTATGAGACATTTTTCAGGGTGGTGGATGCACATGATTTTTTTCAGCTACCTCCTCATCGGTAAATTAATTGGTATTGCAGCTAATTTGTTTTTGCTTTCGACCGGCTTAATAGTAGATGCGGAAGGCGGGACGAACTATTTTGTGGAAGTAAATTATATGCTTCTTTATACAGCCGCCCTTTTTCTTTTTTCGTTAAAGCCGGTGAGGAATCAGTTCGGACTTAAAAAGGGGAGGAGGCGGATGTTTTACCCTTTCTGGGTAGGCGGTGCTGCATTACTTCTGTATGCTGTTCATTTAACAGCCATCTACGTTTATTTTCATCTTATCTAGAAATTTAAAGAGTAGAAAAGTAGTTTGATTTTAAAACAGGGAGGAAATTACTAGAATGCGGTCTTCGTTAGTCTGTTTCCAGCCCGGTGCGGGGTCTTAACAGGGCAGGGACCTCTGCACCGTAGAAATCAGGAAGGCCCGGCAGTAAATTTTTACAAAGTAATATAAGAGAGGAAGGTGTCATTTTCTGTGGAAAATAATATTAACGAACAGGTGAAAAACATTGAAATATCCGGCATAAGACAGTTTTTTAACCGCGTCCAGCAGTTTCCGGAAGCTGTCCAGCTGACTCTCGGTCAGCCTGATTTTCAAACACCTGAACATATTAAGCAGGCTGCTATAAAAGCTATTGAAAATAATTTAACTACATATACCCCAAATGCCGGAACGGTCGATTTGAGGAACGAGGCAGTAAAGTGGGCTGAAAAGCGGTTCGGCATGGAATACGATGCAGCGGACGAAGTAATCGTAACCGTTGGAGCATCCCAGGCGATAGATGTCACGATGCGTACAATATTGAATCCGGGAGATGAAGTAATAATCCCGGCTCCTGTGTATCCGGCTTATGAACCGATTATTAAGCAGTGCGGAGCGTATCCGGTATTAATTGATACGACTGAGACAAATTTTAAGTTGACTGAAACGCAATTGAAAAAGGCTTTAACCTCAAGAACGAAAGCTGTAATGCTTCCTTATCCGTCCAATCCTACAGGTGTAACATTAACAGACGAAGAACTGGAGAGATTACACCATATCCTGAAGGATCTTGATATATTTGTTGTAGCGGATGAAATATATGGGGAACTGCGTTACAATGGAAGACATAAATCAATGGCAGTGATGCCCGGCATGAAAACAAAAACTATTGTTATCAGCGGATTGAGCAAATCTCATTCAATGACTGGGTGGAGAATCGGTTTTTTATTTGCCGATAAGTCAATAGCAGCTCATTTAATTAAAGTACATCAGTATAATGTCAGCTGTGCAAGCTCCATCTCCCAGGCAGCCGCCCTGGAAGCACTGAGACACGGGGCGGAGGATCCGGAAATAATGAAACAGGAGTATGACAGGCGCAGAATATGGATGCTTGCTAAGCTCAAGGAGATAGGTATTCCGGCAGTGGCACCAGAAGGCGCATTTTATATTTTTCCTGATATTTCAGCTTCCGGACTTTCTTCGTTTGAATTTTCCCTGAAACTTCTGGAAGAGGAAAAGCTCGCGGTAGTTCCCGGCACAGCATTTTCCATATATGGTGAAGGATACGTCAGGCTGTCCTATGCATATGCAATGGATGAACTTAAGGAAGCTATGCGCAGACTTGAAATATTCTGGGGTAAAAAAGCCGGTCATGTGTGATGAAAGAAAACCGTTCATATTTATGCATTATTTGAAAGTTTTTTCACTAAAAACCGCAAAATTCTCAAACTAACCTTTGAGGTGTGCATGAGATAATGATAGAATATTTGTGTAAACGCTTTACATTACTCGTTGATCATATGTACATATTTATAATTCACTGGAGGTAGCAGACATGGGTAGTGAGTCAATTAAATTGAGTGAAGGTTGGTCTCAGTTTTACGGTCCAAACCTGGGATACATGCTGGAAAAGTACGAAGAATTTCAGGAAGACCCTGATATGGTGGAAGAAGACATTATTGACTTTTTCGAAAAATGGGGTGCTTACCAGGAATCAGTATCCAACGGGGGGGCAGCTGCCGGCACGGTAGTGCAGGAAAGCCGGGGAAAACAGGATTTTCACACGGCTGTAAACGCGATGCGTATGGCAGAGTCGATCCGCAGGAACGGTCATTTAATGGCAGACCTTTATCCGGTTAGTCTCGAAGAAAGAAAAGATTTATTTAAGCTTGAAGAATTTAACCTCGACAGTGAGGCCTTAAAGCAGGTACCTCCTGAACTCCTCTCTCCTCATAAGCACGAATCCTTCAAGAATGGTCTGGAGGCTGTTGAACATTTAAAGGATACTTACACAAAACGGCTTGCCTTTGAATTTAAACAAGTCCATGACATTGAAGAAAGACGCTGGCTTTTTCAGAAAGTTGAATCGGGGGATTATTTTCCCGAAATTACCAACGATATGCGCCGCGAACTTCTTGAACGACTGAATCAGGTCGAAGGATTCGAACATTTCATCCATAAAACGTTTAAAGGTCAGAAGCGGTTTTCAGTAGAGGGTCTAGATTCCATGGTGCCTATGCTGGATGAAGCTGTCCGGGAATCCTGTGAAGATGGTTGTGAAAAAGTCATGATCGGGATGGCCCACCGGGGACGCCTGAATGTTCTTGCCCATGTTCTTGGAAAACCTTATGAACTTATTTTCTCTGAATTCCATGATGCTCCAAATAAAAATCTCGTTCCTTCAGAAGGCTCTGTTGGAATCAACTACGGGTGGACTGGTGACGTTAAATACCATCTTGGGGCAAAGCGGGAGCTGGAAGAAGAAAATAAAGCGACGATCTCACTTTCCAACAATCCAAGTCATTTGGAGTTCGTTGACCCGGTTGTTGAAGGTCAGGTGCGGGCGGCGCAGGATGACCGTTCAGCACCAGGGAAGCCGGAGCAGGACGTTACGAAAGCTATGCCTATTCTCATACATGGTGACGCAGCCTTTCCAGGGCAGGGTATAGTTGCTGAAACATTGAACCTCAGCCGTCTCGAAGGATATAAAACAGGCGGTACAATTCATATTATTGCGAACAACCTTATAGGATTCACTACAGTCAGTGACGATTCAAGGTCAACCATGTATGCGAGTGATCTTGCTAAAGGATATGAAATTCCGGTAATTCACGTCAATGCTGATGACCTGGAAGCCTGTGTTGCTGCTATCCATCTGGCATATCTATACCGAAAGGAATTCGAAAAAGACATCGTTATTGACCTTATCGGATACCGGAGGTACGGACATAACGAGATGGACGAACCATTAGCTACACAGCCACAGCTGTATAAAAAAGTTAAAGAACATCCTACAATTTTCAATATTTATGGCGAAACTCTACTGGAAGACGGTATTGTATCGAAAGAAGAATTTGAAACTATGCGCGATCAGTTTATTGATAAGCTGACGGAGCATTTTGAAAATATTAAAGATAAAAAACGTGAGCATATCGATGAGGAAATGAATCCTCCGGAATATGTAGAAGATCGAATGGAAGGAATTGACACTTCTATTTCCAAGGAAGAACTTAGAAAAATCAATGATGAACTTCTCCAATATCCGGAAAATTTCAACGTTTTTCCCAAACTCGCAAAAATACTGAACCGCCGCGTGGAAGCGGTGGAAGATAACGGGAAAATTGACTGGGGACATGCCGAAACGCTTGCTTTTGCCGCCATTATTTCAGATGGAACTCCGATCCGTCTTACAGGGCAGGATTCAGAGCGGGGAACTTTCTCCCAACGGCACCTCGTGCTTCATGATTATGAAAATGACAGCACTCATTATCCACTGCACAATATATCCAGTGCGGAAGCATCGTTTACTGTGCACAACAGCCCGTTGTCTGAAGCAGCATGTGTAGGCTTCGAATATGGATACAATGTTCATTCTCCTGAAACGCTTACGATATGGGAAGCGCAGTATGGTGACTTTTCCAACGGTGCTCAGGTGATGTTTGATCAGTTTATCTCCAGCGGCCGTGCTAAATGGGGCCAGAAATCCGGCCTTGTGATGCTTCTTCCGCATGGGTACGAAGGACAGGGGCCTGAACATTCCAGTGCAAGACTGGAACGGTTCCTGACACTGGCTGCTGAAAACAACTGGCACGTAGCGAACCTGACAAAAGCCGGTCAGTATTTCCACCTTCTGCGCCGTCAGGCAAAAATGCTGAAAGAGGATGTAATCCGTCCACTCGTACTTATGGCACCAAAAAGTCTGCTGCGGAACGAGAATGTAGCCTCTGAAATAAGCGAACTTGCCGAAGGGGAGTTTAAACCGGTTATACCACATGAGAAACTTGGTAAAACTCAGAAAAAAGTTAAGCGGGTAGTTTTTGCTTCAGGTAAATTGGCGGTGGATATCGAAGAGCACCTCGCCGAGCAGGATAAACTGCCGGAGTGGCTGCAGCTGATTAAAGTAGAAGAGCTGTATCCTTTCCCTGCCAAACACATTAAAGAAATCGTGGATAAGTATAAAAACGTAGAAGAGTTTGTCTGGGCTCAGGAAGAGCCGCAGAACATGGGAGCATGGCACTATATCGCTCCGCACCTGCAGAGTCTTACTAACGGGGAAATTCCTGTGGAATTTATTGGAAGACGCCGTCGTTCAAGTACGGCTGAAGGTGATCCGAAAGTCCATAAGCTGGACCAGACGAGAATTATTGAAGAAGCAACGAGTCGAGATGCTGAAGGGAGCAATGAGTAATGTTAGAAGTGAAAGTACCAGAACTTGCAGAATCCGTAACGGAAGGAACAGTGGCCGAATGGCTGAAACAGCCGGGCGATTACGTTGAAAAAGGGGAAGATATCGTTGAGCTTGAAACAGACAAAGTCAACGTGGAAATTTCAGCCGATGAAGCTGGTGTTCTTAAAGAAGCAAAAGCAGAAGAGGGAGATACAGTAAAAGTAGGAGACACCATTGCAGTAATTGATACGGAAGCTTCTGAAGGCGGCTCTTCTGAAGAAGCGGGAGATAAAGAAGAAAGCAAAGGTGAAGAGAAAGAGGATAAGAAAGAAGATAAGGAAGAAAAGAAAGAAGAAAAACAGACGTCTGAAGAAAAGAGTGAGCCGGCGGCGGAAGCTTCTGATGACAAAGGCGACCGTGTTATTGCCTCACCGGCCACAAGAAAATACGCCCGTGAAAAAGGGATTGATCTGAACGACATTCAGCCGCGTGATCCGCTCGGGAAAGTTCGGAAAGAAGACATTGATGCGCACCAGGCCGGCGGTCAAAAAGCTAAACAGGAAAAATCAGAGCCGGATGAACAGCCGAAGGACGACCCAGCAAAACCGGTGATCCGTGAGAAAATGTCACGCCGTCGCCAGACTATCGCTAAAAGACTTGTACAGGCACAGCAGGAAGCGGCAATGCTTACAACCTTTAACGAAGTTGACATGACTAATCTGCTTGCTCTCCGTAACCGTCATAAGGAAAAATTTCAGGAAAAGCATGGTGTAAAGCTCGGCTTCATGTCCTTCTTTACGAAAGCTACTATTGGAGCCCTTAAAAAATACCCTTATGTTAATGCGGAAATCAACGGAGATGAAGTAGTTCTTAAGCAGTTTTACGATATCGGAATTGCAGTTTCCACAGATGATGGACTGTTAGTACCAGTTGTGCGTGATGCAGATCGCCATGACTTCGCCGGTATCGAAAGTGAAATTGGTGACCTTGCCGATAAAGCGCAGAATAAAAAGCTTAAACTTGACGACCTTCAAGGTGGAAGCTTTACCATTACCAACGGAGGGGTTTTCGGTTCTCTCTGGTCCACGCCAATTCTTAATACACCACAGGTCGGGATTCTCGGAATGCATAAAACTCAGATGCGTCCAGTGGCTATTGATAATGAACGTTTCGAAAATCGTCCGATGATGTATATTGCTCTTTCCTATGATCATCGAATCATTGATGGTAAAGATGCTGTAGGTTTTCTCGTTAAAATTAAAGAACTTCTTGAAGATCCAGAACAGCTTCTTCTCGAAGGATAAGCCTTTAACCGTTTCCGGTACTTCCGGAGACGGTTTTTTTCTTTCAGTTTTATTAAATATTGTGCGGAGGAGGAACTTCGCTGAAGTGTTCCCATGGAGCCGAGCAGCAGGGATCTTTGAATCAACAGAAAGACCTTTGTGCCAAACATACGGACATAGTGTTAACAGATTTCGATATCGCTGGATGATCATAACCTGCTTTATCATACAAAGAAAAAATGCCCTCGTAATTTACTTGGTGCTGCAGGGGATACCGGCCCACCCTTAAAGCCACTCTATGGAATGACGCTGCTCTTATCTATGTTATTTTTCAGAAAAGCTGTAGATAAAAATTCAAGAGTGCTGGATACTTCAATAACTTGTTAAAAAGGAGTCAGGAGCTGGTGGCAGAAACTTTGCAATTAAACATACACATCCTCATAATAAAACTGAGGTGAAAGCTTTGAAAAAAATAATTGTTATAGGATCCGGATATGGAGGAGTAACCGCCGCTGCACTTCTTCAGAAAAGCGGCTGCAGCGTGACTCTCCTGGAAGCAGCTGCGGAGTGGGGCGGATGCGCAGGCAAATTTCAGCGGAGAAAATTTGTTTTTCCTGTTGGTGCAACACTTGCAATGGGTTTAAATAACGACAGCATTCATGGGAAAATCAATCGTTTTCTCGAAATAAATGTAGAAGCATTCCGGCTTTCTACAGTGATGGATGTAACAGTTAATAATGAGACGATTAAATATTATTCGAATAAAGAATCATTTTTACAAATGTGGAGAAAGAAGCTGCCTGCGAGTGCTGATAAAGTGGAGGCGTTTTTCAGGGAGGTATGGTTTCTATCCGCTATTCTGCAAAAGCATATGAACGAATTTCCGGTAATATACCCACATACTTATCAGGAAACTGCGGCACTTTTGCGAGGGATGTCCCGGAATTCACTTCGTCTTTTACCGCTTCGTAATAAATCGTTTAAATACATGCTGAAAAAGCACGGTTTAACAGAGGAATATATGCTGCGGGAATTTTTGGATAACGTATTAATGGACAGCCTGCAGACCACTTCCGACAAATGTTCCCTGCTGATGGGAGCTGCAGCACTGGACATTTATCATGAGGATGCGTGGTATATTGAAGGAGGACATTACCGCCTTATCGAAAAAATGATCGAATCACTAAAAGATAACGGAGGACAGGTTTTAAAGCCAAGGAAAGCATTAGAGGTAGAAAAAAATGGTAAAATGTGGTCAGTAAAGGATCACAGAGGAAACGTACACGAGGCTGAACACGTTATTTTAAACATGCCGCTCAGTAATGCTGAAAAAATTCTCAACGAAAAAGACCGTTCCTCATTAAAGAAGAAATTGAGATACGCAGTGTCGGACAGGGAACAATGGGGTGCTTTTTCTCTTTATTTTGGAATAAAAGATGTAATGGGAGAAAACGCGCCACTTTTTCAGCAGTTTACAGCAGGGGAGAACAGCTTGTCTGATAGCAGCCACTTTTTCGTATCTGCTTCAGCATCAGAAGACCGCCGGCGGGCTCCGGAAGGACACCGGTCTCTGACTATTTCGACTCACGTTGATTTAAAAAACTGGAGTACAAAAGAAATGTACGACAAAAAATCGAGCAAGTTGAAGCAGCAGGTAAAAAGCAGACTGGAAAAAGCGTACCCTGGTTTTCAGGATAGTATCGTTTACGAAATAACGGGCGGACCTTCAGCATGGGAAAGATTCACATTGAGAATGGATGGAGGTGTAGGGGGATTTCCACAAATACCCGGCTACTCGCTAACTGACGCTGTATCCCACAGGAGCGGTATTAAAGGCCTCTGGATTTGCGGGGATACGGTTTTTCCCGGGGCAGGGTCAATTGGAGCAGCAAGCTCCGGAGTTCATACAGCAAGATCAATTCTGAAAAGACGTATTCTGTGATGTTAAATGAAATGGCTGAAAGGGTACCCTGTTTTCCGGCTCAAAAATCCGGGTCTGCAAAAAAACTGACAGGGAGACCATCAGAACGTAAAGAGGTGCTGTGCATTGGATGAAGAAGATAAAGAGGTAAAAAAAGACGACCGCGCGGAAGAAGAAGAATTATTTTTTGATGGGGAAAATTATTTAACGAAAGAAGAATTTTTTAATCCTCCCGACGAATGGGAAAAAAAACCGGTAAAGAAGAAAAAACGACGGTTTAAAGTTATTATCGCCTCCATTGTAACCGCCGCTCTGCTTGCCAATGTACTCGCCGTATGGCCGCAGATGTTTAATCTTCCAGCTGTTGAATTTCTGTCCAATGCCCGTGAACTGGCCGGCAATGAGGAAGTCCAGGAATATAAAGATTCCGTGGTGGTAGTAAGAACAGAAGATTCCAAAGGGACCGGCTTTGTTTTCGGTGATGGATACATTATGACAAATGAACATGTTATCAGAGACAGTTATGAAACAAGTATCCATTTTGAAGATGGGGATTCTTACGCAGCGGACACGGTTACTGTAAACGAAACACTGGACATCGCCGTGTTGAAACCGGAGGCGGAGGAATTTCCACATCCTCCGCTCGAACTAGCTTCTGGATGGGAAAGTTCCGAGAGCATTTACATTATAGGCAATCCCCGCTTTTTTAATTTTATTCCGAATGAAGGAAAGCTGATTGAGCCTGTCAAAAGAAACGGAAGGGAAGACGTGATCGCCCTCGATGCACCGGTGTATCGTGGAAGCAGCGGCAGCCCGGTCATCACGGAAGAAGGAAATGTAGCAGGAGTCGTATATGCCACTACGAGAAGAGAAATAAACGATCAGATGGAAAGAGTCGGTCTGGCAGTGGATATGGAATTTATACTGGAAGAAATGAACATTCCAGATTAATTACTTGCAATTTATCACAACTCCTGAGATAATGTCACATGTTCTTAACAGTACGGATTTAAGCATGAAGAAATGAGGGAGAAATATGAAAGAATCGATTTACGGGTACACGTTTTCTGACTTGGAAAGCTGGTTTACAGAGCGTGGTCATAAATCGTTTAGAGCGAAGCAGCTTTGGGACTGGCTGTATAAAAAGAGAATTGACCGGTTTGAAGAAATTACTAATATGAAACAGGAGCTTGTAGAGCAGCTGGCAGAAACATTTACGCTGCAGACTCTGGATGTTCATTCGAAACAGACATCCCGTGACGGAACGATGAAATTTCTGTTCCGGCTTAACGACGGGAATCTGATAGAAACGGTATTAATGCGGTTTGACTACGGTTCTTCCGTGTGTGTCACCACCCAGGTAGGATGCAATGTCGGGTGCAGTTTCTGTGCCAGCGGTCTGCTTCCTAAGAGCCGGGATCTTTCTGCAGGTGAAATTGTGGAACAAATTATGCACGTGCAGAAGGCAATGGATGAAGAAGATAAAGAAGAAAGAGTGAGCCATATCGTCGTTATGGGGATAGGCGAACCTTTTGATAACTATGATAATTTAATGAGTTTCCTCCGTGTAGTAAACAATGACAGTGGACTGGCGATCGGTGCACGACACATCACCGTTTCCACAAGCGGAATTATTAAGCGGATTTACGATTTTGCCAACGAAAATATTCAGGTGAATCTTGCTGTTTCCCTGCATGCCCCGAATAATAAAATGCGCACGGACATCATGAAAATCAACAAGGCCCAGCCTATTGAAAAACTTATGGAAGCAGTGGACTACTACCTCGAGAAAACGAACCGTCGCATAACATTTGAATATATTCTTCTCGATGGAATAAATGATAGTAAAGAAACCGCTTTGGAGCTGGCAGAACTGATTAAAGACAAAAAGAAACTTTCCTACGTGAATCTCATCCCCTACAATCCTGTTGATGAGCATATTCAGTATGAACAGAGCCGGAAAAGCAACATTCTTACCTTTTTTGATACGCTTATGAAGCAGGGGATCCAATGTGGAGTCAGACATGAACAAGGCTCTGATATCGATGCAGCCTGCGGTCAGCTGCGGAGTAAGCAGATGAGAAAAGAAAAAGAAAAACAAAAATCAGGCAACTAATAGAAATGAAAACGCTGCGTCCCCGGTCGCAGCGTTTTACATATATGGAGGCGGATAACATGATAAAAGCAGTTTTATTTGATCTTGACGGTACTCTTCTCCCGATGAATACAGAAGCATTTATAGCCCAGTACACGAAAAGTCTTGCCCCTAAAGTAAGTCACATTGTAGAACCCGAGATTTTTTTAAAGGCCCTCTGGAGCGGAACAGAAGCCATGATGAAAAATAAAGAAAAATACAAAACGAACGAGCAGGTGTTTACAGAAACGTTCCTTCCGTTGATAAACAAAGAAAAAGAAGAGATTTGGCCTGCCCTTAATCAATTTTATGAAGAAGAATTCCCGAAATTTGCACCTCTTACTGCCCCGGTTCCGGAAGCCAGAAAAGTAGTGGAGGCTGCTTTAAAAAAAGGTTACAAAGTAGCAGTTGCCACCAATCCCGTGTTTCCGTCGCGTGCGATAGAACACCGGCTGGAATGGGCAGGTGTTAAAGATCTCCCAATAGATCTTGTAACAGTATATGAAAACAGCTCCTACACAAAACCACACCGGGAATATTATGAATGGATCGCCGGAAAACTCGGTGTACAACCTGAAGAATGCATTATGGCAGGTAATGACAAACAGGAGGATATGGCTGCTTCCACTGCCGGAATGACTACTTACCTCGTAGAAGGTCATGTTATAGACAGAGGAAATACAGAATTCCCAATACATGACCAGGGGACCCTTGCTCATCTTAAAAATCACATAGAACAGGATACTGGTATATTTGAGGAAAAGAAGTAAACTCGTCCCTGCTTGTCAGGCCCGGTGCTTCTACGCAGAGATTTCCGGTTATAGGAAAAAATAAGAATGACCCTCTGAGTTCTTTAAAAAGCATATGTATTCCTCAGGCAGGGCTGGCATTTGCAACCTAATATTAGTACAATAAAGACAAGACGTCAGACTTCTTGAACGGAGGAAAGTTTTGAAAAAAATAGCTGTTTTAACAAGCGGGGGAGATGCTCCCGGAATGAATGCAGCAATTCGTGCTGTAGTAAGAGCCTGTGTTTATTATAATATTGTTCCTTACGGGGTGCGCAGAGGATATGAAGGGCTGATTCACAGTGATATAAAAAAACTGTCCGCTTCGTCCGTAGGAGATATCATCCACAAAGGTGGAACCTTTTTAAAAACTGCCCGTTCCCAAGAGTTTATGACGAAAGAAGGACGGGAGAAGGCAGCGGCCTCTCTTCGTTCTCTCGGAATAGAAGGTCTCGTAGTTATAGGCGGCGACGGATCGTTCCGGGGAGCTGAACGGCTTACCGAGGAAGGTATTGCTACTATAGGTATTCCAGGAACAATAGATAATGACCTCGCCTACACTGATTTTACTATCGGTTTTGATACAGCGGTCAACACTGTCCTTCAGGCCGTAACTAAAATAAGGGATACTTCCACTTCGCACGAGAAAACAACTATTATCGAAGTAATGGGACGATACTGCGGTGATCTGGCTCTGTATGCAGGAATAGCCGGCGGAGCAGAAAGTATTATTATACCTGAAGATCCGGTTTCTACTCAGGATGTAATAAATCGATTGAATAAAGGAAAAGAAAGAGGGAAAATGCATCATATTATTATGCTCGCGGAAGGTTCGGGAAATGCTTCGAAACTGCAGGAAGACCTGCTTCGTGAGGCTGGAGAAAGTTCCCGAATAACCGTTCTCGGTTTTATTCAGCGGGGCGGGGACCCGACGTCAGCTGACAGAATACTGGCCAGCAGACTCGGTATTGAAGCAGTAGAGCTGCTACGGAGAGAAGAGTCAGGTCTCGCTGTGGGAGTTCGTCACAGCAATGTATTTTCGATGCCGATCAGCGAAGCAATGAAGCAGAAAAAAAAGCTCGACCAAACTTTGTACAATATGGCGGAAATACTCTCTGTTTAACTGACATCATGGTGCTGGAGCGAGGCAATGTTAACTGCAGCCTGCACACGTCCATAACAAAGTTATTAACCGCCTGACACTGGACCGGAGGCATACCGGCCCGGTGTTTTTTTATCTTTCAAGCTGTGTTTCGCTGACGGCTGGAGATTTACTTCGATCTTTTTTCATGAACGATGTTCTTTATTTTTAAGGCATTTATCTTTTAAGGGGGCCCGCCTTATAGAGGGGACCTGCTGCCTGTATAAACGGGCATAAGTTATGTAAAACAAAGTGTACGGGCATATAAACGTTTACCGACTCTTCTTTACGTGAATAATATTTAAGAAATAACCACTAGGAGGACTTACTCATGGATAATAAAAATTTAGATTACTTAAAGCAGATGCTTCTTGAACGCAGAAGCGAACTCATAAGCAGAAAGGACAATACACAGGCGGAGGACACGGAGCTGTCCAATTACAGCAACCATCCGGGGGATCAGGGGACGGAACTGACGGAGCAGCACACAGACCTTGCTTTATCCAAAAAAGATGAAGACGAATTGTACGATGTTGAAGAAGCTTTAGCTAAAATTGAAGAAGGCACATACGGCATTTGTGAAGTAAGTGGGGAGGAGATACCTTTTGAACGGCTCGAAGCTGTTCCAACGGCCCGGACGACAGTTGATAACAGCAGTGGCAGAACAGACGTGGGCCGGCCGGTGGAAGAAGACGTATCGGAACCCATTTCTGAAAAGCCGGAAGGTCACCGGGACAGTCTCCGCGGAGAATTTCTCGAAGAAGTAGAGAACGAAAGCTCCAAAGATATTCAGGAACGGCAGACAAAAAGAAACAGTAGAAATAAATAAAAACGCAGAGGGTTACGAACGGATCTTTCCGTTCCCCTCTGCTTTTCTAAGGCGTTTCTTTTTCAACAAAGCGAAAATGATTAAAAAGGCAATATATAAAATAATAGCAACAATAATAAAATGAGAGTATTCAATAAGGGCGTTGTACCTTGTAACGACGATAAGAGATATTAAAAGTGCGGTAATAATAATCGTATATTTCGGCACAGGCACCTCTTTAAGGCTCGGAACAGGTATTTTGCTGACCATTAATATACAGAGAAGCATATATGCTGCTGAGAGTACCGCCTGTGGTATGGCGAAATTAAAAAGTGTAAGCAGTGCGATGATTCCACCGGCGGCAGTAATAGGAACTCCGGTAAAGTAATTTTTGGCCGAGGATTCTGTATCTATATTGAACCTGGCCAGACGAATCGCTCCAAAAACAGGAAAACTTCCTGCGATAAGCAGCCCGATAATTCCTAAATCACTGAACGTTGAACCAAATATAAGCATCGCAGGGGCTGTTCCGAAAGTGACAATGTCGGCAAGGGAGTCGAGCTCTTTACCGAAAGTAGATTCCACCCCGAGTTTCCTTGCTGTCCAGCCGTCCATACTGTCCAGCATCATACCTATTAAAATAAAAATAGCGGCGTTTTGATAGTCTCCCATGCTGGTAGCTCCAATAGATAAAAATCCGAACAAGAGGTTTGCAAGGGTTATTCCATTAGGGAGCTGGCGTACAATCAAAATAAACTTCCTCCTCAAGATAGGGTATGCATACAGCCTTCATTATACCTTAATAAACAGCATAACAAAAAGCTTTGAAGGACTTTATTCAAAAACGACTGAAAATACAGGCAGAATGCATGATCCTGTGGTAGTATATACACATTGAGACAGGCAGAAGGGAATGAATAAAATGCAAAATGATATGAAATTATTCACATTAAATTCCAACAGGGGACTTGCAGAGGAAATAGCATCAGACCTGGGGATGGAAATTGGAGCTTCTTCCATTACCCGTTTCAGTGACGGGGAAGTTCAAATCGTTATTGACGAGACGGTGAGAGGTTATGATACATATCTCATCCAGTCTACTTCGGAGCCCGGAAATGAATATTTAATGGAGCTTCTTATTATGATAGACGCGCTGAAAAGAGCATCCGCCCGGTCGATTAATATTGTGATTCCTTATTATGGATATGCCCGGCAGGATCGCAAGGCCCGGTCGAGAGAACCGATTACGGCCAAACTGATTGCAAATCTTCTTGAAGCAGCAGGTGCTACGAGAATTTTGACAGTAGATCTTCATGCAGCGCAGGTTCAGGGATTTTTCAATATTCCGGTGGACGAACTAAGGGCAAACAGTCTTCTTGCCGATTACTTTAAAGCGAAAAACTTAGAAGATATTGTAGTAATTGCTCCTGAAAATGCCGGAACGTCCAGAGCGAGGAGGCTGGCCGATATGCTGGATGCTCCTATCGCCTTCATAGACAAACAACGTAAAAATGATCCCGGATCTGTACAGGGCATTAACATTATCGGTGATATAAAAGGAAAATCGGCGATTATTATTGACGATATGATTGATACGGCAAGAACGGTCACATCCGGCTGCATGGCTCTCAAAGAGTTCGGGGCTAATGAGGTTTATGCATGCAGCACGCATGGGGTGCTGTCAGAACCTGCAGTATCACGAATCAGAGAATCGGAACTGAAAGAAGTCGTCATTACTAATTCTGTATATCTTCCTGCTCAAAAAAGAGATGAAAGAATTACTGTCCTGTCTATTGGTTCGCTCCTGGCAGAAGGAATCCGGCGTGTACAAAATAACGAGTCGGTAAGCACGCTTTTTTAAACTATAAAGTTTATGCAGTAAAGCGCTTCCTCAGAGGCAGGAATGGTCACGTTCCAATTACATCAGGAAACAGCCGATTACTGCTGTTGAAAGCCGTAACAGCCTGCATATTTCATTCTGGAATCATATGCAGAGGCTTCTGAAGCAACTCTCCAGAACAAAAAAACTATCTGTCGATGGTCACATGTGACCTTCAGAGCAGTTTTTTAACGATGTCCGCTGAAAAGGAGCTGACCGATGCCGAAATCTAAATGGTTTTTATTTTTGTACAGTGTTGTTCTTCTGCTGCTTGTTGTGAAACTTGCCGTGGAAGTGCCCTTTGTTTTTTATCCGTTCGCTGTAGCTTTTTCAACGCTCGCACCGGTTATAATCGTAGGAGGGGTCCTTTATTATATTTTAAGACCTCTCGTAAGTCTGCTCGAAAAATTTATGCCCAAGGTCGTTTCGATCATACTTATATTCCTGGCTTTCATAGGTCTCGGCACCGGAATAGTTGCAATTGTCGGACCGATTCTTGCCAACCAGATATCGAATCTTGTAGATAATTTTCCGCAGATTATCTCGGATATTGAAGCCTGGTTTAATAATTTAATGAATAATGAATGGGTGCAGATGGTTCAGGAAGAACCCGTTATGGAAGAACTGGATCCATCGGCAGTTACAGATAACCTTCAACAGCTGCTTACCCAGTTTGGCGGAAACCTTATGAGTATTTTTGGTGTAATATTCAGTGTTGTCACCCTGCTCATCGTTCTTCCTTTTGTTCTGTTCTTTCTGCTTAAGGATGGTTATAAACTTCCGGACAGTATTCTTCGTTATTTCCCTACGGATCAGCAGGAAGAGGGACAGAAGATCATGCACGACATGGATTCCACTCTGAGTGCTTATATCCAGGGGCAGGCCATCGTCAGTGTGTGTGTAGGTATTCTCGCTTACATTCTTTATTTAATTATCGGACTTGATTATTCACTGGTTCTTGCCATAATTGCTATGCTGACAAATCTTATTCCGTTTGTCGGTCCGTTTATAGGAACGGTGCCGGCGGTAGTAGTTGCTATGTTTGATTCTCCATTTACGGCGCTGTGGGTTATTGGAGGGATTGTCGTTATTCAGCAGATCGAAAGCAACTTGATTTCTCCAAATGTAATGGGGCACAAACTTCAGGTTCACCCTCTTACTATTATCCTGCTTCTGCTTCTTGCAGGTAACCTTGCCGGATTAATTGGTTTAATCCTCGCCATTCCAACATACGCAGTAGCTAAGGTAATTGTGCAGAACGTCTACCGTCTGCTCAAGCTGAAGTATCCGAACCTCAATGGGTAGCTCTGATGAGGACGTCTTCAGTGAAGTCGGAAGATTTTTTCAAGGACGCCCTTGAATCAGCTGATGATAAACCCTGCGGCAGGGAGGAGAGATTCCGGAATAATTTTTCTGGAAAACAAAACTTAATCATCACTCTGAAAAAGTGTTTTTGGTGTATAGATATACGGTTTCCTGCTTTCGCCTTCCGGGACGCTTTCCGGGCGGGACGGCCTCAGCTAATTTCTTCCTTCCACTGGTCGGGAGAAATGGATCTTCGCCTCGTCCTTGATCGCCCAGGAGTCGTCCCTGCGGCTGCAGCAGGGAAATAGAAAAAAGGTTTTTTACCATGCCCCTCTTTATTGAAGCCGTTTTCTTCGACAAGGAGGTGGTTTTCCCTCCGTAACGGCGGAGACGCCGGTGGGATTTCAGCGCAGTCTGAAGATCCTTTTCCATGGCGCAGGCCAAACAGCTGAAGACCAGCCCCACGGCAGGCTCGGTAAGAGAAGGAATCTATACACTGACTGGAATAAATATTCTAAAACGATCATTTAATTAACAAGCTAAAAAGACCCCGGCTGTCATAGCCGGGGTCTTTCAGTTTGCTGAAGCACTAAATTTTACACAGCGGAAGAGAATAAGTTGTGCTGTATAACGCGGTAAACAAGCTCCTTTTCCTCTTCGTTAAGGGGAACCAGTGGAAGACGGACAGAACCTGCGGAAATATTCATCATTTCCAAAGCAGCCTTAACCGGTGCGGGACTTGGAGCGCTGAACATTGCTGCCATAATCGGTGCCAGTTCCCGGTGAATCTGGGAGGCATATCGGTTTTGACCTGCACTGTAGGCAGATACCATTCGCTGCATATCATTGCCTATAATGTGAGCTGCAACAGATATAATACCGGAAGCACCAACGGATAGAGCCGGCAGTGTCAGGCTGTCATCACCGCTGTACAAGGTAAAATCTTCAGGTACAGAAGATAAGACGGCTGTCATATGGTCCAGGTCGCCGCTTGCATCTTTGATGGAAACAATGTTTTCCACGTCTGCTGCCAGGGCAGCGGTAGTTTCCACACTTAAGTGAACGCCTGTACGGCCTGGAACATTATAAAGCATTACTGGCAGAGAGACAGCATCTGCCACAGCTTTAAAGTGATAATACATGCCTTCCTGGCTCGGTTTATTATAATATGGAGTGGAAAGCATCGCAGCGTCAACACCTGCCTGCTCGGCAAGCTGCGTCAGTTCGACAGCTGCATGGGTACTGTTTGTACCTGTGCCGGCAATCACCGGTACTCTGCCACCTGCAAAATCCACAGTGTTTTTAAACAGGGCCGCCTTTTCAGCATGGGAGAGAGTTGGAGCCTCCCCGGTTGTTCCGCCAACGACGATTGCATCCGATCCGTTGTCAATTAAATGATTAACAAGCTGTCTGAGAGCCTGTACATCTACACTTCCATTAGCATCAAAAGGAGTTACCATTGCAGTAATGACACTTCCAAAATTCATACTACACACCTCTATTCAATAAATTTTCCGCCTGAGCGGAGGTTGAATAGAGCTAAATCATGGCTTGAAAAACGAACATAAAAAACAGCAGCGAGGGTCCGCTGCTGTATAAACGATCCGTTTATCAGCGTGAGATAGCCCTCCATACAGCCATCTGGCTGTACGACAGTACTGTATTTATTCAATACAGTCCCAGCAGAATTTACTAAAGGAGAATAAATCTGCTTCGGCACTTCTTCCTTTCTGCTCTTTTCACAGGGACTCCATTCCCTCCGAAAGCATACTGTTAAGCAGTGCGCCTCTACACTCACTTCAAGTGTTTTGAAGTAATGTTTGTTTATGCTCCCCACGTTACCAAATAAAGAATGAAAAAGCAAGTGTTAAATAAACTTCAATGCTAATGTTTGTGCCGTCTGCTTTTCTCAGCTAGAATGGAAATATAAATTTCACGATTGACAGGTGGTTACAATGAAAATAAACGTAATTGGCGGCGGAATACTGGGAGCTTCCGCTGCCTTTCATTTGGCGCTCGAAGGAGCGGAAGTCACATTATTCGATGCAGGTCATAAGGGACGGGCAACGAGTGCGGGAGCAGGAATTATCGGTCCATGGCTTTCACA
This sequence comes from Alkalicoccus saliphilus, assembly GCF_003044065.1. Taxonomy (GTDB): domain Bacteria; phylum Bacillota; class Bacilli; order Bacillales; family Salisediminibacteriaceae; genus Alkalicoccus; species Alkalicoccus saliphilus. The sequence continues at coordinate 239,563 of NZ_PZJJ01000002.1, forward strand.
GAGAAGAAATAAAGCCTGGTATAATATGGCACGGGGCGGGGCTGCTTATTACCCCTCGCTGATGGAAAAACTTGCATGGTTTAATGAAACAGATACAGGTTATAAAAAGGTAGGAGCTGTTCATCTTCATGATCTGGAGGAACGGCTCCAGCACAAATATAAACACGCTTTAAAAAGACGGGAAGATGCACCGGAAGTAGGGGAGGTTTCGCTTCTCAGCGAGCAGGAAACGAAAAAAATGTTTCCTTATATCCGGGAAGGCTACCGATCGGTGCATGTCACCGGTTCGGCCAGAGTAGATGGACGCGCCTTAAACGAAGCGCTCATCCGGGCAGCTGAAAAACAGGGGGTTAAGGTTGTCAGAAGTGAAGCTTCCCTGATAACTGAAGACAATGCAGTACACGGTGCATCGGCAGACGGTGAATCCATCCGCGCAGACCGTACGATTATTACCGCCGGGGCGTGGTCCAGAAAACTTTTAGAGAAATCAGGATACTGGTGTGAAGTAAGCCCTCAAAAAGGCCAGATCATACACATGAGAGTTCCGGATGATAATGAAAACTGGCCGGTAGTTATGCCCCACAGTGAATATTATCTTTTGAATTTTGGCAGAGGGCATATCGTTTTCGGTGCCACCAGGGAGGATGAAACCGGTTTTGATACCCGCCCGACTGTCGGAGGACAGCAGGAAATTATGAAGGCCTGTCTGGAGCTGGCCCCCGGTCTCGCAGATGCCGAAATAATCGAAACAAGGGTGGGAATCCGCCCATTCACCCCGGGTTTTCTGCCGGTTTTTGGAGAGGTGCCGGAATTAAAAAATGCTTTCATGGCTGATGGACTTGGAGCTTCCGGTCTGACTTCCGGACCTTTTCTGGGAAGGGAAATTGCAGCTCTTACTCTTGGACTGTCTACAGCCCTTGATCCACAGATGTACAATCTTTCCAGCACAGCAGGAAAAAACGGATTCTAAGGTGTTTTTCCGTTTAATAAAGGAGAATAAAGAATGAATCTTCGGTTTGTTTTGAAAGCAGTACTATTTGGGGGGATTATCGGGCTGCTCATATATATAAATCAGGAATATCTGAACGTGGAAGCAGAAGAAATTCAGGAATTTCTACTATCCTTTGGCCTTCTGGCACCGGTTGTTTTTGTAATTATATATACTATCAGGCCCTTTTTTCTTTTTCCCTCCTCCATGCTTGCAGTAGCTGGAGGCCTCGCTTTCGGCCCTTTTATAGGACCCGCAGCAACATATGCCGGGTCGCTTTCAGGAGCGGTAATTTCTTTTTTAGTTATACGAAAGCTCGGCGGGTCCAAAAAACTTGCTTCCGGCAGCACCGGGAGCCAGAATTTAATCAGGCGCAGAATTGAAGATAACGGCTTTTTCTATATTGTGTCCCTCCGGATAATCCCTGTCATCAATTTTGATCTCGTCAGCTATTTATCTGCGGTATCGAGAATCAGGTTTAAAACTTATATAGCTGCTACGAGTGTAGGGATTATACCGGGAACTATTGCTTTTAACCTTCTTGGAGCTTCCATAGCTGACTTGTCTCCAGGACTTATTGCAGTGACCGCCGCGGTATTCGCCGTAGCCCTGGCTATCCCTGTAGTAGTAAGAAAAATGCTTCAGAAACGCAATCTAAGTATGGATGATGTTACGAGAAAGCAGGAATAGAGGAAGGTGAAGCCGATTGGAAAAATACGAAGTTGTTATTATCGGAGGCGGAGTGGGAGGTTTAACGCTTGCTCTTTCCCTGGCACGTCACAATGTAAAAGTACTGGTGATAGAAAAAGATAAAAACCCCGGTAAAATTTATAAAGGGGAGCTGCTTCAGCCGAAATCTCTCCTTCATTTTAAAGAACTCGGTATTATTGACGAAATTATAAAAACGAGTCATGAACTACCTGTAATTCACACATATGAAATGAAGGAAGCAAAAGACGGTACCGTTAGTGAAAGCATGTATATTCCGCTTCAATACAATAAACTTCATACGGAATTTCCGGCAGCGAGGATGATCCCCCATGAACGGCTTAAAAACATTATTTTGAGAGAAGCTGAAAAACATGATTCGTTCCATTACTGGAATCCTGCTGCGTTCCAGCGTTTTACTGATGCAGACGAAAAAAAGAGCCTGTTCCACAGGGCACTTGTTACCAGCAGGGGGGAGGAAGTGGAAATTGAAGCTGATTTTTATATCGGTGCTGAAGGCAGAGCTTCCATCATCCGGAAAGCATTAAATCAAAATCAAGTAACTACGCAGTATAATCATCATTTCTTAACCGTCACCTTTCCGAGACCGGCCGATTATACAGAAGCGAAAATGTATGCTTCCCATAAATCTTTTATAGGTCTTTTTCCATTGCCGGACAATGAAGTCCGCTGTGTGATGCTTATTAAACCGGGGGACTACAACCGGATGAAAAAAGAGGGGCTTCATACGTTTACTGAACCTTTTTCAAGGTTCGAACCGGCACTTAAAGATTACGTTACACAGATAGAATCCTGGAAAGAAATTCAGCTTATGATTCCTGTTCGTCACAATATACACGAATACGTAAAAGGAAATGCAGCAATCATAGGGGATGCTGCGCATACAGTTCATCCAATGGCAGGAGAAGGGATGAATCTGGCTGTTCAGGACGGCGCCATTCTGGGAGACCTTCTCGGCTGGATGTATGATACAGGGAAGCTCGATACTGCCAACCTGAAAATGTTTGAAAAAGTAAGAAAGAAACGTGCAGACAGACTTTCGCTGCTTAGTCATTTTTCTGCTCTTGGCTACGCGTGGCCGTTCAGATGGTATCAGGGCGGCAGAAAATTTGCTCTTAAGCGGCTTGAAAGACATCCGATTCTGCATTACAAACATATGCTTAACATATCCGGTGTCGGCTGGTGGGCCTATACTCCAATGGACGTCATCCGCTTCCTCGGTCCCCCTTTCCTTTATCTTAAACCTGTGTTTGACCGGAGAAGCAAAAGAGCTATTTTCAAAGATAAAGATGACTATCCATGGCGGGCGTAACGTGCTGTGTGTTGTCTGTGAGTTACTAACTCGTGAGCACCCTGCGGAACTTTTTTCCGCAAGGTGCTCTCTTTTGTTTTGAAGTGACGGCTGGAGAGGATACAGCTTCAAGAACGGTGCAGATTCTGGTACAATAACAATACGAACATACGATTGTATAAAAGACCTGCGGTAGTATGTCAATGAAAAAATAAGATGATATTTGTTTATCAAAGGACATATTCAAGAAAAAAGCCCGTAGGAAAGAACCCTAGCATTTTTGGTAAAAACTAGGAGTTCGAAAGGTTTT
>NZ_PZJJ01000020.1 GCF_003044065.1 Alkalicoccus saliphilus
GCCGTCTTTCATCAACAAACCATGGAAGGTCGTCTTCCCCGGCAAGAACTATGGGTTTGATAACGAAAAAACGAAAAAGACAGACCCATGGAGAATGAGTGAGAACGTGTCCAGAATTAGGGGGCCTGACCGGTAATGATTAAAAAACTTCTGTACTGATTAAAGCAGCTTCTATAATGATTAAACAACCTCCCCGATCCGGCGCCCGCTGACGAAACATTCCCCCGGCCGTAAATTAAAAAAAGACTGCCCCAGCCGGAAAAACCGGCCGGCGGGCAGTCTTTTGATTTTCATTATTTACACATGGAAATACGGTTTGATTTCGCTGTCTTCCATTGTCTTTCCAACGTAAAATGTACCGAATTCGCCGTAGCGGGCACTTACTTCATCAAAGCGCATTTCATAAACAAGCTTTTTGAATTCGAGCACGTCGTGGGCGAAAAGTGTGACGCCCCATTCCCAGTCGTCAAAACCGACCGAGCCGGAGATGATCTGGCGTACTTTACCAGCGTACTGGCGTCCGATCATTCCGTGGCTGCGCATCATCGAAGAACGCTCTTCCATCGGGAGCATGTACCAGTTGTCATTTCCCTGGCGGCGCTTATCCATTGGATAGAAGCAGACATATTCCCATTTTGGAAGGATCGGCTTCAGGCGTGCCTGAATTTCCGGATCCTGGGCCGGATCTTTGTCGGCTGGAAGGTAGTTGCTCAGCTCAACAACCGAAACATAGGAATATGTCGGTGTCGTAAATTCCGCAAGACGCGTTTTGTTGAACGCTGCTTCCAGTTCGATCAGCTCATCCATCGTCGGACGGAGCAGGAGAATCATAATATCTGCTTTCTGGCCGAGAATAGAATATACACCGTGGCTGCCTTCAAACTTTGCCTGTGTTTCATCCCAGGCTTCCACCATTTTCATAAATTCATCTAAAATGGAATCGCGTTCACTTTCCGAAAGCTTTTTCCATTCATTCCAGTTAATCGTTCGAAAATCGTGGTAGCAATACCACCCATCGAGAGTTTTTGCTGGTTCTGCCATGTTTTTCACTCCATTTCCAGGTTAATAAGTCAAAGCGCACTGCGCCTGTAAGTAGAATCACAATGCCTATTATACTAGCCGGAGGAGGAAAAACCAAACAGAGCGTCAGCCTTTGGATTTCTGAAGAAAAGCCTGCAGCGCTTTCTGGTGCGGACGGGATTTGCCGGCAAGCCGCTGGGCCTTGATTTCTTCTTCCAGAACGCTTTCAAGCGGCTGGTCGAAACTGTTCTTAAAGTTTTTCTTCATCAGTCCGTAAGCAGGTGCAGGGGCCTCTGTCAGCTGCTGTATTACTGCTTCCGGATAATCTGTTCCGCTGATCAGTCCGATGCGTTCTGCTTTTTCGGTATCAATTTTCACTCCTGTCCCGAGTTCGATGGCTCTGGAAAGCCCGACGATTCTCGGCAGGTAGTAGGAGGCTCCGGCATCGGGTGCCAGTCCGATCTGCAGAAAACTTAAGGAAAAAGCAGCTTTTTTATCCGCATACCGGAAGTCACAGGCAAGAGCGAGACTGAGGCCTGCCCCGACCGCAAGTCCGCTCACGTAGGCTACAATTGGTTTTTCAATCTCGTCCATTAACAGAATAAGTTTGTTGTACGTTTCTGCGAGATAGGCACCATGATCAAAGTTTTCCATTTCCTCTACAGGTATGCTCTTTAAATCAGCCCCGCTGGAAAAAGCATCTCCTTCTCCTGTCAGGACGATCACCCGTACGTCCGGGTCCTCGTCTGCCCTGGAAAATGCCTGATGCAGTTCTTCATGCATTTCCCGGTTAATTGCATTTTTAACGTGGGGACGGTTCATTTTAATAACAGCTGTTTTATTTTTGGTTTCATACAGTACAGTGCGGTTCATATTCATTCCTCCTCTTTAATTACAGAGCCCTTGCTGTCACGGCACCATCGTGGACGGCCCGCTTGGCGTCGAGACCGAGCGCGTCCTTCGCGCCGCCGATGATGTGAACAGTTTTCCCGAGCGCTTCCAGGGATTCGGCGAGGGAGACATTCACGAGCTGACCGGCTGCGATAATGACGGTATCTGCCGGAATGCTTTTTTGTTCTCCTTCATCCGTGTAAACCACCCGGTCTTTTTCAATACGGTCGTAGTGTTCAATTCCACCTGTCATCCGGATACCGGCCTGCTTGATTTCCATAATGGTCGCCCAGCGTGTCGTTTTGCCGATACCCCTCGCAAACGAGCGGCTCCGCTGCAGCAGCGTGATGTCCGGGTTGCTCTCTTTTTTCAAATATAGAGCGAGGTCACAGGCAATCCCTCCGCCGCCGATAATTACGACCTCGTTTCCGGTTTCGACCCGGCCATCAAAAACGTCTTTGTAAGAAACTGCATGCTCGAGCCCGGGGATTTCCGGCTGACGCGGAAGAATACCGGTACAGATGACAACTTCATCCGCCGCTTCCAAGAGCGGGTCTTCGGCATCAGCACGATGATTTAGAAGAACCTCCACTCCAAGCTTTTCCAGCTGGACTTTAAAATAGCGGAGCGTTTCATAAAACTCCTCCTTGCCGGGAATACGCTTGGAATAATTCAGCTGTCCTCCGATTTCTTCCCGTTCATCAACGAGCGTCACGGAATGTCCCCGCTCGGCCGCAACCCGTGCTGTTTCCAGGCCGGCGGGCCCCGCACCAATAACGACAATTTTTTTAGGGTTTTCCGAAGGCAGAAGAGGGAGGTCAAGTTCCCGTCCCGCTTCCGGATTTACGAGGCAGGTCGCCGGTTTTCCTTCAAATACATGATCCAGACATGCCTGGTTGCAGGCGATACACGTATTGATTTCTTCATGTTTTTCCGCTTTGGCTTTCGATAAAATCGCTGGATCGGCAAGAAAAGGACGTGCCATGGAAATGAGCTGAACCGCTCCTCTTTCCAGAATTTTCTCCGCATCCCGGGGATCGTTGATACGGTTGCTTGCAATGACCGGAATTGTAACGTGGGCTGCCAGCTTTTCCGCCACGGGAACGAACTGCATCCGCGGTACTTTCATGGATATTGTCGGCGTGCGGGATTCGTGCCAGCCGATACCGACATTGAGGGCGTCCGCTCCTGCTTCTTCCAGCCGGGAAGCCCACAACGCCGTTTCTTCCTCTGTCGTACTACCTTCGATTAAATCGAGTCCGGACATACGGAACACGACCGGAAAGTCCGGGCCGACCGTTTCTCTTACCGCTTTAAGAATGGAAAGAGGAAAGCGCAGCCGGTTTTCCAGCGTACCGCCCCACTGATCATCCCGCTGATTTGTCACAGGAGAAACAAATTCATTGATTAAATAGCCTTCGGACCCCATAATTTCGACCGCATCAAAACCGGCTTCTTTCGCACGTCCAGCGCCGTCGGCAAAATCCTGAATCGTCTGCTCAATCTCTTTTTCCGAAAGAGCTCTCGGCGTATCCGGGTTAATAGGAGATTTAAGGGCAGAAGGAGCAACAGGATCCAGCCCGGTCATCGCCTTGTAGGCATAGCGGCCTGCATGAAAAAGCTGAAGGGCGATGGCCCCGCCTTCATCATGGACGGCTTTTGTCATCGGTTTCCAGCGCTCGGCATCTTCTTCTTTGTAAATGGTCATAAAATCCTCGCCGCCGCCGTTGCCTTCCGGGTTCACAGCAGCCCCGCCGGTAACAATCAGCCCGACATCATGCTGTGCACGGCGCCGGTAAAACTCTGTCAGCCGTTCTTCCCCGCGGTCCATGCCTTCCAGCCCGACGTGCATCGATCCCATCATGACTCGGCTTCTCAGCTTCAATGTTCCAATCGTAATCGGTTCAAATAACATCACAGCACCTCCGAATTTAAATGAGTGAATACTCATTCACTACGGTTAGTATAACGTATTCCCTCTTTTTAGGGAACTCTCATTCAGAAAATTAGAACTTTAGGGAGAAAGCCTTTTCAGCGTTTTATTTTTCCCGGAAGAACGGGTATGCTTGTACTAATGCAAAAATCGAAGGAGGAATTCCTGTGAGCGATATGTTTACAGACATTAAAAATCAGGTGAAACAGGCGAACCCGGCCATTGTCTTTCCGGAAGGCACGGACGAGCGGATTTTGGAAGCAGCGGTGCGGCTCCAGGCAGATGGAATTCTGCAGCCAATTTTAATCGGCAGCAAAACAGAAGTCGAAGCAAAAGCGGAAGAAATCGGGCAGGACGTTTCGAAGGTGACGATACTCGATCCGGAAACGTATGAAGATTTCGACAGCCTGGCAGACGCATTTGTGGAACGCCGTAAAGGAAAGAACACAAAGGAAGAGGCAGAGAAGATTGTTAAGACCCCGAACTACTTCGGAACGATGCTTGTTTACACCGGGAAAGCATCCGGTCTCGTAAGCGGCGCCGCCCACTCCACAGGAGACACGGTCCGTCCGGCACTGCAGATCATCAAGACGAAAGAAGGCGTGAAAAAAACGTCCGGTGTCTTTGTCATGGTCCGCGGGGAAGAGCGCTATATTTTCGGCGACTGTGCTATAAACATTGCGCCGGACAGCAGCGACCTGGCAGAAACAGCTGTGGAAGCCGGCAAAACAGCCAAAGTTTTCGGAATCGATCCGAAAGTGGCGATGCTGAGCTTTTCTACCAAAGGTTCAGCGAAAAGTGAAGAAACAGAACGCGTCGTGGAAGCTGTTCAGCTTGCCCGGGAAAAAGATCCGGAACTGAACGTCGATGGAGAATTCCAGTTTGACGCAGCTTTCGTACCATCTGTCGCAGCAAAAAAAGCGCCGGATTCTCCGCTGAAAGGGGAAGCAAACACATTTATCTTCCCAAATCTGGAGTCCGGAAACATCGGCTACAAAATCGCCCAGCGGCTCGGCAACTTTGAAGCTGTCGGACCGATCCTTCAGGGACTGAACCAGCCGGTCAACGACCTTTCCAGAGGCTGCAGCCAGGAAGACGTCTACAAACTGGCACTCATCACAGCGATGCAGAGCCTGCAGAAATAAAACAATAGGAAAAGCGCCGGGAAACTCTTTGAGTTCCTCGGTGCTTTTTTTTGTTTTAACCAGAGGAAAGTTCGTTGCTGGCCGCTGTCGAAGATCTCCCGTTTCAATTTGCATTACTATAGTAGTTCGTAGTAAGAGCGGACTGTTTCTTTTTAAACAGTTATTCTATTTGCTGCATAAAAAACTCGTTTATCTTTCTTAAAAATTACAGCTTATTTTCAGCACCCGGACGTTAAGTATATTTGAACCCACTTTTCTCGGTCGTTTACTAATACAGTTCCTCCCGCTTTAAAAATTCCTCGAACAGCCCGCGCATGTCCTTTCAGAAAATTTCCCACTAAAAATCCAGCAGTGACAGGGTTTTCTTATTTTTCAAAAAATTAATAGAAAAAAATTTGGAAATAGTATTGCAATTTATGTGGTTTGTTATACAATAAGACACATGAAGAAAAACTGTTCTAATACAGAATGAAACACTGCAAAGCAAGAGACGTGAAGGAGGGTTTGCATGAGTTCGTACATCAACAAAGGAAAACTTGAAATAAAGGAGGTATTACACCGGTTCGTAGAAGAGGAGGTCCTTCCCGGAACGAAAGTCGACCCCGATACTTTCTGGCAGGGAGCGGAAGACGTTATCTCCGAGATTCAGCCGGAAATAGAGGAAGTACTCCAGGTGAGGGAAGACATACAGCAGAAGCTGGATCAGTGGCATACGGATAACCCGGGAAAGCCTGATCTGAAATCATACAAAAAATTTCTTAACGACATCGGCTATCTGGAACCGGAAACAGAAGATTTCACTGTTACAACAGAAAATGTGGACAGGGAAGTTACCGAACAGTCCGGTCCGCAGCTCGTTGTCCCGGTCAATAATGCCCGCTACGCCCTGAATGCGGCAAATGCCCGCTGGGGGAGCCTGTACGACGCCCTTTACGGTACAGACGTTATTCCGGAAACGGACGGAGCGGAAAAAGGAAAAAGCTATAATCCGAAGCGTGGGGAAAAAGTTATTTCCTACGCGAAGGAATTTCTCGATGAGCACTTTCCGCTGGAAAAAGGAAGCCACGCGGAGGTTCAAGCCTACAAAGTGAAAAACGGGCAGCTTTCAGCAGAAGCCGGTGAAACAGTTTCCGTGAAAAATCCGGAATCCTTCCTCGGCCACCGCGGTCCGGAAGAAACACCGGAAGCACTTCTTTTCATTAATAACGGCCTGCACGTCGAAGTACAGATCGACCGGGAGCACCCGATCGGCAAAACAGACAAAGCAGGGGTAAAAGACGTATTAATGGAAGCGGCTACAACGACGATAATGGATGCAGAAGACAGTGTTACAGCAGTCGATGCGGAAGATAAAGTCGAGGTGTACCGCAACTGGCTCGGCCTCATGAAAGGAAATTTAACAACAAGCTTTCAAAAAGGGGACGGGAAAGTCGAAAGAACATTAAATGAAGACCGGACGTACCAGGGGAAAAACGGAGAAGGAAGTATTTCCGGAAGGTCTCTGCTGCTTGTCCGCAACGTCGGTCATTTAATGACGACCGATATGGTCCGGCTGAACGGAAAGGACGTGTCCGAAGGTATCATAGACGGCCTCGTTACTTCTCTGACCGCCAAGCATGACCTGCTGAAAAACAGCAAGTATCAAAATTCCAAAACCGGCTCTATTTATATCGTTAAGCCGAAAATGCACGGTTCCCGTGAAGTCCGGCTGACAAACACCCTAATGGAGCGTGTCGAAAAAGTCCTCGGACTGGAGCCGAACACGATCAAAATCGGTGTTATGGACGAAGAGCGCCGCACTTCCTTGAATCTAAAACAGTGCATCCGGGAAGTAAAAGACCGAATCTTCTTTATTAACACCGGGTTCCTCGACCGGACAGGCGATGAAATCCATACATCCTTCCTCGCCGGTCCGATGATCAGAAAAGACAGTATGAAAGGTTCTGTCTGGCTGAACACCTACGAGGATGCGAACGTGTACCAGGGTCTCCGCACCCGCCTTCACGAACGCGGTCAGATCGGCAAGGGAATGTGGGCCATGCCGGACGAAATGAAAAATATGATGGAACAGAAAGACGGACAGCTTCTTGCCGGAGGCAACACCGCCTGGGTCCCATCACCTACAGCGGCTGCACTTCATGCTATGCACTATCACCGGATTGATACCGCACAGGTACAGGAAGAAAAACAGCAGTCGCTTCATCCTGAAGCGGACAATATGCTGCAGGTACCGGTGGAAGAAAAGCCGGAGTGGAGTGAAGATGAAAAGCGGCAGGAGCTGGAAAACAACGCCCAGGGTATTCTTGGCTATGTTGTCCGCTGGGTGGAGCAGGGTGTCGGCTGTTCCAAAGTGCCGAACCTGAAACATGTGCATCTGATGGAAGACCGTGCGACACTCCGTATATCGAGTCAGCACATGGCCAACTGGCTGGAGCATGGTATCTGCTCAAAAGAGGAAGTAAGGCGCACGATGGAAAAAATGGCCGGTCTCGTAGATGAGCAGAACGCCGGGGATCCGGAGTATCTGCCGATGGCCAAAAACTTTGAAAAATCCACCGCTTTTCAGGCAGCACTTGAACTCGTGCTCGATGGTAAAAACCAGCCGAGCGGCTATACGGAACCGATTCTTCACCGCAGACGCCGGGAATTCAAGGCAAAGATGCGCAATAGACAGTCTGTATAAAAAAACCGCCTCCATGGCGCAGGAAGAAAGGTGTGAACGAGCATGATTACAAGAGAAAAAACATCTGCACAGGAACTAGCCGAAAAATGGGTGAACCAGCAGCTTGAAAGTGGTAAAACGGCAGAAGACCTTCATAAAACAATGTTCGTTTACGGCGACAGCGTGATGGAAGCACAGATGGATGAGCAGGGAACTCTGCAGATGAAAAATAAAAATGAAGGCAGCATCGTCATTTTCCGTACTCCAGAACCACAGCCCGGCCCTATGTGCCGGTGCTGCGGGATGGACTACGATAATGAGAAAGAGGCACTTCAGTGCTGTGCGTACATCGACTAGCATATTTTTTTGGAAGTGCTGTTATAAAACAATAAAAATATAAATCATACTGTTTACTACAGAAAAGGAGAGATGTAAAGTGGCTAATCAAAAAGAACAACTCGAACAGGAATGGGCACAGGATCGATTTAAAGGAGTGGAGCGTCCTTACTCCGCAGAAGATGTACTAAAACTGCGCGGCTCCGTAGTAATTGAACAGACTCTTGCACGCATGGGTTCTGAGCGTCTTTGGAGACTCATCAATGAAGAAGATTTCGTTAACGCTCTCGGTGCCCTTACAGGTAACCAGGCGATGCAGCAGGTAAAAGCAGGGCTGAAGGCGATTTACCTGAGCGGCTGGCAGGTGGCAGCAGATGCCAACCTTTCCGGACAGATGTACCCGGACCAGAGCCTGTACCCGGCAAACAGCGTGCCGCACGTTGTACGCCGCATTAACCAGACGTTCCAGCGCGCGGATCAGATTCAGACAGCGGAAGGAAAAGGCGATACGAACTGGTTCGCACCGATCGTTGCCGATATGGAAGCCGGCTTCGGTGGCCCGCTTAACGTATTCGAACTGACAAAACAGATGATCGAAGCAGGGGCAGCCGGTGTACACCTGGAAGACCAGCTTTCTTCTGAGAAGAAGTGTGGACACCTCGGTGGTAAAGTACTTCTTCCTACACAGGTAGCTGTACGTAACCTCGTATCTGCACGTCTTGCAGCAGACGTTATGGGCGTACCGACAATCATCATTGCGCGTACTGATGCAAACGCTGCCAACCTGATCACGAGTGACGTGGATGAGTACGATCACCCATTCCTTACAGGCGAGCGCACGGCAGAAGGCTTCTTCCGCACAAACGACGGCATCGACCAGGCGATTTCACGAGGCCTTGCCTACGCTCCGGTTGCCGACCTTATCTGGTGCGAAACGAGCGAACCGAACCTCGAAGAAGCGAAGAAGTTCGCGGATGCCATCCATGAAAAGTTCCCTGGCAAAATGCTTGCCTACAACTGTTCACCATCTTTCAACTGGAAAGCGAAGCTGGATGATGAAACGATTGCGAAATTCCAGAAAGAGCTCGGTAAAATGGGCTACAAGTTCCAGTTTGTTACACTTGCAGGCTTCCACGCGCTGAACCACAGCATGTTTGAGCTTGCCCACGATTACAAGGACAACGGAATGGCAGCCTACTCCAAGCTGCAGCAGGCGGAATTTGCTTCCGAAGACAAAGGCTACACAGCGACACGCCACCAGCGTGAAGTTGGTACCGGCTACTTCGATGAAGTATCCCAGGTTATTTCCGGGGGGACTTCTTCCACACTTGCTCTTTCCGGCTCCACTGAAACATCTCAGTTCAAGTAAAAAAATAGAGCGGCCGCGTTGTAATTTACAACGCGGCCGCTCCTTTTTTAGGAAGAGGGGAGAAAAGCGGAAGATCTGTAAGGAACAATCAGTAGAGACGCTCGTTCCGTTTTTCCATCCGATCCAGGTGGTATTCAAAACGCTCCTGCTCCTCTGCAGAAAGCTCCAGGGTGGAAAGGTGCCCGCTTTGTTTTTTCAGGGCAAGCAGAATCCTCCGCGTCAGCTCCTCGTTCGTGAGCTCCCATCCGAGAATTTCAGAGAGAGAGGCCATCGATTCGGGCTCTATTTGAGGATAATGATATTTCACAGGCCCTCCCTGCGCAGCCTTTTCGTAAAACCGGCGGATCAGTCCGGCCCGTTCCGCCCCGCTTTTCTGTACGGCAAGGTAAATCTGTACCGCGATCCCGCCCCGGATCCGGCGCTGGGAAATACCGGCGAATTTTCTGCCGTCCACGCTCAGGTCGTATCGTCCGGGACAGTAGGAAACAGCAATTTCCCCGTCCTGTATTTTCTCTCCGAGTTCCGGGAGCAGCTCTCTCGTAAAAGCGGTCATTGCCTCATAGCCTTTGTCGATAGTAAGAGCTTTCGATTCCGGAAAAAGCAGGGAAAGGTTGTAGACGTGCGGGTCAAGAACGACGGCAAGACCTCCGGAATTCCGTACGATGACCCGGTATCCTTCCTTTTCCAAAAAAGCTCTGCCTTCTTTCATCGAAGGGAGCCGGCTGTCCTGGATGCCGAGGACGACTGTGTTATCGTGCACCCAGCTTCTCGCAATGCCTGTATCCGGCATTCCGGCTATTTTTTCACAGAGCGTATCGTCCATCGCAAAGGAAGCCATCGGATTCAAGGGAATGCCTGTTACCGACTGGTCCATGACGTACCACGTATTCTGTTTCATTATTTCAGGTAGTTCATACATAGTTTCTGCTCCTTCGTCAGCTGATATCCGCTGTAGATTATATCACAGAACCTGAGTGAAAAACTCATTGCCCCGTTCAGACAGGAAAGGTAAAATAAACAATGTCTGAACAGTACGGTGAAAGAAAAAGAAAAACGAAGCAGCGGAAGGGGAGAGCACGGATGAACAGACCAGATGGCCAGCTGGAGGAGGAAAAGGTATTTAAAGATCCGGTACACCGGTACATACACGTCCGTGACCAGCTGATCTGGGATCTGATCGGCACGCGGGAATTCCAGCGGCTGCGGAGAATCCGTCAGCTCGGGACGACGTACCTGACTTTCCACGGAGCAGAACACACCCGGTTTAACCATTCTCTCGGTGTATACGAAATTATGCGCCGTATGGTGGAAAACCTGGAGAAAAAAATGACGTGGGAAACGGACGAGCGTCTCGTCTGTCTGGCAGCTGCCCTGCTTCATGATGTAGGACACGGCCCGTTTTCCCATTCATTCGAAAAAGTATTTGATACCGATCACGAAGAATGGACGCGACGGATTATTCTCGGCAATACGGAGATCAACGAAGTACTTTCGCGGATGGGAGGAAACTTCCCGGAACACGTCGCCGATGTGATCGCTAAAACGTATGAAAATAAGCTGATCGTCAGCCTCATTTCGAGTCAGATCGATGCGGACAGAATGGATTACCTTCTCCGGGACGCTTTTTATACCGGAGTCAGCTACGGCCAGTTCGATATGGAGCGGATTCTTCGTGTGATGCGGCCGATGGAAGATCAGGCTGTTTTTAAGCACAGCGGGATGCACGCAGTGGAAGATTATATTATGAGCCGCTACCAGATGTACTGGCAGGTATATTTTCATCCTGTGACGAGAAGTGCGGAAGTGATACTGAGTAAAATTCTCCACCGTGCCAAAAAACTGCTCGCCGAAGGCTACGATTTTCAGCAGACGCCGAAGCATTTCCTTTCTTTATTTGAATCGACGATGACGCTCGAAGAATACATACGCCTGGACGAATCGATTATTTTTTATTATTTTCAGGCGTGGGAACAGGAGGAAGACGCCATCCTGAGGGACCTCTGCCGCCGTTTTATGGACCGCAGGCTGTTCAAGTATGTCGAGTGTGACCCGAGCAAGCAGATGCTGATCTGGCCGGAGCTGCAGCGTCTTTTCACAGCCGCAGGCATTGACCCGGATTATTATCTTGTCATCGATTCATCCTCAGATCTTCCGTACGATTTTTACCGTCCGGGAGAAAAAGACGAACGTATGCCGATCCACCTGCTCATGCCGGACGGATCACTCCGGGAGCTTTCCCGGGAATCGGACGTTGTCGAAGCCATCTCGGGTAAAAAACGCACCGACCATAAACTGTACTTTCCGGAAGACCTGCTGCTCGATCAGAAGGAATACGGAGAAGAAAAACGCCGGATTTTGTCACTGCTTCACGAACAGGAGGGAATGTAATGCTTCATGAACACGCTAAACTGCTTTCCCTGTTAAAAGGAACAGGAGAAGTAGTCGGAAGAAAAAAACTCCAGAAGATGGTCTACATTGCCAAAAAAATGAACGAGCCGTTCAGGGAAAAATATCAGTTTCATATGTACGGACCGTATTCGGAGGAGCTCACACTCCGGATGGAGGAGATGTGCCAGGCAGATTTTATCGGGGAAGTACGTGAAAAAAAGGGCGGGTATTACCAGTACCGCTACGAAATAGCCGATAAAGGAGAAGAGTTTCTGGAAGCGGTGCGTCTCCCGGAAGGCACCGTAAATGAAAACCTGCTCCGCCGGCTGAACGAATCATCCTCCAAATTCCTTGAACTTGTTTCAACCGTACTTTACTTTGAACACTTTCCGAAAGAAGAAATCAAAGCTAAAATTGGAAAGTTGAAAGCAAGACAGAATTATTCAGAAGAGGATATCGAAGAAGCCTTCAGCTATATTGAATCACTGAGGAACTCTCACTGAAGAAAGCAGGAAATTGCATAGGCATGTATAAAAAACACTTTATAAACAGCCTGAAAAAAGCTGCCCTTTTCCAGGGCAGCTTTTTTAGTTTCTTCCTTATTATTATTTATCAATCGCACGTACACCAGACTGGCCGAAATTTTCCGGCTTCATTTCCTCAATCACGACAGAAATTCGTTCCTTCGGTGCCTCGATCGTGCCGGAAACGGCGGTAGTTACTTCCTCGACAAGCGCGCGCTTCTGCTCATCGGTTCTTCCTTCAAGCATCTGAACAGTTACAATCGGCATTTTGTCTGCCTCCTTTATGAAATATAAGTCGTTCCTCCACCAGTATACTAAAATGAGAAGCTTAAAGGAAAAGGAAGGCCGGTCGACTGCATTGGGAAAGTGAAATATGATAAACTGAAAGAAGCGACAAAGATTCAGAGGAGGCGCGTAAAATGAATGAACAGGAACGTCAGAAAAACGAAAAAATTAAAAAAATGAGTGGGAACTTTAATATTTTAAGCAACGATTCGACAGACGGACACGGCGGATACGGCGTCGGTACGATTAACCTTAATAACGTCACTTCGGTGTTTGTCGATCCGGAGGAGAACCACGCATTCGTTGATATGGGAGCACTTCATGCGAGAAGTGAAGTGGAAAAGCGTATCAAGTTCCTCAAAGAAAAAGAAGCTGTACCGAACGGCAAACTGTACTGGCTTGTCTGGGTGACAGTCGAAAACCTTGAAGGAAAGCCGGCATACACAGGCGTCGGGGCCTGTGAAATGATCGTGGACCGTTCGATCCGCCGTGGATATAAGAGCATGCCGGAACACGTAAATAATATGGATAAATCGATGAAAGGTAAAATCGCCGTCGACCATATGGATGACAAATCGAAGCAGGTACTCCGTGATTTCCTGAAAGATTTCAACCGGGAATTCTGGGACCAATCCACCGAGGAACTTAAGCAGGGCCTGAACGATACAGAATAAATAACCTCCGGAGAAGCCCGCTCAGGCTCTCCGGTTTTTCATAGAAAATCATTTGTGAACAAACTGTGAAGATGGCCATTTTCTCTTGCGGGAACACCCGTTAGTTTAGTACACTTATTACAACACACGCACCACATACTAAGACAGGAAAGCAGACGAAGGTGGAACCACACACATCCCTTTCGTCTGTTTTTCTTTTAAAGAAAAATCCCGGGCAGCCGTCCGGGATTTTTTGCGTAGAGAAGCTTTTCCAGAACGGAAGTGTGGTAGAAATAAGCGAAAATTTGGTAGAAAAAACAGGGCTGCTGGTACAATTACTTCCATTTGGAAGAAAAAATTCAGAAGTTGGAAGTAATCCAGCCGGCAGTTGGAACTATTCCGGAGCAGGTTGGTAGAATAATGCGTTCAACTGGTAGGATCCAACAAGACCCCCCGCGTCCGGCACCGCTTATCTCGGTGAATACTGAGTACGGAAGCAGTTTTCTCTGTGAAAAGCACAAAAAATCCCGGAGGGCCCGGGATTTTTTGTGGTCAGATATCAACCTGTTATTCAGTCGAGCTTTCTTTCAGCGCGATACTTTCCTGTTTCAGCTTGTACTTCTGGATTTTTCCGGAAGCAGTCATCGGGTATTCCTCACAGAATGTAATATAGCGTGGAATTTTAAAGTGGGAGATGCTGCCGCGGCAGTGTTCACGGATTTCTTCCACAGAAGCCGTTTCGCCTTCTTTCAGGCGGATCCAGGCGACAATTTCTTCCCCGTATTTTTCATCCGGCACCCCGACAACCTGCACGTCGAGAATTTTCGGGTGCTGATATAGAAACTCTTCAATTTCACGCGGGTAAATATTTTCCCCGCCGCGTATAATCATATCCTTCAAACGCCCGGTAATACTGAAGTAACCGCTTTCATCTTTCACCGCTAAGTCACCGGTATAAAGCCAGCCGTCCCCGTCAATTACTCTTTCGGTTTCCTCCGGATTGTTATAGTAGCCTTTCATAACGTGGTAGCCGCGTGTAATAAGCTCTCCCTGCTCCCCGGGGGCAGCTTCTTCCGACGTACCAGGGCGTACGACTTTTGCCTCGACATTCGGCAGTGTTCTCCCTACTGTCGATACACGGACTTCCAGTGGATCGTCGGTTCGTGTCTGGGTAATAACCGGGGAAGATTCCGTCTGGCCGTAGGCGATCGTAATTTCTTCGGCGCCCATTTTGTTCACAACGTCTTTCATGACTTCAATCGGGCAGTTGGATCCTGCCATGATACCGGTCCGAAGAGAACTAAGGTCATACTTCTCAAATTCCGGATCGTTAAGCTCGGCAATAAACATCGTTGGGACCCCGTGCAGAACAGTGCAGCGTTCTTTTTCCACTGCTTCAAGCACTTTCCGCGGATCAAACTCCTGAAGCGGAACAAGTGTCGAGCCGGCATTAATTCCTGCGAGAATACCGAGTACGCATCCAAAACAGTGAAAGAAAGGAACCGGGATGCACATACGGTCCTGTTCCGTCAGCTTCATGCATTCAGCAATGTTCAAGCCGTTATTCACGATGTTGGAGTGAGTGAGCATTACTCCTTTCGGAAATCCTGTCGTACCGGATGTATACTGCATATTAATAACTTCATCGGGAGCGAGGGAATTCATCCGCTCATCCAGCTCTTCCTCGCTGACAAGCGCCTGTTTTTCCAGGAGGTCCTCCCAGGAGAAGGTTCCGGGATAACGGTTTTCTCCTAAAACAATCACGTTTTTCAGGTGGGGAAGTTTCTTAGCCTGCAGCTTTCCGGGTTCTGCCTCTTTCAGCTCCGGAGCAATCTGATAGAGGGTATCGATATAGGACGTGTCCCGGTAATTTTCCATAAGAATGAGCGTGGAGCTTTCCGACTGCTGAAGCAGATATTCCAGCTCCGCTCTCTGGTAGCTCGTATTGACTGTTACGAGCACGGCACCCATCTTTCCGGTGGCAAACTGGGATTGAATCCATTCCGGACGGTTCGTGGACCAGACCGCCACATTCTCCCCTTTACCGATACCAAGCCCCATAAATCCCCGGGCCGTCTTCCGGCAGAGATCATCGAACTCCCGGTATGTAAGCCGCAGATCCCTGTCTGTGTAAACGAGCGCTTCGTGGTCCGGATGGGCCTCTGCCTTTTCTGCAAGCAGCCCACCAACTGTAACCGAGCGAATTTCTGCCATGTTACCGCACCTCCATTAAATATAACATTAAACTGAACAATCGCTCAGTTTCGCTGTTACTGTCTATTATATTCTAAATTGTCTAAAATTAGAACAAGAAATTTACTTTTGGTTCTATCAGCTCATCATAAATAATATGAACAAATGGTAATAGGACTTCTAAGCAAAAGTTAATTGTCAAAATATTTTTAAAGTATTGACACCCCATGTGACAGCGCTTACAATTTGTATAGCTTCGACTATTGGAAAAGGAGGGAAATTCAAGGAGTCTGAATGATGCTGACTGAACAGTCAGTCAGAAAATGATAAAGGGGGAAAAAATGTGAAGGCTTACCGTCTGGAAGTAAGGTTTACCGTTCTGTTGGCTGTTTTACTGCTCGCAGCTGGAAACATCGCGCTGTTTTTTTCCATTTTTCCTGTAGAAGGAAATTTGTTCGGCTTTCCGATTATGTATATTATCCCGATTTTGTCCGGGTGGTTTGGTGTGCTGATTTTAACGGTGGTGGCGAATAATATCGGCAACAAAATTGATACAGAGATCGAAAAAGCGAATGAAGAAGAAGAAGAGCGAGTGGAAAAACAGGAAAAGGAAGAGGGGGCCTAAAGGATGGAAGAAACAATGTGGCGGCTGGATAACCCTATTCTCGGAATAGGTGCAATTATTGTTATGTTTCTTGTTTTTTATATTGTCAGTTACATTTCCAACCGTAAAAGCAGTTCTGTTGCTGATCTCTACGTAGCCGGAGCTACTGTGGGGCCGATCACCAACGGTCTGGCAATGGCCTCTACATATATGAGTCTTGCCACGTTTCTCGGGATCACGGCACTGATTCTGGAGCTGCAGGTACCATTTATTATGCTCTGGATTCAGCTGATTCTTTCGATTCCGCTGATCACCATTATTTACGGAACGAGTCTCCGGAGAATGGGAGCTTTTTCTCCGACCCACTTTATCCGTGAGCGGTACGGTGTAAAAGCATCGATCATTGCCGCCCTGTTTATGATTCTCGTTTCCATCATGTACGCTCTGGGGCAGATGATCGGAATTGCTCTCGCCTTTGAAATGGCTTTTGGTGTTCCGTACCTTCCAGGTCTGATTGTCGGCGGCCTGATCATTGTCGGGTATGTCACGATCGGCGGGATGGCCGGGGCGTCCAACAATGCTGCTATCCAGATGGTAATCATTGCACTCATGTTTATTATTCCACTCGGGGCGATTATGAGAGCCATGGGAGGAGACGGATGGTTTTTCCCGCCGCTTCTTTACGCTGATATGGTTCCTGCCATGATGGATGCGATGCCGAACTTCTTTGACTATCAGTTTTCGCCGAAATGGTATTTCAGCCTGCTTGGTCTGACGCTCGGTTCTCTCGGGCTGCCACACCTGGCGATGCGTATTTACACAGCATCCAACCTGAAATCTGCCAGAAAAGCGATGGTCTGGTTCGCTTTCATTATCGGTCTAGTTTTTTCAGCTACTTACGCTATGGGATTTGTGGGGGTATACGCTACGCAGACGCAGGGGCTGACTATTTCTTCCGCTGATGCAGACAAGCTGACACTGATTCTGAACCTTGTTTACAATCCGGAATGGGTGACAGCGCTCGTTATCGCCGGGGCGGTTGCAGCCGGACTTTCCACACTCAGCGGGAACCTGCTTGCGATCGGAGCACTTCTTTCCCAGGATATTATCACAACACTGAAACCGTCCATTCCATCGAAGACACGGGTTAAGCTCGGCTACGCGGCAGTATTTGCCGGAGGAATCATCAGTATCATACTTGCCATTAATCCACCGGCTTTCCTCGTAGTAAGCATTCTCTGGGCCTTCGGTCTTGCCGGGGTGACAAATGCTCCGCTGATCATCGTCGGGGTCTGGTGGAAAGAAGCGAATAAATACGGGGCAATGGCAGCTGCTCTTGTCGGAGGGATTCTCTATATTATCGTATCTCCGTTCGTTTTCCCGGGCATCGTACTGACCGGACATGGGGTAACGGATGGTATGGGTCTTTCCGGAGCTATGCTCGCCATTCCTGTCAGCTTCGTTTTACTGATTGTTGTATCGTACATTACGAATAGAATTCCTAAGCTTCAGAGCACTTTGACCACTGCCGAGGACCATAAACTGATTGAGCGTATCCACGGATGGACCAACGTGCATCCAAAGCGTTATAACAGTACGGTCGGAGCAGCAATCACAGTCGTTGTTTTCTCGGCTGTCGCTATCTGGTCGCTCTTCCCCTGGAATCTCTAACAGGAGGGTATTATGATGACCGTAACGCATATGATGCTGCTGCGCCCGCCGGCGTATCAGGAATACTTGGAAACAAAAAACATGCTTGCGTGGGCGAGGATCCTGGTAATTTTACTGGGCCTCGTCTACGGAGTGCTCGGCATTGCTGCCAATTACAGCTTTATCATGGGATTTGATTCCCCGCTGCTCCAAAACGTCATAGCACCGCTGCTTTTTCTTGTGTTTGGAATGGTAACCGTCTGGATAACAAGAATCGGCCTCGGTCTGCTGCTCTGGGCCGGAGCGAAAGCATTTGGGGGACCGGGTAAATTAATCGAAGTAAGCCGCTTCAGTGCGGTGGCGATCGTTCCGGGGGTGCTCGGATTTCCCCTTTTAACGGGGGCTGTTTACGGGTGGCCGGCCTACATTCTTTCGGCCGTAGGTCTCGTCTGGATGTTTCTGCTCTGCACACATATACTGCAGGTGACCCAGCCTTTTTCCAGATTAATGGCTGCCGGGGCTTCAGCCGCTGCGTTTATTTTCTTCGGAAGCATATTATATATGTTCATTCCGTAGAAGGCAGATGGAAAGTAAAAGAATACCGCATAACCAATAGGGAAGGGGAGAAAAAAATGGAAACGAAAGATTTAATTGCACCGGAAGTATATAACATTACAGAGGAAGTCATGCGCTTCAGCCATGAAGAAAGAACAGCCGTCAAATGGAAGGATGACCGGGGGAATGAAAGAAATATTTCCTACAAAGACCTGGCCGAAAAAGTAAATCAGTACGCCCAGGCTCTTAAAAGCCAGGGGATTGAAAAGGGAGACCGCGTGCTCGTACTCCTGCCGCGGATTCCGGAAGCCTACTTTACATATCTGGGGTGTCTCCGGGCAGGGATTGCGGCCATTCCGTGTTCCGAAATGCTCCGTCAGAAGGATCTTCTTTATCGTATGGAGCATTCTGACGCCAAAGGAGTTGTAGCATTCCACACTACTACGGCAGAAGTGAATGCTATCGGAGAATCCCACCCGGCACTCAGCAGAAAGCTGATCATCGGCGGAGAGGAAACGGACTGGATGCGCCTGGAGGATCTTGCTGCTAAGGAAAACAGGCAGTATGACGGTGAAAGAACGTCCCGGGAGGATATGGCGTTTCTTTCCTACACCTCCGGAACGACCGGCAACCCAAAAGGCGTCGTTCATACCCACGGCTGGGGATACGCCCACGTGCGGACGGCAGCAAGAAAGTGGCTCGGTGTGGAAGAGGGGGATGTGGTTTGGGCGACAGCGGCTCCGGGCTGGCAGAAGTGGATCTGGAGTCCGTTTCTCTCAACGATCACACTCGGAGCTACGGCATTCGTTTATCACGGGCCGTTTGATGCGGAAAAATATTTGAGTCTTCTCGAAAAAGAGAAAATCAGCGTTCTCTGCTGTACGCCGACCGAATATAGAATCATGTCGAAGCTGGACAATCTCGCTTCGTTCGACCTTTCTGCTTTGAAAAGTGCCGTGTCTGCCGGAGAGCCTCTGAACAAGCCTGTTATTGCAGCTTTTAAGGAAGCATTCAACATTGAAGTGCGCGATGGCTACGGGCAGACAGAAAATACGCTGCTTGTCTGTAACGTCCAGGGTATGGAAGTTAAACCCGGATCGATGGGAAAACCGACACCAGGAAACCCGGTGGAAATTGTCGACGAGCATGGACAGCCTGTGCAGCCGGGAGAAGTAGGCGATATCGGCGTTCATAAGAGCTGCCCGGCACTGTTTAAAGAATATTTCCGTGATCCTGAACGCACCCAGGCGGCCTTCCGCGGGGACTGGTATATTACCGGGGACCAGGCGGCGAAGGACGAGGACGGATACTTCTGGTTCAAAGGCCGCAGTGACGATATTATTATCAGCTCCGGATACACGATCGGACCGTTTGAAGTGGAGGACGCTCTTGTGAAGCACCCTGCAGTAAAAGAATGTGCCGTAGTAGCTTCCCCGGACGAAACGAGAGGAAGCATCGTTAAAGCTTTCATCGTTCTGAAAGAAGAGCCGTCCAAGTCCAAAGAAGAACTGACCAAAGAACTGCAGGACCATACAAAACAAATGACAGCACCGTACAAGTATCCCCGCCAGATTGAATTTATGGAAGAACTTCCTAAAACGACGTCCGGTAAAATCCGCCGGGTCGAACTCAGGATGCAGGAACAGGAAAAAGCCTGATAAGTTTTAAAGTACGTTGTAATAATAAAGCGTGGACAGGAGGACGTCTGAGGTTCCTCCTCTCTGCCGCAGAAAAGCTGAAAATCTCCTTCCGTAACCAGCCGGAAGGAGATTTTTTCGTTTCTTTCTTGCGCAAGGAGGATATTTTAGGTACTTTTAAAGAAGTTATGTACGCATAAGAAGGAGGATATATTACGTGAGTATATGGTTTACAGAAAAGCAGACAGAGCACTTCGGCATTACAGCCAAAATCAAGCGGACCTTTGTCAGTGAGCAGACAGATTTTCAGCAGCTGGACATGGTGGAAACAGAAGAATTCGGTAACATGCTTCTTCTGGACGGCATGGTAATGACGACAGAAAAAGACGAATTCGTCTATCACGAAATGATCGCCCACGTGCCGCTCCATACGCACCCGAACCCGGAAAACGTCCTCGTTGTCGGCGGAGGGGACGGAGGAGTTATCCGGGAAATCCTCAAGCATCCGGAAGTGCAGAAAGCGACGCTCGTGGAAATTGACGGGAAAGTGATTGAGTATTCCAAACAGTACCTTCCATCCATCGCAGGAGCACTGGAGGATCCGCGCGTGGACGTGCAGGTAGCCGACGGTTTCATGCACATTGCTGAGAGCAGCAGCCAGTACGACGTGATCATGGTGGATTCCACAGAACCGGTCGGACCGGCAGTGAATCTGTTTACAAAAGGTTTTTATGAAGGGATCGCGAAAGCACTGAAAGGCGACGGGATTTTTGTAGCACAGACCGACAATCCATGGTTTCATAAACAGCTGATTACAGACGCCTACCGGGATATTTCGGAAGTCTTTCCGGTGACCCGCCTTTATACGGCTAACATTCCCACGTATCCGAGCGGCCTCTGGACATTCACTTTGGGTTCCAAAGTGTACGATCCGCTGCAGCTGGACGAAGAACGATTTCACCATTTTGAGACAAACTACTATACAAAGGATATTCATCGTGCGGCCTTCGCTCTGCCGAAGTTCGTCAAAGACCTGACAGAAGGAGAATAAAACACTATGTTTTTTGATGAAGGATATTCCGGCCGGAAGTTTATTATGTCGGACAAAACATATGAAGAAGCGGACATTGTCGTTTTTGGAATGCCGATGGATTACACCGTAAGCTTCCGGCCCGGCTCCCGCTTCGGTCCCAACCGGATCCGGGAAGCCTCTATCGGACTGGAAGAGTACAGCGTCTATCTGGACAGGGATCTGGAGGAACTGAGCGTCCACGATGCCGGGGACATGCTGCTTCCTTTTGGAAACGCGGCTAAAAGTCTGGATAGAATAGAAGCACTTGCCGATCAACTATTTCAGGACGATAAGTTCCCCGTCGGTCTTGGCGGAGAACACCTTGTTTCCTGGGCCGTAGTGAAAGCGGCCCATAAAAAATGGAAGGATCTGACGGTTATTCATATAGACGCCCATGCAGATCTCAGGGAGGAATACGAGGGAGAAACGCTTTCCCATTCCACACCGATACGCAAAATAAGCCGGCTGCTCGGACCGGAAAATGTGTATTCATTCGGTATTCGTTCAGGCATGAAAGAAGAATTCACCTATGCCGAAACGTCCGGTATGCATATGAGCCGGTTTGATGTAGCAGAGCCTTTGAAGAAAAAACTTCCGGAGCTTGAAGGGCGGAAAGTGTATGTGACTCTGGATATTGATGTACTGGATCCGGCGTATGCCCCGGGGACAGGAACTCCGGAGGCGGGAGGAATTACCTCCAAAGAACTTCTGGAAGCTCTTCACGCCATCGCTTCATCCGGTGTGGAAGTGGTCGGATGCGATCTCGTGGAAGTCTCTCCGGCATACGATCAATCGGAAAAAACGGCTGTAGCAGCTGCGAAAATGATCCGGGAAATGATGCTCGGGTTCAAATCATAACGTTTCGATCCGTTTCACAGCCGGAGCACATTCACATAAAGAAGGCCGCGGTAGTCTATACGGCCTTCTTTTGTCGTCCGCTGTACTGTGACAGTGAATCTTTCAGCCCGGCAGGAAAGAAATACATACAGTCTGTTTAAAAAGTCAGCCGGAATACTTGAAGCATGCCCGGGTTGTCCGTTATAATTATCTGGTTATAAAGGAAAAGGACGGGTGAAATTTTATGAAGGAAAATAGAATGCCGGTCGATATCTCTATCCGGACAACGATCCGGGACGGGAAACAGCGGGAAAAACATTCCATGGACGCTTCCGGAGAAGTCCTCTGGAGAGGCGGACTGATGGTGCTCCGATTCCAGGAGCCGAGGGAAGAGGAAGAAGCACGCACGACTCAGACGATCCAGCTCCGGGACGGAAATCTTTCGGTCCGCAGAAGCGGAGCGATTGCAATGAATCAGCGGTTTGTCGAAGGTATTAAAACAGAAGGCACTTATCACAGTGTGTACGGACCGATGGCGATGGAAACCGACACAGAAAAAGTGAATTATGAATGGAACGAAGAGCAGGGGAAAGGAATTATCACCCTGGTGTACGTTCTGACCCTTCAGGGCTCCGTTACCGGCACGTATAACATGAAAGTGACATTCGAGGAGGTTGCTCAATGAGCCAGGTAGAAGATCTGAAACAAGGACTGAAAGAAGAGCTGAAACAGGCGGTACTCACCGCAGGTCTTGCATCGGAAGAAGAAATACCGGAAATTGTCATCGAAACTCCCAAAGATAAAAACCACGGCGACTTTGCCTCCAATCTGGCGATGCAGCTCGCACGTACTGCTAAAAAAGCTCCGAAAATGATTGCGGAAGATATTAAAGCGAATATTAACTACGAAGCAGCCAGTGTGGAAAAGCTGGATATTGCCGGTCCCGGATTCATTAATTTCTTTATGAAAAAGGACTATTTGAGTGATATCGTCCGGACGGTTCTTGCAGAGCCGGAAAATTTCGGACGCTCCAATTACGGCAGAGGTACAAGCGTCCAGGTGGAGTTTGTTTCCGCCAATCCGACCGGAACGCTGCATCTCGGGCACGCCCGTGGTGCCGCTGTAGGAGACTCTCTTTCCAATATCCTTGAGAAGACGGGATATAATGTTTCCAGGGAATACTATATTAACGATGCGGGTAACCAGATCGACAACCTGACACTTTCCCTTGAGGCGCGCTACCTGCAGGAAGTGGGAGCAGAAGCGGACATGCCTGCGGACGGCTACCACGGAGCAGATATCATCGGATTTGCCAAAGAAATTGCCGAAAACTACGGCGATCGTTTTAAAGAGGAAGAAGAAGAAAAACGCCGCGCCTTTTTCCGTGAATACGGCCTGAAGCGGGAGACCGACAAGCTGAAAAACGATTTGGCTGATTTCCGTGTGACGTTCAACAACTGGTTCTCTGAATCTTCGCTGTACGACGAAAACAAAATTCAGCCGGTACTTGATGAACTGGAAAAGCGCGGGAAAACATACGAGCACGAAGGAGCTGTCTGGTTCCGTTCCACAGAGTACGGGGATGATAAAGACCGCGTGCTGATAAAAAATGATGGAACGTACACGTACCTGACTCCGGATATAGCCTACCATAAAGACAAGTTTAACCGGGGCTTTGATGAACTGATCAACATCTGGGGAGCAGATCACCACGGCTATATTCCCAGAGTGCAGGCAGCCATCCAGGCGCTCGGATATGAAAAAGAGCAGCTGACAGTGCAGATTATCCAGATGGTTAATCTGTTTGAGAACGGCGAAAAAGTTAAAATGAGCAAACGGACCGGTAACGCCGTGACGATGCGTGAGCTGATGGAAGAAGTCGGTATCGATGCGACCCGCTACTTCTTTGCGATGCGCGCGGCAGAAACCCATCTTGACTTCGATCTCACGCTGGCCAAATCCGAATCCAACGAAAACCCGGTTTACTACGTGCAGTATGCCCACGCCCGTATCTGCAGCATGCTTCGTCAGGCAGAGGAAAAAGGCTGGAGTATTGATCCAAAAGCGGATCTTTCCCCGCTTTCAAGCGAAAAAGATCAGGATCTGATGAAAAAAATCGGCGAATACCCGGAAGCGCTCGTCGATGCAGCAAAACGTCATGCACCGCACCGTATTACCAACTACGTTTATGAGCTGGCACAGACACTGCACAGCTTTTACAATGCAGAAAAAGTACTCACAGACGATGAAGAGCTCACAAAAGCCCGGCTTGCTCTCGTAGAAGCCGTCCGTATTACGCTGGCGGATGCTCTGAAAGTCGTTGGCGTCAACGCACCGGAAAGAATGTAACAATAACAGCTTCAAGGCCGTCCCCGAAACGGGGGCGGTTTTTAATGTGAAAAGTTTCCTCAAAACAAAAGCAGAGATGAAAATGATAAAAAGTACATTCCGCAGAATACTGACATTCTTTCAAATTACTATGAAAATATTTTCTAAATAGGAGTTTTATCACTAGATGTCCGTACCTCTTTCTGCTACTATGAAGAAAGTGAAAAAATTTGGTTCCAGACGAACACAAGGAAGGTGAACAAAATGCAGGATGTTTTATTGGCACTGCTTGCGGGTTCAATTGTAGGTTTTCTTTTTGCCTGGATAAAGCTCCCGATTCCAGCTCCACCGGCACTTCCCGGAATTATGGGTATATTCGGGATCTATTTCGGATATAAAATTTTCCAGTGGGTTTCCACATCATTTTTTGCTTAGCTTTATGCCTCCAGTACAGCCTCTTCGGACTGTACAGGAGGCTTTTTTAAGTTTTCGGCAGGTGAAGCCGGTAGAATTATAAAGAAAGTTGGTAGAATTAACCTGTGATTTGGTAGTATTATCCTTATTTGAAAGAAAAAAATTGAAAGTTGGTAGAATTACGGCCGGAGTTGGTACTATTCCGGAGAGAAGTTGAAAGAATTCCGCCCCTATTTGGTAGAATTACCGCGCCTGCCCTCCTGAACGAAAGGATTCCCCTTTTTTACTGGACTATTTTCTCTGCCCATACTAACGGGTCCTGATAAACAGCAGCCGGGCCGGACTGCGATCAGCCGTACTTTCCCGGACTATCCATGCGGTTTGTCCTCCAATTTATCTCTTCATAAAGCCTAAAAGAAAACAAAAGAGGGAAAAACAGGAGCAGGAGGCGGTAATAATGACAAAAAACCACGACTACTGGATGGAAAAATGTATTCGAATGGCAGAGGATAACGTGAAGGCGGGGCAGAGCCCTTTTGCTTCGATCATTGTAAGGAACGGGGAGGCAGCAGCGTACGGGGTGAACGACGCCAAAGCATCTTTTGATCCGACAGCCCATGGAGAAATGCGTGCGATTCAAAAAGCAGGCAGCAAGCTGCAGACATTAAACTTGTCCGACTGCGTACTTTACACGAACTGTGAACCATGTCCGATGTGTCTCGGGGCGATTTATTGGAGCGGGATTACCGAAGTCTGGTATGGACTTTCTATCGAGGAACAGGCGGAGTTTGATAAGCTGCCAAAAGAAATGTACGAAGAATTTAAGAAGACAGGAACGATAAAAAAGTTGTCCATGAAAGATCTGGGCAGCCAGGTCGAAGGGCGGCGGCCTTTTCTTGTGAAACAATAGTTTTCCGCCGGCTGTTTTGAAAAAAGATGTAAGGCGGGAGGAAAACGGTCCAGCATCCTAGAAAAAGAGAAGACAGGACAATATTTGTCGAGGGAGGACTGTAAATTGCAGACAAACAAAAGAAAATACCTTCTACTTGTAATTTTCCTGGCAGTTACTTTCCTCATGGCTGCAGCATTCAGCTACAGCGGGTATTCGAAGAGTGTACAGGACTGCAGAGACAGCGGCGGTACAGTCACCGAAGATCAGCTTGGGTTTTTAGCAGTCACCTGGTCTGTTTCCTGTGAAGAATAAGTTTCAGTTTCCGGAAGAAACAGCTTCGCTCAACGAATCCTTCAATTTTTCACATAAAAACAGTGCTCTGGATAAAAGAGCACTGTTTTTTTTTCGAATCAGGCTCTCAGCATGCGCAAGCCGTTCAGAATAACGAGAATCGTACTTCCTTCATGTCCGATAACCCCAAGTGGAAGACTCAGGTGCACCTGCGGAAGAAAATTAGCCGTAATGAGCATAATAATAACTGCAACAGAAAAAATCAGATTCTGCGTTACAACTTTTTTCAGCCGGTGGGATAAACGAAAAGCCAGCCGGATTTTGGAAAGTTCGCTTTTCATAAGCACAAGATCGGCCGTTTCAATGGCTACATCTGTTCCGGATCCCATAGCAATACCGATATCTGCACGTGCCATTGCCGGAGCATCGTTTACGCCATCGCCGATCATCAATACCGAGCCGTATTCTTTCTGCAGCTTTTCGATCTCTGTGACTTTTCTTTCCGGAAGGCATTTGGAAATCCACGAATCGAGGCCGATTTCACGGGAGATTGCTTCAGCTGTCTGTTCGTTATCCCCGGTAATCATCACCGTATGAACGTTATGACGCTTCAGCTCGCTGATAAATTTTTTTGCTTCCGGACGTATTTCATCCTTCAGTCCGAGCAGTGCCTGAGGCGAATCGTTTTTCATAATGAAAATAACAGTGTGGCCGGTTTTCGTCCATTCAGCGTGCGCCTTCCGTGCTTCTTCCGACCAGCTGCCGTGTGAAGTAAGAGCTTCGTTGCCGATCAGCCACCGGTCGCCGCCGACTGCAGCTTCCACTCCGTGACCGGTATGGTCCGTCACCTGATCGATGGAAGCCTGCTCCGGAGTAACTTTCGCTGCGTGCTTGACCACTGCCCGCGCAAGAGGATGGGAAGATTGGGCTTCCACCCCGGCAATGACCGCAAGCAGCTTTTGTTCTTCCACTGCCTGCGGTTCCAGAAAAGACTTGACGACACGAGGTTCACCTTGTGTTAAAGTTCCTGTTTTATCGACGGCTACGGCATGAATACGGGTCAGCTGTTCAAGAGGAATACCGCCTTTGGATAGAATACCGTGCCGGGCGCCGGTGGAAATCGCTGAAAGCAGGGCAGGCATGACGGAAGCTACTACAGCACATGGAGAGGCAACGACGAGCAGTACCATCGCGCGGTAAAATGTTGCTTCAAAAGGGGCCGCGAACAGCAGCGGGGGGACGATAAGCATCAGTGTTACGACAACGAGCACCGTTATAACGTAAGGACCTTCGATACGTTCGATCAGCTGCTGGGAAGGCGGGCGGCTTGTTTTGGCCTGTTCCACAAGCTGCACCATTTTTTGAAACAGGGAATCCTTATTTTCTTTCGTGACTTCTACGGTTAAGGAGCCGGCCCCGTTCATCGTGCCGGCATATACCCCGTCGCCTTTCAGTTTTTCTACAGGCACTGATTCACCGGTGATCGGGGCTTCATCGACTGCAGAGCTTCCTGTAAGAACGATGCCGTCGGCGGGCACCCGTTCTCCATTCTTTACGAGGATTGTATCTCCCGGCCGGAGGGATTCGACTTTGACAGTGATACCTTCTCCACGGCTGTTCAGACGAACCGCTTCCATAGGAGCCAGTTTGACAAGTGTGGAAAGGTCTTTTTCACTTTTTTGTATCGTATACGTTTCCAGGGCGCCGCTCATGGCGAAAATAAAGATAAGAATGGCACCTTCACTCCAAAAACCGATAACGGCAGCCCCGAGTGCAGCAAGTATCATAAGAATTTCAACATTCAGAGAGTGCTCATGAATCAGATCCAGAATACCTTCTTTTGTTTTAAAGTATCCGCCGGTTACGTAGGAAAGTACATAAAACAGAACAGAAAGAGGACCAGGTTCTGTGACGAGGCCGAGTACGAGGAATAATCCGCCGGTAAGAGCGAAAATCAGCTCCCGGTGCTTAAACCCGGGCACGGTTCTTATTCCTTTATATAAATTGGATGCAGCAGTAGTCATTGAGGCTCCCCCCTCTTAAATAGTGAGAAAGATAATCAAATTCATTTGGCTGCTGAAAATAGAAATTGCTGCCACCCGTAGAAAGGCAGCAGCAATAAACATTAAATTCTGAGGTGTCGATTCATGCTGTTAAAGAATATATACCCTATCTTTCCCGGGATAAACTATTTGAGGAGATTTTATAGCCAGGATGAAAACATCATGGCAGTATGCTCCCGCGTTTTTTCCCAGCGCGTTCGGCTGCGCAGGTAATTCAGCGTAATTTTTTCACTGTGTTTAAAAAAGTCGGTTTCTACTTTTCCGACGACACTGCTGATCCATTCGTCATCTTCAATCGTACAGTTTACTTCGTGATTTAAGTTAAAGCTCCGCATATCAAAATTGGCCGTCCCGATATCGAGAATAGTATTATCGACGAGAATAATTTTGGAGTGGTAAAAACCGTACTTGAACTGGCGGACATCCACACCGGCTTCCAGGAGCTCTGCAAAATAATGAAGGGCAGCATCCTTTACTAATGGGTGGTCTGGATTTTTCGGAATAAGTATGCGGACTTTAATTCCTCGTCTGGCAAGTTTAAGTACTTCCTTCTGCATGGCCGGGCCCGGAATATAGTAAGGGGTTCCGATCAATACAGATTTTTCTGCCCGCTTAAAGAGGTTGGTAAAATGAGCGGCCACGTGTTCACCGTCAGAAGAAATAAACTGAATAGGTATTTCATTATCCGGCTGATGCTCCGGCAGCTCAATTTCGAGCTTTTCCCCGCAGGCACTGTGCCAGTCTCTTGCAAACTGCCGACCGAGCGAAGCGACGGCTACTCCCCGGATATAAAGATGGTAATCGCGCCAGGAACCGATCATCGGATCGTTGCCTGTATATTCATCACCGACGTTAAATCCGCCGACGTAGGCATGTTCCCCGTCGATCACGGTCACTTTACGATGGTTTCGTTCGTTAAGTGAATAAAAAAGGAAAGGGAGTTTCGGTTTCTGGGAATATTCGAGCTTTACTCCGGCTTCCTTCAGTTCCCGGCGTTTTGCGGGAGCGATTCGGGCACCGAGCCAGTCGATCAAAAGATTGACGGTCACTCCTGCCCGGGCTCTTTCCATTAAGGCATCCATAATATCAGAGCCTACCTCGTCATTTCTGAAAATATAAAAGTTCATATAAATATGATTCTCCGCTCTGCGGATACGTTTAAGCATATGGGCAAACAGTTCATCCCCGCGCCGGAAAAAGCGCGGTTTTCCACTCGTGAAATCCGGTGGCTGAAAATCCTCTTTTTTCTTGTGATGTGCTTTTTGACCGAGATACAGATCCAGTGATATCCACGCAGCCACCGCCGCAGCTGTCCAGCGTAATTTCTTCATGTCCAGTCCTCCAGTTTCCTCACAATTCAGCATAGCTTTTCATTACCTCATTATAACAAAATTGACCAGGGAAGGTGGTTTTTTGCATCGGAACTGAAAAATTTCAAATAAAAGCTTCTGTCAAAACTCGTGTTTTAAATGGGCTGCTTTCTGGGGAGGATGCAGACAGCGGTCAGCTGAGAACAAAATATCTGTAAAGTGACGTCTCCCCCGAAATCCACATTTTGCAGAAAACTGACCTGTGAAACATAAAATAAAAGCTGAAGCAGACGATTATAATAATGAACTCAGATTTCATACACAGCTGAACAGAAAACGCTTTCACTTTCTGTTCAATATGCTATAATAACGAAGGAGAAAAGAAAAAAGTGTTTTTTTGTAAAAAAATCTTTCTGAATGAATGCTCATTCAGTATAAACTATGCTATAATAATTTCACAACCAGCCAATATTTTACTAACACATAGAAAGGAGCACCCCCCCATGAATCCGATAGTTATCAACTGGATTATGTTTCTGCTTGTAACCGCTTACGCTGTGTATCTTTTTGCAAGGCTTGTTAAAACGCGTATCGACTACATCAAGCTGGGGCATAAACCAAGCTTTTTAGCCTCCACGAAGGAGCGTATCAACGCCATGGTCGTCATGGTGTTCGGCCAGAGTAAGTTATTGAAGGATAAGAAAAGCGGGATTATTCACGTGCTGTTTTTCTACGGCTTCCTGCTCGTCCAGTTCAGTGCGATCGACGTCATCTGGAAAGGGCTGAACCCGGGGAGCCATCTGCCGCTCGGACCGGTCTATCCGTTCTTTACGTTTTTCCAGGAAATCGTCGTTGTGCTTATTCTTGTCGCGGTCGTGTGGGCTTTCCACCGGCGCTACGTGGAAAAGCTCGTCCGCCTGAAGCGGAATTTTAAAGCCGGCCTCGTCCTGATCTTTATCGGCGGGCTGATGATCTCCAAGCTGTTTGCCAAAGGGATGGAATTTGTCTGGCTCGGCAAGGAGCTGACGATGTTTGAACCGATCGCCTCCGGCCTGGCTGCTGGTCTGGCACCCCTCGGGGAAACAGCTGCCGCTGCAGGATTCTTCTTTTTCTGGTGGGCGCACCTCATGTTCCTGCTCGTGTTTCTCGTCTACATTCCGCAGTCGAAGCACGCCCACCTCATCGCCGGACCAGCGAACGTCTGGCTCGGACCGACGCATAAGCGCGGCCAGCTGGAGCCGATTGATTTTGAGGACGAAGAAGCGGAAAAATTCGGAAAGAACCAGATCGAAGATTTTGACCAGAAGCAGCTGCTGGACCTTTACGCCTGTGTGGAATGCGGACGCTGTACGAATATGTGTCCGGCGACCGGTACCGGGAAGATGCTTTCGCCGATGGACCTCATCTTAAAGATGCGGGACCATCTCACGGAAAAAGGGGCTGCGGTCACGTCCCAGAGCCCGTGGATGCCAACCCCGGCGTTCAAAAACACCCGCGGCAACCAGCTGGCAGCGGCCGGACCGGAAGGCGCGAAGGGGATGGAGATCAATCCGTACGACGTGAACCTGATCGGGGACGTCATCACCGAAGAAGAGCTGTGGGGCTGCACGACGTGCCGAAACTGTGAAGACCAGTGCCCGGTAATGAACGAGCACGTGGATAAAATTATTGATATGCGCCGCTACCTCGTGATGACCGAAGGAAAGATGGACCCGGATACCCAGCGCACGATGAAAAACATCGAGAAGCAGGGGAACCCGTGGGGCATCAACCGGAAGGAACGCGAAAAATGGCGCGACGGCCGCGACGATATCGACGTACCGACGGTCCGTGAAATGAAAAAACGCGAAGAAGAATTTGAGTTTCTTTTCTTTGTCGGCTCGATGGGCTCCTACGACAACCGGAGCATGAAAGTGGCCCAGTCGTTTGCGAAAATCATGAACGAAGCCGGCATCAAGTTCGCGATTCTCGGTAACAAGGAGAAAAACTCCGGGGATACGCCGCGCCGGATCGGGAACGAATTCCTGTTCCAGGAGCTCGCGCAGGCGAACATTGAAGAATTCCAGAAAAATGACATCAAAAAAATCGTGACGATTGATCCGCATACGTACAACACGTTTAAAAACGAGTACCCGGACTTCGGGCTCGAGGCGGAAATCTACCACCACAGCGAGCTGTTGTTCCAGTGGATCCGGGAAGGACGCATCCAGCCGACGTACGAAGTGAACGAGCAGATTGTCTACCACGACTCCTGTTATCTCGGACGCTACAACGATGTGTATGATCCGCCGCGGGAGATTCTGAAGGCGATCCCTGGGGTCGAACTCGTGGAAATGGAACGCAACCGCGAAAACGGTATGTGCTGCGGCGCCGGCGGCGGGATGATGTGGATGGAGGAAGACACCGGGACGCGCGTGAACATCGCCCGCACCGAGCAGGCCCTTGCCACCTCGTCCTCGATGATCGGAAGCGCCTGTCCGTACTGCCTCACGATGATGAGCGACGGAACGAAGGCGAAGGAAGCGGAAGAGGATGTCCAGACGCTCGACGTCGCGGAAATTCTTGAACGCTCCATCGTGAAAAAGGAAGAACCGGCAGCCGTTTAATACGTGCTGTAAAAACTCCCGCTCCGGCTTTGCTGCCGGCGGGAGTTTTTTGTATGTTCAAAATGAGTTTTTTCCAGAAAAGAGCAGACAGAAAAGCGGATTTGATTTACAATAGGGATGAAAGCGCTTTTATTTTTAAAATCATTCTGAACGAGCGTTCAATCGTTTAGCGCCGCTTCCTGATGTGGCATAGAGGAAGGGCACTGCAGGTTTACTTTTACAAAATTTACAGGGGGTCTGGAAATGACTAGAACGGTAATTGTAAGCGGAGCAAGGACACCGGTAGGCCGTATGGGGGGAGCACTCGCTTCCTTCACAGCAGCACAGCTCGGGGGGGAGGCTATCAAAGCCGCTCTCGAACGTGGAGAAGTTTCTCCGGAAAACATTGATCACGTACTGATGGGATCCGTTCTGCAGGGCGGTCAGGGACAGCTTCCGTCCAGGCAGGCGCAGCAGGAAGCCGGTATTCCTTGGCAGACAGGTACAGAAACAATCAACAAAGTATGTGCCTCCGGAATGCGAAGCGTCACGCTTGGTGACATTCTGATCCGTGCAGGGGAACAGGAAACAGTTGTAGCCGGTGGAATGGAATCCATGAGCCAGGCGCCTTATTTTGTGAAAGGAGCCCGTTTCGGTCTGCGGATGGGGGATCATTCCTTCACCGACCTGATGATCCACGACGGCCTGACATGCTCGTTTACAGGAGCCCATATGGGAACGTACGGAAATAAAACCGCGGAAGAGTACGGACTGACAAGAGAAAAGCAGGACGAATGGTCCTACCGCAGCCATCAGAAAGCTGTGAAAGCGATGGAAGAAGGAAAGAATGAAGAGATCGTTCCGGTGGAAGTGCCTCAGCGGAAAAAAGATCCGGTAGTCGTCGAGCATGATGAAGCACCAAGGAAAGATGCATCCATCGAAAGCCTGCAGAAACTCCGTCCGGCTTTCGGTGCAGATGGAACGATTACGGCCGGCAATGCTCCCGGAGTGAACGACGGAGCAGCGGCAATGGTTCTGATGTCAGAAGAAAAAGCGGAAGCGGAAGGAAAAAAGCCGCTGGCCGTTATTACCGGCCATACGGAGCTTGCTGTGAAACCGGAAAACTTTCCAAAAACACCGGGCCTTGTTATTAACCAGCTGCTGAAGAAAACCGGTAAAAAGCTGGAGGACATCGACCTGTTTGAAGTGAATGAAGCGTTCGCAGCCGTTTCTCTTGCAAGCGGCCAGATCGCCGGACTCGATCCGGAAAAACTGAACGTCAACGGCGGGGCAGTGGCCATCGGCCATCCGATCGGTGCAAGCGGAGCCCGGATTATTCTGGCACTGGCGTACGAATTGAAGCGCCGTGGAGGCGGCACCGGCATCGCAGCTATATGCAGCGGCGGCGGCCAGGGAGATGCTGTCATGATTGAAGTAACACCGTAAAGCAGAGGACAGAGGAGGAAGAAAACATGGAAATCAAACAGGTAATGGTGATCGGTGCCGGACAGATGGGTTCCGGCATCGCCCAGGTCTGTGCAGCAGGCGGTTATGACGTCTTTCTGCACGACTTGGAAGAATCACTGACGGAACAAGGTAAGCAGGGAATAAAAGAACGTCTGGAACGGGAAGTGGAAAAAGAGAGAATTTCCGATGCAGATAAAGAAAGAATTCTCAGGAGAATTCAACCTTCCACCGATCTTTCCAATGCGGAAAACGTGGATATCGTGATCGAAGCAGCGGTGGAAAATATGGAAGTGAAAAAGAATCTTTTCCAGCAGCTGGATAACAGAGCTCCTGCGCACGCTATTCTTGCAACTAATACTTCTTCGCTGCCGATTACAGAAATCGCGGCCATGACAAAACGTGCGGAAAAAGTGATCGGGATGCACTTTATGAACCCGGTGCCGATTATGAAGCTGGTAGAAATTATCCGCGGTCTTCAGACATCGGATGAAACATACAAGGCTGTAGCAGAGATGGCATCTTCGCTGAAGAAAACGTCGGTGGAAGTAAACGACTTCCCGGGCTTTGTATCCAACCGTATTTTGATGCCAATGATTAATGAAGCCATTTTCACCCTGTACGAAGGAGTATCTTCTGCAGAGGATATCGATGAAGTCATGAAACTTGGTATGAATCACCCGATGGGGCCGATTACGCTCGCTGATTTTATCGGGCTGGATACGTGCCTGTACATTATGGAAACACTCCACAACGAACTCGGCGACGATAAATATCGTCCCTGCCCGCTGTTAAGAAAATATGTAAAAGCCGGGTGGCTCGGTAAGAAAAGCGGCAGAGGCTTCTACGCTTACGACTAGAAAGGGTGTGCAGCATGAACCTGCAGTTTACAGAAGAACAGGAAATGACGCGGCGTATGGTACGCCAGTTTGCTGAAGAAAAAGTAGCTTCCGCTGTCAAACAGATGGAGGAACACGAAACGTTTCCTTCAGAGATAATTAAAGAAATGGGAGAGCTCGGGCTGATGGGCATGCCGATCCCTGAAAAGTACGGCGGATCCGGTATGGATTATACGTCCTACATGATTGCGATCCATGAGCTTTCCAAAGTCAGTGCTGCAGTAGGGGTAATCCTCTCTGTACATACGTCCGTAGGTACGAATCCGATTCTTTATTTCGGAAAGGAAGAGCAGAAGCAGAAGTACATTCCAAAGCTTGCTTCCGGGGAGTATCTGGGAGCCTTTGCAGTTTCCGAAGCGGGAGCGGGAAGCGATGTGTCCTCGATGAAAACGACCGCTGTTCTCAAAGGGGACCACTACGTATTAAATGGAACGAAAATGTGGATCACGAGCGGTGGATATGCCGATACGTACATTGTATTCGCTAAAACAGGCAGTGAAGGAGGAAGCCGGGACATCAGCGCCTTTATTGTAGAAAAGGATACTCCCGGCCTGGAAGCGCTCACTCCCGAAAAAAAGATGGGACTCCGCGGTTCGAGCACGACACCGCTTGCTTTCGATAATTGCCTCGTACCGAAAGAAAATCTTCTCGGAGGAGAAGGAGATGGATTTAAAATTGCGATGGCCAACCTCGATGCAGGAAGAATCGGCATCGCCGCCCAGGCTCTCGGAATCGCTGAGGGTGCGCTCGAAGCAGCCACGGCCTATGCCAAAGAAAGAAAACAGTTCGGAAAGCCGATCGGTCAGCACCAGGGACTCGGCTTTAAGCTGGCAGATATGGCGACCCAGGTGGAAGCCGCAAAGCTTCTTACGTACCGGGCAGCCGATCTTCGCACCCGCGGCCTTCCTTCCGGTAAAGAAGCGTCGATGGCAAAAATGTTTGCTTCCGACACGGCTATGAAAACAGCGGTCGAGGCTGTACAGGTGTTTGGAGGATACGGCTACACGGAAGAATACCCTGTGGAGCGGTTTTTCCGGGATGCAAAAGTAACGCAGATATATGAAGGAACAAATGAAATTCAGCGCATTGTTATTAATAAGAGCCTGATGAAGCAGTAAAACATATTAAAGAACCGGCATCGTTGTCCGGAAACGAGTGAAAGGGGTAAATAGTTATGAATTTTCAACTGACAGATGAGCAGGAAATGATCCGTAAAATGGTAAGGGATTTTGCCGAGAAGGAAGTGGAACCGACTGCAGCAGAAAGAGACGAGGAAGAAAGATTCGACCGCGGCATTTTTGATCAGATGGGAGAACTCGGCCTGACAGGAATCCCGTGGCCGGAAGAATACGGCGGGATCGGAGCGGACTATTTGAGCTACGTTATAGCGGTCGAGGAACTGTCACGCGTCTGTGCCTCAACAGGTGTAACCTTGTCTGCGCACGTGTCGCTTGCCGGGTGGCCGATTTATACGTTCGGTACCGAAGAGCAGAAGCAGCAGTTTCTCCGTCCGATGGCGGAAGGAAAAAAGCTCGGTGCCTACTGCCTGAGTGAACCGGGATCCGGAAGTGACGCGGCAGCGATGAAAACGACAGCAAAACGTGACGGGGACGACTACATTCTCAACGGTTCCAAAGTCTGGATTACGAACGGCGGGGCAGCTGACTTGTATATCGTTTTTGCGATGACTGATGCAGAGAAGAAGCATAAAGGTATCACTGCCTTTATCGTAGAGAAAGGAATGGACGGCTTTACGATGGGCAAGAAAGAGAAAAAACTCGGTATCCGTTCCTCGCCGACTCTCGAAGTAATTATGGATAACGTCCGTGTACCGGCAGGGAACCGCCTCGGAGAAGAAGGAGAAGGTTTCAAAGTCGCGATGACAACACTTGACGGCGGCCGGAACGGTATCGCAGCCCAGGCTGTCGGGATTGCCCAGGGAGCACTCGACAAAGCGGTGGAATACGCGAAAGAACGCAAGCAGTTCGGAAAACCGATCGGCCAGCACCAGGGTCTCGGTTTCAAACTGGCGGATATGGCGACGAAGGTGGAAGCTTCCCGCCTCCTTACTTATCAAGCGGCATGGAAAGAATCCGAAGGCGTTCCGTATGGAAAAGCTTCCGCCATGTCCAAGCTGTTTGCCGGAGATTCTGCCATGGAAGTAACGGTGGAAGCTGTGCAGGTGTACGGCGGCTACGGCTTTACGAAAGACTATCCGGTGGAGCGTTACATGCGTGATGCCAAAATTACGCAGATATATGAAGGAACGAATGAAATTCAGCGTCTCGTAATATCTAAAATGCTGATGCAGGACTAAGGAGGGAAGACGATGGAACAATCTCAGATCGATTCCCTGCTCCGGGGCAGTGAGCGCGCTTTGGGAAAAGCTATTTCCATCGTCGAGGATCGTGCGCCTGCCCAGCGGGAACTGATGAAACAGGTTCACGCCCACACCGGCCGTGCCCAGGTTATCGGCATTACCGGTTCCCCGGGAGCGGGCAAAAGCTCCCTCGTGAACCAGCTTGTCAAGCACTGGCGCCGTAACGGAGAAAAAGTAGCCGTTATAGCGGTGGACCCGACGAGCCCGTTTTCAGGCGGCGCTCTTCTGGGCGACCGCATCCGGATGCATGACCACGATGCGGACCGCGGGGTTTTCATCCGGAGCATGGGTACGAGAGGCAGCCTCGGCGGGCTTTCGGAAGCGTGCCAGGATACCGTGCGCCTGCTCGATGCCGCAGGATACGACCGGGTGATTGTGGAAACCGTAGGCGTTGGACAGTCGGAGCTGGATATTATGAAAACAGCCGACACCGTGGCGCTCGTACTGTACCCTTCCGGAGGCGATATTATCCAGGCATTTAAAGCAGGTATTATGGAAATCGCCGACCTGTTTGTAATAAACAAAGCAGACCTCCCGGGGGTCACGCAGCTCCGGGCGGAACTGGAGGATCTGCTCCACATATCCGGAGCACCCGAACACCGCCGGATTGTAGAAACGGTTTCTACGAGCGGGAAAGGGACGGATGACGTAGTGGAAGCTTTAAAAGCCCACCACGGCTATTTGAAGGACAGTGGAGAAAAAGAGGAACGAAGGAACCGTCAGCTGGAGTCTGATGTGTGGCGCCGCGTCCTCGAACGGTTCCGGGAAGACGCCGCACCGAATGTCCAGAACGTCATGGAAAATGCCGCGGGCGGTGATCCATATGAGCTGGCAGAAGCCGTGTATGAACAGTACCAGAAAGGAAGGAAGTGAGCCCCTTGCCGAAAAAAGACGTTCCTTCCCTCGTGAAGGACCAGCGGCTGATTGATAAACGCCGTGCCCAGATCGTTAAAGCGGCTGTCCAGCTTTTTAATGAAAAAGGCTATCATAAAGCGACTACCAGGGAGGTGGCAAAAGCTTCCGGGTTCAGTATCGGTACGCTCTATGAATATATCGGATCCAAAGAAGACATTCTCTACCTCGTCTGTGATTCCGTCTATGACGAAGTTGTCCGGAAGTGGGAAAAGCTCCTCGATAAGGAATTGACGGGAATGGAGCGGCTGGAGCAGGTAGTGGAAGCTTATTTCCGGGTCGTAGATGTACTGCAGGACGAAGTGCTTGTGATGTATCAGGAGACAAAATCACTTTCAGGTGACGCACTCAAATACGTTCTTCAGAAGGAAATGCGGATGAAAGAAATGTTTGAAGTCGAGCTGGGGCGGGTGAGGGAAGCCGGACTGATCACTTTGAACGACCGGCAGGTGTCTCTCGCTGCCCATCAAATACTCGTTCTCGGCCAGATGTGGACGTTCCGCCGCTGGGCGCTTCAGAAGGAATTTACAATCGATGAGTACGTCCGGTATCAGCTGCAGCAGCTGTTTTACGGGTTTTCCGTCAAATCATCGGCCGAAAACGTCGAATCTTAAAGCCTGGGTAAAGAGGACCGGCTGATATTGAGGGAAGTCCTTTTTCCGGGAGTCCGGTCTTACTTTATCGTACCTTTAAGAGATTTGTTAATATCCACTGCATTTATAAGAAAAAAAGCCGCACGTATTTTCAGGACCAGAGTTATATTCATAAGGAGGGTTTAGATTGAGCTATCAGCCAGAGCATCCTGTTCGTTTCGTTACAGCTTCGGCATTGTTTGACGGACACGATGCTTCCATCAACATTATGCGCCGTATGCTTCAGGCATCCGGAGCAGAAGTCATTCATCTCGGGCACAATCGTTCCGTTGGTGAAGTTGTACAGGCAGCCATCCAGGAAGACGTACAGGGAATTGCCATTTCCTCCTATCAGGGAGGGCACGTGGAGTATTTTAAATACCTTTACGATGAGCTGGAAAGTCTTGGAGCAAGCCATATCCAGCTTTTCGGGGGCGGAGGCGGTGTAATCATCCCGTCCGAAATCAAAGAGCTACACGATCATGGGATACGCCGGATTTTTTCTCCCGAAGACGGACGGAAAATCGGTCTCCAGGGAATGATTGATGAAATTATGGAAGCGTGTGATTTTGAAACACCGGCACAAAAAATGTCGGTGGATCAGCTGAAATCGAAGGAACACCGCGTCGTAGCAAAGTACATTACGCTGGCCGAAAAACGTTCCTTCGGGGAAGAACTTTCCGAAGAAGAAAACAGCGAGCTGGATGATATTCAGCAGTCCGCAGGTACAAAAGCCCCCGTTCTCGGTATTACCGGAACCGGTGGAGCGGGAAAAAGCTCCCTCACAGACGAACTTGTCCGCCGCTACCTCCGGGCGTTTCCGGATAAAACGATTGCGATTCTGTCTGTCGACCCGACGAAAAAGAAAACGGGCGGGGCACTTCTCGGTGACCGTATCCGCATGAACGCGATTCATCACGAACGTGTGTATATGAGATCCCTTGCGACCCGTGACAGCCGGCAGGAGCTTTCCAAAGCCGTGTCGGAAGCGATTCCGGTTGTCCGTCTCGCAGGCTATGACCTGATTATCGTGGAAACGAGCGGGATCGGACAGGGGGATGCTGCCGTAACGGATGTTTCGGACGTATCAATGTACGTGATGACGAGTGAATTCGGGGCGCCTTCCCAGCTTGAAAAAATCGACATGATTGATTTTGCGGATCTGATCGCGATCAATAAGTTTGACCGGAAAGGTTCAGAGGATGCCCGGCGGGAAGTCCGCAAGCAGTATCAGCGCAGCCACATGCGATTTGAAGAAGATCCCGAAAATATGCCGGTATACGGCACTGTAGCCAGCCAGTTCAACGATCCCGGCACTAACCGGCTCTTCTACGAGCTCGTTCAGGTGCTTAACGAAAAAACAGGAGCCGGCTGGGAAACCGATCTCGGAAAGAATGACGAAATCCAGCTCCGTAACGCAGTGATTCCACCGGACCAGATACATTACCTCCGGGAAATTGCCGATACGGTGAAAAAATATCACAAAGAAACAGAAGGACAGGTCGAAAAAGCGCGCCGCCTGTTCCAGGTGGAAGGAACGATGGAAGTTTTAAAAGAAGAAGGTATCGAGCAGGACAGTCTTCCGGCTGTGAAAGAAAAACTGGAAGCAGAGCTGCTTCCGGACGTAAAGAAAACGCTGGACACGTGGGAAGCGACGAAAGAAGCCTATGCTCAGGAAACGTTTGTAACAAAAGTACGGGACAAAGAAATCGTCACAGAGATGAAGACGCGCTCTCTTTCCGGAATTAATATTCCGAAAGTGGCCCTCCCGAAATTCCGGGACTACGGAGAAATCGTCCGCTGGGTGCGTCAGGAAAACGTGCCGGGATCCTATCCGTATACGGCGGGAGTTTTCCCATTTAAACGACGCGGCGAAGATCCGAAGCGTCAGTTTGCCGGAGAAGGAAGTCCGCTGCGGACGAACCGCCGCTTTCATTATTTGTCGGACGGCGAGGATGCGAAGCGTCTCAGTACGGCCTTTGACTCCGTAACACTTTACGGGGAGGACCCGGGACATCGTCCGGACGTTTACGGAAAAGTCGGAGAAAGCGGAGTAAGCATCTGTACGCTCGATGATATGAAGCAGCTGTATTCCGGATTCGACCTTACTGCTCCGTCCACGTCTGTATCG
The DNA here is from genome assembly GCF_003044065.1 of Alkalicoccus saliphilus. Lineage (GTDB taxonomy): Bacteria > Bacillota > Bacilli > Bacillales > Salisediminibacteriaceae > Alkalicoccus > Alkalicoccus saliphilus. Next base: position 40,056 of record NZ_PZJJ01000020.1, read on the forward strand.
ATGACGATCAACGGCCCGGCTCCGATCATTCTCGCAATGTTCATGAACACAGCGATCGACCAGCAGATCGACAGGTTCGTGGAGCAGGAAGGCAGAAGCCCGGACAATGCCGAAATGGAAAAAATTCAGGATGAAACACTGAATGTTGTCCGCGGTACCGTGCAGGCCGACATTTTAAAAGAAGACCAGGGACAGAACACGTGTATTTTTTCCACAGAATTTGCCCTGCGTATGATGGGGGATATCCAGCAGTACTTTATCGACAAGAAAGTACGCAACTACTATTCGGTGTCCATCAGCGGCTACCATATCGCAGAAGCCGGGGCGAACCCGATCAGCCAGCTGGCTTTCACCCTTTCAAACGGCTTTACGTACGTGGAGTACTATTTGAGCCGGGGCATGGATATTAATGATTTTGCACCGAACCTGTCATTCTTCTTCAGTAACGGCCTAGATCCGGAATATTCCGTGATCGGCCGGGTAGCAAGACGTATCTGGGCTGTAGCGATGAAGCGGAAGTACGGGGCCAACGAACGCAGCCAGAAGCTGAAGTACCACATTCAGACGTCCGGCCGCTCGCTGCACGCCCAGGAAGTCGACTTTAACGACATCCGTACGACGCTGCAGGCGCTGATGGCTATTTACGACAACTGCAACTCCCTTCATACGAATGCGTATGACGAAGCGGTGACCACGCCGACAGAGGAAAGTGTCCGCCGCGCGATGGCGATTCAGCTTATCATTACGAAAGAGATGGGTCTTGCCAAAAACGAAAATTCCCAGCAGGGTGCCTTCATTATTGAAGAGCTGACCGACCTTGTCGAGGAAGCTGTTCTTCTGGAAATGGAAAGAATGAGCGACCGCGGCGGTGTGCTCGGTGCGATGGAAACACAGTATCAGCGCGGCAAAATACAGGAAGAGTCACTGCTTTACGAAACGAAAAAGCACAACGGCGACCTGCCGATTGTCGGGGTAAACACATACCTGAACCCGAATCCTCCATCCGAAGAAGATTTCGATATGGAGCTGGCCCGGGCTTCCAAAGAAGAGAAGGAAGCTCAGATCAACGAACTGAAAGAATTCCAGAATGAGCACGCCTCAGAAGGAGAAAGAGCACTCGAAGCTTTAAAGCAGACAGCACTTGACGGCGGAAACATTTTCGCCGAGCTGATGACGACTGTCCGCTCCGCAAGCCTCGGACAGATTACTTCCGCTCTGTACGAAGTAGGAGGCCAGTACCGGCGCAACCTGTAAGCCGGTTCCGGCCGCAAATAGGGATCAGTGAAGGTTCAGGACAGCTAAACTGCCTGAACCTTTTGCTGTTTCAGCCGCCTCTTCGTTCATTGGTAGAATTATGAGGGGATTTGGTAGAATTAAACGTATATTTGGTATTATTGTACTTATTTGGAATTAAAAAGACATTAGTTGGCAGAAATATGGGGACGGTTGGAACTATTCCGCCGGAGGCTGGTAGAATTCCAGGAAAAGTTGGTAGAAACAACCACCGGACCCCTCTGAACGACTCTTTTTCGACGGATCGTCCGCAGAAAAGGCACGTTTATACGCTTATGTCGTACTTGGGAAAAGCGATCCTTGAAAGAGAGACGGAAACCGGGGAAAAAATTCTGCGATCTGCTGGAAAAACAGCCGCCTATGTGTTTATAATGGAAGGTATGAATTTATGCGTAAAGTCGATACCTGCGAAGCGGGAATCATGCCGGATATATGAGAAGAGAGAAAGGGTGTGCCAAACATGAGTTTAAAAGATTACACAGAAGAACAGCTGAAAGAAATTTCTATGATTGAAGTAACGTTTGAGCTGCTGGAAGAAAAGAACAGCCCGGAAGACTACGGAGTACTTATTAACCGGGTATCGGAAATTCAAGGCCTGTCAAAAGAGCGCCGAAACGAGCGCATTGCCCACCTTTATACACAGATGTCCCTTGATGGCCGATTCGTCAACCTCGGGGACAACCGCTGGGCGCTCCGCTCCTGGTACCCGTTTGAGCAGACAGAGGAAGAACTTTCCCAGATGATGCCCAAAAGACGTAAAGCTGCCAAAGAAGAAGAAGGCTTCGACGATGAACTTGAGGAATATGACGAGTTCGAAGATATTGAAGACGAGCTGGACGAACTGGCAAACGAAGATGACACGGACGTAGACGAACTGCCGGAGGATGAATTCGGAGATACTTCGGATAACCTGCCGGAAGAAGAAACAGAAGAAGACGAGGAAGAAGAGAAGTAAATCCCGTGCTTGACTTTTCAACGGGACGCCGATAAAATCATGTTTGGGCTCCCTAAAAAGGAGCAGTGGTACGTGATGCACGTATCCTGTGAATGAAACAGTCACGCGCCCCCTCTTTTACATTAAAGAGGGGGCGCTTTTCATTTTTAAAGACCCTTCAAAAAGCTGAAAAATGGGGGAGCAAACTCCCTGAATGGACTGACAGGCAGCCTGTCTGCTGAAAATAAAGGAGATGAATAGTCATGACGAAGTATATTTTTGTAACCGGCGGGGTAGTTTCCTCCCTTGGTAAAGGCATTACAGCGGCTTCCCTCGGACGCCTGCTGAAAAACCGTGGGATGAAAGTAACGATTCAAAAATTCGATCCATACATTAACGTAGACCCGGGGACGATGAGCCCGTACCAGCACGGGGAAGTGTTTGTCACAGGCGACGGAGCAGAAACCGACCTGGATCTCGGTCACTACGAGCGTTTCATTGACATAAATGTAGGCAAGTACAGCAATGTTACGACAGGAAAAGTGTATTCCTCCGTTCTGAAAAAAGAGCGCCGCGGAGACTACCTCGGCGGGACAGTGCAGGTCATCCCTCACATTACGAACGAAATTAAAGAGCGCATTAAGCTGGCAGCCTCCGATGGAAATCCGGATGTCGTCATTACCGAAATCGGCGGTACAGTAGGGGATATTGAAAGCCTTCCGTTTCTCGAAGCGATCCGCCAGATGAAAGGGGATGTCGGAGCGGACAACGTGCTTTATATTCACTGTACACTTATTCCGTACTTGAAAGCAGCAGGTGAGATGAAATCGAAGCCGACACAGCACAGTGTGAAAGAACTGCGGAGTCTCGGTATCCAGCCGAACGTCATCGTTGTCCGTACCGAATTTCCGGTGCCGGAAGACATGAAAGATAAAATTGCTCTTTTCTGTGACATCGATAAACATGCGGTCATCGAAGCGCGCGATGCAGAAACCCTTTACGAAGTACCGCTTCACCTTCAAGAGCAGAAGCTGGACGAGTTCGTCTGTAATCACCTGAGTCTTGAGTGCCATGAAGCCGACATGGTCGAGTGGAATGCTCTCGTCAACCGGGTGAAAAACCTTTCCAAAAAAGTGAACATAGCCCTCGTCGGAAAGTACGTAGAGCTTCCGGATGCGTACCTTTCTGTAGCGGAAGCACTGAAGCATGCCGGCTTTGAATTTGATGCCGATGTGGAAATCAGCTGGATCAATTCAGAAGAAGTAACGAGAGAGAACGTAGCCGAAAAAACAGCCGCAGCGGATGGTATTCTCGTACCAGGCGGCTTTGGCGACAGGGGTGTCGAAGGAAAAATTGCAGCGATCGAGCACGCCCGTACGCAGAAAGTTCCTTACCTCGGCATCTGCCTGGGAATGCAGCTGGCGACGGTGGAATTCGCGAGAAACGTCCTCGGATATGAGGATGCCCACTCTGCCGAGCTGAATCCGGAAACGACTCATCCGATTATCGATCTTCTGCCGGAACAGAAGGAAGTGGAGGATCTTGGCGGCACACTCCGTCTCGGACTGTATCCGTGCAAGCTGGAAAAAGGAACGAAAGTATATGATACGTACGGTGAAAGCGTCGTATATGAACGTCACCGCCACCGCTACGAATTCAACAACGCCTACCGGGAAGAAATGGAAGAGCGCGGCTTCCTGTTTTCCGGCCTCAGCCCGGACGGCCGTCTCGTGGAAGTGATCGAAGTAGCAGACCATCCGTTCTTTGTTGCTTCCCAGTTCCACCCGGAATTTGTGTCGCGTCCAACGCGCCCGCAGCCGCTTTTCCGTGAATTTATCCGTGCTTCCCAGAAGGACGCTTAATACAAAAAGGAAGGCCCCTGTCACGAATGGCAGGGGCCTTCCTTTGCAGCTGCTGCAGTTTGTTTATGTATAAGGTTATACGGCTGCCTGCTTTCGCCTTCCCGTGGGAGTCAGTTAGATCCCGCAGGCCGAAGTCTGCCCGAAGAGCTTCTCCTCGGCCTGCCGTTTGAAAGCAGTGTTTTATTTCCAGACGTTCTCTGCACCTTTTTGTCCTACATTTCCTCGTGCTCCTCAAGAATTTCGTGAAGCTGGAAAAACAGGGCGTAATAGATATGAAGAGAAACGAGCAGATGAGGTTCTCCGATCCGCTCCCCGGATTCGACAGGAATGAGCGGGCGCGTCACGTGGGTTTCGATCAAAAAGGAAGCAGCCTGCTCGAGCTCGTGGCCGTAAGCTTCTGGAAGAACGAGGACAAGGGAGGCACCGGCCTCCTGGACCGCCCGTATCTCCGCTTCGGTATCCTCCACACGGGCTGTAAAAACCCATACAGTATCAAGAGAAGAAAGGACGGTATCTTTTTCGAGCCGGTTGCATTCCGGAACAGCATCCGTTCCGTGCACCGCCTGGGAAACGATCCCTCCAAGTTCCGGAGAAGCAGCCGCGTAAACTTTTCCGTCACTTAAAATGCTCTGGGCGGTTACACGGGCAGCATCTTCTATATCCATTTCCGATTTATTCAGCTTCCGCAGAATACCGGAGAGCTGCGTTTCAAATATTTTCATCATTTTTAAAGTTCCTCCTTAAACAGTCATTTTTTCATTGTACAGGTCTTTCAGGGGTCTTTGAATATATTGTCGAAGAGAAAACATTGAATTTTCCATAAATGTAACATACGATGGTAACAATAGGTAATTCACCATGACATACATCTGAGCAGGGGAGGGGTTTATTATGACGGAAAAGCTGCTGGTAGTTGATGATCAGTTCGGTATTCGCGTTCTGCTGAAGGAAGTGCTGGAAAAAGACGGATATGAAACCTACGAAGCCGAAAACGGTCAGGCAGCCCTTGCCATACTCGAGCAGCATCATCCGGACCTCGTTCTCCTCGATATGAAAATTCCCGGAATGGACGGCATCGAGATTCTTCGTGAGATGCGGCGGAGGGATATGCAGACACCTGTCTTTCTCATGACCGCGTACGGAGAAATCGATTTAATTAAAGAAGCGGAGCACCTCGGAGCCCTGAAACATTTTGCCAAGCCTTTCGATATCGAAAGCGTGCGGGCACAGATCCGGAATTTCTTCGATACCAAGCAGAAGTTGTAAGCGCTGCAACTAAATTAATATTTTATTCCCTCAAAAAATACAGGCCGGATATGCTATAATGAGCTTGTGAGTTTTTCACCTGTTTTAATCTGTAAACGTCCGCATGATACAGCTGTTATCACCGGAACAGGCATCCGGAGCTGTATCGTACATTTGTGCAGAAAACAGGCAGAAAAGACTAAATCTGCGCGTGACCTATCGAAGGAGGATCTTATCGTATGCCTTTAGTATCAATGAAAGAAATGCTGGAAACAGCAAAAGCCAATTCCTACGGAGTAGGACAGTTCAACCTGAATAACCTCGAATTTACGCAGGCGATTCTGCAGGCTGCAGAAGAAGAGCAGTCTCCGGTAATCCTTGGTGTATCTGAAGGAGCAGCAAAATACATGGGCGGATTCAAATCCGTCGTCGCAATTGTAGAAGGTCTGATGGACAGCTACAACACGACAGTTCCTGTAGCAATTCACCTCGACCACGGCTCCAGCTTCGAAAAGTGTGTGGAAGCAATGTATGCCGGATTTACATCTGTAATGATTGACGGTTCCCATTTTCCGCTGGAAGAAAACATTGCTCTTACGAAAAAAGTAGTGGAAGTAGCCCATCTTCTCGGCGTATCCGTGGAAGCAGAGCTCGGACGCATCGGCGGTCAGGAAGACGACATCATCGTTGACGACGCAGAAGCTGCCTACGCGATTCCGGAAGAGTGCGATCAGCTTATCCGTGAAACGAAAGTGGACTGCTTTGCGCCGGCACTCGGTTCCGTACACGGCCCTTACAAAGGCGAGCCGAACCTCGGATTCGACCGTATGGAAACGATCTCCAGCAACACGGAAGTACCGCTCGTGCTTCACGGTGGGACAGGTATCCCGACAAAGGATATTAAAAAGGCGATTTCTTTTGGTACAGCCAAAATTAACGTAAACACAGAAAGCCAGATCGCTTCCGCGGCGAAGGTTCGTGAAGTACTCGATGCGAACCAGGAAATGATCGATCCTCGTAAATACCTTGGACCGGCACGTGAAGCGATTAAAGCAACAGTAATCGGCAAAATGCGTGAGTTCGGATCTTCCGGACAGGCAAAATAAAGAAGGTCAGAAGGTCTGTGTCTCCGGACACGGACTCCTTCTTCCAGCCGATAGTAAGCGTTATCATTAAGAAGAGGAGGAGAAAAGGCATATGAAATTTTTTATTGATTCAGCCAACATGAATGAAATTAAGCAGGCACAGGAGCTCGGAGTACTGGACGGGGTCACGACAAATCCGTCCCTCGTAGCAAAAGAAGGAGCCGATTTTCACGAGCGCCTTCGTGAAATCACAAGTCTTGTAAGCGGTTCGGTCAGTGCAGAAGTTATTTCCCTCGATGCGGAAGGAATGATCCGGGAAGGCAAGGAACTCGCAGCGATCGCACCGAATATTACAGTGAAAGTTCCTATGACGGTGGAAGGCCTGAAAGCTGTACGGGCGTTCAGCGAAGAAGGCATCAAAACCAACGTCACCCTTGTTTTTTCAGCGAACCAGGCGCTTCTTGCTGCACGGGCCGGGGCTTCCTACGTTTCTCCATTTCTCGGAAGACTGGATGACATCGGCCAGAACGGGGTGGATCTGATCGGTACGATTTCAGAGATTTTTGATCTGCACGGCATCGAAACAGAAATTATTGCCGCCTCCATTCGTCATCCGCAGCATGTAAGTGAATCTGCGCTGCAGGGGGCTCATATTGCCACGCTGCCGTACAAAGTCATTGAGCAGCTGACGAAACATCCTCTTACAGACATCGGTATCGAAAAATTCCTCAGCGACTGGCAGAAAAGCCAGGCCGGAGTTTAAAAGGAACGGCCTGCTGGAACGAGCAGGCCGTTTTTCCCCCATTCACTACTCATCACGATAAAAGACAAGGCAGGAAAGGAACAATTCATGGATAAATTACTTATTGAAGGCGGTCACCCGCTGGAAGGCAAAGTGACGATAAGCGGTGCTAAAAACAGTGCTGTTGCACTCATACCGGCAGCTTTAATGGCTGACACAGCAGTTACTATCGACAACCTGCCGGATATTTCCGACATTGCGGTTCTTGGAGAACTGCTCGAAGAAGCCGGGGCGGTTACAAAACGCGAAGGTGATTCCTTTACGCTTTACCCGGAGAAAATGTTTCCTATGCCGCTTCCAAACGGCCTCGTCAAAAAGCTGCGCGCTTCCTACTATATGATGGGTGCCATGCTCGGTAAATTTAACAAAGCAGTCATTGGTCTTCCGGGAGGATGCAACCTCGGACCGCGGCCGATTGATCAGCATATTAAAGGATTCGAAGCGCTCGGAGCCAAAGTAACAAACGAGCACGGAGCTTTGTATCTTCAGGCAGAAGAGCTGCGTGGAGCACGGATTTATCTTGACGTAGTAAGTGTCGGTGCCACAATTAATATAATGCTCGCTGCGGTCAAAGCAAAAGGCAGAACGGTCATCGAAAATGCCGCGAAGGAACCGGAAATTATCGATGTCGCTACGCTCCTTTCCAACATGGGGGCAAAAATTAAAGGGGCAGGAACGAATGTGATCCGTATCGAAGGCGTAGAGGAGCTGAAAGGCTGCCGCCATACGATCATTCCCGACCGCATTGAAGCCGGGACGTACATGATTTTTGCCGCTGCCGCCGGCAGTTCGGTAACGATCGATAATATTATTCCCCTGCACGTGGAGTCGCTCAGCTCCAAACTCCGTGAAATGGGAGTCGGGGTGGAGGCAGGAGACGACTCGGTCCACATTGAAACGCAGGAAAAACTGGAGCCGGTGGACATAAAAACACTCGTCTATCCGGGGTTTGCAACTGATCTTCAGCAGCCGGTCACTGCACTGCTCACAAAAGCCGAAGGAAGCAGCATGATCACCGACACTATTTACAACGCCCGCTTTAAGCAGGTGGATGAACTACGGAGAATGGGCGCCTCTATCAAAGTGGACGGCCGCTCCGCCCTCGTCTACGGCAGAACAGCCCTTCAGGGAGCAAAAGTCCGCGCAACGGATCTCCGCGGAGGAGCAGCGCTGGTTACAGCCGGACTGATGGCAGAAGGCGTAACAGAAATCACCGACGTGTTTCATATTGACCGTGGCTATTCCAGTCTGGAAGAAAAGCTGAAAAACCTGGGAGCTGTAATCTGGAGAGAACAGCTGACGGAAGCGGAGATACAGGAAATCCAAAATTCTTAAACCGGGGTGATCACGAATGGAACGAAGCTTATCAATGGAACTTGTACGGGTAACCGAAGCAGCTGCTTTAAAATCAGCGCGCTGGATGGGGCGGGGGCAGAAGGAAGAAGCAGATGATGCCGCTACAGAAGGTATGCGCGACGTATTTGATACAATTCCAATGAAAGGCACCGTAGTGATTGGTGAAGGAGAAATGGATGAAGCTCCAATGCTTTATATCGGGGAGCGGCTCGGAAACGGCTACGGCCCCCGGGTGGACGTAGCGGTGGATCCGCTGGAAGGAACAAACATCGTCGCCAACGGAGAGTGGAACGCGCTTGCGGTACTCGGAGTAGCGGACAAAGGCAACCTTCTGCACGCTCCCGACATGTACATGGACAAAATCGCAGTCGGTCCGGAAGCTGTAGGCAGAATTGATCTGGATGCTCCGGTGGAAGAAAATATTCGTGCCGTAGCCGAAGCAAAAGGAAAAGACGTCGAAGACCTTGTCGTCACCATTCTGCGCCGGGAAAGACATAGAGATCTTATTGCCGCTGTCCGAGCGACAGGGGCACGGATTAAGCTTATAGGAGACGGAGACGTTGCCGGAGCTGTTAATACTGCTTTTGAAGACACCGGTGTTGATATGCTTCTCGGATCAGGAGGTGCCCCGGAAGGCGTACTGGCAGCCATCGGTCTGAAGTGTCTCGGCGGGGAAATCCAGGGACGGCTCCTGCCGCAGAACGACGAAGAAAGAGAACGGTGCGAAGGGATGGGCATCGATGATATTCACCGCGTGCTCCACATGGAAGACCTTGTTTCCGGCGATGACGCGATTTTCGCTGCGACCGGCGTAACGGACGGCGAGCTTTTGAAAGGCGTGCGCTACAAAGGGGAAACAGGCACGACCCAGTCGCTCGTTATGCGTGCCAAATCCGGAACGGTTCGATTTATTGACGGAAAACACCATCTTGATAAAAAGCCCGACCTCGTTATTCGTGACTAACTGCCGGAAGGAGTAAGCTGCCCCCGGAATCAAAGAAGGCGGGCAGGTTTTTCCTTCCTCTTCCATTGTCAGTCCTCCGAAAATATGCTTAGATAGACAAAGCTGATTTGATACTGAACGCAGGTTCAGCACCCCCGGATTTCTTCCAGAAACATTATTCACGTATTCCCACATGCCCGGCGGAGCATCCGCTGCTGAAACTTAGAAAAGGTCTGGTGACATATATGGCAGTAACATTGAAAGAAATGGAGCATATGAAGCTCAAAGAACTTTACGATCTGGCAAAGGAGCATAAAGTATCCTACTACAGCCAGCTCACCAAAAAAGAACTTATTTTTGCGATTTTCAAAAAACAGGCAGAAAATGAAGACTTAATGTTTATGGAAGGTATCCTGGAAATAATTCAATCGGAAGGTTTCGGATTTCTCCGGTCCAACACGTACAAGCCGAGTCCGCAGGATATTTACATATCTGCGTCCCAAATCCGCCGCTTTAAACTCCGTAACGGGGACCGGGTATCCGGGAAAGTACGAAAACCAAAAGAAAACGAGCGGTACTATGGCCTGCTGCAGGTAGCTGCCGTGAACGGCGAAGACCCGGAAAAAGCGAGTGAACGGCCGCATTTCCCGCAGCTCACACCTCTGTACCCGGAAAAGAAAATGACGCTCGAGCATCAGCCGAACATGGTCGCTTCCCGCGTGCTTGATATGATTGCACCGGTCGGCTACGGTCAGCGCGGTCTGATCGTCGCTCCACCAAAAGCAGGAAAAACGCTTTTGATGAAAGAAGTTGCGAACAGTATCGCTGCCAACCACCCAGACATGGAAATCATCGTGCTGCTTATTGATGAGCGTCCGGAGGAAGTAACGGATATGGAGCGTTCCATTAAAGGGGAAGTCGTCAGCTCCACCTTTGACGAAGTACCGGAGAATCATATTAAAGTGGCGGAGCTTGTGCTCGACCGGGCGATGCGCCTTGTCGAATCGAAAAAGGACGTTGTCATTCTGATGGACAGCATCACCCGGCTTGCCCGGGCGTATAACCTCGTCATCCCACCGAGCGGACGGACGCTTTCCGGAGGGATTGATCCGGCGAGTTTCCACCGGCCGAAGCGCTTCTTCGGAGCGGCGCGTAATATCGAAGAAGGTGGAAGTCTCACCATTCTCGCCACCGCACTTGTAGAAACCGGTTCCCGGATGGACGATGTCATTTACGAAGAATTTAAAGGAACAGGCAATATGGAGCTGCATCTTGACCGGAAACTTGCAGAGCGCCGGATTTACCCGGCGATTGATATCCGCCGGTCCAGTACGCGCCGGGAAGAGCTGCTGCTGCCGAAAAAGCAGATCGAAGACCTGTGGGCGATCCGCCGTACCCTCAACGACCAGCCGGACTATATGGAACGCTTCCTGAAAAAAGTAAAAGAAACAAAAACAAATGAAGAATTTTTTGCCTCATTCGAACGTGGGAAGCAGAGCCGCGGCACTCGCAGCCAGTCTTCCGGTAATTCCTGATGTTATAATCTTTTATTGCATTCTCCTTCCCGCCTTGTTATACTTTTTTTATGTGTGAAAGAGTTCAACACAGACTTACTCTGTTTCGAAAGATTCAGGGCGGAAGGAGCTGAAAAGACATGAAACAAGGAATTCATCCAGAATACCGCAAAGTCGTATTCAAGGATTCAAGTACCGGCTTTATGTTCTTGACTGGTTCTACATCGTCTACGGAGCAAACTGTAGAGTGGGAAGACGGCAACACTTACCCTCTTATTACAGTGGAAGTATCTTCTGATTCTCACCCGTTCTACACAGGTAAGCAGAAGTTTGCTGACGCCGGCGGACGTGTCGACCGTTTCAAGAAAAAATACGGTATGTAATGTGCAGACGAAACAGGCAGAAAATTTTCTGCCTGTTTTTTGTGACTAAATACGCTTGTTCTCTACGTTAATTGCGCGTAGGATTACATATACATGATCAGGAAAAAAATTATCGGAACAGGAGCGTCGCCTCATGCACCTTAATCAGAAAGAAGGCTGGATCGAAGTCGTCTGCGGGAGCATGTTCTCCGGAAAATCGGAAGAACTTATCCGCCGCGTCCGCCGGGCCAGCTTCGGCCGCCAGAAAATCCAGGTTTTTAAACCTCAGCTTGATAACCGCTACAGTGAAAAAGAAGTTGTGTCGCATAACGGAGCGACCGTGTACGCTTATCCCGCGACGGATGCAGAAGATATTTACACGCTGCTCGAAAAAGATACGGAAGTCGTTGCTGTTGATGAGATTCAATTTTTTGACCCGAAGATTGTCGATGTCGTCCAGACACTCGCAGACGATAAAATCCGGGTCATCTGTGCCGGTCTGGATCAGGACTTCCGCGGGGAGCCTTTCGGCTGTGTGCCGGTGCTCCTGACACTCGCAGAGTCCGTGACGAAGCTGCAGGCTATCTGTCTTTCCTGCGGGGCTCCTGCAAGCCGCACGCAGCGCCTGATCGACGGGAAACCGGCTTCCTATGATGACCCGATCATTCTCGTCGGAGCTTCCGAATCGTACGAACCACGGTGCCGGCACTGCCACGAAGTACCCGGACGCCCGAAAACCACCCACGTCCCGGCCGTCAACCTCGCCCGGGAAAACAACTGATCCGTACCGAAGAAAAAACCTGTCAGTTGGCCTGACAGGTTTTTTCTGTGAAGCAGAACTTTATTTTGTGGTCTGTCCTGAAAATAGAAATTTACTTTGGTTTCTGTAAAAGACCGCCTTCGTTTCCATGGGGAAGCTTTCCGGGCGGGACGGTCTCAGCTAATCCCTTTCTCCCTGTGGTCGGAAGGGATGAATCTTCAGCTCGTTCAAATTTGCCCCACGTCCTCTTCAGTTTGCGTGAATATGCAGAGCAGCATCTTTTTTCAAATTAATAAATTCCCTTTGGAGTATCGATGTTCATTTACAAAACAGCTGTCTACGGAATCAAAAAGATTATTTCAAGTTTCCTTTCTGAAGCGGAAGGCGGGGACTCCGACGGGAATGAGCGAAGTCGGAAGATCCTTTCTGAAGAAGCTCAACTTCGGCAGAAACAGCTGAAGACGAGACCCGCGGAAAGCCTCCGCCGGCAAGCGTAAGAAAGCCGGTACGAACATAAAGGTAAGGGTTTTACCGGACTAATACTTCTGAAAGCTGCAGTTTCGTTTTAGAAGCGTCCACCGGCAGGCGAAGCAGACATATCTTCTTACAGAACCCCACTGCTTACAAACTGCGTGAATGACGCTGTACCGGGTCCCACGTGGAATTGTACGGAGGGGCGTAGCTGATATCAAGATCCTGGATTTCATCGACTGTCATACGGTTAAACAGCATGACGGAAGATGTATCGATCCGCTTGTCCACCCCGTGGACACCGGCTGCCTGCACCCCGAGCAGGCGGTCATTTTTATTGTCCTTCAAAAGCTGGAGTGTCATCGGTTCCACTCCCGGATAGTAGCCGGCAAAAGCAAGCGGCTCAAACGTTTTGCAGCTGAAGTCAAAGCCGAGGCTTTTTGCTTCCTTAATGCCGATTCCCGTCCGTCCGGCTGTGATATCAAAAAACTTCAGAATAGCCGTCCCGAGCATACCCTGAAATGTTTTCTTGTCTCCTGTGATATTTGCTCCGGCAATGCGCCCCTGCTTATTGGCATGCGTCCCGAGCGGCACGTAATCGTCCTGCTCCTTAATCCGGTGATACTGTGTCGCGCAGTCTCCGGCAGCGTAAATGTTCGGGACGTTCGTACGCATATACGGATCGACAATGACCGCTCCGGAAGCGTGGGTGTAGATACCGGTGTCCTCCAGAAAATCCGTGTTCGGACTGATGCCGATGGCAACGAGCACTCCGTCTGTTTCATAGGAATATTTGTTTGTTTCCACGCTTTTTACCCGGCCGTGCTCATCACCGGTAAAGCCGGCCACGTCCTCATTCAAACAGAGTTCAACGCCGTGCTTTTCCGCTTCCTTACGGAGAACCTCGCTGACCGGTTCGTCGAAGTTGCTCCCGAGTTTGTCATTGCGGTTAATGATACGCACTTTTTTACCGATTTCCACAAGGTTCTCGGCAACTTCCAGACCGATGTATCCTGCTCCGATAATGGTAATATGCTCCTTGTCCTTGAAGTCTTCCATAATATTTTCTGTATCAGGAATCGTCTTCATCGTATGAATACCTTCAAGGTCCGCACCGTCCACCGGAATGACGTTTGGACTTCCGCCGCTGGCCACGAGAAGCGTATCGTACGATAAAGAAAATGCTTCCCCCGTATCCAGGTTTTTACCTCTCACGATCTGGTTTTCAGCATCGACGTCTGTTACTTCATGAGAAACCTTTGCATCGATGCCTTTTTTACGAAAATAGGAAACAGGCCGTGCAATCAGATCGTCGCTTTTTTCTACAAGCCCTCCCATATAATATGGCAGGCCGCACTGGGCATAAGAATACACCGGACCGCGCTCAAGTACCGTAATTTCCGCATTTTCCGCTTTATGAACTATCTGCATCGCGGCACTCATGCCGGCTGCATCTCCTCCAATAATGACAACTTTCATCCTGTATCGGCTCCCTTCTGTATCTATGTTTCTAATACCCCCACCCCTTCCGAAGGTAAACATATGGAAGGAACTACAGGAAAAACTTTTCCGGGAGATTTTTCAGTCGTTCCGGCAGAAGTTATAAGAAAATGTGAACAGATCAGCAAAGCGTCAGAAGTCCAGATTTACAGTTCGGTCCGCAGGTCCCACAGCTCGGGGAAAAAATGGTGGTCGAGCACTTTTTTCAAATAGTTCACACCGGACGAACCACCGGTGCCTTTTTTAAAGCCGATGATCCTCTCTACGGTTTTCATATGACGGAAACGCCACTGCTGGAAGGAATCTTCGATATCTACGAGCTTTTCTGCGAGCTGATACAGCTCCCAGTAGCGGTCGACGTTCTGATAAACAGTCATCCACGCTTTTTTCACGGCCTCGTTTTCTTCATACAGCCTGGAAAAGTCCCGGTCGGCTAGTTCCTCCGGAATATCAAAACCGGCTTTTCGAAGCGCCTGGATAGCCACGTCATACAGGCCGGGGGCGTGGTACGCTTTTTCCAGCTGTGCGTGCAGTTCCGGATCTTTTTCATAAATCTTCAGTATGTGGCCCGTTTTGTAGCCGAGCGCAAATTCAATCATCCGGTACTGATAGGACTGGAATCCGGAAGCCTGGCCGAGCGCATCGCGGAATTCTATGTATTCCGCCGGGGTGAGTGTGGACAATACGTCCCATCCTTGAATGATCTGCTCCTGAATTCTCGTCACGCGTGCGAGCTTTTTAAACGAGGCGGGAAGGTCGTCCGCCTGGATGGCTGCGATCGCAGCATCTGTTTCATGCAGGACGAGCTTCATCCACAGCTCGCTGACCTGGTGGATAATAATAAAAAGCATTTCATCATGATGACCGGACAGACGTTCCTGGCTGGAAAGCAGCGTATCCAGATGCAGGTATTCGCCGTACGTCATGTTGTTTTTAAAGTCGGTATGAATCCCTTTTTCAGAAGACGGGCTGGTATATTTCATAATCAGTCTCCTTTCTCATTTGGAAGCGGACGGACGACCGCGCGCACCGGGCTGCCGTCTGCACCCTGAAGCGGAAGGGGGAGGGCAATCAGCTCATAGTCCCCGTCCGGCAGATCGTCGAGCATGAGATTCTCCAGAACAGCTGTGCCGGTCTCGAATAACGTATGGTGGGCCTGGACTTCGCGGCTGTCGAGCGGATCGATCGACGGAACATCGACACCGAGCAGTTTGAGGCCGAGCTCTGCTAAAAATAAAGCGCCATCCTCCGTCAGCGCCGGAACAGCTTCCGGGAAGCGCTCCGGCCGGTTCGGGACGGACGTTTTAAGAAGCAGTCGTGCTGTACCGTCCAGATCAAGCGTCCGGAACAGTTTTTCGTCCAGAACGGAAGCGTTGGAAACGTCCACGATGCGTGCCAACCCGAGAAAGGCATGCAGATCGAGATCCAGTATGCCTGCGCCGCGGTCATTCACGTGAAAAGGCGCGTCGGCGTGCGTTCCGGAATGAAGGCTTGTCGTCATGCGGCCGATATTGACGGAGCCGGTTTCCTCTTTTGTTAAAGCGGTCTCGTAGGAGAACGGTGTGTCGCCGGGCCAGTGGGCGGTTTTTTCGTTAAGCGGCTGGGAAATGTCGATCCACGGCCGGCTTTCATCACAGACATTCACGCGACAACCCCCCGTTCATTTTTAAACTTTTTGTACGTCTCCTTCTCCATAATATCTTTCAATGCCTGAACACAGTCCCATACTTCGGTGAACGTATTGTATAAAGCGACGGGTGCCAGACGGATCCCTTTCGGTGAACGGAAATCAGGAACGATTCCGGCTTCCTTCAGCGCCCGGCAGATGCGTGCGGCCTCCGGATGTTCCAGATAAATGTGCCCGCCCCGGCGCTCATCCTCCAGCGGGTTCCGGATGTGAAAACCATAGGAATGAAGCTCCTGATCAACAAGCTCCATGAGAAATCGTGTGAGCTTAAGGGATTTACGGCGGATATTTTCAATGCCTGCCTCTTCAAATATAGGAAGCGAGCCGAGAAGCGGGGCCGTACTCAGCACGTGCGGCGTTCCGATCTGAAAGGCGCCGGCGTCCTCTGCCGGTGTGAGGGTATGTTTCATATCAAACTGGCGGTCTTTATGGGAACTGAACCAGCCGGCAAGTCCCGGTTCTGCCCCGAAATGTTTTTCGTTGACGTAAAGAGCTCCGACGCCTCCCGGGCCGCTGTTTAAATGCTTATACGTACACCAGAAAGCAAAATCGACGCCCCAGTCGCTGAGTTCGTGGGGGAGAGAGCCGATAGAATGACAGAGGTCGAAGCCGATTACGATGCCGCGCTTGTGAGCTTCTTTTGTCAGCCGTTTTATATCGAGAAGCTGGCAGCTGCGGTACAAAACACTCGGCAGCACAATCAGAGCCACCTCGTCTGTCATCGCTTCGATAATTTTTTCTTCATCGATTGTGTGGCCGTCGCTGCTTTTTACTTGAACGAGATGCTCATCCGGATCCAGTCCTTTCAAACGGATCTGGCTTTTCAATGCATAAATGTCGCTTGGAAAGGTGAGGGAGTCTGCAAGAATTTTTGTTTTCCTGCCGGAAGGTTTATAAAAGGTGCCCGCAAGCTGGTGGAGATTAACGGTTGTAGAACCGGTAACAACAACTTCCTCCGGACGGGCGCCGAGAAGCGGAGCCATCTGCGTCCCGAGTTTTTCAGATAAGTAAAACCACGGATGCTCCCCGCCGGTCCATCCGCCGATGCCTTCCTGTTTCCACATGGCGAGCAGATCGAGCGCTGCCTGCTCTGCCCGTTTTGACAGAAGTCCGAGGGAATTGCCGTCAAAATAAATGCTGTTTTCCTGCACATAAAATTCACGGCGGAAGGAGGCAAGAGAATCCTCCATATCAAGTTTCTGCGCGTACTCTCTGGAATGTGTGATCGTCATTCACCTGCTTTCCTAAAAGTCTATTCAGCTGCATTGTATCCTTACGGTGACGAATAGTCAATGACACGATGTCAATTTCAGAAAAAGGGCGTATTGCAGGAGCTGAAATTACGTGTAGAATGGGAAATAGATTAAGACAAAACTGTGTGATTGTTTATTATAAACAGGAAAGAATCCGCGGCCGAACGGAAGCAGAATCGAAAAAAGAGGTGTACGTATGGAGGAGAAGCACGCATTGACAGCGAGAGAAAGAAAGGCATTGAAAACAAAAAATAAACTGCTCGAGGCAGGAAAAAAAGTACTTCTCGAGCAGGGGTTTCAAAAAGCAACCGTCACGCAGATTATCCGGGAAGCAGGGACCGGCTACGGAACAGCGTACGTATATTTTAAAAACAAAGACGAACTGCTTATCGTCCTCATGGAAGACGTCATGGCGAAGTTTTACGACGTGGCCGGCCGGACGTTTGCACCAAAAACGTCCAAAGAAGCCTATCACCTGATTGAGGATCAAGTAAAAAGCTTTCTTTCACTCGCTGTGGAGGAGAGGGATATTCTCCGCGTCGTTAAAGAAGCATCGGGCGTTTCGGAAGCCGTGGCCTCCTACTGGGAGGACGTGCGCAGCCGGTTTATCGGAAGTATCGCCGCAGATATACGGCACGTACAGGAAAAAGGACTCGCCGCGAAACATTTCGATCCCGAATTTACGGCAAGAGCCTGGTACTATGCCAACGAAATGTTTCTCTGGGACGGTGTAAGGGACGGAAGCAGCTTTCCTTCAAAGAAGGTGATTCAGACATTGACGGACCTTTACACAGGTGGCCTGTACAAAGATCAGGAAGGTTCCTCCCATTGATTTTAACGGTTTTTACGCCTATACTGGGAAGAGGTATGAAAGTTGTACGAATTTTAAGGTGAGGTGAAGTTAGGTGTTTGATCGCCTGCAGGCAGTAGAGGACCGTTATAACCAGCTGACAGAGCTGCTTATGGATCCCGACGTAATTAACGACAATAAGAAGCTCCGTGAATATTCCAAGGAGCAGTCCGATATTCAGGAAACAGTAGAAACGTATAAACAGTACAAGGATGTTACAAACCAGTACAATGAAGCGAAAGAAATGCTTCACGACAACCTGGACGAGGAAATGCGTGAAATGGTTAAAATGGAAGTCGACGAGCTCGGCGACCAGATTCCGGAACTGGAGGAAAAGCTGCACGTTCTCCTGATGCCGAAAGACCCGAACGACGATAAAAACGTCATCATCGAAGTACGTGGAGCAGCCGGCGGGGACGAAGCCGCGCTGTTCGCCGGAGACCTGTACCGCATGTACTCCCGGTACGCGGAAAAGCAGAACTGGAAGATCGAAGTGATCGAAGCGAACGAAACAGGACTCGGCGGATTTAAGGAAGTCATTTTCATGGTCAACGGGAAAGGCGCGTTTTCCCGGATGAAATATGAAAACGGAGCACACCGCGTCCAGCGGGTGCCGTCAACTGAATCCGGAGGACGGATCCATACGTCGACCGCAACGGTTGCTGTACTTCCGGAAGCAGAGGAAGTGGAAGTGGACATCCACGACAAGGATATCCGTGTAGATACCTTTACGTCGAGTGGTCCGGGCGGCCAGAGTGTTAACACGACGATGTCCGCTGTCCGTCTGACGCACGTACCGACAGGCGTCGTAGTTTCCTGTCAGGATGAAAAATCCCAGATTAAAAACAAAGAAAAAGCAATGAAAGTGCTGCGTGCACGTATTTACGACAAGTTTCAAAAAGAAGCCCAGGCGGAGTACGACGAACACCGGAAGTCCGCAGTCGGCTCCGGGGACCGCTCCGAGCGGATCCGCACGTATAATTTCCCGCAGAGCCGTGTTACGGACCACCGCATCGGCCTGACGATCCAGAAGCTCGATCAGATTCTTGAAGGAAATCTGGATGAAATTATCGATCCGCTGATTGTCGAAGAACAGTCCCGCCTGATGGAAAACGCGGAGTAGGAGGAAACAATGTCTGTTCCACACGTTCATGAAGCCCTGAAATGGGCTTCTTCTTTTTTGGAAAGCTGGCACCGGGAAAAAGAAATCGGCTATATTCTTCTGGAGTTTCATACCGGATGGAGCCGGTCCCGGCTGCTGGCAGAAATGCAGAGCCCGCTCCCTGATATTACGGCGGCCCGCTTTAAGGAAGACGTCATGAAAGCAGCGGCCGGGACGCCGGTTCAGCATATTACCGGACTGGAAACCTTTTACGGCCGGAACTTCCGGGTCAACCCGGACGTGCTGATCCCCCGCCCGGAAACCGAGGAGCTCATTGAAGCTGTTCTCAAGAACGTTCCGGAAGGCCCACTCCGGGTCGCAGATATCGGTACCGGAAGCGGCATTATTGCGATAACGCTCGCACTGGAGCTTCCGGAAGCAGACGTGACTGCCGTCGATATTTCATCAGAAGCTTTGGAAACAGCCCGTGTGAATGCTTATGCACACGGTGCAGAAGTCCAATTTGAGCAAGGGGATTTATGCGGACCGCTGCTTCAGGCAGAAGCCCCTTTTGACGTCATCGTCTCGAACCCGCCCTATGTTCCGGAAAAGGACAGGGGCAGTATGGATACGAACGTGAAAGACCATGAGCCGGAAGGTGCGCTGTTTGCGGGAGAAGAGGGGCTGGACATCTACCGCCGTCTTGCCGTGCAGCTGCCGTCTGTACTGAAGAACCCCGGTGTCGCAGCGTTTGAAATCGGACATGGTCAGGGAGATGCTGTCCGGGCACTTATTAAAAAGGAGCTTCCGGAAGCTTCCGTAGAACTTCTGCTCGATATTAATGAAAAAGAGCGGATCATACTCGTCCACATATAAACGTTCCCCTGAGTGGATAACTTTTTCAGTCCTCCACACAGTTATCAACAGAAACTGCATCACTTATCCACTGAAATTGTGGATAAGTGATATTTTTCTATCCTGAAGTAGATAGTCATATACGAACATAAAGATAAAAATTTATCTGGAGGTGAATAAGTCATGACTTATCAACACACGATCCACTGGTCTGTGGATAATGATGTGAACAACTTAAAAGGAAGTGTGGAAATTAAGGAAGCTGCACAGAAACTCGCCGCCGGAGAACTTGTTGCTTTTCCGACAGAAACGGTCTATGGACTCGGTGCCAGCGCGCGTTCGCACGCTGCCGTTCAATCTATTTTCAAAGCGAAAGGCCGTCCTTCCGACAACCCGCTGATTGTCCACATCGCACGTGCGGAGGATGTGAATAACTATGTGGAAGAAGTACCTGAAACTGCCTGGAAATTAATGAATTCGTTCTGGCCGGGGCCTTTAACGATCATTCTGCGTCATAACGGTGTGTTATCCACAGGTGTGACAGCCGGCCTGTCGACTGTTGCGCTCCGCATGCCGGATCATCCGGTCGCTCTTGCGCTCATTGAAGCGAGCGGAGAACCTGTCGCAGCACCGAGTGCAAACCGTTCCGGCCGTCCGAGTCCGACGACTGCCGGCCATGTCCGGGAAGATCTCGATGGACGGATTGCCGGCATCGTGGATGGAGGAGCTACCGGGGTCGGTCTGGAATCAACCGTCGTCGACTGTACGCAGGAGCCTGTGATGATTCTGCGTCCCGGAGGGGTGACAAAAAGCCAGCTGGAAGCAGTAGTCGGACAGGTGGATGTAGATCCTTCCCTGCAGGAGACGGCCGCTGAAGAAGCGCCCCGGTCCCCGGGAATGAAATATAAACATTATGCGCCGGAAGCACCCTTGACATTGATTGACGGAGACGAAGCGTTTTTCCACATGTGTATAACTGAAGCGAAAGATAAAGGATCCCGTATCGGAGTAATCGTGGATAAAAAAGAAGCTGCGGACGTGGAGGCCGATAAAACATACCTCCTCGAAAACAGCGATGGAGAAACAGTCGCCCGGGAGCTTTACGCCGCCCTGCGCTATTTCAAAAAAGAGGACGTTGACCATATTTTTATGCGTGTCCAGCCGGAAGACGATATCGGTTTTGCCATCATGAACCGTCTTATCAAAGCTGCCGGAGGCCGCATCCTTTCCCGGAACTGACCGGTACGAACACCGGAGAAGCATTCAGCAGTCAGCAGACAAGTATCCACCAGGCAGGACTGGGGGATGCTTTTTTGTGTGCAGCGAAAGTCGAACAAAAAGGAACACGGCCGGGCCTTTTTTATGACAGAAAAACGTTGAAATATGGTAAACTAGAAGTAAGATTGACCTCTCCGTATAAAGGGTAGAAGGTGGATAAAGTCTTACTATCAGGAAAAGGAAGTGACTCTATGGAGAGAGTGTTATTTATATGTACAGGCAACACGTGCCGCAGTCCGATTGCTGAGGCGATTTTTCAGGAAAAAAGAACGTCTGAACGAATGGAAGCGAAGTCAGCGGGAGTGTCTTCAGTAGAAGGCATGCCGATGTCCGAAGGTGCTAAACAGGCCCTCGCACGCCACGGTCTGATGGAGAGCCACCAGTCCTCTTATTTAACGGAAAGTATGCTTCAGTGGGCAGATCTTATTTTGACGATGACAAAAGCACACAAACAGCTTGTCATAGAAAAATTTCCAAGCTTTGCATCCCGCACGCATACGTTAAAGGAATATGTTATGGATGATGAAGAATCCCTTCAAAAAATGGAGGATCTTAAGAGCCACATGGCTCAGCTCGAGCTCAATAAAGCACGGTTCTTTGCCGAGAAAGAACGCCAGGTGGATCATCCGGATGATCTTGAAAAAGAGCAGTTCAGCGTGGAAGCGCTGGAAAAAGAGCTGAAAGAACAGATTGAGCCGCATGAAATGGCGGTAGAACGACTCGAATGGGAGCTTCCGTCCCCTGACGTACGCGACCCGTTCGGAGGAGACGAGTCCATTTACGAAGCGACGTACCAGGAAGTCGAAGAAGCCGTAGAACGGCTCATACAGAAGATGGGTAATAAAAACAAGCGTTATGACGCCTGATTTTTTAATCACAGGCTGAAATAAAGAAACAGGATTAAGAGGAGAGTGACACGAGTGAAGGTAGTTGTCGGGTCAGACCACGCAGGCTATGCCCTGAAAAAAGAAATTGTACCGGTAATCGAGGAAATGGGCCACGAGGTTATTGATGTCGGAAACGATTCGGGAGATTCCGTGGATTATGCCGATTACGGCATTCCAGCTGCAGAAATGGTAGCCGAAGGAAAAGCAGACAGAGCGGTCGTTATCTGCGGCACAGGTATCGGCATGTCCATTTCCGCCAATAAAGTAAAAGGTATCCGCTGTGCCCTTGTCCACGATTTGTTTACTGCAAAGGCAACACGCGAGCACAACGACACAAACGTTCTCGCAATGGGAGAACGCGTCGTAGGACCAGGAATTGCCCGGGAAATAGTGAAAACGTGGCTCGCAACAGATTTCGAAGGCGGACGCCACGAGCGCCGCGTAGAAAAAATTATGACTTACGAAAGCCGGGCATAATTTTTTAAAAAGGAGTGTGCGTACCATGGCAAAGCTGAAGGAAGACCTCAGCAGGGCGCTGGATGAACTTCAGGAAAAAGCACACCTGGAAGCAGGCGAGTTATTTATCATCGGAACGAGCACGAGTGAAGTCATTGGAGAGCATATTGGCAAAGCCGGTACGACAGAAGTAGCCGAACTTCTCTGGGACGCCTTTTCGGATTTTCAGAAAAAAACCGGTGTCCATCTCGCTTTTCAATGCTGTGAGCATCTCAACAGAGCCGTGATGATCGAAAAGGAAACAGCCGATAAATACGGAATGGAAATCGTCAACGCACGCCCGGTGCCGGAAGCCGGCGGCTCCATGGCTGCCTATGCTTTCGGAAAAATGCAGAACCCGGTACTCACGGAGCAGGTAGCTGCCCATGCCGGCATCGATATCGGTGACACGTTCATCGGTATGCATTTAAAGCGCGTAGCGATTCCAGTACGAACTTCGATCAAACAAATCGGCGAAGCCCACACGACGTTTGCCCGCACCCGGCCGAAATTAATCGGCGGGCCGCGAGCTAAATACACGTAAACAAAAAGAGCTGTCCTGAATGTTCATCAGGCAGTTCTTTTTTTGTTGGAAAAAATGTCATTAAGCAGGTGAGAAGTCATCGGAGGTCCCCGAAGTTGGTAGAATTCTACGGAGAGTTGGTAGAAAAACGGGGGCGGGTGGTAGAATTCCCGGCAGTTGGTAGAAATACAGCGAAAGTTGGCAGTATTCCGGGGGACGGTTGGAACTATTTGTGGTTCTGTCAATAAAGTAGACAAAAGTCTATCAACTTTTTTCCCTCGCTCCGCCTTTTTTTCCTACTCCTGCAGGCCTTCGTGCCATCAGCCGGCCTGCGCCCTGATAGAAGGGGCTATCTCTCCTTTTTTCTGTCGTTCGAACGCAGCCGGCGTCTCATAGCCCAGCGTGGAGTGCAGCCGT
>NZ_PZJJ01000021.1 GCF_003044065.1 Alkalicoccus saliphilus
CTCATCTGTCCATTCGATAGACATTCAGGGTCTCCCTGATTGTCTATCGAATGCCAC
Source organism: Alkalicoccus saliphilus (assembly GCF_003044065.1). Classification (GTDB taxonomy): domain Bacteria; phylum Bacillota; class Bacilli; order Bacillales; family Salisediminibacteriaceae; genus Alkalicoccus; species Alkalicoccus saliphilus. The sequence continues at coordinate 58 of NZ_PZJJ01000021.1, forward strand.
CAAGCGAGAGCGCGGTAGAAGAAACGATCAAATCCCAATTATACGTGTCTAGTTTCTTGACAGAGTATCACCTCTCCCTCCTGCTCAGCAACTACGCTGCCTCCCTCCCAGTCATCTTCTCCGTTAATACGCACTTTATGGCGGTCAAAGCTGAGAAGTCCGAAATGCTGTTCGTTCGTCTGGGCGTTGGACCAGAAAGGCCGCCGGTCCGGATTATCATAATCCATCGTATTCCACGTTCTTTTAAACCATTCATCCTGCCAAGTGAACACGAGACCCCCGAGCATCCCTTCCTCCATAATGACATCGTAAAGGTAGGAAACAATTTCTCCCTGCTCTGCTTCAGATATAAAGCCCTGATTCCAGCCGAAGGGATTGTTATGTGTTTTACCCCGGGAAGAAGGAATACCGAATTCTCCGATCATTACCGGAATATCGTGAGCCTGATGAAGATCATGCAGATAGCCTGCGTAGTTACTCGGGTTGCCAAGATGGTCTTCAAATGTTAAATATTCTTCTTCCAGGTTAAGAAACTCCGGATAGTATGGATACACGTGATAAACAGCAAAGGTTCCGACTTCGGATGCCTCCCCGTTTGGAACTATATGATTAGGGTTAATCTCTGCCAGGTCCTCGTCCTCAGACGGTTCAGACGGCTGATCCAGATTATCAGTCGTCACCCAGTTGGTGAAACTGTAAGGTCGCATCACCTGATAATTGTCTTTTTCGTAGTCGAAAAGCACGTCAAACTGTTCGGCAAGCCAGTACTCCATCGGCGCTGCATTCTCTGTAGTGAAATAATTTCCGTCGTAGTCTCCAAGATCCGGATATTTCTGCAACATGTTGTCCACCATTTCCGGATGCCATTCAATTCCGAGCATCCAGCCGGCTACATAAGAAGAAATATCAGCAGTGTATTCACCGTGGGCGTGGCCGGCACGCTCCTCTACTTCCGCACTGCCGTGAATCACATCTACTATCCGCTTCATCTCTTCCTGGAATTCTTCGGTGATGTCTTCGTCAAAAGCATCCATCGTTTCTTCCAAAGGTCTTTCTTCGATCCATACGCCATGAAATAAATATATCGGTTCGTCGGCCTGCTGATTGTAGGCAAGCAGCTCTTCATAAAATTCGGGTGGATGAAGCGTATAATTTCTGATCGTATTCGCATTCATTTCACCTATCTGCTCAAACCAGCGCCGGTATTCCTCCCGGGAGATCCCTGCCTCTCCCGGAAACGTGCCGGGTTTCGCCATGCCTATGTTCACCCCCTTCACGGGAACTGCACTCCATCCTTCCTCTTTGTAAATTTCCATACTGTTTTCGTGAATCCGGACATTGTAGTCAATTCCTTCATATGTCGTCTGCAGAACCTGCGAAAAAGTATCTGAAGTGTACAGCAATGCAGTTAACGCCCCTATGGATATAACTGCACCACCGATAATGAGTGGTTTTTTCATAAATTATCTCCCTGTCACAAGTCGTTGTGCCGTTGATGACAATATGCGGCACGTTTAAAAACATTAACGTTTCATTATTTAGTATATGGGTTCTTCCAACGAAATGAAACAATACTTCAGTGAATCAGATTTATTAAACTGGAAAACTTCTATCAGCACAGAGCCTGAAAATAACGTGGGCTTTATACTTTATTTCATGTCAGGTCTCCGCTTGAAATAACCGCAATCATTTTGTCACAAATTTTCACAAAAACTATCACTATCCTGCTTTTATTTTCGATATACTGGGTGTGTTCGTGAATATGCGTTTTTTTATAAGTCTGGCATTATTGCAATACGGTTCAATATCTTTGTAAAAAAAACGCCTTTACTAATTTTGCATTTCAGCGGCACATGACTGTTTTTATACATAATTCAATCTGGTGAAGGAGTTTTTTTGTGAAACCATTGGAAAGACGCAGTATTATTGCCGATATGGTTAAGAAACATGAAATTGTTCAGGTAACTGATATCAGCCGGGTATGCCAGGTGTCTGAAATGACGATCTACCGGGATATTCAAAAGCTGCAGCAGGAAGGAAGAGTATTGAAAACTTCCCGCGGTATTACCTCTGTAAAAACAGACTCAGCTGATGAAAATGCCTGTGTATGCTGCTTTAAACCTTCGGAAAGCCGTCTCGCTGCCCGCATAGTTTATGAAGACGGCAGTGCCGAAAAAGTGTGCTGTGCCCACTGTGCCCTGCTTCGTTTCAAGGAGAAAAAAGAAAAACCTAAACAAATTATAAGCCGGGATTTTATGCTTGATACGACGTTCAATGCCAGACGTGCTGTATTTGTAGTTGGAAGCAGTCTGCCTGTTTTATGCTGCAGTCCTCATGTTCTGGCTTTTCAACGCAGGGAAGAAGCTGCTAAGTTCATTAAAGGATTCGGAGGTTCACTGCATACGATAGAGGAAGCTGCCGATGCAGTGGAAAACGGAATGGAGGACGACTGCTGCTTCACTTCTCACTTTAATCATTTTGGAAAGGAAAGATAACAATGAAAAAAGTACTTATTTTAACAAGCTTATGCGGCCTGCTTGCCGCATGCGGAACTGCCGAAGAGGAAGCAAACGAAGAAAGCGGAGCTGTAGGGGTTGATGAGATTAATATGGAACAGCTGGAAGCTGAAATAAAGGCCCCGGAGTCACTCGATCCCGGTGATAAGGCGGAACTGAAAGTACTTGTTACCCAGGGGGAAGAGGTGGTCGATGACGCCAGTGAAGTTCTTTTCGAAATATGGGAAGCAGGTTCCAAAGAAGAAAGCGATATGATTGAAGCCGAACTTCCTGGAGAAGAAGGATGGTACAGTGTGGCGTACGATTTTGAAAACGAAGCAGTCTATCACATCCAGCCTCATACGACAGCCCGGGGAATGCATGTAATGCCGGTACACGATATCGTTGTCGGAGAGCCTTCTGAAGATGAAGTGGAAGAAGCAGAAGAAACAGACCATGCGGATGATATGAACAACCATGACCATAATCACGAAGGAAACAATAACAACGATGATGATCATGAGCACAGTCATAACGATCACTCCCACGAAGAAAGCGGTGATCACGACCATCCTCTTCATGAAGGCATGGACATAGCGTGGAATACTTCTGAAGAACTTCCTGTAGACGAACCTGCAGTTATTTCCATCGATGTAACATGGGAAGAGGAAGCCTGGGAAAACGGGGATGTCCGTCTGGAAGTATGGCAGCACGGTGACGAGCAGAGAACATGGCTTGATACAGAGGAAACAGAAGCTGGAACTTACGAAAAAGAGACAGCATTGGAAGAGAGCGGCATACATCATGTGATGGTGCATCTGGAAGATGATGAGGTGCATGAACATGTGCAGTATGAATTTAAAGCCGTGGATGAAGACGAATAAATATCTAAAACCTGAATATATTATTGAAATTAAAAAGTACTGTCGTGATAAAAAAGTCACGACAGTACTTTTTGCTGCTGCTATTTGGAATAAAAGCAGCTTTCATATGATAAGTCCCGCTGAATCATTCTGGATTCACTCATCATTAGAACTGCCGCCTGCCTTCACAGCATAAAATATGAATACTCCTGCAGACACTGCGAGACACAGCACTGTCACTAAAGCGGAAGCTTCAATCGGAATCAGCCCGGAGGCTGCTGCAACAATGGAAAGAATTGTGATCCCCGCAAGCCATAAATTTACTTTCTTCACTTTGGGTGAAGGATCCTGGAACAAAAGCTGTTTCCATTTCATAAATAAATACACCAATCCCTGCTTAATCTTAAGTAGATTAAAACTAATTCATCATCTGCTCCGGAGTAAAAGCCACATACCAGTCATCTTCAACTTCAAAGTATACTTCCTCTTCCTCATACATAAAGTGAATTTTCCATTTCCCATCGGTAAATACGATAATTTCTCCCGTATCTTCGATAAAACCGCAGGCTGTACTGTGCTCGGACCATTCAAACCCAGGCATACCAGTAGCTGCGGCTTCCATATTTTTTAAATGCAGCTCCTGGGGACGGGGATCTGTATTTTCAGTTTCAGCTTCATAATCCAGCCTTATATTGCGGCTGAACTCTGCAAACATTTCTCCCTGTTCCGTATAAACGGCATTGGAGGCCCGGTGCGAACCGCTCGTCTTTACATCCTCCACCGGCTCGTCCAGTATTTCGTGCTTTTCTATGGAATACGTGTCATTGTAATAATCTTCCTCTAAAGACTGTCTGATGTACTGAAACAGCCTTTCAGCACTTCTTAAATTCAGCACAGTAAGTCTTTCATCCTCTGTTTTCGTTCCATCCACGGTCTGCACATCCAGCCCGTAGCCGCTCCCAAGTTCCTTAATTTCCTGCTCTGCAGATGAAGTGCACCCTGTCATTAACAAAAGAAAAGCGATACCGATGGCAGCTGTTTTAATTAATTGAATAAAAATCCCTCCCGAAACACCTTCTCTTACTATGTACGGGATTCATTTCAGAAAGTTCCATCAGATTCCATTTTTCTGAAATTTTTCCTTGGAACTTTCATTCTGTCTTTCTGACCAACTTCTATCAAAAGGCACTCTCACCAACTAATTAAACAAAGTACTTTACCCTCACTATCCATAAAACTCCGGAAGTTCATCTTTTAGCTCGTTCCAGTTCTGTTTCATTTCTTCCTCTGTCAGCAGGCACTGATCCAATGCTTCCTCTATTTCTCTACGGGAGAAGTGAATGCCGATAAATACAAGCTCTGTCATTCTGTCCCCGAATTTCTCATCCCACGTTTCTAAAATTTCCGGCTCCTCTATAAAATGCTGTACTTTTTCCTCCTCCGGCCATGCATCCACCCACTGCCCCGCCCCCTGAATAGAAAGTGAAGGACCGGCCTGGGATAGAAGGCCTGCCGTGTCATGTCTTGAAGCCAGCCAGAAAAAGCCTTTAGCGCGGATTATCTCCTCCGGCCAGCTTTCAAGCCATTGCAGCCAGCGTTCCGGATGAAAAGGCCGCCTCCTTTTATATACGAAGGAACTGATGCCGTATTCTTCTGTTTCGGGAATATGCTCCTCATTTAATTCTTTGATCCAGCCGGCCCCCTGACTTGCTTTTTCAAAATGAAAACGCTCTGTGCCGATTACTTTATCGAGCGGAACAGCAGCATGAACCGTTTTTATTATTTCAGCTTCCGGATTCAGCTTCTGAAGAACTTTTTCCATCTCCTCTGTTTTTTCGGGACTCAGGAGATCTGTTTTATTTATAAGCAGGACATCTGCAAACTCCACCTGGTCAATTAAGAGGTCTGAAATTTCTCTTTCATCCTCTTCATCCGCTCCCTGGCTCCGATCAAGGAGATTTTCCCCGGCGGAATAATCTTTCCAGAAATGAGCTGCATCAACTACAGTTACCATCGTATCGAGCCGGCAGATGTCCGGAAGCCTGATACCGAGTTCTTCATCCATGTAAGTAAAAGACTGGGCTACAGGAATAGGCTCTGAAATACCGGTGGATTCAATAACAAGATAATCAATATTTCCTCCCTGTACGAGTTTTTCCACTTCCATAATTAAATCTTCCCGCAGCGTGCAGCAGATGCAGCCGTTCTGCAGTTCCACCAGTTTTTCTTCGGTACGTGAGAATCCTCCCTGCTTCACCATGGCGGCGTCGATATTGACTTCACTCATGTCGTTTACGATAACAGCCACCCGCAGGTTATCCCTGTTATGCAGTATATGATTTAAAAGAGTTGTTTTACCTGCGCCAAGATATCCGCTGAGCACAGTTACTGGAATTTTATTCGTCATACATCCTCCTGAATGATTTAGTTAGTTTGTGCAGAAATGCGTTCAGCTGCTTTCTGGGCTCCTGAAATATTTCCGGCAGTCGGCCCGACTTCCAGCTCGCTCAGTGGCCCGGCAACATACAGGTGGCTGCACCACTCCAGAGAAGAAGATACAATTGGATACCCGCATTTCGCACACTGCAGTTGTTCATTTTGAATCAGCTTCTGCAGCCAGTTTACTTCTTCCAATGATGAAACGAATCCTGTAGCAAGCAGAACAGTCTTTGTATGGATTCTTTCACTATCATTTAAATGAAGAATAATCTTTCCATCGGACGACTTTGTGCTTTTATTGATTTCACCATCAGTTATTACCAGTTTACCCTGCTTCTGCAGGCGGAGCAGCCTGTAGTATATATCTTTGGGAAGCGATCCTTTGTATCTTGCTTCGTTCACAGCACGACGGCGCTCTTCATAATTATTCAGACACTGAAAAGAAGAAAGAAATTTTGGACCAAGCCATCCCGGATCACTGTCGAATTTGTGAATACGGAAAGGATGCCTTTTAAGAAGTGTCACCTTTCCCGGGTACCTTTCTGCAAGCTTCACCGCAGTATGTGCTGCGCTGATACCTCCTCCGACTACCGTAAGAGGAAGGGACACTTTATTTAAATCAGGAGGACTCTCTTCAAAAATATGATAGACGTTTCCCCCGCTTTCTTTGAGTCCTGCCGCCCATTCTGGAATATTAACTTTGCTGTTCGGCCGGACAGCTATAACTACGTTTTCTGACTGAAAAGACTTACCTTCTGCTGTTTCCACTGTCCATACGTCTGATTCTTTGTAAACTTTGTGTACGGTCCCCTGCTCCCAGGAGCGGTCGAGACCGTTACTGTAAAAAGTTTTTAAAGCATGCTCATTAAATACCTGCAGATTAGGCCGCTTGTATTTTCCATAGAAATTTTTCGGGTCGGCTCTGACGCCTGCAAATTTTTGAAGACTAAACGCGTCTTTATCCGTGTGGTGGACAGAAGGAGAACGGAGAAACTCCATACCGATATATTCCGTTCTTTTTTTCCAGAGAGCCATTGGTCCTATGTGAGGGTCAATAATTTTCATTTCCGCCGGAGAAACATTTTCCGATAAAAAATTCGCTGCCGTACATCCATGGATACCTCCACCGATGATGATCCATTTATTCATAATACCGCCTCCTTTCCATGACCTGTTCTCAATTAATATTTAAAGGAGCATAAATCACTGTCTGAATTAATTAGCCCAGCTTCATCATTTCTTCTTTATCAAGGAGTTTATCGTAAAGATTACGATTTGTAAATAATAATAATTACGATTTATCTCTTTACACTTATTTCGGAATGTGATTAAATAAACTTGTAAATCGTAATTATTTTGATTTGTAACAGGAGGCGGGTTTGTGGAAAGTTCGAAATATGAGTTTGTCCGGAAACTATGTATTCAAAACCTTCATGAGGATGACTATCTTTTATTCGCTGCTAATGAGCAGGCAGAACTGGAGCTTGCAGGTATGGCAGAAACAGAAGAAGAATTTCTTCAGCTTCTCACCGAAAGGTATCCTGTGAGAATGCTGAGTAAAAGGTTTCAGCTGACCGAAGAGTCTTTTTTTCAGGTGATTCAAGTGATTGATCAAAAAATACATGCCGAGACGCTGAAGCATCTCGATCAATTATCTTTGAGAGAAATTCCATTGAAGGATCCTTCTTTCTCTCCAGGAAACCACAAAACTAAAAATTTTATTTTGCATTTCACACTGCCGGAAACAAACTAATTTTCAAAGGAGTTAATAACGTATGGCTAAGAAATCTAAAATCGCTAAGGAAAGAAAGAGAGAAGAACTGGTCGCAAAATATGCTGCTAAACGAAAAGAATTGAAAGAAAAGGGCGATTACGAAGCTTTAAGAAAACTTCCGAAAGATTCTTCCCCGGTGCGTCTTACAAGAAGATGCCGTATCACGGGCCGTCCTCATGGCGTACTGCGTAAGTTTGAGATGTCCCGGATTGCTTTCAGGGAACATGCTCATAAAGGGCAGATTCCCGGAGTGAAAAAAGCTAGCTGGTAAGCCTGTAATATAAAGTGCTTTTTATACATGCCTATGCATTTCCCTGCTTTCGCCTCCGCAGGACGCTTTCCGGGCGGGCCGGCTTCAGCTAATTTCTTCCTCCAATGGTCGGAAGAAATGGATCTTCTGCTCGTCCTATCTCGCCTCGGAGTCGCCTGCTGCAGCTCCAGCAGAAAAATAAAAAGAAGTTTCTTCTTCTAAAAAATGTGTTGATTCCGTCCTTTCTTCCTTTCAGGAGAGGCTTCTTCCTCCGGAAGGACCGGCGGGGACGCCGGTGGGATAAAGCGAAGTCGGAAGATCCTTTTCCATGGCGCAGGCCAAACAGCTGATGACGAGCCCCACGGCAAGGCTGAGCGCAGGAGAAAGCTATACGCTCAGAAGAATAATTATTCTGAAACCAAGACTTAATCAACACTCTCAAATATAAAACTCCCCTGAGGATAGGTTATCCTCAGGGGAGTTTTATATTAATATCATGTAATTTTCTGTCAGGATTTTTCATCCAGCGGCCACATTGTTTTATTGTAGGCCATATCCCAGAACATATATTCAAATCTCGTTGTATTCAAAAAAATCTCTTCCAGTTTTTTCAGCTCAGCTTCAGAGGAGGCAGCAGTCAATTCGTCGAGCAGATCGATACACCACTGTGCCGTCTGCCCGAATTCCTCCGAGCTGTACATCCGGATCCATTCGCCGTAAAGTGGATGATCGGCTGCACCGGGACGGGCGGCAAGCTCCCTTCCTATTTCCCAATAGCTCCAGGCACATGGAAGCAGTGCTGCCACCAGATCGCTCAACGATCCGTTATTTCCAACATGAAGCATGTAGTGAGTATAGGCTAACGTAACCGGGGAAGGGGAAGCTTCCTCCAGCTCTTTTTCTGTTATTCCAAACTTCGCAGCATACTGCCGGTGCAGTGCCATTTCTTCATTCATCGTTACATCCATCAGACTTGCAAAGCGACCCATCGTCCGGACATCCCGGGCTTTTGCCGCTCCAATAGCGAACAGCTTGGCATATTCAATTAAATATAGATAATCCTGCACCATAAAAAAACGGAACTTCGCTTGTTCAAGAGTCCCCTTTCCCATCTCTGCAACAAAAGGGTGATTATGATTCTCCCGCCAGATCGGCTGCAGTTTTTCATACAGTCTTTCGCTGAATTTCATTTGTTTCGCCCTCCTCAGCAATTTGTTTTCACAATTACAACTTCTACCACCTTTTTACACGGCCGGAAATTACTTAAAATGAAATCAAAAATACACTCCTTTCTGCAGAAAGAAGTGTTCAGCTGCGCCCCCACACCGGGGAGCGTTTTTCAATTATGCCGACTCTTCCCTCCGCTGGTATTAGCCAGATCAGGTACATAAGGGTCAAGACAAAGTCTTTCTCAGCTGAAAACAGCTCCCCCAGAGTAGTGTTTCTTTATTCTGTTGTCCTTTATTTTTAACAGAATATTCTCAATATAGCAACTCCACGAGTCAGCCGGCAGAAGGATATTTTATTACCTGCGGGGAATTAAGTTATTGGAAAGAGACATTTTTGAGCGCCGGTACAACCTGAATACGCACATGAAATAAAACGAGCAAGGAGTGGGAAGCCCATGTCCCGAAATATCATTTTCTTTCTTCTGCTTACATTTAGTATCTCGTGGTGCTGCTGGCTGACTGTTGTCTTCTTACAGCTGAATACCCTCCACCATCCTGCGGGTGCAGCTTTATTTCTTATCGGTGGATTCGGTCCTTCTGCAGCAGGGACTTATTTTATTCTCCGCAGAAGTACTTCCGAAACACGCCGGTTTTTTCGGAGCCGGCTGTTCAGTTTCCGCCGGATCGGGTGGGCATGGCTTGGAATTCTACTGCTTCTTTACCCGGCCGTTTTCACGGCAGCTGCCTTTTTGGATAATTATTTGTTTACGCAGTCCTTTCCTCAGGCCGAGGGACTGCGTCTCATGCTTGGTTCTCCTTCCTTCTTCCTCCTGAATCTTCTCACCTTATTTTTCCTGGGACCGGTGTCGGAAGAAATCGGCTGGCGCGGCTTTATGCTGGAAGAACTTCAGAAAGACTTCTCCCCGCTGCAGGCTTCCCTTTGGATCGGACTCTTCTGGGGGCTGTGGCACCTGCCGCTTTTTTTCATGCCCGGGACCTTTCAAGGCATGCAGAGTTTTTGGACTATGTATACCGCTGCCTTCTTTTTGAATGTGTTTGGTTATTCCATCTTCATAACCTGGATTTATAATCAGACAAATAAAAGTATTCTTGGCGCCGTACTTATCCATTTGTCCATTAATTTCACACTTACCGCTCTATATCCTTATTCCATGACCCTCTTTTTTCTGGCAGTATTTCTTCTTCTGACTGGTACTGCGGCCCTTATTTATATTTATCAGCCACTTAGAAAGCACCCGAAAAATTAACACTCAGCTGTGTTAACTTGGAAAATTCATACTTTTTTCAAACTTTTCCAATACAATCAGGGAAAGATATTTCATACAGCTCTTCCTGACGGTTAATCGGTAATGGAAAGGAGCAGATACGAATGAAACACACCTCTCCCCACGACTCTCATCATGAAGAACATCATCACAGTGGCCATCACGGTCATGAAAACATGTTTAAAAACCGCTTTTTCGTTTCTATTCTATTTATGGTTCCCATTCTGGCACTCTCCCCTATGATTCAGACATTTCTCGGAGTAAACTGGCGCTTCACAGGGGATATGTACCTTTTATTTGTGCTTTCTTCCTTAGTATATTTTTATGGCGGATGGCCGTTCTTAAAAGGATCCGTCGATGAATTCCGGCAGAAGAGCCTCGGAATGATGACCCTCATTGCTCTGGCTATTTCTGTCGCCTACTTTTACAGTACTGCGGTTGTCTTCGGGGTTCCCGGTCACGAAATGTACTGGGAGCTCTCCACACTGATCGTAATTATGCTTTTAGGCCACTGGATTGAAATGAAGTCAATTATGGGAGCTTCGAACGCCTTGGAGGAGCTTGTAAAATTTATGCCTTCCACCGCCCACCTTCTTCAGGAAGACGGAACTACAAAAGAAGTCCCAACAGCGGATCTGTTACCCGGCCAGCAGGTGCTGATTAAACCGGGGGAAAAAATCCCAGTAGACGGAACGATTATCCGTGGGTCTTCAGAAGTGGACGAATCCAACTTGACCGGAGAATCAGTACCCGTGCCGAAAAAAGTCGATGACAAAATTATCGGCGGTTCGATTAACAGTGAAGGCTCTCTCACTGCTGCAGTAGAGAAAACCGGAGAAGAAAGCTACTTATCCCAGGTTATCGAAATGGTCAAAGAAGCACAGGAATCCAAATCCCGGGCCCAGAACCTTGCCAACCGGGCTGCGAAGTTTCTTTTCTACGTAGCAGTTCTAGCGGGAAGTACGACGTTTATCGTCTGGTTTTTATTCGGTTACTCCGTGAATTTCTCTATCGAACGCATGGTTACTGTCATGGTTATTGCCTGTCCTCACGCCCTGGGCCTGGCCACTCCTCTCGTCACAGCTGTATCTACAAGTATATCTGCCAGAAAAGGGCTTCTTATCCGCAACCGCACAAACTTTGAAGAAGGCCGGGCGATAGATGCCGTGGTGTTTGATAAAACGGGGACATTGACGAAGGGGGAATTTGGAATCACGGATTTTTTCGTTTATGAGCAACCGGAAGAAAGAGTGCTCGAATGGGCTGCTTCTATTGAATCACAGTCAGAACATCCTATTGCCCGGGGCATCGTTAAAGAAGCGGAGAACAGGGGTATCTCCTTTTCTGCTCCAGATACTTTCAAATCATTGACTGGAAAAGGTTTAACAGGTCTAGTGGAAAACAAGGAAATAAAGGTGATCAGTCCGGGCTATATGAAGGAAAAAGAGCTGGAGTACGACACAGAAAAATTCAGTGAGCTGTCCGAACAGGGAAAGACCGTTGTTTTTGTCCTGACTGACGACAAATTATCCGGCATGATCGCACTGGCTGATCAGGTACGGGAAACCTCCCGTCAGGCCGTAGCTGAACTGAAGAAAATGGGGATTCAGGCAATGATGCTGACAGGAGATAACGAGAAGGTCGCCCGCTGGGTCGGTCGTCAGCTTGACCTGGATGATGTCTACGCAGGTGTTCTTCCTCATCAGAAAGCGGAGAAAATCAAAGAAATTCAGGCAAAGGGGCTGAAAGTTGCCATGACAGGTGACGGGGTGAATGATGCCCCGGCACTTGCAGGAGCCGACCTTGGAATTGCTGTCGGTGCAGGGACAGATGTAGCGATTGAATCCGCAGACGTCATTCTCGTCCGAAGCGATCCGAAAGATGTCGTCTCCCTGCTGAAACTTTCCCGCTCCACCTACCGGAAAATGATTCAGAATCTCTGGTGGGCAGCCGGCTATAATATCATTGCCCTTCCTCTCGCCGCTGGTGTGCTCTTTGCCTTTGGTATTCTTCTGACTCCTGCTGCCGGTGCAGTACTTATGTCCCTAAGCACTATCGTCGTCGCAATTAATGCCAGACTTTTAAAAGCCGAATAACAAGAGAAAATAGATGGTTAGTACAAAGGTTGCTTTGAAAACAAAGAACAGCGCTCATGAATAGCAGAAACAATACTTTTTCCATTAAGAAAAAAAGGAGTGGATACCGACAGACGCCTGCGGAAGAAGAGATTGGAATATCTCCTGTGGTGCAGACTGAAGCTGAAATTTTCCTCCATGGCAAGCCTGACGGTTGAAAGCGAAGTTTTTCTCTGGTCCTCAACAGCAAACATAGCGATTACAAAAGATACGCCTGTTTCAGAAATTGTTTCCCAATGGGAAAATGCAGTACAGGTAATGATTCAGCACGAAGTTCCTCCCGCATCGATAAAAGCGTTGAAAGAACATTTTCAGGGAAAGGATCCGGCTGTTATTCTCCGGAAATTGAATGAAGCGGCGGACACTTCCAATGTCTCGTCCCCGAAAGGAGCCTGAAACAGCTTTTAGGACTCTTAATGTGTCAATTCACGGAATTTTTTATGATGGAGCTGAAATTAAGTATGAAAGGAATTTTCAAAATGAAACCTCTTGAAGGAAAAACAGCTCTTGTCACCGGTGCCAGCCGCGGAGCAGGACGGGCGATTGCTATAGAATTAGGACGTGCAGGAGCTTTTGTATATGTTACAGCCCGGAGTACACGTAGTGATTCCACGAACAACCGGCCCGGAACAATAGATGAAACAATTGCGGAAATAAAGGAGAAAGGCGGGCAGGGTGCTCCTATCCGCTGTGACCATACGGTGGACAGCCAGACAAAAGCTGTCATGGATCAGATACAGCGGGAACAGGGAAAGCTGGACATTCTCATAAACAACGTCTGGGGAGCCCATGACTTAGGAGTAGAGCAGAAGCCTTTCCGGGAATTATCCTTAAAAAACTGGGATACAATGTTTACTGCCGGGGTGCGTGCCCAGCTAGCCGTTAACCATTTCGCCCTCCCGCTTCTCGAAAAAAATGCGAATGCCCTTATTATCCATACGACGTTTTGGGATGAAGGAAAATATACCGGTCAGTTTTATTATGACCTTGCCAAAAACGCTCTCGTGCGAATGGCTTACGGGCTGTCGATTGAACTTGCAGGAAGTGGCATAACCGTTCTTGCCTTATCCCCCGGATTTATGAGAACTGAACTTGTGCTGAAACATTTTGAAACTGACGAAGAACATTGGATGAACATCCCTGAATTAAGGCAGAGCGAGTCCCCCTATTACGTCGGCAGAGCCGCAGCCGCACTGGCCGGCGATCCGAAAATCGATAAAAAAAACGGCCGGGCTTTACGAACCGGAGACCTTGCTGAAGAATACGGATTTACAGATATCGATGGAAGGCGTATTCCACCGTTCTCATTGTAAAGCTGCACTGTAATTACCGTGAAAAATTCACTCCATCTCTATATTGAAGGTGTAGAAGACTTTCTTATATAAACATTGATCTTAAAGGGACCTGAGATAAAGATAGTAGTTTTAATATCATTATCCTGATTGTTACTTTCTCATTAAATATGATCAGCTGTGGTTTACTTTATCTTCCTTTCTCTCTAAAATTGTTTTAACAGACAATGCAGCTCCTTCTGATAAAAAACATAGTATATTCACTTTAATGAACAAGGAAGGATTATTATTCATGCAGAATACCCTGATGGTGCTGGAAGCTTCCTATGACTGGCGCCTTATTCTTCTTTCTATTGCGATTGCCTGTACAGGTGCTTTTGTCGCATTCGAAATTAATAGAAGACTAACAAAACTTACAGAGCCAAAACAGATTAACAAATGGATATTCATTGGTTCCGTTGTCCTTGCCACTTCTATTTGGAGTATGCATTTTATCGGTATGTCAGCTTATCAGCTTCATATTCCAATGGACTACGACAGTAGTTGGACATTCGTTTCTTTTTTGGCAGCCTTCACAGCCTCTTTAACTGCATTTTACGTACTTCACCAAAAGCAGCGGTCGATTTTTGCGCTTTTAGCAGCGGGCCTGATAACCGGGGCTGGAATCACAGCCATGCATTATACGGGTATGCATGCTGTTTCCTTTGCAGGAGAAGTAACTTACTCTGCCGCCTCTGTGATCGGATCCTCCGTAATTGCAGTTGCTGGATCTTTTGCCGCATTCGCTCTGTTTACATACATGAAAATCAGCCGGCCGCTGTTACAGCGCTCAGGAGCTTCCGTGTTTCTCGGACTGGCTGTTTCTTCCATGCATTACACGGGCATGGAAGGAACGAGCTTCTGCATCCCGGAAACTTATTCGCTGTTTCTGACGCCTGAACCAGTAGTAAATCAATCGTCTTTATTAACTGCCACTATTACCGGAACAGCCGTGATTTTTATTTCTGTTCAGTGGATTTTGTTTCAGGAAAAAAGATGGTTTCAGGAAACGCATTACAAAGACGCTATTACCGGTCTTTATAACCAGCGTTTCTGGATGAAAGAGGCCCCCTCCTGGAATGAGGAATATAAGGTGATCATTTACGCAGATATTATGCGGCTGCGGGCATTAAACCAGAGCTATGGGTTCACTTCCGGAGACGCCGTATTGAAGCAGGTAGCAGAAACACTGCAAAAGAGGCTTTCCCCGGAAAGCCGTATTTTCAAGAGTGAAGGAAGCAAATTTCTTCTTTGCTTAAAGGAATCAGGTAACTTAACGGTGGATGCGCAGCTTAACGCTCTCCAGCTGCCTTATGAAGCGAATGTGTTTCAGGATAATCAACGGATTCACCTTGCGCTCTGCTTCGGTGGTACAGCTGTAGATAGCTCCGCCTCTCCGGAAAGACTTGCAGCCCAGGCGGAAATCGCTCTGGCTCACGCAAAGCAGCAGGAACGACCTCTCTTTTTTTATGAAGAAAAAAATCACCAGGACCTTTCGGATGAATGGATGGAAATGTCACTTAGAAAAGCTCTGCAGAACAAAGAAATGGATGTCTACTATCAACCGCAGGTGAAGACTCACTCAGGTGAGGTCCACAAAGTGGAAGCTCTCGTCCGCTGGCAGCACCCGGACTACGGCGTCATTTCGCCCGGTGTTTTTATTGATGCTGCGGAACGCTTTGGTCTTATTATGCCGCTGACTCTGCAGGTAGTAGAAAAAGTGTGCCTGCAGCTGAAAGAATGGCGTAAGACTGCTGCTTCTATTCAGCGTGTTTCCATCAACCTTTCGCCGCTCCATTTTGAATTTGTTGATGCCAACTGCCAGATTACAGATCTCGTACACCGGCACGGCATCCCTCCGGAAATGATTGAGTGGGAACTGACCGAAACATCGATGGTCGAAAATCTCCAGCAGATGGCCGGACAGCTGCTGGAGTTGGAGAAAGAAGGTTTTTCTATAGCTCTTGATGATTTTGGAGCAGGGGTTTCTTCTCTGACGAGACTTCAGGAACTCCCTATCCATACGTTAAAACTCGATAAACACTTTATGAACAAGTTCCCGGGCTCAGACAAAAAACAGCAGGTCATCCAGCTCATGATCACGTTTGCGGAACTTTCCGGGATGGAAATTGTCTGCGAAGGCGTGGAAACAAAAGAGCAGCTTGACGCTTTACGAAAAATGAACGCCGGTTTCATACAAGGGTACATTTTTCAACATCCTGTACCAGCTTCTGAATTAAAATATTCATTTACGGAAGGACGGGACATGACATTATAAAATGAAAAGCCTCGATGACTATGCTTCAGTCATCGAGGCTTTTATACTACTGATTTATCTGCATCAAATTGTTTTCCGATATCTTTTTAATCCACTGTTTTATTTTTTAAAACGTATAAACCGCTTTTTACCAATCTGGAGCACATCTTTATCGGAAAGCACGGTGTCCAGTTCGTCTACAGTAATTTTTTCTTCGTTCAGTGAAACTCCACTCTGCTTAATGAGCCTGAGAAATTCGCTTTTGCTTTTTACGAACTGACCTGCAGCGAGCTGGGGCACGACATCTTCCAGTCTGTCCTTATCTAACTCCAAAAGAATTTCAGGAATGTTTTCAGGAATTTTTCGCTGCTGAAAAGCAGTTTTGAAGTACTCTTCTGCTTCAGCAGAAGCCGCAGCACCATGGTACAGAAAAGTAATAATTCGCGCCAGTTCCAGTTTAATGTCTCTTGGATTTTCGTTTCCATCAAGACGGTCCTGGATTTTTCGTACTTCTGCCGGGTGTTCGTCTGTTGCGAGTTCAAAGTACTTCACAATTAGTTTATCCGGTACTTCCATTACTTTCTTTAACATTATTTCGGGTGATTCATTTACACCGATGTAGTTGCCGAGACTTTTACTCATTTTTTCTTTCCCATCAAGACCTTCCAGCAGCGGCATGAAAATTGCAATCTGTTTTTCCATACCGAAATGGTTTTGCAGTGGTCTTCCCATCAGAACGTTGAACGTCTGGTCTGTGCCTCCGAGCTCTATGTCCGCCTGCAGTTCCACCGAATCGTACGCCTGCATCAGCGGGTAGAAAAACTCGTGGAGGCCGATCGGGGTCTGTTCCCGGTAACGTTTCTGAAAATCATCCCGCTCGAGGACCCGTGCGACGGACGTGGAGGCTGCGAGCGTGAGCACTTCTTCAAATGTCAGCCCGGAAAGCCACTCACTGTTGAAACGAAGTGTAGTTTTTTCTTCATTCAATACTTTGAAAATCTGCTCCCGGTAAGTTTCAGCATTTTCTTTCACTGTCTCATCGCTTAAAGCCGTTCGTCCTTTCGCTTTACCGGATGGGTCACCGATCCTTCCGGTAAAATCCCCGATTAAAATAACCGCCTCATGACCGAGATCCTGCATCTGTTTAATTTTTCGCAGGACTACTGCATGCCCCAGATGAATATCCGGAGCGGAAGGATCCAGTCCAAGTTTTATCTTGAGCGGCTTCTGCTCCTTGAAAGAACGTTCGAGTTTTCCGAGCAGTTCTTGTTCATCGATGATCGTGTCGGCCCCTTTCTTAATGATCTCCAGCTGCTCTGTTGGTTTTAAAAACATTCAACACATCTCCTTGTAATATTAAATAAATTAATATTGCAAGCTCTATAAGAGAAAAACAAAAAACGCCCCCCAGGGATTTCCTGAAGGACGTGTTTTTTCACGTGTTACCACCTTTTTTCGAGAACTGCTCGCACAGATCTCCTCTGAAAGTACAGCCGCAGCGATACTTCTGCATGGATGACGGATGCAAACCCGGTGCAGCCTACTGTCAGTTCGGTACACAGCTCCAAGATGTATTCACCCTAACTCCACATGCGCCTCTCATCACCCGGCTGCTTTCTGTCTGCTTCTGTTAAAGCTACTCGTTCTTATCATTGCTTTTATCTCTTATACTCCGAAATGTATAAACAAATCTTCGTTATGCATATATTGTTTTCAATTATAACTGCCGCAATTTTTTTGTCAACATAATTATGATTCAGATGTGTACCTGTAAAAACCGCTCCCACCTGTTATTCAAGCTTATCGGGAGCAGAATATGCTAAAATAAAGAAAATATCTTTAGGAGAAGTGATCGCATGATTATTGACGATTTAGCTTTACTGGACCAGCCGAATCAGCAGTTTCAAGGTTTCGGTCTGATCCGGGGGGCCCAGCTTGCCCAGACGAAAAAAGGCGACCCTTTTTATAATTTAAGTATTGCGAAAGGACCGAAAGAACTCCCCGTTAAAGTTTGGAGTGATCAGATCAACGGCCGGGAAGAGGAAGTAAAAGAGGTTCTTCAGGAAGGCCGTATTATTTATTTTGAGGGTGACACTTCCACCTATCAGGATCAGCTGCAGGTGACTGCCCGCTCCTTCCGCCCGGTGAAAGAAAATGAAGTGAATCTCTCCGAGTACCTGGAAACAGCTCCCGAACCAATTGAAGACCTGCAAAAGGAATTGGAAGGTTACATAGAAGAGATTATGGACCCGCTGATTCAGGAAATCGTTTCTACTGTTTATACGAAATATAAAAAGCCATTTTCCAGCTATCCTGCTGCGGTGAAAAATCATCATTCCTTTGTCGGCGGCCTGCTTTATCACACTGTTTGTATGATCCGGCTTGGCAGGGACGTGTCCCGTCGCTATCCCTCTGTGAACAAAGATTTCATTATCGGCGGCATTACTCTTCACGACGCTTCCAAAATTCTTGAATACACAAATCATATTGCTCCTCAGTACAGCGTCCCTGGAGAATTTATCGGTCATATTTCCATGTCTTCCATGCTCGTGGACCGGGAAGTGCAGAAAATTCTCGCCGCCAGAGGAGAAAAAGCCCAGTTGACAAAGCTTGAGCAGGAAGCCGTCTATCAGCTGCAGCACTGCATCCTCAGTCACCACGGACGGCTGGAATGGGGTTCCCCGGTTGAACCTAAAACACTTGAAGCCCATATTATCCATTTGATCGATATGATTGATTCCCGGATTAACATGATAGACCGCGGTCTGGCAGAAGCTCCGGAAGGGCATTTCACAAAAGTATTTCCGCTCGGAAAAATATATAAACCGTCGATCGATGAATAAAAGCTATCCTGTTTGTTTAACAGAGAAGAAAAACAGGAATACTCCCTCTGTAAAGAATAAATAATAAAGGGGAGTTTCAAGAATGGATCAAAAACAAGTTAGACAGCGGATTGAAGAAATAATTGACAATAATGCCATCGGTATCCTGTCTACAGTCGAGAATAACAAACCGTATGCACGATATATGACTTTCCTTAATAAAGATAAAACCATGTACACTCCTACAAGCCGTGAAACGTACAAAGTTGAAGAAATTGATAAAAATTCCAATGTTCACGTTCTTCTCGGCTATCAGGGTGAAGGTTTTGGTGATGAATACGTGGAAGTGACCGGTACAGCTTCCATCCGTGACGATAAAGAGCTGATTGAAGACCTCTGGACCGATGAACTTGATAATTGGTTTGACGGAAAAGATGATCCGAAGCTGATATTCCTTGAAATCAAGCCGGAATATGTCCGCCTTATGAATGGCAGAGGCGAACCGCCGCACAGCTTGGATCTGTAAACGAAAGCATTTTCAGGAGCTGTCCCGGGACAGCTCCTTTTTTTACATAGCATTGACCCGTAATCGTTGTCGTCTTTTGAAATCGTCACTGGAGCTCCACAGCAAATAAAGAAAAAGGAGCAAAAAACGTTACAGTACCGGTCTCTCTTTATGCGTACGTCCTGGAATAAAGCTGCATAAGAACTTCTGAAAGGAGCTGAAGAGGCCGTGGGTTCCTTCTCCCGCTCACCCTCGTGGCACATGTGGATAACGAGTATTCTGCTATTCGCTCTTTATCTTATCGGCCTGTATGATTATGTGATGGTGCATACATTGAATGAAGATTATTTATTGTCGCTCGATCGCGGAACAGCGGTTATTGATTATTTTACAGATTATCCACTTTTTCTTTCAGCAGTCTGGGCTGTTAATATTGCCGGCGGCCTTCTGGCACCCGTTCTGCTTCTGATTCGCCACAGGCTGGCACCGGAAGCTGCTTTTATATCCTTTATAGCAATGCTTTTATTGATCGTAATAACGTTTACTATATTCGACCGTCTGGAAACATTTGGACACCTGTATTCCCTGTTTGATACGGCCATTCTTCTCGTTACTGCGGCCTTTGGAGTTTATTCTTTAAAGCTTAGGAACATCGGCAGTCTGTCCTGCTTGTCAGGCTGTTTATAAAGTATTATTTATACATGTCCCTGCTTTCGCATCCGCAGGACGCTTCCGGGCGGGCCGGCTTCAGCTGATTTCTTCCTAAACGGATCTTCGCCCCTGCGGCTGCAGCAGGGAAATAGAAAAAAGGTTTTTTACCATGTCCCCCTTTATTGAAGCCGTTTTCTTCGATAAAGGGGTGGTTTTCCCTCCGTAACGGCGGAGACGCCGGTGGGATTTCAGCGCAGGCTGAAGATCCTTATTCATGGCGCAGGCCAAACAGCTGAAGACCAGCCCCACGGCAGGCTCGGTGAGAGAAGGAGTCTATACACTGACTGGAATAAATATTCCAAAACGATCATTTAATCAACAAGCCGAAGCAGGCAGGGGAGCCCCGCGCCTGCTTGTATTTGTTACTCTTCACTGCTTTCAGAACGCCAGGTGCTTTCCCGCCGGGCGTCCACCCCTCCTTCTATATCTTCCCTTTCCCTGTTGATACCGACCATCTGTATGGAACCGAAATAAAGCGGGGTAGGCTGCTCTCTTATTTCTGCATATCCTATGCTGCGCAGGGCTTCCTGCTGTTCTGTGCCGGGCATTTCTTCAAAGATTAGGTCTGAGCCGTCCAGATGAAAACGCGGGGCTTCCACTGCTTCCTCCATGCTTGTTTCACCAGACGACCAGTCCGTTATTACCTGGGCCAGCATAAGAGGAATACGTTCACCCCCGGGACTGCCGATACCGAGAACCGGCCCTTCTTCATCCGCCAGGAGCATCGGTGACGACCATGTAATCGACCGGCGTCCGGGTTCCGGCTCATTGTTTTCACCACGGCCGATGCTGAAACGCGCCATCTGGTTATTTAAAAAGAAGCCGGACGTATATTCTCCAGATCCCCAGAAATTTGTCAGTGTATTCGTCATGGAAACGATAGTGCCTTCACTGTCCACCACGTTAATATGGGTCGTATTCGGATCGATGCCTCCATAAGACTCGCTTTCGTTAACCTCGAGAAGACTGTCTTCAGAAATCTCTTCCGCCAGTTCAGCATTTCGTTCTGGATCGGTCACTTCCTCCACTGGGACATCCACGAAGTCCGGATCTCCGGCATCTGTTTCAAGATACTGAAAAGCCGCTCTCCAGGCCATTGCTCCGGTGTGAATAAATTCTGTACTGGTCCGCTCCACCTCTCCTGCTCCCTTTTCTTCCATGATCTGCAGCATCTGTATGACGCTCATACCCGGAAGAGGAGGAGCTGCCCCAATCACTTCATAGCCGAAAACTTCCCCCTGGACAGGATCATGCCGTCCAACTTCATAACTACTGAGGGAATTCTGGTCCATCCCCTCTATATTTTCCGTAAGAGCTTCTCCAACCGCTCCTTCATAAAAAGCCTCCGGTCCTTCCTGCTGAATTGTTTGGAGAGTTTCAGCAAGCTCCTCCTGCTCCAATGTTTCCCCTGCATTCAGTGGATTTCCTCCCGGATAAAAATGCGGAAGCTGATCTACAGGCAGACGGCTCTGTCCGGACACAAACTGCTGGGCCAGCAGCTCTGAAACCTCTGTAGATTCTGCAGCAGAAACAGCCGGATCCAAAAGCGTTTCCCATGCAGTACTACCGTAATCTTCATGCAGCTCTCCCATACCGGCTGTAAACCCGGGGACTCCGGTATCGGAAGCGGGAATGCCTTCTTCCGGTACGACTTCACGGTAGTCGTATGCCTGAGGATTTTCCCCCTGCTCATGCACAAGTGCTGAACCCCCACCCCCAATACCGGAAGCAAAAGGTTCAACAACAGAAACAGCAAAAGCTGCAGCAATAGCTGCGTCCACCGCTGTCCCCCCGTCTTCCAACACACTCATGCCTGCATCTACTGCAGCAGGATGTCCGGCACTCACTCCGTATGAATATTCTTCTTCTGGTTGCTTTTCTGATTCGTCTGTATCTTCCTGCAAATTCTCTTCCTCAAGTTCTTCTCTTGCATTTTCTTCCTCAATATTGTTGTTATTTTTTGGATCTGCAAGCTCTTCTTCCCTATTGTTTTCCGGGGAACAGGCGGCTACTAAAAACAGCATAGATGTCCACACTAAGCTGTTTTTCCAGTTAATCACACTATTTATATCTGCTCTTTTCCTCATATCATCCGTACTCCTTTTACCTTAATTCAAACCTGCCCGTCTAAATTTTGAAAATAAAGGGTATTGTATTAAAAACTTTCTGGCTTATCTTCTTGTTGTATTCATACCAGACATTCATCTGTTTGTCTATTAACTGCGAACTAAATGTGGAACCAGCTCCCTCCACTTAAGGACTATATAACAGTATTTAAAATATTTAAGATAGTAGAATCAACTCATTTTTGATCGTTCTGGTTCAATTATCCTGATTTTTTCATTAAACTATTTTAGAATGATATTCTAAAAACAACTGTGACTTTTCTTTTATATTAGAAGGCTCGGGAAACAGTTAGAAAAGAGGACGTCAATCATGAAAACTGCTAACGATCTCCGCCAGGGAAAAAGGATAGAGGTTCTGGACGAACTCCGGGGATTCACACTCCTCGGTATTTTTCTGATTAATATCCCCTATCTCGCTGACGTTATGTCGGATTCCCAGCCGGCTTTAAAAATCTTTCTGACTATTTTGGTTGAGGACAGTGCGAGACCACTTTTTGCAGTTATGTTTGGGATAAGCATGGTGCTAATTTACGACCGGACGCTTGAAAAAAATCAAAATCCATATCCGCTTCTCCTTAGAAGGCTTCTGATTCTAGGATTCGCAGGTGCAGTGCACGGTACGATGATTTGGTCTGGTGACATACTGTTTAAATTCGCTATGGCAGGATTTATCCTGCTTTTATTTATGAGGCTGCCGTCCCTGTGGCTTTTCATATCCGGTCTGGCTTTCTGGTTGATTTATACGGTAGGAATGGATATCTTCAACCATTACAGTCCTTATGTATTAGACATATCGGTTTTTTTAAAAGATTCTTTACCAGCGGCTGCAAATTTTCCCGGGTACGAATACGTTTTAATAGAAGCAGAAGCGATGTCGCTTCATTTAGGATTTTTTCTTCTGGGGATGTATTTTTACAGGGTAAACATATTAGCACTTACAGCGTCCCATCGAAATAAACTTTGGGTTGCTTCTGCTGTCTTGTTTACAATTGGAACAGCTGGAAAAACTGCTTTATTTTATGAAATTAACAGTCCAGCTGTTAACGGGCTGGAAACGTTTTATCCTTTTATTCTCACTTTAAGCGTGCTTTTTGGAGTTCTTCTTTGGGGAACCACTCAAAATTCTGCTTCTTCTCTTCTGCTTCCTTTCAAACCAATTGGACGGATGACCTTTACGAACTATTTAATACAGTCTCTAGTATTTGTAACATTGTTTACGACGGGTCGATCAATATTTGTTGAAATCGGTATTTGGAACGAGCCTTCCTATTTCTTTGCTCTTAGTATCGGCATGCTTCTGTTTGCCCTGCAGATGGTTTTCAGCTGGCTGTGGATGAAAAAGTTCTATTTCGGGCCGTTTGAGTGGCTGTGGCGTATCGGAACGCACGGGAAAATCGTTCCTATTCAAAGAAAACCATACGAGTAAAAAACCGGGCCTCATTTGACAAGGCCCGGTTTTCGAACGTACTGATTTTCGATGCAGCGTATGTTTTTTACTGATTTGACTTCCTTGAAAATAAAACGGAGATTCGAACTAGTTACTTTTCAAAAATGGGAGCTTCCGGCTTGCATAATAAGCGGTGTAAACACCTGCAACTGCCATAAATGTCCACAGCCAGGCGTGCAGACTCATCGAGGCAATACCGCTGAAATAAGCTCCCACGTTAGCTCCAAACGAAATTGCAGCTCCATATCCCATCAACAGCCCGCCCAATAATGCGACTGCTGCCGCCTGAAGCGAAATTTTACTGAAACGCATCAGTCCGGCCAGAGCCATCGTCAGGAGAGCTCCAACGGCGATACCCATGTTAAGCACACCTACACTGCTGGCAAACAATGAATTTGTTAATTCAGTGACGGCTTCTTCTTCCCCCCAGTAACGCCAGGAAGCAGGGTCGAACCCAACATACTGTGACAACTTTGACCCCCAGAGGGTAAATGCTGCCGTTACTTTCCATGGAGTACCCTGAATCATCAGGACAGCAACATTCAAAAGTGCAAATACTGTTGCACCGACCCATATCGGCCAGGAAAGAAAAATCACTTCCCGCCAGTGCGTACCTTTCGGCATTTTTGGCAGCGGCGGCGGCATCTTACGCTTTTGATGGAGATGGGTGCCGATAATTACTCCAATAAAAATGGTGCTTTGGACAATCCAGGCACCGAAATATCCGAGGGGAGTGTTATCGGCCAGGGAAATTTCCCCAATTCCTCCGAGCGTATGGTTCCAGAAAGGAAAATGGGCTGCACCTGCTGTACTGCCGACAACAAATCCCGACACCGTAAAAAGAAGTGCTGTCCGGCCGCCTTTCATCGTTCTCATCGCCTGCGGGGCAAGATTGCTTCCTATATTCATGCCAAAACCAAATAGAAACGCACCGACGATCAGTCCCGCCCCAATCGGTGAAATGGCACCTTCCGGATTTTCGTTAAAAAATGCGGTCTGTGTGCCAAGTACAAGCGCAAAAAGAGAGCCTGCAATTAAAAGTTTCTGCATATGCCCGCGGAGCATTTCCGTATTACCATCTTCAAGCAGCTGCTTGTATACTGTAGAAAATCCATAGTTTGTATGGAATAGAGTGAATCCTATGCAGATGCCAACGACGTACAACAGCAGAAACTGCAGACCTTCTTCGCTGTACGCGCTGATCATAAACAAAATTCCTACCCCCATTAACGCAGCAACAATGATCCACTGGGGTTCCGGGTATTCCGGTCTTTCGGCCGACTGTTTTACAGACATAACTTAACCTTCTCTCTGGAAGTAAACCTTCCTAATAGCTCTGTGTGTGCTAAGTGTTTTATCAGCAGGCGCCTGCGGCTCTTCTCCCCTATTTCGGAGTTAAAGATTCGTTTTTTTGTATTCGGGGGAATGTTTCGTATTTTTTCCGAAGACTTTCTTCAAATCAGGCCTATCAAGCTGCATCCTGGTTTTACACAATGAAAACACCGCACTTTTAATAAATAAATATGAACTGCAGAAGTACCCCTCTGCCTCCATATATCTTCCGGTCATTCTAACACAAGAGAGATAAACAAAGGATAAAAAGTTTTATATATTTTTTCTAAATTACATGAGGTACCCACAAAGTTATTAATGCTTTTTTAAAAGCATGTCCGAATCCGGAACAGATCATAAAATTCAGGATTTATCTTAAAGGGTTTGTAACGGATCAATCTATGCCCCGACCCTGCCGAGCGAGTACCGTATCAATTGTTCACGGGACTTTTTTTATACCTGATTTCTTATTCCACTCTTTTTTATTATTTTTTTGATTATAATTTTTTGTGCATTTCTCCATTTTTTTAATTGACCGTTTTACGCACAAAATTTTAAAACTAACAGCTGATCTGTGCAGAAAAGGTTTCGTTATACAGTTTTCAGTGAATATATTATACAAAAGTTAAACAAAAAGAAAAGAGGTAGTTATATGGAGAATTTCGAAGGTAAAATCGTGGTTGTTAACGGCGGTACGTCGGGTATCGGTGCTGAAACAGTAAAGCAGTTTGCTGCCCGCGGGGCACGGGTGCATTTCACGGGAAGAAGACAAGATAAAGGAAGAGAAGTAGAAAAAGCAGTGGATGGCTATGCCCGCTTTCATCAGACGGATAACACAGATCCGGAACAGATAAGCGGATTTTTCGAACAGCTCCTCGAGGAAGAGTCCCGGATCGATATACTTTTCAACAATGCCGGCGTCCTCTCTATTGCCAGCGGACCGCTCGCCCGGGTGAAAGAAGAAGACTGGAATACGCTGATTGCAACGAACCAGACCTCCGTTTTTCTTTACATGAAATATACACTTCAGGCTATGCAGAAACAAAAATCCGGAGTTATTATTAACAATGCCGCTATTTTAGGGAATGATAAAGTGAATCCAATGCTGCCTGCTTACAGCGGTACTAAAGCAGCCATTACGGCCATGACAAAAAGCACGGCTCTGCGCTTTGCCAGGCAGGGAATACGCGTAAACTGTATCTCCCCGGGTCCGACAAAAACGGATCTCTCGATTAAGGCGTATGGAGGCGAAGAAGCTCTGGAAAGGTCATCCAAAGAATCCCCGCGCGGCTATTATGCAGATCCAGAAGAAATCGCCAATACAGTCCGCTTTCTGGCGTCCGACGCTGCTTCCTATATTATCGGAACCGAGCTTGTCGTTGACGGCGGTTATTCCTTAAAATAAATTTACGTAGTAAACCTTTTTAATGATACGTTGTGACAGCGTAATGAATATTCATCGACCGGTCAGTTTCGTTGTGTTCATCGGCCGGGAGCACCGTTTTTCGTTCCAACGCAGGATGTGAGGCGGCAACAGCTAAAGCCATTGCATCAATAATGTCATCCTTTGCTGCTTCTTTCCGCAGAAATCTATCTGCAGCCTTGTCAAAATGTTTTTCGACGTTTGGACTGTAATTTTTTAATATATTGAGCCGTTCCTGCACCCCTTCTATTTTCTTTTTGCTGTGTGTCATCGTTTGTCCTGCCATTCCATAAAAAACAAGCTCCGGATGTGCTTCGCTCACCTGGAGCTCTTTCATGCGGCCTGCGAGTATTTCTGCTTCTTTTATTTTCGAAAATAAATTCCAGGACTGTTTAGAAAGGCCATGACCGGTGAGCTCCCGGTGCTTTCTGTTCGCCTCATCGTATTCTGCCGTATACAGCACTTCCCGGCATGGGACCGTGAAAATGCTCGAGGACCGGCTTTTAATCAATTTTCTTGCCGCCCCTTCCGCTTTTCTCGGATAAGAAGCAGCTGACGGTATTCCGATCGGTATATCAATCCAGATATGTTCACTGGGCTTCATCTTCAACAGACTTAAGTGAGTTATTAATTCTACAGAAACAATAAAGCCGCTTTCAGCTCTGACAGTAAGCCACCCTCCCCGGCATCCATCGATTCCTGCTGCTTTCATTCTTCTCCCCCTTTTTTTACTGCTTTTTAAAAAAAGCAGTAAACGCTCCTTTGATTATATAATTACAGATCGTCAAAATTCAGTTTCTCTTATATTGAAAACTCATCTTTTCTTTACGTACAGAGCTTGGTACGATAAATGTTGCAGCGCAGGACATGTCCAACTGAACTCTATTCTACGAAGCGTCCGGTTCAGACCGCAGGAACGCATAATTTCTCTAACCACAAAACCACCATTTACACTCGACGCTATTAAACAAATCGATTTCTGATGTTCAATTAACTACATAGAGGTGATTCTTTTTGTCTGGAAAACCATCTAAACTTACCGGCTTTCTTCTCGTGATAATCGGGGCTTCCTGCTGGGGAATCGGCGGGGCTGTTTCGCAGCGTCTGTTTCAGGAACACGATGTTTCCGTTGACTGGCTCGTAACTGTCCGTCTTCTCACCGCGGGAATTCTGCTGCTCGTAATACAGTCTCTGCTGAAAGATCGTTCCCAGGTTGGTGCTGTCTGGAAAAATCGGCACACTGCCGTCCCGCTTATTATTTTCGGTCTGCTGGGAATGCTCGCTGTCCAGTATACATATATGGCGTCCATCAATTATGGGAACGCTGCAGTCGCCACGCTTCTCCAGTACCTCGCACCGGTAATGATTATTTTTTATCTGCTTATGCGGCGCCTGACGGTACTGAATGGAAAAGATATAATAACAGTCGCTCTGGCTCTGACAGGCTGCTTTTTCCTGCTGACGAACGGGTCGCTTTCCGCTCTCGCTGTACCGCCTCCTGCAATCATCTGGGGGGTTCTTTCCGGAGCTGCCCTCGCGTTTTACACACTTTATGCCATTCCGCTGCTTAGAGGGTTCGATTCTCTCGTCATCGTCGGCTGGGCCATGGTAATCGGCGGGGCTGCCCTTAGTTTTGTACATCCTCCATGGGCGGTCAACCTCACAGCTTTTACTGGGGAAATGTATGTATATTTAATTTTCGTTGTGATTTTTGGAACAATGCTCGCTTTCTGGTTCTATATTGAAAGCCTGCAGAGCCTGAAACCCCAGGAAACGAGTCTTCTTGGCAGCCTCGAGCCTCTATCCGCTGTTTTTACCGTCGTCCTCTGGCTCGGGGAACCGTTTGGAGGATTCCAGTGGTTCGGGACAGCATGTATTATTGCAATGACTTTTCTGCTGGCTTTCGAGAAAAAAGCTGCTTCAGCCCCAGCAGAATCCAAAGCACTATAATTATGCAAAAAAAAGACCCGGAAGGCCTTCCCTTCTGGGTTTTAATCTACTCAGTTACAGCCTTTTACTTTTGGATTATTAGCTGCAAACATACCGTCAGGATTATTTTTCCATACCCAGGCGTGCAGGGCATAGGACCCAGGAAATGGACCATCGTCGAATTTCTGTCCAAAAAGGCTCGGCCTATCTCCTCCTGGTGTCAAGTATTCGACAGCTACAAGCTTTAATTTACCATTTTTCATCGGTTCGTATACGAGAACCTCCGGCTTTTTATGATGCACCTTCATATCCTAGCGGCTTTCTTTAACATAATGAATCCCCATGTACGGCACACAAGGAGAGCCCTCTTTGTACCCATCAGCAATGGCATTTTCAACGTTATGATATTTAGCAGTAACCTGTTTTACTTCTGCCAGATGTTTATTTACGTCCGAACCAAAAGAATGGGCTCCCGCAGCAGAGGCTCCTAACAGTCCAAAAATTAACACCACCACAAGATGCAGTAATACTATTTTCCCCGGTCTCATTTTCATACATCCCTTTCTTGTAGATTTATACAGGAAAAATCAGTATGTGGTGAGCTGCTGACAACCCGTCACGAACCTCCTTTCCTCCTCGATTTTCTATCTTTATATTTTGAAACGTGAGGACCAATGGGCGGAAGAGCAGAATATTAGAAATTACTAAGGGGCCGGCTGATCCGACATCTGAATAGTATGTACAAATAACAAATACAAAAGAAGATAGTATCTTACTTTAATGAAGTTAATTAATTATACATCTGAAAGGTAAATAAAATCCGGTTTTTTAAAAATTCACACACTTTTACACTTTACATTTTACATAATATAATTTTATTTTAAGAGCTGTTATGATCTCTGTTGAAAACATCCGCTATTTTATAAGTGTCATTTAAAATAACGGATAACTGACTATGCCTACTATAATCCCTGCAATTACTACACCAACACTGATGCCTAAAAACGCTGTCCGTACCGGAACACCAAAAACAATGGCAGCAAGACAGGCACTGTAAGCACCTGTAGAAGGAACAGGGACAGCCGTGAACAGGATAAGTCCGTAACCTCCGTATTTTTTAACTTTTGTTCCTTTCTGCATTACCCTGTCATAAAGCCAGTGGTAAAATTTGTTGTACAGATCTATTTTTCTGAGCAGCCTGCTGACCGGCTGGAATAGAAGCAGCACCGGGAGTACAGGTGCTATATTCCCGGCTGTACTAATTAGCACCGTGCTGATAAAACCCTCTTCCAAAAAAGCTCCTGCAGGTATTCCTCCTCTAACTTCCATAACCGGCAGTAAAGAGATCATAAATATAACGATCTGAGGTCCGAGAAATCCGAATTGATCAATAATAAAATGTTTAATTGTTTCTCTGATTTCCTCCAATGATTCAGCTCCTTTGCAGTTTTTCCTGTTTCCTTTCATACTATAATAAATTACTGCAAAGATGGAAGGAGATTATTAAATGGAGGAATATATTGGTGAATGCTTCATGTGCCATCGGCCGGTCTACTGCTTGAATGGTTTTCTTGACGGCGTAGTGTTAGAGGGGAAACTGTATTGTTTTGAATGCGCAGAAAGCCGGCTGGAAAATTAATTTCTCAGCCGGCTTTTTGTATGATTTTTACTTGGACGTTTTTACCCAGCAGGGCGCTTCGTTATTGGAAGACACGGCAGGGGTATTTCCTTAAGGTTCTTAACATTCCTAAGAGAGCTAGATGTCCTGAGGGAAACCGAGCTGTCAGGTCGTTAAAAAACTCGACATTTTATATTTTTGGTTTTTTTTGTTTTCTTTCCTCTTTTAATTCCATTTTGTTTAATTGAATATAATGAAAAATCTTTCCTGCAAAAGCAACGAGAAGACCTATCCCAGTAAAAATATAAATTATCGTAAACAATTTTCCGAAGTCCGTCTGCGGAGTAAAATCGCCAT
Source organism: Alkalicoccus saliphilus (assembly GCF_003044065.1). Lineage (GTDB taxonomy): Bacteria > Bacillota > Bacilli > Bacillales > Salisediminibacteriaceae > Alkalicoccus > Alkalicoccus saliphilus. The sequence goes on from NZ_PZJJ01000021.1 coordinate 30,327, forward strand.
ATCCGACAGTAGAAAGGGTAATTACGCTGAAATAAAAAGCATCCAGGAGACGAAGACCTTCTACTCCGGCATAAAAGAAGGTTCCGGATAACAGAGTTATAACCATTAACGTTAATAGCACCTGAAATTCCGGGTCTTTTCCTCCACGTGCCACTGCCCGTACCATCCTGTAAAATGTCATTAAAAAGGATATCATCTTTTTTGTTTTCCTCCTCCGCCCCCCAGGGACTTATTTATTCTGCAGCCACAGCTTCAAAAGGAACCGTCGAATTGTTCATGAACAATTCGACGGTTCCTTTTTATTCCCCTCCCAGGAACTTATTTTACTAGTTTCTTTTTAACTACAACCTGTATGACATGCCCGACTCCTGTATGTTTTGTTCCCTCCACACGATCAGCTTCCCCACAGTAGAAGTAAGGACAGAAATGCGGACGAAGCCAATGAAGTACCTGTTCCGGGTCGTACAGCAGTTCTCTGGACGGCGGACCGCCTGTATTGTACTGAAGCTGTGCTTCCGAATATACTTCCATAAGGAGTAGTCCTCCCGGCTTTAATGACTGGAGCATATTATCAACTAAAAATTTCTGGGATTCACGCGGCACGTGACCAAAAACCATCACGGCAGCGTCGTAAATTTCTTTCGGCGGAACAGCGTGAGTCAAATCCGACGTCACTGTTTCTATAGAAACACCAGTTTCACCGGCAAGATCCCTCGCTTTATTCAGGCCTACTTCCGACTGATCGTATGCTGTAACATCGTGACCAAGCTCCGCCAGAAAAACAGCGTTTCTGCCTTCTCCTTCCGCAAAGCAGGCCACCCGTGAGCGGCTTTTTAAAAGATATGCTTTTTCTTTTATAAAAGCGTTCGGCTCACTTCCATATATGTATTCATTCTGCTCGAAATTTTTATCCCACATTTTTTTCGACATGAAACACTCTCCTTTTATAATAACTTATTTAAGCGTACCGGAAACTCCCGGGATTTTCACCTCATACTACTTCAACTGCGGCAGCCAGGTATAAGCCCGCCCGTTAATTATGTATTAGTTTTCACATGTGATCCTGGATTCCTCGGGTTCAGCTCTTCAGAAGAAATCCTCCCTCGTCTCTTCTTATCTACTAACTATCGTACTTATAGGAATAGCTATCTAAACGAAAAGAAAGATATGAGCATTGAGAAAGTACCTCAGGGACCCCTATGCGAATTGTAAAAGAAAAGGCTCACTTGATTTTACTGGCTTTTCAATAGACGGATTATTAAGAAAACACCGGCAGTTAACGCGGCAGCAATTACTGCAATAAATAATGAAAGCGGCATACCGACATTTTCCAGACCTGTAATGTCAGCCAGCATAAACCTTTCCTCCTTTCAAAATTATAAGTTTCTCTACTATTTCTAGTTTATCACACTCCTCTTGATTTTCGTCTGCCTGTGTCTTTTACTCTACTGGAATCGTATAAAGACTGTAAACAAACAGCGATAGATACTTCGGCCGACAGCGAAAGAAATAATAGAAAAAAAGGCTGCTTTTTTTTTTAAGCAGCCTTTCAATATATTAAAGTTTCAGCAGAACCCGTCCTCTGATTTTGCTTTGAATAATATCATCCAGAGCGCCCTGCAGTTCATCCAGCGAAACTTCCTGGGCGATCTCCTCCAAATGCTGCGGCTTCAAATCTGACGCGGCGCGATCCCAGACTTCTTTTCTCACATCCATTGGGCAGTAAACAGAATCAATACCTAGCAGGTCAACACCGCGGAGAATAAACGGTATTACCGTCGTTGGCACTTCCACACCTGCTGTCAGTCCGCTGACGGCTACGGCGCCATTGTGCTTAGTGGAACTTAAGATGGACGCGAGTGGCTTTCCGCCGGTTGGGTCTACAGCAGCTGCCCACGTTTGTTTACCGAGAGGCTTTATTTTTTCCGGAGTAACTTCATCTCTGCCGACGATGCTGTCAGCCCCGAGTTTTTTTAAATAGTCATGTTCTGATTCTTTACCAGTACTGGCCGTTACACTGTATCCATTTTTCGAAAGCATATCAACAGCCATGCTTCCGACACCGCCTGTGGCCCCTGTAACAAGAACTGGTTTATCCTCCGGCGTAAGTCCATGCTTTTCTAGTTTATAAATAGAAAGTGCCGCAGTAAAACCAGCGGTGCCGATTATCATCGCCTCACGAGTCGTCAGCCCTTGCGGAAGCGGTACGACCCAGTCCGCCGGCACACGGGCATATTGACTGTAGCCTCCATCATGCCCGGTACCGAGTGCGTAGCTTGTAACGATAACTTCATCACCCGGTTTTATATTGCCATCTTTTGATTCTACAACTTCTCCTGCCAGATCAATTCCCGGAACAATTGGGTAATGCTCGGCAATTTTTGCGTTTTTATCGAGTGTCATTCCGTCTTTGTAATTCACTCCGGAATAATGAACTTTTATCGTTACATCTCCTTCGGGCAGATCTTCCATAGAACGAGTAACAACACGGCCTTTCTTCTCCCCATCAGTTACAAATGCCTTGAATTCCTGAGTCATACAGATGCCTCCTTGAATAATTGGCTGAAATGTCTCTGCCTTTTCACAGGCAGCCTGTTATCAGCCTTTCCCTCTTCCTGCTGTACATATGCACACTATCCGAATATTTCCGGGAAATCATTTTTTCTCTATCTAATATCAAGTTAAAAACCCGGCATTCTCATTCGAACATAAGCAGACTTAACAGCTGCTCAGCTTTTCGAGCTTCTTTTCCTGCTTTTTGTTAAAATAGAATGCAGTTCTTACATATTTAATATTCTATCGATAAGGAACAGGAGAAACTTATGAGACACGTAGATTCCAGGAAAGAAAAAATACAGCTATTTCTCCGCATCCTCTGGCCGATTATGATCACTCAGGTAAGCTTATTTGCTATGAACCTGGTAGATACGATTATGTCAGGCCGTGTCGGAACAAATGACCTGGCAGGAGTAGCAATAGGATCGAACTTATGGATGCCGATTTTTACCGGAATGAACGGTATTCTGCTTGCTGTAACTACTATTATTGCCCAGCTTGTCGGAAGTGGACGCCATGATAAAATCAGTGACAACATTACTCAGGCACTGTATCTTGCTTTTGCTATGGCACTGCTCGTTCTTGCAGCCGGAGCAGCGGGCCTTCAGCCGCTGATTTCTGTCATGAACCTCGACCCGGCAGTGGAGCACATTGCCTTTCATTACCTTGTCGGTTTGTCCATTGGTATTATTCCTTTGTTTTTAGCAAATGTGCTCAGAAACTTTTTCGACGGCCAGGGGTTCACCCGGCTGACGATGATTATCACAGTTGCCGCCGTGCCTTTTAATGTTGTGCTGAATTACGGGTTTATTTTCGGGAATTTTGGACTTCCTGAACTGGGGGGAATTGGAGCGGGTTATGCTACAGCTGGAACGTTCTGGATCATTTTCTTCTTCAGCCTGTGGATGACGTTCCGCGTCTCGGAATTAAGACATTACCGCATTTTCGTTTCCTGGGTGAAACCATCCTGGAAAAAATGGAAGGAACAGTTAAGCATTGGCATCCCGATTGGATTGTCCATATTCTTTGAATCAAGTATATTTTCTGTCGTTACTCTTCTCATGGGAATTCTGTTTACGACAGTAACTGTAGCAGCTCATCAAATTGCGCTCAGTTTCACGACGCTGATTTTTATGATTCCTTTGAGCATATCTATGGCATTGACCATCGTAGTCGGGTTCTCTGTAGGGGGCAGAAAATTTGAAGCAGCGAAATCCTACGGCAGGCTCGGTGTTTTCGGCGGCATCGGATTTCTTGCGTTCGGTGCAGTATTTTTATTTCTTTTCCGCGAGCAGATTTCCTACTTCTACACTTCCGACAGAGAAGTAGTACTGCTTGCTTCCCAGTTCTTTCTCATCGCTATCGTATACCAGCTGTCTGACGCAGCCCAATCCGGTCTTCAGGGAGTCCTGCGCGGATATAAGGATGTGAAAATCCCGTTTATTACGGCTTTTATTTCCTATTGGCTGATTGGAATACCTGCAGGATACAGTCTTTCCGCCTGGTCTCCTCTCGGTCCCTTTGGACTGTGGGTGGGAATCACTTTAGGACTGACATGCGCGGCAGCGGGCTTCTATGTGCGGCTGCGCATCGTGCAGAAAAGAGTGGAACAGGAATCCCCTGAAGTATAAAAATCTTTCCTCAGCAGAATAAGGGAAGATTTTTCAACGGAAGTCGAACACTTCACGTTTATTGTTCGAAACTTCTATTATAAAAGACAGCGTTCCGGCTTACTATGTATTGGAATTAAGCAGTCATAAAAAAATTGAGCGCACCAGGAATACTTTCCTGATGCGCCGGACTGCTTATTTTTATTCAGAAAAGACACCTGCCATACAACTCCTTTTAGTATAAATCTTTTACTTGATACGAGGTTCTCTTTCATCATTCTCCCTGCTTTTTCGCAGTGGCGGCGGTTCGCCGTATCTTCCGCGTCTCCCTTTTTCCATATAATCATTTCTGTGTTTTCTTCCCTGCATACGCATCCACGTACCTTTAAAACGTTCCTTTGGGTCAACAGTAAAGGAATGCTTTGTTTTTCTTTCTTTCTGCTTCATCCTTCTCACCTCCGGTAAAGTAAAAGAACAAGCTGCTGGTTTTCGGACGCTTTTTATGAACGTCCGCAGGGAATATTTCTTTTTCAAGGGAAAGCGGACAATCCGTCTGCTTATGTTCATTATAACATATTTGTTTATTTTTCTGAATATTTAATTTATTATTTGCGGGTAGAACTTTCATTTTCTGATCAGACATTGCCTCCTGATAAATTAACTGCTGTATAAACAGAATAAAATATCTATATGCAGCTGAAACCGCCCCGCCTGGAAAGCTTACCTGTGGAAGTGAAAGCGTCTGTTCACAGAAACTAATTATTAAGTTTATATAATAAGCTATGTTAAAGTTGGCAGTTGATGACTGAAGATAAGTTCTGCTTTTCATGAGCACGGTTCTTTATTCCGCAAAACCGATGCCCAGGCGCCTTTCGAGAACAACACCGGGTCTTTAACAGAGACATCCATGCAAAATCATTGCACCGTAATAGGTGAAAACAAACTTCCCTATCGTTCGTTGTACATCTTCTGCTTTTTCCTTCGAAAGATGAAAGGATGTGGTCGTATTACCGGAAGCTGTAGTGGACATGGAGGGACTCCAGAACGGTGAAGGCCGAGCCATGGAAACGTAAGCGAATGTTCATTTTTTATTTTCAAGGCAGCCATATAACAAAAGCTTTTTACTAACATCAAGTCGCCGCGGCTGACTTTACCACTTTTGAACATAAAATTAGTGCTGAGTGCCTGAGAAGAGAGGTTTCAGGGAGTGCTCCGGGGGAACTTATATATCAAGGAAGGAGGGAGATTAATGACTTTTTCAAACGCTGGATTCATTAAAAAATGGAGCATGCTCTTCCGGTCTGCAGCTGTTGTTTCTTCCAGTGCTGCTGCCATTCTGTCCAGTATGCTCCCTTTACTTTTTTATACGGAACTTAACCCAGGTTATCTTGCATTGCTTTTTCTTCTGCTGATTGCAGCAGCTTTTGCTGTACACGGTGTACTTACGCATGCATTTAATGATTATACGGACTATAAATCCGGGACGGACCAGTGGAGCCCTGCCCTATTGTCAGGTGGGAGCCGTGTGCTTCAGACTGGAGTAATGAAACCTGAAGGATTAAAAAAAATTGGAGTCCGGCTCACCTTTGTTTTACTCGCTCTGGCAGCAGTGAGCATTATAGCCGGAAGAATAGAAACTGCAGTACTGCTTACAGTCGGCGTATGGGGCGCCTATTCATACTCCATGCCACCGCTGAGACTGAGTTATCGGCCTTTTTTTGGAGAATGGGCAAGCCTGTTTCCATCCATTCTTCTTCTCGGTACAGCCGCCCCCTGGATCGCTCTCGGCACGATACCTGTGTGGACATGGCAGAATGCGCTGATTAACGCGTTGTTTTGTCTTGCCTGGGTGATGATCCATCATATTCCGGATATAAAAGCAGACAAACGTGCGGAACCTGTCAAAAAAACGACAGTGGTCTGGGCAGTTCAGAAATTTGGTTATTACGCCTCCAGTTTTCCTGCTTCAGGTTATCTCCTGCTGACCATCATCCCCATTTTATGGATGGTCCAGGATCGTCCTGCGGCAGCGTTTGGTGCGCTGAGTGCTGTGACAGTATCTCTTTTTCTCATTCATAAAATCGATCCTGAAAACGTCCGTGAAGTAACGGACTGCGAAAAGAAACTGCTCCTTTTGGCAGTATTCACTGCTGTATGGCTTGGGATTTTCGTTTAAATAGATGTGTACAGATTGAATATCTCTCCTGTTTTCACTCCCTTTATGGCCGCAGACTTTTTCTATACAGCCAGCAGAAATTGTCTAAATTCATATTATAATAAGCTGGTTCTGTAAAAAATAAAAGAATAGCTGTCCTGATAAACTGTTCTTGTGCTAAGCTGTTAACTGTACTTTTTCCATTTACGAAAGATTGGCTTTTTTACATATTCTCTTCTTATAAATATGTTTGACATGGCAGTACATGCTCCGCTGATACCGTCCTGTATGGCAGCGGGCTTCACCTTAAACTTTCAGGAGGAGATTTAAGATGAAAACACTTGGCCTGCTCGGAGGGATGAGCTGGGAGTCGACCAGCGAATATTATCGTATTATAAATAAAGAAATACAAAGCAGACTCGGAGGTCTTCATTCGGCTTCCTGCATCATTCATTCCTTTAATTTTGCAGAAATAGCCCTGCTGCAGCAGAAGGGTGAATGGAAAGCACTTGAAAAAATATTGATTTCAGGGGCACATAAACTGGAAGAAGCCGGTGCGGAAGCTGTCATCCTATGTACGAATACGATGCATAAACTCGCAGAAGCAGTTGAAAGTTCTATTAATGTGCCGTTTATTCACATAGCGGATGCAGCCGCTGAAGCTGTTCAGAAAAGCAATCTGCAGACAGTCGGTTTAACAGGTACCTTCTTCACGATGCAGGAAACTTTTTACAGAGACCGGCTGAAAACGTATGGTATAAAAACTCTCGTCCCCTCAGAACAGGAACAGGAGCTGTTACATAAAATCATTTTTGAAGAGCTTTGTCTCGGAATAATGAAAGAAACTTCCAAAGAAGCCTGTCTTGATATTTTTCTTAACCTGGAAAATCGGGGTGCCCAGGGTATTATACTAGGCTGTACAGAGCTGCCGCTGCTTCTGCGGCCGGAGGACACCCGCTTAATGCTTTTTGATACAACACGCCTTCATGCCGAAAAAGCAGCTGTTTTTTCCCTGAAGGATAGACTAATTAACTTAGATTGATATGTTGAGGAGTTTCCTAAATCATGAACAAATTAAAAACTATTATTCCGGGGCTCGTACTGTGCATGGCACTGATGGGAGCTGCTCTGCTGCTCACTGAACTTGCCGGACAGCTGCTCGGATATGTTGGTGTCGTCGAAGGAGAAAACCCCCTTTCTGCTATTTTTACAGCTGTTCTTCTCGGAGTAATTATTCGAAATACTATAGGTGTGAGTGATGTTTTCTTAAAAGGGATTTCTTTTGCAATGAGCATAGTACTGAAAGCGGGTATCATTCTGCTCGGACTACGGCTCAGCCTTCTGGATGTTATTACGCTCGGTGCCTGGGGTCTTCCTATTATTGTCGCGTGTATTTCTGCAGCTCTAATAACAACTTTATGGGCTGCACGACTTCTGAACCAGCAGCGGAGTATGGGAACTCTTACCGCTGTCGGAACCAGCATATGCGGCATTACAGCAATCATGGGGACCGCCCCTGCGATTAAAGCAAAAGAACCGGAAATTTCCTATGCTGTTGCTATTGTCACTTTATTCGGTATGGTAAGTATGTTTCTGTATCCTTATTTAGCCTATACTTTTTTCAGCGGAGATCCGGTGCGTGCAGGTCTTTTTCTCGGCACTGCTATTCACGACACTTCTCAGGTGATCGGCGCCTCGCTTATTTACGACCAGCTTTACAGTTCCCAGCAGGTAATTGATACAGCAGCCGTTACAAAACTGACGCGCAACGCCTTTTTGATCGCTGTAGTTCCACTTATGTCTTATTTATACTTTAGAAACAGCCGTGCAGAGAAGAAGCAGAAACCCCTTTGGGAACTTTTTCCTTATTTCGTACTCGGTTTTCTTTTCATGGCTGTTCTCCGGACCATTGGAGATACTACAGCTGAAAACAGAGACCTCGCTTTCGGCCTGCTCTCTCCTGATCTATGGACTGAGTTGTGGCAGGGAATCAGCCACGCTGGTACAACATACTTTCTCAGCACAGCACTCGCCGCGGTTGGCCTTTCAACAAATTTAGCAATATTCCGCAGGCTCGGTGTCCGGCCGTTGATCGTCGGGATCATTGCAGCGCTGACTGTTTCCCTGGTCAGTCTCGTAATGGTCTCGCTTCTCGGCGGATGGATTTAATAGCTGTATAAAGCTGAAAAAGAATAAATGTCCGATCATAATGAAATCATCCTAAAAAAGGCTGTTGATAAAGTATTTTTTCATGTATAGATAGACGCTTCCCTGCTTTCGCCTTTCGGGACGCTCTCCGGGCGGGCCGGGCTCAGCTAATTTCTTCCTAAACGGATCTTCGCCTCGTCCTGGACCGCCCAGGAGTCGTTCCTTCGGCTGCTGCAAGGATATTAAAAAAAGTTTTCTGCTATGAAGTATTCCTCTTTATAAGTCCATTTTCTTCGATAAAGAAACGATTTTCCTTTGAAACGTCGGAGGAGCCGGTCGGAAAAAGCACAGTCAGACCACTGCGCAGGCCAAACAGCTGAAGACCAGCCACGGCAGGGCAGGAGAAGGAGCTTATGAAACGACTGGAATACAAATTCTGCACTGATCATTTAATCAACAAACTAAAAAGCTGCCCGTTTAGCGGGCAGCTTTTCCAGTTTGTTGATTATTTATCTTTTATTTCTCCCTTTTTTTCCTTTGCATAGCCTTTTGTTTTTTCTTTTGTACCTTCCCGGGCCATCTTATCGTCATTCACTGCTTGACCAGTCTTTTCTTTCATTACACCCTTAGCCTGACTGCCTTTTCCTTCGGCTTTATCTCTGCTGCTTTCTGACATTAGGCATCCCTCCTCTTACGCCAAGATTTGTTGTAATTAACCATTTTCTCTACCGGGCATTACTATTTTAGAAATAACTGAGCTGCTTATCCGTGTCCTCGGAAAGATCCGCATCAATCTCGCCCTGCACTTCATCCCGAAGCAGCCCTACAGCTTCTGCGTAGCGGAGCCATGTATCCACGCTGGCAATGACGACCCGCGCCTCGATTGTAATCGCCTCAATGCCTACTACAGAGATACGTGCATATACGTCAATGACAATCCCTTTATCAAGTATACGGTCGATAACTTCTGCCAGACTCGATGAATCTGTACTTTTTTGAATTCCCATTGAGACAGTCCTCTCCTTTCATTAAGAAATTAATGAAATCAAATTGCACGTGCATCAAATACGTTTGTGCTGATTCGCTTGGCAGCATTTGTTAAAAATAACTTAACTGCCCCCGGCTGCTTTCCGACAGATCAGAATCAATTTCTCCCTGTACTTCGTCCCGCAGAAGACCGACAGCTTCCGCATAGCGGAGCCACGTATCCACACTCGCAATGACGACCCGCGCCTCAATCGTAATCAGTTCTATACCTACTACAGATATTCGGGCATATACATCAATGACAATTCCCTTATCAAGTATGCGGTCAATGACTTCTGCCAGGCTGGATGAATCTGTACTTTTTTGAATTCCCATATGGTGACTCACTCCTTTTTCCAGATTCCTCCGGATATTTATATCATGCGTGCTCTTCTATTCCCGCCCAGTCCGAAAAATATACCTTAAACGAAAGAAGTTTAATTTTTTACACACTTGAATTTCCTCATCCAATATTCGTTACCTAAAAATCCTTTCTGAAATAGTACGATTCGCCACCCCCCTCTGAAAACAAGTTTTCTGCAAGGCTTCCGTCTACGGCAGAAAAAACACACATTATTCTAATTTTCACCTTTTTTAGCCTTATGAAAATTATTAAGATGTTAACAGGTAATTATAAACCCAAACTGCGCTCCGCCTTACAATGGATCTTGTTTTCAGCTGTTTTAACTCCCGCGATAGAAAAGGATTTTCCTGATTCGCTCAATACTACAGACTTCCCCGCCGGACGTTCCGGAGGAAAAAACCTCTCTTGAATGGAAGAAAGGACGGAATTAACACGTTTTTTAGAAGAGAAAACGTCTTTTTATTTTCCTGTTGGAGCTGCAGCAGGAAAATCCGAGGCGAGACAGGACGAGCTGAAGATCCGTTTGGGAGGACGAAATCAGCTGAAGCGGGCCCGCCCGAAAGCGTCCTGCGGAGGCGAAAGCAGGGAAATGTCTACGCCTGTATAAAAAATACTTTATCCACAGCCTAAAGAAACCTTCACGAAAAAACGTGAAGGTTTCTATTTAACCTAATTATTACATCAGGAAGGATTCCGTAAAAGAAGATAAATAAAGTAAGGTGCGCCGAGAAGCGAAACGACGATACCTGCCGGAAGGCCATCCGGATCGATAAGCACCCGCCCCACAGTGTCTGCCGTAACGAGCAGCCAGGCGCCTATAAGCATCGCTGCCGGCAGCACACGCCGGTGGTCTGCCCCGGTCAATGAGCGGGCAATGTGCGGAGCCATCAGTCCGACAAACGCGATGCCACCTGTAACAGATACGGCCGAAGCTGCCAGTCCGACAGCTGTCAAAAGAAGCAGCACCTGTGTTTTTTGGATCTGAACTCCTGCACCGACAGCTGTTCCTTCACCCAGCCGGAGCATGTTCAGTTCCCGGGTAAAATAAAAAGCAGCAGGCAGAAGTAATAGAAGCCATGGGAACAGTGCCAGAACAAACGGCCAGTCAGTCCCCCATATGTTTCCAGCGAGCCATTTAGCGATAAATTCCACTCTCACCCGGTCAGCTCCGGAAATAAGTACAACCATCACACCGGATAACGCCAGAGAAAATCCGACACCGACCAGGACGAAGCGGGTTGGATGAAGGCCATGGTGCTTTTCATAAGCAAAGAAATAAATTAACCCAGCCGTCACAAGAGCACCCAAAAATGCTGCTATAGGAAGCGCATAAACAAAACTCCCTGCGGAAACTGGAAAAAATAAAAAGAAAACAGCCACAGCCACTCCTGCACCGGAGTTAATTCCGACGATTCCCGGATCGGCAAGATCATTTCTCGTAAGTCCCTGAAGTATAACCCCGGATACCGCCAGAGCAGCTCCGGCAAGAAGTGTAATTGCTATTCTGGGAAGCCGGACAGAAAACAATACGAACGATTCCGGAAAAGTGCCCTGACCGAATAAAACCGGCAGCACCCGGCTGAGTGATAAAGAAGAAGCGCCGGTTCCTGTACTGATAATAATAGTGATCATAAGCAGAAGCGCGCCTGCTGTAAGTATTTTTATTAGAGATAAACGCTGCACCATCACAGGGACCGCCCTCCTTTTTTCACGATCCAGAGGAAAAACGGCAGACCGAGAATGGATACGATGGCAGCTACCGGTGTTTCATAAGGGGCGTTGAGTGTCCGGCCGGCTGTATCAGCAAGCAGCATAAAAACAGCCCCGATCAGCGCTGACATTGGAAGAATCAAACGATAGTCGTTCCCGGTAAAAGGACGGACGATGTGCGGGATCATAAGGCCGATAAAAGCCATGTTACCGACAAGTGCCACGGCCGCTCCAGCGAGAAGAATTACTGTTAAAAACAGAAGCCCTTTCACAAGCTCCGTCCGCTGACCAAGTCCGACGGCCGTATCTTCGTTTAAATGCAGAAGCGTCAGCTGACGGGACAGACCAAAAGCCAAAAGAAGAGAGCCGCCGATCACCGGAGCAATGATCTGTACCTGCAGCCAATTTGTTCCGATAAGACCTCCGGCTGTCCACATGGAGATATCCTGTGAAATCCCGTATAAGAGACCAAGTCCTTCTGCTCCCGCCTGAAAAAAGGCTGTAACCGCCGCTCCTGCTAATACAATACGAAAAGGAGAAACCGGACCTTTTGCCGCCCGGTTCACTCCAAAGACAATGCCCGCAGCAAATGCCGCTCCTCCCATGCAGGCTGCCATCAGTCCAACGTAATTTGTAACAGGAAGAAAAACCATGGCGACAGCGAGGGCGAAGTTGGCTCCCGCTGTGAGCCCGAGCAGGCCGGGGTCGGCAAGCGGATTACGTGTCATCCCCTGCATTACTGCTCCGGCAGAAGCTAAAGCTGCACCTGTCAGGACAGCTCCAACTTCTCTTGGAATACGAATTTCCCGAAGAATTGCATTCTGCTCTCCAATAAACAGCGTCCGGAGCAACTCCCCTGCACTGATTTCCGCAGCCCCGAGAAAAAGCGATAGAAAAAAAGACAGTACGAGCAGAAGTACCGCCCCTGGGAAATAATAAAGAAATATTCTGCGGTGGTGCAGGGAAAAGTTCATGCTAAAAGCTCCTTACTGACGGCTTATTTCTCTAAAAATTCTTCTTCAAACACTTCGAGCTGATATTCCAGAGTAAGCGGATCGTTGAAGTAGAAGGACATCGCATCGACTTCGATCACGTTCCCGTTTTCAACAGCCGGGATAGACTGGTACGTTTCTGTTTCTGTAAAGGAGTTATCTGCATCCGATACTTTACTGAACACCATGTAGTCTCCGGCAAAATCCGGGAGCACTTCAGTAGAGAGTGCATAGTACCCTTCTTCCAGAGCCATTTCCTCTACTTTTTCCGGCATTTCCAGTTCCATTTCCTGATACAGAATTTCTGTACCTCTTCCCCAGTTGTCGCCGAATACGTACAGCTGCTTATCGAAATTTTCGAATACAGATATAGTTGTATCTTCTCCTATTTCTTCTTTTACCTCTTCTCCAAGTGCTCCTGCTTCTTCCCGGAAGTTATCCACCCATTCACGGGCTTCCTCTTCTTTATTCAGAAGCTTACCTATTTCTATATGCTGTTCAAGATAATCGACTGCTCCATATTCATATGTAACCGTAGGAGCAATTTCTTCCAGCTGATCAACGTTGTTCATATTGTTAAGACCGACAATAAGATCCGGTTCCATTTCAATCAGCTTTTCAAGACTTTCATCACTGACGACCTCCACTCCCTCCAGTTCTTCTTCAAACTGGGGATTGTCCATACTCCAGGAATCGACCCCGACTACCGGCACGTCGAGGGCCATCACGTTACCGGCAAAAGTTGACAGTACCGCTACCCGCTGAGGGTCCGCAGGCACTTCCACCGGTCCGTTCTCTGATTCATAGACAATGGTGTCTGCCTCTTCACGTCCACCTTTGTTCTCGCTGTTTTCGTTATTTTCTTCATTACTGCCGTTATTCGCATTGTTTTCCACATTGCCGTTATCTGTCCCGGAAGCATCAGTGCTCCCTTCTTCTGTGCCGCAGGCAGTTAAACTAAGCATTAGCACGGATGCTGCGATAAGTGTTCTTTTCATTATGTGTCTCTCCCTTTATTAAATGATATGTCATGCACATTGGTGTTCCTGTATATGGATCTTTACCTATCAGCGCTTCAATATCGAATACGCGGCGGAGTGTATGTGCCGTAATTACTTCCTGGCTTGGCCCCTCCTGCACAATCTCACCGGACCTCATCGCAATAAGATGATCGGAGTATCTGGCTGCCTGATTCAAATCGTGCAGCACCATGACGATCGTGCGTCCTTCCTCCTGGTTCAGTTTCTGCAGAAGTTCCATAACTTCCAGCTGATGAGCCATGTCCAGGTACGTCGTAGGCTCATCCAGAATGATTAATTCTGTATCCTGGGCAAGGGCCATCGCAATCCAGACGCGCTGACGCTGACCTCCGGAAAGACCATCCACCGGGTGATCTTTATAATCGGTCGTACCGGTAATACCCATAGCCCAGGCTATACGCTCCCGGTCGTATCGGCTCAGCCTTCCAAAAGCCCGCTGGTGTGGATATCTTCCATAGGAAACAAGTTCCCAGGCGGTCAGACCGGCGGCCCCTTTCTGCGTCTGTGGAAGCAGTGCCATTTTCCGGGCAAGCTTCTTCGTGTTCGTGTGCTGTATGTTTTCACCGTCCAGATACACTCCTCCGGACTCCGGAGAAAGGAGCCGGGAAACCGCTTTTAAAAGCGTGGATTTTCCACATCCGTTCGGACCGATAACCGTTGTGATTTTTCCTTCCGGAAATGACGTATGCAAATTATCAATTACCGGCCGGCTGCCATAGCTTACTTGAAGAGCTGTAGCCTGGAGCTTTTTCATATGAGTCCACCACCTGTAAATTTATTTAAAATATATTGATAATAGTTCTCATTCTCAGTTACAATGATAATCATAATGCTGTTGAGAATGATTGTCAATTACATATTTCAGGGAGGAATCAGGATGGAAGTTCGGGACGTAACGATTATTGGAGGCGGGCCGGCAGGACTGTATACCGCTTTTTACAGCGGAGTACGCGGTATGAACGTGAGGCTGATAGAAGCACAGAGTGAGCTCGGCGGAAAAGTCAGACTTTATCCGGAAAAGGTTATTTGGGACGTTGGAGGCGTCCCTCCTGTTACTGGTTCGGACTTCTGCAGGCAGATTATCCAGCAGGGATTAACCTTCGATCCGGTAGTTGAACTGGACACTACTGTCGTGGATATTAAAAAAAGAGATGACGACGTTTTTGAGATCACAGCGGAAGACGGCCGGACCTTTTTTTCCAAAGCTGTAATTGCGGCTGCCGGCGGAGGAATTATAACTCCCCAGCGCCTTCAGGTGGACGGAGCAGAACGGTTTGAAATTACAAATCTTCATTACACTGTCCAGTCCCTTAACACGTTCCGGGATAAAACGGTTCTTATTTCCGGCGGCGGCAATGCCGCTATCGACTGGGCCAATATGCTGGAAGACGTCGCGCGAAAAGTTATTCTCAGCTGTCGGAACGAGACGCTGAAAGCGCACGAGTCGGAAGTGGATAAACTGCTCTGTTCCTCCATCGACTGTCAATTCCTTACGTCCATCCAGCGGCTGATTGCGGACGAGAGCGGCACAAAAATTGACCGGGTCGAGCTGAAATGCGGCACTGAAGCCGGAAAAATTATCGATATTGACCATGTGCTCGTAAATCACGGCTATGAGCGGGAGCTTGGTTTTCTTAAAGAAACATCCCTGGCACTCGGTCTTACTGAAAACCAGCAGATCGCTGCCACAGCGGACGGTCGTACAAATGTCAAAGGGCTTTATGCTGCTGGGGATGTGATGCAGCATGAAGGAAAACTGAACCTGCTTGCAGGCGCTTTTCAGGATGCCGGCAATGCTGTTAACGCTGCAAAGCAGTATATTGATCCGTCCGCCCAGTCGAAGGGTAAAGTATCTTCCCATAACGAAGTGTTTGCAGCCCGAAACGCTGCAATAAAACGGTCCATAATAACAACGTGAACAGATCAACATTATGTTCTCTCATAAAAAGCTTTCTCTACTGAAGAGCGCCTCTTATCTCTCAGTCGAAAACGGGGTTCTACAATACAACTTTTTAATAGAGGAGAGTGACAAAGTTCCCTCTCCCCCTGCTTTTGTAACATCCATACTCTGCCTGTGCTGTTAATATTGAAAAACTAAAAAATCACCAGCCTCTCCTATTTTTTCTATTTGTTAATGAAGGAAAACGCTTTCTTCTATCGAATTAAACAAGTATTAGTATTTCATCTATCAGGAGGGGTTACGATGCAGGAGCAGTGGAAAGTAATGAAGGGAGCGGAACCGTTTAAGGTAGAAGGAATGAACGCAGGGGTACTCGTTTCCCATGGATTTACCGGAACAACACAAAGTATGCACCCACTCGGAAGCGCCTTTGCAGAAGCTGGATATACGGTATATGGCGCCCGCCTCGAGGGGCATGGCACTCACTACGAAGATATGGAACAGTCCACTTATGAAGACTGGATTGCTTCTATAGAAGAAGGCTATACGTGGCTTAAAGAACGCTGCGACTACGTTTTTATCGCCGGTCTGTCCATGGGCGGTACTCTTGCGCTTTATATGGCGGAGCATCATCCGGAAATTAACGGTATCATTACAATCAATGCCGCCGTCGATGTCCCTGCGATGGAACCGGTGCGTCATATGGAGGAGCGGTTTATCGATCCGATCGGATCTGATATTAAAAAACCAGACGTTACAGAGCTTGCCTATGAAAAAACACCTGTCGCCTCTGTTGGACAGCTGCTTGATCTGATGAAAAAAGTTAAACTGAACCTGCCCCGAGTGGAATGTCCCGTGCTTCTTTTCGTTTCAAAAGATGATCATGTAGTTCCGCCGGAAAATTCCCAGCTTATACATGACCAGATTTCCTCTACGGATAAAACACTGGTGCAGCTGGAAAACAGCTATCACGTCGCAACTCTCGATCATGATCAGCAGAAGATTATCGAACAATCAGTAACGTTTATGAAACACCATATTTAAAATCATGAGCTCTCCAGCCGCTGCTGGAGGGCTCTCAGAGTGTTGATTAAGTCTCGATTTCAGAATAATGATTCTTCTGAACGTACAGCTTTCTCCTGCACTCCCGAGCCTGCCGTGGGGCTCGTCGTCAGCTATTTGCCCTCCGGCTTTGAAAAGGATCTTCCGACTTCGCTTCATCCCACCGGCGTCCCCGCCGGACGTTTCGGAGGAAAAAGCCTCTCCTGAACGGAAGAAAGAGCGGAATCAACACGTTTTTTAGAAGAGAAACCTTCTTTTTATTTTCCTGCTGGAGCTGCAGCAGGCGACTCCCGAGGCGAGATAGGACGAGCAGAAGATCCGTTTGGGAGGAAGAAATTAGCTGAAGCCGGCCCGCCAGGAAAGATCCTGCGGAGGCGAAAGTAGGGAAATGTCTACGCATGTATAAAAATACTTTATAAACAGATGTATGTTATCCGTCTTTTTTCAGATAAGGAATGCCAGTAAAACGAATTTTATCATACACATCAGCATGGATTAAAACGAACAGCCGATGATATTATACGTTTCAGACGAACGCTTTTATGGGCTTACCTTCCACTGCCTTTCTGCCCCCGTCGTTTTTCACTGGGTCCATACATTAAAAGCGAACTTGAGAATATAAATATTCATTTTTATCCATACAAACTGTGAGAATCGTATTTAAGAGGTTGATTTTATTATCTGAAAAAACTGATATCAACAAGTAACCCCCTCCAATTTATGTTAAAATTTACATATACGGCTGATTGTCCTCCTATACTTACGTTCTGATTTCAGGAGCTTCGGCTGAATCCTGCATAATGGAGGTTATACATAATGACGGAAGTAATTAAAGAATTTGCCCGAATACCTGCCACTGCTGTATCAGACGCGCTGAATGGACTGACGAATATGGAACAGTCCATTAAACCGCTGAAGCGTGACACGCATACAGCCGGCAGGGCCTATACAGTAAAACTCCGGGCAGCCGACAATAAGCTTGTTATGAAAGGTATCAAAGAAGCGCAGGAAGGCGATATTCTGGTGATTGACGCTAAAGGATATATGGAAAATGCCTCATGCGGCGATTTTGTTATCGGGGTTGCAAAAACGATGGGACTCAGAGGTGTCGTAATCGACGGGGCGGTTCGTGATATGAATGGAATACTGGATCTCGATTTCCCTGTATTCTGCAAAGGAACAACGGCTGCGGCAAGTGACAAGCACGGTTCCGGAGAGACCGGAATTCCAATTTCCTGCGGCAGCACAGTCGTGCGTACAGGAGATATTATTGTCGGCGATATAGACGGTGTGGTCGTCGTACCTCAGGAAAAGGCTCAGGATATACTCGATAAGTCAAAAGAAAAAATCATTAAAGATGAGGAACGGGAAGAAAAAGTACTGAAAAGCAGGGAATCCGCTCTGGAATATATTAATAAGCAGTTGAGCTGAATACAAATACGTCCGATCCGTTGCTTCCTCATCAAACTGTCCAGCCCTGTCTGGACAGTTTTTATATTCATGTAACAATAGATAGAGAAAAAATGTTTTACATCCCTCCATTTCCCATTCAAAAGACCTGACAAAGTATAATATTGGCAATTAGTGGTTTTATTTTCCACCAGAAGGAAAAAGTATATAACAGTGACTACTTTGGTTACAAATACATAAACAAAGGATGGGGTTTTTTGAAGAAAACAAGCTTATTTACCGTCACCGCTGCAGGACTTTTTATGGCAGGAGCTGTATCAGTTTCTGCTGAAGAGCATAACGCTGAAGATATTCTTCACGAATCAAACGAAGCAATGGAGAACCTCGACAGCTTTTCAAGTGTTATTGACATCGATATGTCCATGGGCGACGGTGAGGAAGATATTGATGTTCAATCCACAGTGAAGCAGGATGTCATTCTGGATCCTTTGAAAATCCGTCAGGAAACAACAGATCAGATGCCGGACGGTTCAGGGGAACAGACGCGCACTTCCTACATTACAGATGAAGGCTATTATGAAGAGGACGGTGACGGAGGGTGGTACAAGATTGATGAGGGCATCGATGCCAATATGTATGACCCGGGAGATCAGATGGATGAAGCGATGGTCTGGGGTGATGATCTGGAGCTTGAAGAAGAAAACGGATACTACGTAATTTCCTATTCCGGCAGCGGAGATGAGCTGGAGGATGTTATGGATCAGTATGGTGAAGAGCTTTACGGTGAGGAAGAAGGCATGGAGGATATGATGGACGAGCTTGATATTTCCCATTTCTCTTATGAACTGTACGTGGATCAGGAAAGTTATTACCTCACTCAGGCTTCCATTGACCTGACAATGGAGCTTCAGGCAGAAGGGATGGAAGTTTCCATGGATCAGACAATGGACATGGAGTTCCATAACTTTAACGGAGTGGAAGACTTCGATATTCCGGAAGAAGTTTTGGAAGAAGCTGTGGATATTGAAGAAATGATTGAGGAAGAAATAGATGAAGCCGGAGAGGTTGAAGAAGGCGATGAACTACCGGCTACAGCAACAAACCAGCCGATATGGACTGCTGCAGGACTGCTCCTTGCTGCAGCAGCAGGCGGAGTGCTTGTAATGGGCCGCAGAACAAGAAAAACAGAGCAGTAGCAGCTGATTTTCCTTCTATCTTAAAGTATAATAAACTAAACTAAAAAGGATACAGAGCGACAACTTCGCTCTGTATCCTTTTCTGATTTTATGAAGACATAATAAGAACTTCATGCCGGATTTATTAAGTTAATTACCAGCAAAGCATATGGCTCTAACATTCCATAAATGCTGGCAGTGTACTGTGTTAATACATCTGATCGACCGGATCCGGATTTCGTTTAAGAACAGCCGTAAAGCAGCTGTGTTCTATTTTATGGTCTGTTTCCCCGAAAGTATAAAGCAGATGATCATACAGTTCATTTAAAATAGCCTGCTGCTTCTTCCCTTCAAATTCTGCCATCCACGAAAGCGATCCTACTCTTCCACACCAGTCTTCATTTGTGAAAAGCACATCGTAAGTGAACTTATATATTTCCTGCAGATCAAAATGTGCATCCTGCCATTCCCGGAACCAATCGACTGGAAATCCGTTAATGACCTGACCGGCTTCGGCTTTTGCTCCGGCCGGTATTATTTTTCCTCCGTGTTTATATTTACCAACTATGTCCATAGTATCTCTAATTACTTTTGACTTGGAGACAAATCCGGAATCAGCAACAATTAACGTACTGTTCTTTTTTGAAATTCTCCTGATTTCCTCTAGAGCTTTCTGCCGGTCAAACCAGTGCCACGCTCTAAACACTGTAACGTAATCAAAATGTTCGTCTCTCAAGCCCGTTGATTCAGCACACCCGTATTTATATTTGATTTGCGTCCCCTCTTCTTTATTTTGTTCTTCTGCCTTTTTAATAAGTTCCCTGGAAGGTTCTATACCAGTCACATCTGCTCCTTCTTCACATAGAGCTCTTGTCAGCACTCCGGTCCCTGCACCAAGGTCAGCTGCCTTCTTCCCTTTAATTTCGTACCCTCTTATTATAAGAGCCGGAATAAAATCTGCCGGGAGGTCATTCCGGTACAGGCTGTAATTGTCCGCTACATTTCCAAAGTTCACTTTCATACAGTTTCCTCCGTTCCGTAGTGGAGTATCCCTCGTCAGGTGTCTGCGTGATGAATGAACTTATATTATAACATTCCACAAAGTCTATTAGTGAAAAATTCCATTAAATACTATATTTTTCCAAATGACTGATAATCTATACTATTCAGGTAAAGCCAGCTTCATCCGTCTTGTCTGGAGTTTATGGCCATAAAGCTCTTCTTCGTATTCCTCCAGCAATTTAAAACCCCGGGCTTCATAAAAAGCAGTTCCTGTTACATTTTCACGCTCTACTTCCACATAAATTTCCCGGAGGCTTGGTTTCTCCTGTATGCCTGCTTCCAGCAGCTTAGTACCAGCCTTCTTCCCCTGTGCTGCAGGAAGGACGTAAAGTGCTCCTAATTCTGCCTCCTGAGGATTTTTGTAAAAGAAATTGGCGAAGCCGATGATTTGTTCTTTATCTACAGCTACAAATAAAGAAGTTCTTGCAATTCTTCCTGGCATGTTTTCATCGGAATAGGCTCTGCCAAGAAATTTATTCTGTACATTTCTCGGTATCATTCCGTCGTAAGTATCGTGCCACGTTTCATAAGCAATGTTCTGTATAGATGAAATATCTTCAGTTACTGCTTTTCTTATTATCATTTTTGTCACTATGCTTCCTCCTTCTGCCGGCCAGGCGGCACGGAATTGATCTTACACACCGACCCTGCCTGCTTAAGAAACTTCTCCGCGTCTTTAAGGTATTCTTTGTATTCCTCTTCCAGACGTAATCAACTACCCTGAACTTTCGGCACGGTAAAGCCTTTTTTCCATCGATACAACTTCAATAGGCGATTTCCCCGGCTTTTGAATCGTTTCTTCCTCAAAAATTTGATAGCCCCAGCTTTCATATTTTGCAATGTTTTCCGGCGTATCTTTTCGTACTTTACAGTAAAGATAATCAATCCCGAGCGTCAGAAAATGATCCTCCAGAGCTTTAATGAGTGATTTTGCAAGACCTCCACCCTGCATGGAAGGATGCACAGCGAGCCGGAAAAAGTACCATCCGTGATCTCTTTTCGTATACCGTACTACTGCTGCCGGTTCGTTATCTACAAATGCTATCAACGCTTCTTCTCCATTGTTTAAACCTTCCCTGATTGTCTCTGCTGTCTCTTTCACAGCTCCGGACGGCGGATTATCATTATTATAAATGGAAAAGGCTTCCCACATCAGGTTACGGATAATATCTGCATCCGAAAGTTCTGCTTCTCTTATAAACATACATTACCTCCCCATTCTCAACAGCTGTTACTCCATTCATTTTATCACCTATAAACCAGCATTATAGAAACTATATACATTCCCCAAATGCTGATGAGCATTCACAACTATTCATACCTTCGTGTACATATGACAGTAAGCCCAGTTTAAAACGCTAATTTACGAAAAATCGGTGATTTCTGAAGCAAAAATCATTTACAGTGCTCAAATAACCTTTTCTGAAAAACTTATGAAATTCCTTCCTTCTTCTAAAGCCCTAATTATTTTATTATAAATCCCCAATACTTTATAATACATTTGTGTGAGTTAAAGTGGGAAGGATGGGTTTTTCTGCCGCTCTCTTATGAATGTTAGGGTATATGCGTCCTCTCCCCTCTCATATAAATTTAATTTTTTGGAGGTTTTAATATGGATATGAGTAAAATATTCACTGCGCAAAGAAAAGTATCAAGGGAAGAATTTATGGAAATGTCCCAGGCCGGCATCCGTGAATTATTTGATCTTGAACATTATAAAGTGCTCGATGGTTCCACCGGAGAGGAAGTCAGCCATTTTGTATACAATACGGAAACGCACGACTGTTATTTGATCGATCTGAGAGCTTCCTATGAACTTCTCGCAGCGTTCTACTGCGGGGGAGATAAAGCAACCGTTAAGGCCTCTATAGAAAAGATCGCCTCTTCTGTAGAATAAACATCAGCAAAAAAGGACCGGCTCCTGTCTGTTAAACAGACAGGTGAGCCGGTCCTTATTTTGCTTTATGCCTTTCGCAGGTACAGAAATAAAAATGCAAACTGAAATTATTCATCGGGTTTTATCCGATTCTGTTAATTTTCAGCTGTCTTTTCTTTCAAGTCTCGCCACGCACTCGACGTGTACAGTCTGAGGAAACAAGTCCACCGGCTGTACCGTTTTCAGTTCGTAACCGAAGGCTTCAAGCTCTTTAATATCTGTTGCAAACGTATCCGGATTGCAGGAAACGTATACGACGCGTTCCGGCCGAGCCCGCCCGATTTTCCGCATTACTTTGCCTCCGGCTCCGGAGCGCGGCGGGTCAAGAAGCAGCAGTTCGGGACGTCCGAACGATTCCAGCATCTGTTCGATCCCTTCTCTTGCGTTATTGGCAAGGAATATCGTATTGTTTACGTTATTTTCTTCAGCATTTCTTCTTGCAGAGGCTATGGAACTTTCCACCAGTTCAATTCCCGCCAGTGATCCGACCTTATCTGCAAATGGAAGCGAGAACGTTCCAACTCCGCAGAACAAATCCATCATTTTTTCTGTTTTCTTCGGCTCAGCCATTTCAAGTGCAAGATCCACCAGTTTCTGCACCTGCAGCGGGTTTGTCTGAAAGAACGTATCGAACCAGAGCCGGAACCGGTATCCGGACATTTCGTCGTAAATAAAGTCCCGGCCGGAAAGAAGATGCGTCTCTTCCGACTGGGCACGGTCCGCCCAGTCCCGGTTTTCGAGCCACATGATGCTTTTTACCTGGGGAAACTTGTTTTCGATGCGTTTTACGAATGCATTCACTGCTTCTTTAAGCCGTCCTTCCGGAGATTCTGTTGCAAAGACGCCGAGCATAATTTCGCCTGTCGCAAAGGACTGACGGACCATCAAATGCCGGAGCAGACCGGTATGCTCCTCTTTATCGTACCCTTCCAGGGCGTATTCTTCCGCCCATTCCGCTGTTTCCATTGCCGTTTTCACCATGTCCTCGCCGGCAATCAAACATGTTTCCAAAGGAATTACATTACGGAAATTCCCCTGCTCCATCAAACCGAGAGAACCATCCGGTGCAAAGGTGAATTCCATTTTGTTCCGGTAGTGCCACGGTTCCTCCATGCCAAGCGTATCCCGGACCAGGGAAGGATCAAAGTTTACGTTTTCCAATGCACGTTTGACATAGTCCGTCTTTGCCTTCAGCTGTCCTTCGTACTGCCAGTGCTGCCATACACAGCCGCCACACTTCACAAAGTGAGGACAGGGAGGTTCCACCCGTTCTTCGTGCGCAGCGATAATTTTATCTGCATCTGTCCGCCACCGCTTCAGCCTTCGTGCCGGCACGGTAACCTGGACCTCTTCCCCCGGGAGCGTCTGGGGAATTGTCAGTTTCAGTTTTTTTAAGTTTCCTTTCTCGTTTTCACGCCACACTTCCGCCCGACCGGATCCTTTGTAATCCAGTTCGTGCACCGTGGCCTTCATCGTTTCAGAAGTCAATTTCCTTTCCCCTCTCTATGATATCCTTTTAGTTTTCCAGGAAGTATACGTTGTGAGCTGTCAATCTTTCGTTCAGCAGTTACTTATTTTACCGCCGTGCGGAGGCCGCTGTCAAAAGACAACAGAAGGGAATTTTTTTATTCTTCTTTTTTCGCGTCAGGTATTGATTCCATCATATACCCTCTTTTACGGACAGTTTTAATATACCTAGGGCGACGGGGATTTATTTCTATTTTCTCCCGGATCCGGCTGATTAGTGCATCAATCACACGGAAGGAGCGTTCTTCCTTCTTATCTATTACAACTTCCAATAACTTTTTTCTTGTAAATGACCGGTTCTGATTCAGGAGGAGAAATGTAAGGAGAGCAAGTTCCTTTGAACTCATGGCAAGCTCTTTTTCCTCTCCATATACCTTGTGATTCAAAAGGTTGACTTTAATGTCTCCGTTCGTAATTACCCCGCTCGGCAGACATATTTCTCCTGCCGGTTGATCGAGCGGTGCTCTATGCAGAAGTGTTCTTATCCGGCTGACCAGTTCCCGGGGCCGTCCGGGCTTCAACATGCAGTCGTCTGCTCCTCTCTCAAGATGAAGAACAACTTCCAGCTCCTCAGGATTTTCTGTCGTTACAAGAAGAGGGACATTGGGCATGAGCTCACGGATTCTGCTGCTGATCAACTTTCCTGATTTATCCTTCATATTTCCATCGAGTACGATACCGTCTGGAGAAAGATGAGAAAGCGGTCCGAAAAGAGCTTCACTGTTTCCTGTTTCCCAGACATCAAAATCCGCTGCTTTCAAAGCATCCTTGATTTCTTCTCTACAAAAATTATTTTTTTCTATTACCAGAATTGTCTTCCCTCTCATCTAACATATCCCCTCCACTAATAACGAATATTACAAGCTGCTTTTCGCTGTTCTACTTCTGCTCCGGCGGAAATGACATAAAAACGTTCTGATATATTCACTCTTCATAAACTTGAAAACTGCTGTGTCTGTATTCTGAAAACGGCCATAACAAATATGTCATGACCGTTTCCAGCACCACTGAAGGCAAAAGAGTTTATTAACTCAGCTTGATTCCAAGCTGCTTACTCGTTCCCTCCGGCAGCAGATCCGTATATTTCCTGATTCATTTGAATAACACTTTCAGCCATGTTGGATGCATGATCGCCGATACGTTCCAGATTGCTCAGCATATCAAGGAACACCATGCCGCTCGCTCCAGTACACACGCCTGTATTCATACGTTTAACATGAGCTTTCCGTCCTTCTTTCTCCAGTGAGTCGATCTGACCTTCAAGTTCCAGCACTTTCATAGCCGCCCCAATGTCATGATTTTCCAATGCCTCCAGGGCGTATCCGAAAGCCTCAGAAGTTACGTGTATCATGTGTTTCAATTCGTTCGTTCCTTCTTCTGAAAAATTGATTTTATGAGCAATGGAGTATTCGGAAAGCTCCATTAAGTTTTCACAATGGTCTCCTACCCGCTCAATGTCCGTTACGTTATGCATAAGCTGAGAGTTCATTGAAGACTGTTCCTGATTCAGTGACCGTACACCAATTTTCGTAAGATAATCCATTATATGAGTGTTTAAGTCATTGATAATCTCTTCTTTTCTTTTTGTCCGCTCTCCTTCTTTTAAATCGTTATTGAGAAGCATATTTGTTGAGTGGGCTACGTTTTCTTTTGCAAGGGAGCCCATATGCACAACTTCCTGCCTGGCTTTTTCCAGAGCAAATGTCGGCTGCTGAATGAGGCCCGGCTCCAGATGTTTTGGACCGTGCTGAATAATATCTTCATCTCCCCGGATCAGTTTCGTTACGATATAAGCATAAAAAGCAATGAGTGGAAACTGCAGCACTACGTTTACCGAGTTAAACAGGCCGTGAGCGTAAGCAATTTCCCGTGCAATATCGCCTCCAAATGTACTCGACATCCAGATGACTACTGCCTGAACTATAGGAAGTATGATCAAAAACATAATCGTACCGGTTACGTTGAATATAACGTGAATCATCGCTGCCCTTTTGGCTGCCACCGTCGCACCGATAGATGCTATCACCGCTGTTATTGTTGTGCCAATATTATCTCCAAACAATATAGGGAGCGCCTGATCAAGTGTTACGAGCCCATCCACTGCCATTGTCTGAAGTACCCCTATAGCCGCAGTGGAACTCTGCACAATAATAGTAAATGTGGTTCCTGCAATTACTCCTAAAATTGGATTCTGCCCAAATGTTGCCATCATATCAACAAATGCCTGGGAGTCCCTGAACGGATATAGTCCCTCTGACATTGTGTTTAGTCCCAGAAAAATCATTCCGAAACCAAAAATAACCTGGCCGATGTTATTAATTCTTTTTTTGTTGAAAAAGAATATTAAAAACGTCCCTAAAAATAATATTGGTAAAGCAAAATCGCCAATCTTAAAAGAAATTAAAAAAGCTGTAGCGGTCGTGCCGAGGTTCGCACCGAGAAACATGGGTATCGCCCGCCGGAAAGTTAAAAGACCGGCGTTTACGAGCCCTATGATCATAACGGTAGAACCGGAGGAGGTCTGCAGCATCACAGTTACCATCATCCCCGCAAAGACGCCACGGATTGGGCTTTTTGTTGCAGCTTCCAGGATCTTTCTTAACTTTTCTCCTGCCGTTTTCTGCAGACCGTCACTCATATATTTAATTCCAAAGAGGAAAATTCCCAGTCCTCCTAAGAAGAGAAACAGTATTGACTGTACATCCAAAGTCATCATCTCCCTAATTCATTAAGTTATTATTTATCCCAAAAGTAACCATAACAACTCATTGTAAATTCTTTGTATTTGAATTATTAACATTTTGTAAAGATGTTAATGACTCAATCAAATAAGAAATAAAGTAGAAAAGAAAGTGAGCAGAATTTTTAATAACAAGATTCCGACTAAAAAACTGAACAAAAAAAGAACCCTGCTTTTAAAGCAGGATTCTTTGTCTCTTTTCTTCCAGTAATTCAATTTGATGCTCAATCGCCAGCCTGTCTTCCGGTTCTCCCGGAAAGTCCACTTCCAACTTTTTCTTTTCATCGGTTATTTGTTTCGTCAGCTTATCGTATTCTTCTTTTTCTGCGCGGGGAAGGCTGTTCAGACGTGAATCATTAATAAAATCTTCTTTCATAAGCAGGACACTCCTTGTATATTTGATTGAATCTCTTTTCTCTATACCCTTTCTGTTTCGCAGTTATTCGTTTTCTGATTTTTTAAAACAATTCTTCTTCGACCCTTTCGAAAATTATTCATCAGATATGTAGAAAAGAGACGAAGCTGACGCTTCGTCTCTTTCTGCTT
Source organism: Alkalicoccus saliphilus (assembly GCF_003044065.1). Classification (GTDB taxonomy): domain Bacteria; phylum Bacillota; class Bacilli; order Bacillales; family Salisediminibacteriaceae; genus Alkalicoccus; species Alkalicoccus saliphilus. The sequence continues at coordinate 57,286 of NZ_PZJJ01000021.1, forward strand.
TCAAGAAATATTTACAGTGACTTTTTCGTTAATTCGACTGCTTTTTTTGACTCGGTTCTTCGGGAACAAGTACGAGCACTTTCCCGTCCTGTATCTCACTTTTATACACGTCGGCCTGTTCCGGAGTTAAGCCGTATTCTACAAGCGATTTACCGCTGTTATCGAGATCTTTGCCGTGAAAGGAGATGTTTCCTTTGGCAGCTTCTTTTACTTTCTTCCAGAACGAAGCGTTGTCCCCGTCTGTCTGCGTATGGTGGGCGTCGGCCGAATCAACTTTCGCATCAGTCTCATCACGCAGCCATGAAGTAGTATCAGCATCGTTAGTCATCAAAACAACTTCAAACGGCTGATATCCTTCTTTTTCCAGACTCTCTACTACTTCCTTCGCCTCTATTTCACCTTCGTAAACACCGATAACTCGTTTTGCCATATTATATCATCCTCCTGTAATAATGACATAGTAACGGTTATATATGTCTTTTTCCGCTTAAAGCATTTATTAAACTAAGAAAGGTGATTAATAATCGTTTTATATATTTTTTTAAAAATTAGTTCTTTAGTCTAATTTCTGCCCTGGTTCAAAGAGGAGTTCACCATTTCCCATGTCTCCTGCTCATAAGCCATCGTCCAGAAACGGTGCTCCAGACGTGCACTCACGAGAAAATTTTCACACATCTGCTCCCGCTCTCTTTCTCCGGCCTTCTCTGCACACTCGTCGATCAATTTTTTAAAAGTATTCGTAATTTTCGATACCTCTTTATCGGCGTAAAAAGTAATCCAGTCGTAAAAAGGATGATTTGGAGAAGGATCCACTTCCTTCATGAGGCGGCTTCCAATCTCCCAGTACGTCCAGGGACATGGAGCAAGTGCCGTCAATGTTTCACCAAGCGTTCCGCCGGCAGCAGCTTCCAGCATGTGCTTCGTATAATGATGGGCCGTCGGTGCAAGCGGAGCTTTTTGAAGGTCTTCATACCGCACCCCTGCCGCTTCACAAAAATTATTATGAGGATGAATTTCCTCATGCAGAATAAATCCAATCTGGTTCTGGAAGAAGGACATCTCTTCTCTGTTTTCACATTTTGATACAGCCATTCCGTAAATGCGGCAGAAAGCTGTTAAATATTCGTAATCCTGCTTTACGTAGTGAATGAGAGCTTCTTTCGGTACGCTGCCTTCTGCGATTCCCTGGACAAACGGATGCTTAAAAATTGCTTCATAAATCGGATCCGCCTCCTGTCTCAGCTTTTCTGAAAATTTCATGATATCTTCCTCCTACGATAGAATAGGAAGAACATCCACACCCCGGAACAAAAAAGCTTCTCTGTCCCAGGGGAAAGAGAAGCTGCTGCGCTTAATCATTAATCCGCATACAACCGCCACTTTCCTCCGCTGGTATTGACCAGATCAGGTTCAAAGGGTCCGAAGTAAACTTCGTCTCAGCCATATGGCTCCCCTAGTGGATATTCTATATCATCCATCATAAACAAAAATTTCATTGTTTGCAAAATACTATATTAAAACACTTAATGATCTCAATAATCAAGGACAGCGCTTAGTACGTAAAAATCACTGCCTCAGCAAGGAAAATAATAGGATAATTACCTGCCATATATAAACTTTATGCTATACTTTTACCATACAAATGTTTTAAAAACATTTAATACATTTACCGGGATCCCTTTATGATTTTTAAAGAGCTGATTTCCAATCTGGCCATTTTAATGGCATGTTTGTTTTTGTATACTCACTTTACAAAATCCTCTGTTTTGTATAATACTGTTTCACTTCGCCTGAAACTGTTTATGGGGATCATGGCGGGACTTCTTTCCAACCTGCTGATGCAGTACAGTATGGAATTCGGAGAAACAATGGTGGATCTCCGGCATATTCCCGTCCTCCTGACCGCTTATTACGGCGGGGCGATTCCGGCTTTGATAACGATGGGATTGATCATCAGCGGACGCTTTTTAATCAGCGTCAGTGTCTCTTCTGTCACCGCCATGCTTTTAATCGCTGCTGTCACTATATCCGCCCTGCTCGTAAATAAGCTGCCGACAAGAAAGTCCCGTATTACCGCCATGCTTACTTCTTCGAACATTATTTTCACTGTAGTGATTCTCTACCTGCTCCAGGACGTCCAGACATTACTTTTTCTAGTGCCTTTATTCTGGGGAATATCCTATTTGGCCGGAGCGGTTGCTTTTTACACGATAGAGTCCACCCGCGAAATGCAGATACTTGTGAAGCGTTATAGGGAAGACTCACTGACTGACAGTTTGACCGGACTGCACAATGTGCGTCAATTTGACGAAAAGTACAACTTTTTAACAAACGAAGCAGAAAAAAACAAAGAAAACCTTTCACTTCTTTATATCGACATCGATTATTTTAAAAATATTAACGATACGTTCGGACATAAGGAAGGTGATGTGGTCCTGCAGCAGCTTGGGACGCTTATCCAGCATAACGTCAGGGAAAAAGACATCGTGAGCCGGAACGGCGGGGAGGAGTTTACTGTAATGCTGCCTGATACGACGCTGGAGGAAGCATATACTACGGCAGAGAGGGTCCGTGCTGCCGTGGAGAAAAATTCTTTTGAACTTGAAACCGGTAAAACCATTCATATTACTGTATCTATCGGGGCAGCTTCCCACCCGGAAACGTCCCCGGCTCACGAATTAATAGCAGAAGCAGATAAAGCCCTTTACGCTGCTAAAAGCAACGGCAGAAACCAGGTTGTCACTGCCGGCGATTATGGTACCCTTGAGCTGCAGATGAACTAAAAACAGCTTTAGAAGATCCACTCCCACCTAAAGGAGAATGGAAAGAAAAGCGAGCGTTTCTCTTTATTTCAAGATAGACTAAACATAAAAAAGTATCGGATCCGATATTTCGGCAGTCCGGTACTTTTTTGTTATTAACCATTATTCTTTTTTATGATCATAGTTTCCACTACTGTATTTATCGATAAAGTGACGAATCTGCTCTTCGACTTCTTCAGGGTCGCGGCCTTCGCGGGCTCCCCATTCTGAAACAACTTCCCCTTCTTTAATGTAAGCCAGACGATTTACCGGCAGATAAATATCAGGATCGATCCGGTCGCCGCTGAATTTTTCTCTCGTTACGTTTTCCATACTGTTAAGATCCCCGTAATACAGGACAGCTCCTGTTTCCTGGAAAACTTCCGCAATCATGGGAATATACTCTGCCTGCTCCATTTCCCATTTCTCTCCTAAGTATACGAAGCCCGTGAAGCTCTCTTCATTTACTTTATCTTTAAACGTCTCATAATCATCTTCTTTCACTGTTTCTTCCGCTTCACAGGCTCCTAAAAAAAGCAGCCCTGCGGCCAGCAGCAATATGCGGCGCATCGTCTTTCCTCCTTTTTGCTGAAATTGTATACTTCTATTATTCACTGCTGAAAAGCCGAATTGCAAGAACAGATTTCACTCTGGAGTACAATACTTACTCTGATGCCTCATTATCCTCGATTTTGTCCAGACAGAAAGTAAGAAATTCCCCGGCATCTTTAAAAATCCGGTCCGGCTGCCTGTCAAAACTTGTCTGCTGAACATTAGGAAGCCAGAGGGCACCCACGGTTTCCACACCGGCATCCAGTCCAGCATTGATATCACCGTCACTATCGCCGGCAAAGACAGCGTCCTTTTTGTTAACTCCAATCTTTCTCAATGCTTTTTCGATACCTTCCGGCGCGGGCTTCGTTTTTTCCACTTCATCCCCGGGTACAAGCACATCAAAATACTGCTCCATCCGCAGTTCCCGGAGAGAAATTTCCAAACTCCGCCGTGCTTTGCCGGTAATGATTCCAAGTTGTACTTTTTCTGAGAGCTGATCCAGGAGATAGGTTACTTTTGCATTTTCTTTAACGAGCTCTTGATGTTTCTTTTCATACGTTTCGTAAAACAGCTTTCTGGCACTTTCTTTATCCGGGTGCTGTACCTTTGTGTCAATAATTATTGTTTCCGGAGGACCAAACATACTGCGGATCTCCTCATCGGAATATTCCTGCCCATCAAATTCCAGAAATACGGTGCGGAACGAATGATACAATACCGGCAGTGTATCAGCGAGCGTCCCGTCAAAATCAAAAAGTACTGCTTTCATGAACGTCCCTCCTCGTATAGTATGTTTAAGTCCCTTTGGAACTTATCAATTTCTCTTGCTTTCTTCTCAAGGATACTTTCCTCTTGGACACCTCGAGATATTTCTAGATAATGGTCTTAGGATCATTTGGGA
>NZ_PZJJ01000022.1 GCF_003044065.1 Alkalicoccus saliphilus
TTTCATCAACAAACCATGGAAGGTCGTCTTCCCCGGCAAGAACTATGGGTTTGATAACGAAAAAACGAAAAAGACAGACCCATGGAGAATGAGTGAGAACGTGTCCAGAATTAGGGGGCCTAACCGAAACAGGCCTCTGATCGGACTTCGTTCGTTTCAAAAATATGCCCTTCTGCTTCCGCCACTGGAAGCCTCCGTAAAAATTAAGTTCCTTTCCGCTGGTCCGTAAAAGTTCAGCCTCTGCATGACTGGTAAATAACAGCGGGAAGCTGCTCCGGATCTTCTGCTTGAACTTGCACCTCCTGCTTTCATCGTTCATAAAAGGTTATTTGTATCATCACCTTCCTGTTTCCCCCTGTGACCAGTCCCGGTTATTAATGGGCATACGGAAACTATCAACCTCTTTCATTGAATTGTATTGAATTTTCAAAATAATTACATTATACTTATAACAGTTACATACCAACTGGTCAGTATATCTAATTATTAGAAATGGGGAGATGGCATGTCGGCGAAACAGGAACAGGATGTCGCGGCTTTACAGGCTCTGCAGCAGGAAAGGCAGGCAGCCCAGCAGGAGCGGCCGGGCCATAAGGAAATGCTTCATTACGGGATGGGCTTTTTCGGGATTATTTTAATTTGGACGATGGTCGGAACGTTTCTCGCGTTTTACTATACGGATGTTGTCGGTATCTCTGCCGGAGTCGTGGGAACGCTCATGCTTGTCTCCCGCCTGCTCGACGGCGTGACTGATATAGGCATGGGATCGGTCGTGGACCGGACAAAATCGAAACATGGAAAAGCCCGGCCGTGGATTCTCTGGATGGCAGTTCCGTTCGCGGTATCGGGAGTTCTCCTCTTTGCTGTGCCTGACATCAGCATGACCGGCCAGATCATTTATGCGTACGTCACGTATATCCTGCTTATTTTAACGTATACGGCGATTTCGATTCCTTACAAAACGCTGCTCGGCCTGATGACGCAGGATCCGAAAGGCCGCTCCCTCGTTAATGTGTATACCGGCGTGTTCACGATGCTCAGCACGATTTTAGTTATGACACTCGCGGAACCGATTGCAAGTGCTATCGGCGGCGGGCTGGGCTGGACAACGATTGCTCTTGCGATCGGTCTTATTATCATCATTACGTGCTTTATGTCCTTCCGGTCAACGACAGAGCGGGTCGATGTGCAGCCGGCCACCGAGCCGAAAAAGACCGTCCCTTTTAAAATTGAATTCAAGGCGCTGTTAACAAATAAGTTCTGGGTTATTATTACGATTTACTGCGTTCTCGCTTATACGCTGAATGCGCTTTTGACTGGTGCCGGCATCTACTACGCGACCTATATTTTAGGAAACAGCAGTTATTTTTCGTTCTTTGCCCTGTCGTTATTTTTACCGACGATTATCTGTTTCTTTTTTGTAGGAAAACTGGCGGGCAGATTCGGCAAACGAAATATTGCTTTAGTTGTTTCCATCATCGCGATTTTCGGTTCGCTTATTAAAATGATTGACCCCGCTAATCTAACAATTTTTTTAGCAGGGAATGCCATCCAGGGATTCGGATTAATTCCGGTTATCACGTTTTTATATGCGATGATTAACGACACGACGGAATACGGCGAATGGAAAACGGGCTTCCGGACAGCCGGACTCGTGAACAGCGCGGCCAGTTTCGGCATGAAAGTCGGTACTGGAATCGGCGGCGGATTGATCGGATGGATGCTTGCATTCGGCGGGTACCAGGGAGCGCTGGCTGAACAGACAGCCGCCGCAAACCAAATGATTCTTGCATTAAATATTCACCTTCCGCTGCTGTTCACTGTGCTCCAGGTGATTCTGCTGTGGATGTATAAACTGGATAACCAATACCCGCAAATATTAGACGACTTAGGAAAACGAAAACTGGAAGAGTAAGGATCCGGCAGCACTTTCTGCACTGGATAGAGCAGCAGGACGGGGAGTATTCCCCGCTCTGCTGCTCTTTTTTTCTGCCCCGTTCAGCCGCTGACGATTCACTCTGGTCTACGGCCGGCTGGTAATTTTCGATTAATCGAATCGGGTCGTATAGGAAATTTCCGGTTTTTGCAGGCAGCAAAGCAGACGTCTCATGAATAAACCTGCTTCCACCTGTTGTCCCTTCTCTTTCCTCCTTTATAATAGAAGAAAAGACTCTGTATCGTCTGACATTCAAAACAACTCAGATATACGCGCAGAAAGAAGGAGATGGCATGGAACATAACCAAAAGCTGATGAGCCTGATCGGTGCGGCAAGAACGCTGACGTCCTCTCTCGACCTGGAGACGGTGCTTCGGCAGCTGACGACCGAGGTGAGCCGTGTGATCGACGGCGCCCACGGGATTCTTTTGTTTCTATACGATGAAGATCACGACCAGCTCCGCATCCGGATGACCGGCGGCTATTTTAAGCTCGGGGAAATGCGGCATTCTGTTCTCGCTCCCGGGGAAGGTATGAGCGGCTCGGTGTTTGCTTCGAGAAAGGGGCACATTTTCCGGTCTACGGAAGAAACAGAGAAAATGATGACAAATATCCGTCCCGAATCCCGGGAGGCCTATACAAAAGCGCTCGGCGGATACTTTCTCCCGACGAGCGTGCTGTCGGTTCCGATGATCGTACGCGATAAAGCGATCGGTGTGCTGACAGTGGATGCATTCGATGAAAAAATCACGTTCAATAAAGAGGACCTGGAGCTTTTGGAAACGTTTGCGTCCCAGGCTTCCATTGCGATTGAAAACGCCATCCTTTTCGCCCGCAACGAGCGGACGCAGATGATTCACGAAGCGCTGTCCAACGTAGCGCTCGCCCGCGGCGGTACGCGGGACATTACGCGTACGCTTGCGGATTTGATCGATGAAAAAGTCCTCCTCGTCAACGATGTGTTCGATCTTATGGAAAGCTCCTCCCCCGCAGCAAAAAGCAGTGCTTTAACGCTTTTGGAAACAGAAAAAGAAGCCGTGATTAATACGGTAAGCAGTAATAACCCTTCCCTCTTCCAGTGGGAAACTCCGCACGGCTCTGAGCAGGCGGTTTTCTTTCCGATCCGCTCGGAAGGAGCGACGCTCGGCTATCTCGCTGTACTGATGGACGGAGGCAGCCGGCTGGACCCGCTGGACCGGTTCGCTATTGAACAGACGAGCGTCGTGTTTGCCGGGGAAATGTCGAGAAGAAAGCGGGACATTATTGAAGCGGCGGCTGCACGGGGCGAGCTTTTGATACCGCTGCTCGATTCAGAATGGCAGGATCTGTCGTACATGCAGATCGCCTCTCTTCCGTACCATCACGTAAACGAAGCGGATTACATCGTTGCACACATTACCCTTATGCAGCCTGTAGAAACCGGTGAAACGAGCCCCCTCCTCCGCTATTTAACGAGAACGCTGCTTGAAGACGAAGAAAATACGTACATTCTTCACCGCGGCCAGGAATTGACGATTATGTTTACATTAACAGCGGCGGACGAAAAAAGTCTCTCCACTGTCCGGCGCCGGCTGGAGGAATTCACGGGCCAGGTGGAGCGCTATGCAAAGGTCCGGACAGCTTCCGGGATCGGCCGGACAGTCAAGCACTTGAAACACGTCCGCACGTCCTACCGGGACGCCCTGAAATGCGCGGAAACGGCGAAAAGCGGCGGCGGCATTCTGTCTCCGGAGGACCTCGGCCCGGACCGTCTGTTTATGAGTCTCGAGCACAGCGAACTGGAAGGCTACGTGGAAGAAAAGCTTACGCCGATTCTAGCGTATGAAAAAGAGCGCGGAGCTTCTCTTCTTCCTTCTCTTGAAACATACCTCGATCATAACCAGTCGCTCCGCGCGGCTTCGGACGCGCTGTTTATTCACGTCAATACGCTGAAATACCGGCTGAATACGATTCGCACGCTGCTCGGAATCGACACGCTCGACGGGCGGACGCTGTTCGAACTGCAGCTCGCCCTTTATATTCGGCAGTACATGCAGAAAACTTCCAGATAGCGCCTCCAGACACGTCTCTTTGTCGGAAACCGACAAAAGGACGTGTCCTTTTTTGTCGAAATAGTATCTGTCATTATATTCTGAATAGTCTATAATCAATACGCAACAACCGATTATGAAGGCAGGAGGAAACAGATGAAACAACAACTATTAAATGATTACAACACATCGCTCTCCCATTCAGGAATAAACGGAGAACGGCTTGCCTCCCGTCTCGATGAACTTTCCGCCATCGGAAGTACAGAAGACGGCGGCAGCTTCCGGCTCGCTTTCAGCCCGGAAGAAAAACAGGCAAAGGATCTTGCTGCTTCGTGGATGGAGGAAGCGGGAATGATCGTTCGCCGTGACGGAGCCGGAAATGTTATTGGACGTCTTGAAGGCTCCACCCTCCCCGGACGACGGGTAATGAGCGGCTCTCATCTCGACAGCGTACCGCACGGCGGACATTTTGACGGACCGCTTGGAGTGCTTGCCGCCATCGAAGTGGCCCAGGCGTGGAAAGACAACGGTGAACAGCCTCCCCTTACGTTTGAAGCGGTCGTTTTCAGCGATGAAGAAGGCGCCCGGTTTCAAAGCGGCCTTTCCGGAAGCCTCGCGATGACCGGTGAAATTAACCTGGAAGAAAAAGCGGGCCTAAATGACGAATCCGGCAGAAGCTACGAAGAAGTGCTGAGCGATCAGGGACTCGATCTCGATTCAGTCCGCCGGGCAGAAGAAGATTTTTCCGATGTGGAAGCTTTTCTTGAAGTACATATCGAGCAGGGAAAGCGTCTTGAAAAAGCGGGGCTCTCCACCGGGGTCGTTGAAGGAATTGCCGGCCCGGCGTGGTTGAAAGTCACTTTTACCGGACGGGCCGGACATGCCGGCAATACGCCGATGGACGACCGGGAAGATGCTTTGATTGCCGCCTCCCGTTTCGTGACCGAAGTGGAAAAAATTCCGGCAGCGATCAGCCGCACCGCTGTAGCAACCGTTGGAAAAATGCACGTCAAACCGAACGGCGTCAATGTAATTCCCGGAGAAGTGACGTTAACTGTGGACATCCGGGACATTGATCAAAAAGCGAGAGACGAAGTTATCCGCCGCACGAAAGCGATGGCACAGTACATCGCCGATGACAGAGGGGTTGCCACTTCCACCGAAACAATGATGTCGACGCCTCCGCAGCCGGTGCCGGAGGAGCTGCTCGCACTCGGAGCGGAAGCGGTCGAAAAAACGCTCGGCACGAAGCCGTACATTCTGCCGAGCGGTGCCGGGCACGACGCGATGATTATCGGCAGAAAAGCTCCTTTTGCGATGCTCTTTACGAAAAGCCGGGACGGCGTGAGCCACCATCCCGCCGAATGGTCGTCGCTGTCAGACTGTGTGGAAACGATCCACGTATTGAAAGTATTGACGGAAGCCGTGATGACACAGGCACAGACTAAAAACCAAGGGGGAAATATTTCATGAAAAAATCAGTTCGTCTTACACTCGGAACAGCAGCGGTGACACTCTTTCTTGCCGGATGCGGCGTGGAAAGCGGTAATAACGGAGGCAACGACAATACAGCGGCGGATAACAATGCGAATGAAGCTGCAGACAACGACGGCGGAGAGGAAAACGAAGAAGGTGAAACGTATGAAGCCGGTGACGGAGAGGCAGAGCATGAATTTCAGATCGGCTGGAACTCCGGTTTGGAAGATGATTCAAAAGGTGTCGCTGCCCAGGCGTTTATTGAGTACGTAGCGGAAGAATCCGACGGCGCCATCGCTTTTGAACTTTTCCCGAATGAAACGTATGCCACTTCCCCGGAAATGATCGAAGCTGTACAGGTCGGCGCGCTGGATATGGCGCTTCCCGGAGCGAATGAACTCGCAAGTGTCGTTCCGGAATACGCCGCCCTCTCCCTCCCGTTTTTAACGGAAGGTCCGGAGGAAGCCCACGCCGTACTGGACAGTGATGTCGGGGATCATCTGCTCGAGCTGAGTGAAGGAACCGGTTTTTATTCCCTGTCTGACGTCGAGCTCGGCTTCGCCCAGATTACGAACGATGTGCGTCCGATTGAAGAACCGGAAGACGTGGAAGGCCTTACGATCCGCTCCCCTGATGACGCCAGCCTGATTGAAACATTCAACACACTCGGCGCAAGCGTTTCTACGATGGCCTACACAGAGCTTTACAGCGGCCTGTCCCAGGGAGTTATTGACGGCCAGTTCAACCCGCTCCCGTCCATTTACGATCAGAACATGCAGGAAGTGCAGGACTACTTGTCTGTAACGAACCACTCCTACTACTATTCCTACTTCATCATTCACGATGATTTGTTTGATGAACTGGATGAAGATCTGCAGGAAATCATCCGCCAGGGTGCGGATGAAGCCCGCCACGCCGCACGTGAATTTATCGCGGACGAAGAAGAAGCCGCACTGGAGCGGGCGGAAGATGAATTTGAAGTCGTCTCCTATCCGGAGCTGGAGCCGTTCCAGGAAGCAGTACAGCCTGTGTATGAAGAAATGGAAGACGTGATGGGCGAGGATATCATCAACAGAATGCAGGAGTTCCTCGAAGATTACCGCAGTGAATAATCATACCATATGAAAAGGGAGCTCCGTTCGTTTAAGGAGCTCCTTCTTCTCAAAAAGCTGCGTTGAAAATAGCTCGTTTATGAGATAGGCATAACGCTGCTGCACTTGCGGCGGGGCTTACCCGAGGGCTTGTTCTCGACTAATTTTGGCGGGAGAACCGGCCGCCAAAATGGATTCTCGAACGGCGCTGATCCTCCGGGTGTCCCCGCCTTCGTTACACAGCGTTAGATATTTTCATTTTTCATCGGGCTATTTTAACTGCATCCATGTCTCTGTTAATGCTCCGTTTTGGTAGATGGGCACCCACAGCTCTTTCCACCTGCCGCGGAGAAAACTCTCGGCTGCCCTTCGTCCGGGAGTATCTTCCAGCTTTCTTTTCCGCAGGCGTCACCAAAAATCATCTTGGTGCCCTTTTAGTGAATGGTAAACTCTTCTCCTGAAAAGCAGGCGTTTCCACTTAGAATAGATCGCAAGACGAAGCGGAAACCGGCCCGTGGAAGAAGGAGATTGGAAGTTCCCGCAGGGTGTAAGCTCAAGGAAGCTGGAAGATCTCCTCCACGGCAGAGCGGAAGCGAAGTTTTCTGCATCTACCAACGCGAAAATTTAACAGAGCTTTCCCAAAAAAGGAGGATACCGATGACTGTATTTCAGCCAAAAAGTCGTGCGGAACGTCTGATGGGAGGCGCTATTTACGGTATTGACCTTGTGTCGGCACTGCTGCTGGCGCTCCTGACGGCTGTCGTGTTCCTCGAGGTGTTCAGCCGCTATGTGTTTTCACTGCCGCTTGTGTACTCGAATGAACTGACGCTGCTTTTATTCCCATGGATGATTTTCATTGCCGGCGTTTCCGTGACGTTTCACGATAATCACCTTGCGATAACCTTTTTACGGAGGAAGATGCCGCCGAAAGTCCAGCAGGGAATGTTTTTGATTTCCAAACTGATCATGCTGTTTTTCTCGATCATGATGACGTATGCCGCCTGGCTGTATACTGAAAATCAGGCAGGACAGGTCATGCCCGTCCTGCGCATTTCCCGCGGCTGGCTCAGTACGTCGATGCTTATTGCATTTGCCTTGATTTCACTCGTTCTTATTTATCATATTATCCGGATTGTACGCGGCAGAATGACGGTTCCAAGAGAGGAGGAGGATATCGATGCTGTGGCTGATGATAATTAGCTTCTTCGTTCTTCTTCTGATCGGGGTTCCGATCGCTTTTTCCATGGGGGCTTCTGCTCTATTGTATTTCCTTATTGCAGGGCTTCCGATGGAAATGATGTCCCAGCGGTTTTTTTCCAACACCCAGTCATTCGCCTTTCTTGCGATTCCGTTTTTCATTTTTGCCGGAAGCCTGATGATTCAGGCCGGTATCGCCCAGCGTATTATTAAAGTTGCCGACTCGATGGTGCGTCAGCTGCCGGGCGGACTCGGCTGTGTGTCGGTCGTGACGAGTATGGGGATGGCCGGTGTTTCCGGGTCTTCCGTTGCCGACGCGGCTTCCACAGGTAGTGTACTTATTCCGGAAATGAAGCGGAAAAAATACGACGCTCCTTTCGCGGCTGCGATTAACGCCTCGAGTTCGGTTGTAGGAATCATTATTCCTCCTTCGAGCACGATGATCATTATCGCCTGGCTTGCTGACCTTTCCGTCGGCGCGATGTTTCTGGCCGGAGTTATTCCGGGACTCATCGTCGGCCTTGCATACTTAGGTACGACCGTACTGATTGCGCTCCGCCGCGGCTATCCGAGCGAACCGCGCCCTACACTGAAGGAATTCGGACGAAACATCTGGAGTGCATCCTTCGCCCTTCTTCTCCCGATTCTTCTCGTCAGTGTAATCATTTTCGGTATTGCAACAGCGACAGAAGCCGCTTCGCTTTCTGTTGTGTATGCCCTTCTTGTCGGTTTATTGATCTACCGGACCTTGAACTGGGATAAGATTTTGTTTGCGATGAAGGAAACGGTACAGGGAACGGCGATTGTTATGATCACGATCTGTGCGTCGATGATCTTTACGTGGGTGCTTATTTCCGAAGGAGTGCCGGGAGTAATCTCCGAGGCGCTCGGAGGACTCGGCCTTCCCGGATGGGGACTGCTTCTCGTGATGATTGCGATCATGCTTGTCGCGGGCATGGTACTGGAACTCGTACCGAACCTGTTTTTATTTATTCCGATTTTCATGCCGATTGCGACAGAAACGATCGGGATGGATCCGATGCACTTCGCGATGATTATGCTCGTGACACTTGCCCTCGGCATGTTCACACCGCCGGTCGGTGCGACGCTGTTTATTTCGTGCTTTATCGCAAAAATCAACATCGAAGACACGATCAAGGACGTAGCACCTTACTTCCTGACAGGTATTATCGTTATTCTCCTTATGTCCTTCGTACCGGGCACGAGCCTCTGGCTGCCGGGACTGTTTGAATAATTGGTTTATAAAAATAAACGCCCGCGGCGGTATTCCGCTGCGGGTGTTTTAATGCATCAGGGCTGCTTTCGGATGGCGCAATGACTTACCCTGCAGGCAAAAACTTCGCTCTTATTAATCAAGCTTATGATTCTGTCTGCAGCGGGAAGAAAAATGGAGTTATCTACGAAAGAATCCCTATTTCTTTTCCGATGGAGATGATTCTGTTCCCTTCCTGCTGACGGCGGTAATAAAATGCTTCTCTTCTCCAACGTTTTCTGATATATACGTTTTACGCTCATACGTAGCGATGCTGTCAACCTGTTCCGACGATCCGTCGGCGTATTCTACATACACCCGGTATCCAATAACCTCCTCTTCATCTACCGCGTGCCAGCTGATCCGATTGCCCCGAATTTCAACATTTTCAGGGGAAGAGGGCCGTTCTTTTTGTTGAGCGTTCTGTTTTTCAGACTCGTCTTCCACCAGCTGCGTATAAACGACCAGCCGGTCATCATGGGTGCCGTATTCCTGATTGAATGTTCCGGTGCACGTAATAAGATTTAAATGACGTCCTTCCGAGCTGCCAAATATGTCTTCAATAGGAGCTTCTCTACGATCGTATTTTGCAACTTTCGTCACCTCAAAGGTCAATGTCCCTCCCTCTTCATCTGTCACATGCACTTCATCCCCAGCTTCCATCTCCTTCAGCTCATAAAAAACTGCAGGTCCTGAACGGCTGTCCACGTGTCCTGCCATTACGGCGTTTCCCTGTTCTCCTGGTTTCACTCCCGGTTCAAACCAACCGATACCTTCTGCAGAGTCAGGTACTCCCATCTGTCCATTATCAAGAATCCCGACTTTTTCTACAGGCCCTCCGACTCCAACCGAAGGAATTTCCAGTCCCACTGGTTCCTGACGCTCTGGTTCAGAAAATTCTTCGCTGTCTTCCTGTCTCTGGCTATCCCTGTTTTCCGGATGAATTTGAAATTCTTCCACTTTTTCAAATTCCCCTGCTTCTTCTTCAGAAAGGTTTGCCTGATCACTTTCCGTTTGTATGTTTTCTCTTTCTGAAAGAATTTCCGTTTCTGATCCAGCAGAAGAAAAAACGGATCCTGCGTAAAAAAAAACTAAGTACTACAATGGATCCCGCGATGATCGGGTATAAAATGAGATATAAAAAACGTTTCATACATACAGCTCCCCTTTCAATAAAACGATCTCTGCCGAAAGTCTTGTACGTTCAGACAGTAACGAAGAAAAAACAAGTTGTTTTCCCTTCGTTACTCCCCGAAAAAAAGGTGAAAGAGTGTTTTCTATTTATATATACAGTTTTTTGCTTTCGCCTCCGCAGGACGCTTTCCGGGCGGGCCGGCTTCAGCTCATTTCTTCCTCCCACTGCTCGGAAGAAATGGATCTTCTGCTCGTCCTATCTCGCCTCTCGCCTGCTTCAGCTTCAGCAAAAAATAAAAAGAAGAGTTCTCTTCTAAAAACTTGTTGATTGCGTTCTTTTTTCCTTCAAGGAGCTGCTTTTTCTTCCGGAATGTCCGGCGGTTAGTGAAGGAGAAAGCTATACGCTGGAATAATTGTTCCACCAATAAGACTTAATCAACAATCTGAGGAAAAGAGAAGGATTTTCTCTTTTCCCAGTTTGTCCGTAAGGTTTGGTGCAGTCGTCTGTTTTTATTTTATTGTTCTGTATTTACTTTCTTCCGTCCGTATAGAAAAGCACCCGCTGCTGCTGCGAAAGTTGTGACCATCGCCCAAAGAACCATTGTATTCGAGCTGCTTCCCCCAAGACCTGTAGCAGGCATTTCTTCCGGCATTTTATCTTCAGCAAACATTTCCGGATTCTGAGCCACAAACGCACCGCTCAGTACTTCTCCCAGTCCAAACATATGGTGGAACCCGTGACGGAACTCTTCATTCCAAGTGCGGTCAAAGTTCCCGGCTGCATAGGCATCGAATGTATTAGTAACATCTGCTACGTGTGCAGAAATGGCTTCTTCGCCCGCTTCCTGTGGAATGCCGCCTTCTGTAGCTTCGTCAAGGAAAGCAGAGAATTCTACGACGTATTCAGCTAAATCCTCTTCTGCTTGTGCCCGGGCTTCCTCATTACCTTCTACTTCCGCACCTGTCATGTCGCCAAAGAAATTAATGTGGCTCTGCCAAATGGGTTCAAATGCTTCTGCTCCTTCCTCTCCGTAAACAGATTCGACAGCTTCTGTAAGGTCGGCTGTATTTTCGTCAAGTGCCCACTGAGCTTCATCGAAATCATCTGCTCCATCAAGGCCTTTCTGCATTCCAAATACAGCAAGGAAGAAATGTTCCGAGAGCAGGTGATTCAAGTCAGAACGAAGATCGGAAGCCGGTGTAGATACCTCTGTGTTATCAAACTCTTCCGGCATCTGCTCCGTAATGGCTCCTCCGAGATTCACACCAATGTCAAACATATGATGAAAACCGTGGCGGAAATTCTCGTATGCTTCCTGGTGGTCTCCAGCAGCATAGGCATCAAACGTATTCGTTACATCTGCCACATGTGCCGTAATGGCTTCTTCCCCGGCTTCCTGAGGCAGGTTTCCTTCGGTAGCTGCGTCCAGAAATCCGGAAAATTCCTGCACATAATTTTCAAGGTTGGCTTCTGCCTCTGCCCGGGCTTCTTCATCTCCCTCAGCTTCGGCTCCGACCATATCTCCAAAGAAGTTGATATGACTCTGCCAAATACGTTCAAATTCTTCTGCGCCTTCCGATCCGTAAACAGATTCAATCGCGGCTGTCAGTTCAGCTGTGTTCTGGTCCAGCGCTGCCCCCGCTTCTTCGGCATCTCCTTCTCCATCATACGCTTTCTGCATAAAAGCTACTGTCAGGGCAAAGTGTTCGGAAAATAGATGATCCAGATCGGCTCTTAAATCCGCGGCCGGACTGGTAACCCCTGCTTCTTCATAATTTTCTCCGTGATCCTCGTGATCCGCTGCCATTGCCATAGATGGTGCAAGTACTAGTGCTGCACAGGAAGATAAAACTGTTTTCTTAAACATTCCCATATTCTCATCACCTTTCTTTCGATTTTTTGAGGAAAATATTATATCCATTTCCCTCTGTACTTAAGACAACGAAAAAGAAAAGCGGATGGATCATATTTTTTGCAGATTTTTTTATTTTTTTTGAGTAGGTTCCTTTTTCGTTCGGAAAAGCAGCTACGTACAGCGGAAATCCGCCCGGGAGAAAATGCCGGCAGTAAAAGTAGAATTTCTTTATATAAGAACAATTTTTCCGAATTGTCCATGTTCTCTATTATGGAAAACAGTTATTCAGGTTTCCTTTCGTTTCTGATTCATGATGAAAAGACTGCATGGTTTTTTAACTTGAATAAATAAAGGGGTTATACATTACTATTTTTTTATTCTCCGCCTTATTATTCTGATAGTATATTTGTAGGGTTCTTTTATCGGCTCTACTATTATTTATTGTCCCGAATAACCAACATGGAAATTCTTAAGAATGGATAAGTGAATATATCACTTAATTAAAACGTTACGGAAAACGATTTTCTTTCCTCCTTTCAAAACGAAGGATAAACTTACATAGCGGCCGCCTCTTAAGCCGATCGGAAACGAAGTGATCAATTTTAACTTTCCATTCCACTTAATAAAAAGTTTGCGCCAGGATGATCAAATCCTATTTTTCTTTCGTTTATAGGAGTAGAAGCGTGTTTCTGAAAAAGGAGGGTCATATGGAAAAGCACGAAGACGTACAATTGTACGAGCGGATCCGTGCCAAGGATGAAGCTGCGATGGAAATGCTTTACGACAAGTATGCGAAACTGCTCTATTCGTTTGCCTATAAAATGGTTTATAATGCCGCAGGGGCGGAAGAAGTAGTTCAGGAAGTAATGATTAAGCTTTGGAGAGGAAAAGGCATTTATTCTGAAGAAAAAGGAAAATTCACGACGTGGCTGCTTACGATAACCCGGCACACGGCCATTGACTACCTTCGTAAACAGAAAAAAACTACAGAAGACGTGATTCACCAGGAAACAGAACACGAAGACTCCCAGCCAGGAACAGAGGAACTGGTGGAATGGAAACACCGCGGCGAACGTGTAAAAGAAGCAATGCGTACGCTCAAAGAAGAACAGCGGCTTATTATCGATCTGTTTTACTTCAAAGGGTATTCCCAGAAAAAAATAGCAGAAAAAGTTAATGTGCCCCTGGGCACAGTCAAAGGCCGTATACGGCTTGCTTTAAAGCATTTAAAAGATGAACTTTACGAAGAAAGGAGGGATTGGCAGTGACGAATCACCAGTGTGAAAAACTGATTGAATACTTTAATGGACAAATGCTGGAGGAGGAAAAAGAAGCGTTTGAAAAGCATTTGGAAAGCTGTGAAGAATGCCGGGAAGAACTTTCGGAATGGGAAGAACTCTCCGCAGACCTTCCTTTTTTAAGCGAGGCAGAAGAACCACCGCAGGGAATGAAAGAACGGGTGCTGACGAACGTTTGGAACAGCGAAGAAAACAAAGAAAATACAGAAGCACCGGAAAAAGAGAAAGATGAGGAAAAAAACCACTCTTTTAAACGTCCATCTCCTATCTGGCTCGCTGGCACAGCCGCTGCCGCTCTCCTTCTTTCTTTGGCAGGGAACGGTTATTTACTCAGTGAAAACCAGCAGCTCGCAGAGGAAAGAGAACAACTGGCAGAAGAAGCAGAGCAGCTTGCTTTGGAACGGGATGTCATTGCGTCAGACTACGAAGCTCTTCTTGAAGAAGAGGAAGATGGAAACGGCGTGGCAGACGTTCTGCTTGCCTCAAATCTTGCTTCTGCAGATGAAGCTCTCTTTTCAGGAGAAGGTTCGGCAACCATTATTTCAGAAGACGGGCACGTTGACCTGCTCGTTCAAGTAAGCGGCATGCCCGAACTGGAAGGAGAAGAAGCTTTTCAGGCATGGATCATTGAAGGGGAGACTCCGGTATCCGCCGGAAGCTTTACCATCGATGAAAATGGAAACGGAGCTGTCCGTTATCGTCTAAGTGATATGGAAGATATGCAAATTGATCAGATCGCTGTTACGCTCGAACCGCAGCCAAACAATGACCAGCCGGAAGGGCAGATGGTCCTTGCCTCGCCTCAATAACAGTTTATAATGCAGTCAAGGGCTGCCCCCATCGACAACGTCGATTATGGGGCAGCCCTTGTTATGGACGGATGGATATTTCAGTTCTCATTAACGGATTTTTAAAAATCGAAATTTTACAGCTTCTCCCAAACAAATCCCCGAAACGCTTAGGATGATTCTTTTCGATGTCACCTCATCAAGAAACCTCGGATAATATTAAGCAGTCCCTTTTTTCTCTATTTCCATCAAAGTCCTGGAAAGCTCCTCATGATCCATTTCGTCACCTATAAAAACAAGCGTATTTTTCATTTTTAGGTCGGCTTTTTCGTAGGAGGTCATTCCATAGGAATATTGGAAGAACAACGTTTCCTTTTTCTCGTCAAAGCGGAGGTATCCTTTAATGCGGTAAATCGAATCCGGCATCGACCGTAGAAAGTCTTCAAACAGCTGCTGGGAGACGGGGTTTTGAAAACTGTGAACGAACGTTTTTATATGCAGATGCCCGTCCGCGTGAATTTTCACGTGATCCCCGCTCTGCTGTCTTTCATTCTGTATCAGTTCATTGAGATCGACATCCGCAAATGTCGTCGGCACGACAGCCCCCTTCGGATTAAGAGAGCGCACTTCTTCTTCCACCGCCCGGCGGGCATCGTCACGTATGCAATCTATTTTATTCATCACGACAATATCCGCGTGTTTTACCTGCTCGGTAATGAGCTGCCTTACAGGAATACTGAGGGAGTGCCGTTCCTTCCAGCTCATGACATCCAACAGAGTGATAATAGAACGTATTCTTAATTTCTCCGCCAGCATCGGGGACAAACAGGTATCCAGTACTTCGACGGGATGAGCCACCCCTGTCGTTTCGATATATATTACGTCCAGCTCATGTCCGTGGAGTAGTTCGGAAAGCTTAATTTCCAGCTTGCCGGAGAGGGTGCAGCAAATACATCCGTTAAGAAGCTCTTTTAACGGGGTTTCTTCCGGAACAGAATCGGAATCGATAGAAACTTCCCCTACCTCATTCATTACTACCGCTGTTTTTCTGCCTGCCTCCTGCTCCTGCTTGAGCATTTTTTGCAGGAGGGTCGTTTTCCCGGATCCAAGAAACCCCGATAAAATAATGACGTCCACTTTTTTCATTGAGTAACCTCCTCTTTGCGAGCTTTTTTACTTTGAGTAATTATTTTGTTTCTTCGTTTCAAATGAAGCGTTTGTTCCGACTTATAGGAACAGGAAAATAATGAATGGAAGCGTGGCTATACTGAAAAATGTCGTCAGCACCACTGCGGACATGCCCAGTTTCTCGTTACCTCCGTATTTGGCAATCAGTACTGTCGCCAGCGTGAAGGAAGGCATCCCCGCCTGAATAATAATCAGGCCTTTTATTTCTTCTGATACGGGCAGAAATGGGGTGACCATTGCGGCCGCCACGGGCAGGGCCAGAAGCTTCACGAAAACGAGTATGAGAAGAAAAACGAAATACGTGCTTCCAAGCCACTTCAGATCAGGGAGTTTAAGCTGTCTCGCGAGCATGCCGATGTAAATCATCGCAAGCGGTCCTGCCAGTCCTGCGAGCATAAATGTGCTTTCCAACAGAATAGCAGGCACGGCAAGACCGAGCCCCGCTGCCGGCAGCGTAATTAGCAGCGTGACGAAAGGCGGGTTAAGCATGGCTTTCATCTGCGACAGCTTAAACCGCTTCCGGCTTAACAGAAAAATTCCGAGTGTGAAGGCCGTCGTTATCGAAGCGGCATCGTATATAGCTGCATACACCGCCGCCGAAGACCCGTACATCATTACGGCGAGTGGAATTCCTATGAATCCTGTATTCCCGCATCCGCATAAAACGGCGAGCTGCTTTCTTTCCAGCTCTCCGTAACCGGCCAGTCTGCCGAAAAGATAGCCGAAAAATATGCCCGTCAGATTCAACGTCAGGGAAGTTGTATAAATGACTGCCAAATCCTGAAGCAGATCACTTGTGATGTCTCTGGAAACGATACTCGAGAAAATCATGCTCGGCAGTGCGATATTAACGACGATAAAAATGATAAATAAACGGACGGACGACGTTAGTTCGATCCGCCCCGCTAATAGGAAACCGAGAAGGCCGATGAGAGCCATCACCAGTATCGGCAGAAATCCTTCCATAAGCAAGACATCCTTTCTTCTGCCGATAATATTAACAGACTTTTATCAGACAGCCTACTCCAACGGATAATTTCTTCTATTCCCCCTATCTTAAAGACTCCCTTGAAAATAAAGAGAAACGTCCGCTTTCGTTTCCATGAAGAGGCTTTCCGAGCGGACCGGCCTCAGCTGATTCCGCCCTCCTTTTGTCGGTCTGAGTGGGGCTCGGCCTTCATCGCTTCGGAGTCCCTCCATGTCCACTTCAGCTTACGGTAAAACGCTCACGGCATTTCCTCTTTTGAAGTGAAAAGCAGAAGTTGTCAAACGAACGATGGAGAAGACTGTTTTCATTTATTGTGATTAAAGCTTTCTATTATTTTTGAAAGTCGCCTGGAGATCGGTTTTTACAGAAGAAAGAACAGCGTTCATGTAAAGCAGAACTTTTCTATTTTTCCATTCATTTAGAGCTTTAACACAGCTATATTAAATGCAATTTCCAAAGCATCACCTAAACTTTATGCCTTCCTTCTTTTATATCTGCGGACCGCCGCAGAAGTAAAAGGTAAAATATACATGCCGATAAAATCATAAAGAAAACGAAGTCACCAATTGGGAAAGGCGATTCGGACTGTCCAAATATCCCCTGTTCATGCGCCATTCCTGCAAACACTAAGGACGACCCGTGCAGGACCTGGACAGTAAAGAGAATTAAAACAATTACATAAAATTTCCTCATTAAAAAAGCGTTCAAACGATTCATATGGAGCACCTCAATGATGTAGTTAAGTAGTTGAATAAATCCTATGGTAAAGGAAATATGTGTAAAGATCTAAGCTGCACAAAAATATTTTATAACCAGGAACAAATATCCTAGGAAGAAAAAATCAGAGGTGCCGCTTCTCTTCCCTGCAAATGAAGGACTTTTTAAGATGCGGGCACGATCCTAACGAGTAGCCTGCCCGGATACTAGCATAACTATCTATAGATAGAATTTCACCTTTTTCATAACCTATTTTTCACTGTCACGTGTGGATTAAACCAGAGCGGTGGTTCCTGCGGTCGAAACCTGTATCCGTGTTTTTATACGCAGTTATTGAATGAACAATCATTCATAATATGCTACTATGGTAAAAAGTACCTTTCGGGGGGAGAGGCTATGTTATTAAAAAGGAGTTTTACAGAGGACACTGTCAACGGCGTACAGATCGGATGCGGCACGGTCGCTTTTCAAAATATGAAGCTTCATGTGTACAGCTATTACACCGACGGCATTTTAATCGATACGGGTGCTGATTCCTTACACCGTTTGTTCAGGAGTTTTTTTAAGAAGCTTGATATTGAAAAGGTATTGATTACTCACTATCATGAAGACCATACAGGGGGTGCGCAGTTTTTACAAGATGATTATAAGCTGCCTATTTATATGGACAGCTTGATGATCCCTTACTGTAAGGAGAAGGCGGACTATCCTCTGTATCGAAAATTATTCTGGGGAAAGCGGAAGCCTTTCCGAGCTGAGGCGGTTACGGATACGTTTCATTCGGAGAATGCTGTGTGGCGGGCTGTCAAAACACCTGGTCACGCAGCCGATCATCGTTCATTTTTAAATGAGGAAACGGGTCAGCTTTTTACTGGCGACCTTTATTGTCAGACGAAAACAAAAGTTGTACTGAAAGAAGAAAGTATTCCTGTGATGATCCATTCACTGGAGAAGATGCTGACGTATGATTTTGAGGAAGTGTTCTGCAGCCATGCGGGGTGGCTGAGGAATGGCCGGCAGGCTTTAAAAGAAAAGCTGGATTACTTACTGAATCTTCAAGGGGAGATATTAACACTTCATGACAAAGGGCTGAATACGCAGCAAATCAAGGCAGAACTTTTTCCAAAATATTACCCCATCACACGTTTCTCTTTAGGTGAATGGGATTCCGCCCATATTGTTAATTCTGTCGTTAGAAACAGGAATAACTGAAAGGAGTATTGGGTACCACTAAGCTTAGTCATAGTGATGAGAGCAGGCCGGCTAATGATAGGACAGACAAGTATCACTTTCATATTCGACGGTGTCATGTCTCCAAGATCCCTGAAAAACACAATTAAGATGGCAGCAGTCTGCAGTAATGAACATTTCTTATAAGTTCAGTGAAATTTACTCCGTGGCAGAACGATTAAGCCAATATTAATTGTAAATGAAGACTATCTTAAAGACGAACCTTCAGGATATAACTTTGACATATAACAAGTATGAAAATGTATAATGCAGAAAGGCATCCTGGAAGCCCCAGGATGCCATTTTGCGTACTGCTTTAATGTCCTTTAACGTCTGAATCCTCTGTGTCACTGTATATACCGTGCTCTCTTGGATATTCGTCCAGCTCCGGGTCGTAGCAGGTGACCATGCCGCCCGTCATCGGCTGGCTTGCTGCCGGAACAGTGGAGCCTTCGATGTCTTCCCCTTCCGGCAGGCGGATGCCGCCATTTTCCCTCGTTTCCTGTTCCACCCGGTCTGTCAGTTCCATGCCGAGTTCCAGACTTTCGGTTAAACGAACCTGCACGTTTTCTGTGATCAGTTCTGCTGCTTCCGCTTCCTGACCGCTGTCGAGAAGGGCCGCCGCTTCTTCTTCGAGAGACGCTCTTTCTTCGAGCATTCCCTGTTCAAACGCCTCGATTTCCCCTGTTACTTCATGAAGGAAATCCTCCGGCCGCTCGCAGGTGAAATACATGAGCCGTTTGAATTCTCTTACAGCCGACCGTGTGGCTTCTACGTGCTGATAATCCGGATCAAGAAACTCGCTGTCCGCGTCTTTCGTTAAATAGCGGTGCTGCAGAAACTCAGGCGGCACTTCCTCTGCCGCAATCGGGATCGGCACGAACGGCGTTGTTACGGCTCCTGTCGTTGCGACCCATAACGTCTGCAGTTCCGCCGGTACGTCGGAGCGGATTTCCACCGCCTGTCCGTATCCTGAATAGTCGTTGGACCATCTCGGGTCACGGACGAGCGCAAGCATATCCTCGAGACTTACTTCCTCCATGGAAGCTACTTCTTCTTCCAGGTCAGGCGGAATCCTCTGCGCCGTATAGTGATCGTCCTCTTCCTCCACGCCTTCCCCAGGGAACGGCTGGCCGTACACATCCTGCAGGTTCAAATAGTCTCCTTCTTCCGGATCCCACCATCCCTGCTCTTCAGCAAACTCCACAATATTCGGGGAGCCCATGAAATCATCATTTTCTTCAAAGTCTGCCGGGAAGTCATGAATGTATCCGGGGTAGGAAACTCTTATCTCGTCGGAACCAAGCCGTTCAGCGGCCCACAGCCCCTCGCCCCCGGCATAGTTAATAAACACCCATCCTTCTTCTTCGTCCGCGAACATATGAGAGTTCCCACCGTACGTTGTATAGCCGTACTCATCAATCAGCCCGCCGATAATTTCCACCGCTTCGGCAGCACTTTCCGCTCTTTCCATCGCAATACGGGAAAGGTCACTGTACTGCGGACCCTGCTGCGGGTCCGGTGTCATATCCACGAGTTCGTCCCTCGACGGCGACCAGATGTCTCTTCCGGCCACTCCTTTCTCGTTTAATCCCCCGTTCGTGAGCGGCGGTGGAAAACCTGCATATTCCGAGTAAGTAGAACTAATATACTTGTATGTCTCTTCCGCCTGCGGAATTTCAATTAATTCCCCCGGAAGATTGGCGTCCCCCGTGACTCCAACTTCCATCGTGGAACCCGGCGGATGTTCCTGGGCCGGTACGATATCTATCCAGTGGCTCGACGGCTCGTGCCCGAATCCTCCCAACAGCGTATGACCGTTTTCTGTTAAATCGCTTCCTACGTAAAACCCGATACTCTTGGACTCTGTTTCCGCCAGCTTTTCAGATGCAGATAAATTATCTTCCTCCTCCTGCATCATCCCCGCTGCATAAAACGCACCGGCTGCCACGCTGCCTGCTGCTCCTGCCAGTAACCATTTTCTTTTCACCGGACATTCATCTCCTTTAGTAAAGAAAGAATCTCCCGGAATCCCATATCTCATAATTTTCTGAATTTTTATATAATTATACGTTTTTATCCTGCAAAGTCAAATTCAGGCTGAATACTTCAATAATTGCCCTTTGTCAAAAAAGCTGATAAAAAGGTACAATAGTGTAAAATCATCGTATAGATTATTTGAAAGTCCATAAATACAGACTTTTGTAAATAAGAAACATATTTTATGTATAGGAATGATACTATGTGGAAAAAAATATTGGCAGCGGGTACTGCCCTTGCCGGTATATTTCTCATTTACCTCTGGATCGGCGGCGCGCTGATATTACAGCTTACCGTACCGGTTGCTGAGGAAACGAGTGACCGGGCGGGAACAGAACGCTTTTACAGCCAGGAGCTGTCGAGTGACCGGGTCGCGTTGATTCATGAACGGGTGGAGTCGAAAAAAATGCGGACGCACTTAAAAGAAACGGCCGACGAGTCACTTGATGTGACGATGTTTAAAATCACCGACGGGACAGCTGATCTTCTTTTTTACACGTCCCTTTTGGAAGCAGCCGACAGAGGCGTCCACGTCCGTGTCCTCGTTGACGGCATGTTTCACAACCTCCGGGGAGATAAAAGTGATATAGCAGAAGCTTTTATGTATCATCCCAACATAGAGCTGAAATTTTTTGAGCCGGTAAATTTGTGGAAACCATGGAGCCTCAATAACCGCCTTCACGATAAGCTCATTATTGCAGATGACCGGTTCGGCATGATCAGCGGAAGAAACATCGGGGACCGCTACTTTGCTCCCACCGGGTTTGATGGAGCAACGGACGACCGTGATGCGGTTGTTTATAATCCTTCCGGAGCTTCGTATGAAAACAGCGGTGTTTTTCAGATGCAGGATTATTTTAATCTTGTCTGGAATCATGAATACGCTCAGGAAGCCGTACCGGAAATGTCCGGCACGCAGCGTGAAACGGCAGAGGACAGGCTGCAGGAACTGCGCCGCCAATACGCTCAGTTCCAGGAAGAATACGGCCTTCTTTATAATAACGACTATGAGTGGGAAAACAGCACGTATGAAGTCAATAACGTCACCTTTGTTCACAATCCTCTCGGCAGGATGAACAAAGATCCTTGGGTATGGAAGGATCTCATCGGTTTAATGGAGGAAGCAGAAGAGTCCGTTATTATGCAGAGCTCTTTTATTATTCCGTCGGACACGTTAACGAATCATATTAACGCCGAAAACCTTCCTGCTGATGTACAGATGATCACTAATTCCCTTGCCGCTACTCCTAATCTACCCACCTTTTCCCGCTACGCGTCTTACCGGGAGGATCTCGCTGCATCGCAGGCCGACGTGTACGAATATCAGGAAACAAGGAAATCCATCCACGGAAAATCCTATGTGTTTGATAACCGTCTCAGCGCTATCGGCTCTTTCAATCTCGATCCACGAAGTGTTCATCTCAGTACAGAAAGCATGCTCGTTATTGACAGTGAAGATGTAAACAAAGAGCTGCGCGCAGAAAAGGTATTGCTAATTCACGAGGAAAGTCTCCGGGTGAAGGAAGACGGATCCTACGAAGATAACGATAATGTTGAAAAAGAAGAACCTCCTGTTACGAGAGAAGCCGGCAGACGGATATGGACAGCCATCACTTTCTTTTTTGAACATCTTTTCTAAAAGCAGCAGACAGCAAAAAAGAAGCCGGGAGAAAAATTCTCCGGCTTCTTTTTTTAACTGTTTTGTCTGCGCAGTACCAGTGAAAAATGTTTGGATAATTCTTTTATCGCATCTGCTGCCTGTGGATAGTAACCGAGCTTTCGGACAAACGCATGATCCATTCCTTTGTATTCAAAATGACGCACCGGGACTCCTGCCTCCAGCAGCTGGTTAGAAAACTCTTCTCCCTGAATACGCAGAAAATCAAATTCTGCTGTAATGAGCGTAATAGGAGGAAGACCTGTTTTATCTCTACGCAGCAAAGGAGAGACGAGCGGCAGCAATACGTCCTCCAGATTATTAAGATACAGCGTCTGAATAAAAATAAGAGATTCTCTCATCGTTATAAGCTCCTGGCGAATTAACTCATAATCTTTTGCCGTGTCGTAATGCTTTATATTCCAGGTTTCCCTCGATACGTCAGATAAATCAACCAATGGACAGAGTAAACCTATATAGCTTATCTCCCACGGCTTTTTCCTGCTTAATTGATGCACACCGAGTGCAAGATTGCCACCGACACTGTCTCCAACAATACCAATTCTATCGGTGTCCACATTGAATTTTTCGGGATTGTTATACAGATAACGCACAGTTTCGAAACAGTCATCGAGGCCATCCTGATAAGGGTGTTCCGGTGCAAGACGATACTCCACACCGATGACTACCGCCCCGGCTTCCTGGGCCAAAAGCTTGCACATATTTTTCATGACATCTACATCCCGCTCAAAAAAACCTCCGCCGTGCAGATAAACGAGCACCGGCTTTTTTTCATTCGTGCGATTATAAACCCCGAGTGGGATTTTGCGGTCTGGTAAAATGATATTTGTGGTTTCCAAACGGATCCCGCTGCTTAAATCTTTACTCCTTACTTCCGTTCTGTTCCGGGTGGTTTCCAGGTCGTCCATTTCGAGCGGACGTCTTGTTTTCGGGTCGGCCTCTTCTGCAAGAAATTTTCTTACTCTCGGATCCAGACCACCGTTCCCTTCCTGAAAAGGAATTTCCTTATTAATAATGTTTAATTTTCCTTTTTTCGAATGCATTATTTTTGCTTTTAATCTTTCTGTAAGCTCCTCATGTGTATAATTCATGACGCACTATCCTCCTGATCAAAACATCCGGGCAGGTGTTCTCCAGCTAAAGGGCTGTTCTTAGATTTGTCCGGGCATCTCTCGGGCTCTGCAGGCTTTCAAAAAAGGGTGAGCACAGGAATGTCCTCTTCAAAGAACTTAATCTCCAAAAAGCCTGTGTAAGAACATCACTTTATAACTAATGGCAGCGAATTTCACCTGCAGCGTATCGGACCTTTATCTATAGTAACTGTTAATTAAGATTCCACCTCCTTTCACAAGTTAAACGCAGGAAGGGAAAATTAGTTAATTATTCATATATAAATGAGGAGGATTTTAACAAGTGGATAAATTTACTTCAAAAGATAAAATTAACTTTCACTTTTTTCTGCATTTCTTTGATCGAAGACGAAGGTTTCTGCCATGATTTATAAGGATTTATGCGTACTTTTATTAACGTCCTTCAGAAAATCACCTGTTCTTCGAAAGAAACGGTCTTCGTTATCTGCACTATCGTTGAATATGAAGAGTAATACGCCCGTGACACAGCGTCTTATTACTAAAGATCTATCGCGCTGCCCCCTAAATTATGTAATAATAAATATAAACAAACCTATAAAACGAACAAAGGAGGTGTGGAAATGGGAAATTTGTTTGTATTGTTATTTCTTTTTTCCAGCCTGGCACTTTTGGCAGGCATGATTAAACCGGGTCTCGTATTAAGATGGCTCCCGGAAGGTGGAAGAAACAGAAAACAGGCTGCTAAATATTTCGGATCCGCTGTTGTATTGTTTTTCATTTTAGCAGGAGTAACCCTGGATCCACCGGAAGAAAGTGCACTGGACGAAGAGAATCTTTCTCAAGAAGTGGAAGCCGGAGAAAAAGTGGATGAGGATAGCGAAGAAGAGACCATCCGCGAAGAAGCAGAGCGTAAAGCGGAAGAAGAAGCTGCTCGTGAAGAAGCAGAACGCGAAGCGGAAGAAGAAGCCGCTCGTGAAGAAGCAGAACGT
Source organism: Alkalicoccus saliphilus (assembly GCF_003044065.1). Classification (GTDB taxonomy): domain Bacteria; phylum Bacillota; class Bacilli; order Bacillales; family Salisediminibacteriaceae; genus Alkalicoccus; species Alkalicoccus saliphilus. Next base: position 24,001 of record NZ_PZJJ01000022.1, read on the forward strand.
GAAGCCGAAGAAGAGGCTGCACGCGAGGAAGCAGAACGCGAAGCCGAAGAAGAAGCTGCTCGTGAAGAAGCGGAGCGCGAAGCCGAAGAAGAAGCTGCTCGTGAAGAAGCGGAGCGCGAAGCCGAAGAAGAAGCCGCTCGTGAAGAAGCGGAGCGCGAAGCTGAAGAAGAGGCCGCACGTGAGGAAGCAGAGCGTGAAGCCGAAGAAGAGGCTGCTCGTGAGGAAGCGGAACGTGAAGCCGAAGAAGAGGCCGCACGTGAGGAAGCGGATAATTCGGCAAGCGGATCCCAGCAGCAGGCTGTAAGCATGGCAGAAGATTATTTGAACTACACTGCTTTTTCCAAAAGTGGGTTAATCGGGCAGCTGGAGTTTGAAGGCTTCAATAATAACGATGCCACGTATGCGGTGGAAAATATTGATGTCGACTGGCAGGAGCAGGCCGTAACAATGGCAGAAGATTATTTGAACTACTCGGCCTTTTCGAAAAGCGGATTAATCGGACAGCTGGAATTTGAAGGCTTCAATAATGATCATGCCACGTATGCAGTTGAAAACATCACTGTCGACTGGCAGGCACAGGCTGTAAAAATGGCGGAAGACTACCTTGATTATTCTTCTTTTTCAAGAAGTGGTCTGATCCAGCAGCTGGAATTCGAAGGTTTCAGTAACGCTGATGCGAGCCATGCCGCTGATGCCGTGGGGCTTTAACAACTGCTCCGTGTTATCGATAAAAAACAGCCCCCTCGTCTGAACCTTTGTAGAAAGATTCAGACCGGGAGCTGTTTTTTTTATTAATTGCACAGGAAATTGTGCTGGTTCCAATTGTGATTTCTTCCTATCCCACGCCGCACAGCAGGAAAACAGGGAATCCTGTTTATTTATGCCGGCTCCTTAATTTTTGAAGCGGACCCTTTTCGGTAAAATAAGCCTGCCCCGCTTTAAATATCACAAGGATCTGAATGGCTTACCCGCAGCCTGCAGGTATCTTCTCTGGATGTTTTTTTATTTAAATAGTCATCCGTTGCTTCTGTTCCCACCCTTTCACACCGTCGTTAACTGCTGCTTTAATATTTTCTCAACTTCCTCAGCCGGCAGTGGCGGACTGTACAAATACCCCTGCCCGAGGTAACAGCCATTTTTCGTCAAAAAATTCACCTGCAGTTCATTTTCGATGCCCTCGGCAATTAAGTCGAACTCCAAATCTTCCACCATGGTAATCATCGATTTTACTAATGAAGCTTTGTTGGGATCCGTTAATACTTCACGGATAAACGATTGATCGATTTTTACTAAATCAATCGGCAGACTGCTGAGAACATTCAATGAAGAATATCCCGTGCCGAAATCGTCCACGGACACTTTGACACCGAGTCTTTTAAGTTCGTGAAGCGTCGCAGTCGTCCGTTCCAGATCGTGCATAACGCTTTCCGTAATTTCCAGCCCTAAATGTTCGGGAGGTAATCCGCTGTCTGTTAAAGCCTGCCTTATTTTTTCGACGAAAAAATCATCTTCAAACTGGACGCTTGAAACGTTCACAGCCATTTTTACGTTAAGTCCGGAATTCTTCCACGATTTCGCCTGTGCACAGGCTTCCTGAATGACCCAGTCTCCTATTTTTTTAATAAAGCCTGTTTTTTCTGCAATAGAAATAAATTCTATCGGAGGGATCATTCCCAACTCCGGGTGTTTCCAACGAATCAGCGCCTCCACCCCGTAAGGTTTTCCAGAGGGTAAATACACTTTTGGCTGGTAATGAAGCTCCAGTTCCCCGTTAATCAGCGCGTCGTTTAATCCGCGTTCTATTTTTACTTTTCTGTCGAAAATATCTTTATCTTCATAAATGTAAAACTGGAAGTTATTTTTGCCGCGTTCTTTCGCTATATACATCGCATTATCAGCATGTTTAATAAGCGCCGCTGTATCTTTCCCGTCTTTTGGATACATACTGATCCCTATACTCGGTGTTGTAAAAAACTTCCCCCCTTCCAGCAGAAAAGGTGAATTGAACTGATCGAGAATCCGTGTGGCAATATCTATTGCTCCAGCCTCCTCTATATCTTCAAATAAAATAATAAATTCATCTCCACCGTGACGGGCAACTACATCCAAGTCGCGGACACTCCGGCTTATTCTGTGACTGACTTTCTTCAAAAGTTCGTCTCCAACGTCGTGACCCATCGTATCGTTTATGAATTTAAATCTGTCCAGGTCGATAAACATGATCGCTGATTTTTTGGAATTTCCTTCACAGCGTTCAATAGCTTTTCTGGCAGCCTGCTTAAAATATCTGCGGTTAGGAAGTCCTGTCAGGCTGTCGTAATAGGCGAAATTCTCAAGTTTTTCTTCCATCTTCTTCCGCTCGGTTACATCATAAGCTACACCGTTTAATTTTATGACATGTCCGGAATTATCGAAAATCGGGTTTCCGAAAACCTCCAGCCAGCGGATTTCTCCATCTTTTCGAAAAACCCGCCACTCACATTTTGAAGGGCCTCCTGACAAAAGTCTGTCGTAATGTTCCTGGACTTTTCCTTCGTCTTCCGGGCAGGTTCTTGAAATCCACAGATCAAAATTCTGCTCAAACTCTTCCGCTGAAAAGCCGAAAGTATCTTCAATTCCTTTGGAAACGATGACTTTTTTTTCGTTCTCATCTATTGTCCATAGAAAAGTTCCGCTGTTGTTAAACAGGCTTTCCACTTCTTTCTGTTGCAGTTCCTGTCTTTTCGCCGTATCTTTTGATTTGTCGTATTGTTTCCCGAGCCACCATAAAAATGGCTGAAGCAGGAGAGTGAAAATAATGATTTCCTCGTACGTCACGACTAATGTTCCCGCCACCTGGCGATACATAATCCAGATAAGGGTTATAATAATACTGACGAGGCAGACACCTATTCTTCCTATGTATTTCAATGTTCATCCCTCCATCGTCAGCTAATTCAAATTTTCCAGTACTGGCTGCTCGATAATATATAAAGATTAATTCATATTTTACATATTTTTCATCATATTGAAAGAGCGATTATAACTACTTTCGTTTTACGGTTTGGATAGTTTATTTTAACCTGTATTTAAAGGGTTCATTAACGTCTGGAATAAAGTGAAGTGGTCTTTACCTGTCGACAGGGCTTAATAACACAGCTTATTGAAAGAGGGGATTTTCTAATTTCCAGGCTATATATGTTGAACTTAATAATTAGGTTTCGCTTCTTTAACCAGGCGCTTTCGTTTCTATGGGGACGCTTTCCGCTGCGTTTATTCTTCATAGAAAAAGAAAAGTTCTGTTTTTACATGAGCACGGTTCTTTCTTCAGTAAAACCGATGCCCGGACAGAGAGGCAGGCAACCTTCAAAACAATGCGGAGCTTTAAACAAAGCTGATTTTTCAGAGTGTTGATTAAGTCTTGATTTAAGAATAATTATTCTTCTGAACGTACAGCTTTCTCCTGCACTCCCCGAGCCTGCCGTGGGGCTCGCCGTCAGCTATTTTCCAGACCTGCGGCCATGGAAAAGGATCTTCCGACTTCGCTCTATCCCACCGGCGTCCCCGCCGGACGTTCCGGAGGAAAAAGCATCTCCTTTATGAAAGAAAAGACGGAATCAACACGTTTTTTAAAAGAGGAAACTTCTTTTTATTTTCCTGCTGGAGCCGCAGCAGGCGACTCCAGGGCGATGAAGGACGAGCGGAAGATCCATTTCTTCCGAGCATGGAGAGGAAGAAATTAGCTGAAGCCGGCCCGCCCGGAAAGCGTCCTGTGGAGGCGAAAGCAGGAAATTGCATAGGCATGTATAAAAAACTCTTTATAAACAGCCTGAAAAAACCGCCTTCAAACTTTGAAGGCGGTTTTTTGATACGTGTAGTCCTGAGAAGAAGCGGCGATATCCCACCGCCTTTTCCAGCTCTGGGAGGCTCGAAAAACCTCTTTAATTTACGTATTATTTTTACAAATACTGAAGAAGAGACGTGGCGATAGTAAAGTATACCATCAGACCGATCACATCGTTCAACGTCGTAATAAACGGACCGGATGCGACAGCTGGGTCTATTTTCAGCTTGTTGATGATAAGAGGAATGACAGCTCCAACGATCGTAGCTACGCTCAGTGTAATGAAAATGGAAGCGCCAACTACGCCGGCTAACACGAAGTTGCCGTAAAGCAGTGGAATAAGAATCATAATGGTAATCGCGCAGAAGATGCCGAGATAAACACCTGTACCAAATTCCCGTCTGACCATTTTGCCGATCTGCCCTTTTTCCACGTCACCAATTGCCAGCCGGCGTACGACAACGGCGAGCGCCTGAGTGCCTGTGTTACCAGCGGAGTCCATAATGAGCGGTATAAAAGCAGCTAAAATCACGACTGCTTCCAGTGTTTCTTCAAACTGATCGATGACGTTTGCTGTCACGAGACCTAAGAACATGAGCATAATAATCCACGGGGCACGTTTTTTGGCAGCTCCGAAAGAAGAAATTTTAGCGTCCAGGGACCCTCTTGTTGCAGAAATTTCTCCGAAGTCCTCTTCCGTTTCTTCTTCGACGACATCGAGAATATCGTCGACGGTGATAATACCAACGAGGGTATTCTGCTTCGTTACGACCGGGACGGCGAGGAAGTCGTATTTTTTGATGAGGCGTGCCACATCTTCCTGATCCTCCTCAGCTTCCACCGAGACCACCCGTGTGCTCATCGGCTTTTCCACGTAATCGGCAGGATCCGCTGTGATCAGGTCTCTCAGGGAAACGACCCCTGCAAGTTTATTATTATCATCAACGACATAAAGATAATAAATTGTTTCTGCATCCGGCGCTTCTTTCCGCAGCCGCTCGAGTACGCTGCTGACAGTATCTTTTGCGTGCAGGGCGATAAACTCTTTTGTCATTAAGGCACCGGCGGTTTCTTCGTCGTAAGCCATGAGCTCCCGGACTTCCTCCGCTTCTTCGTCTTCCATGGAGCTTAAAATATCCCGGGCTTTTTCATCGTTCATTTCCGCCAGAAAGTCTGCCGCATCGTCTGCGTACATATCATCGAACATCGTTGCCGCATACTGCTCGTCCACTTCTTCGAGCAGCTGCTCCTGCTCTTCTGTTTCGAGCTGTTCAAATACTTCCCCCAGTTCTTTCGGGACGAGCAGCTTGTGAACAAATTCCCGCTGCTCCTTGTTTAGTTCTTTGTAAATTTCAGCCCGGTCGGTCGGATGAAGATCCATCAGCGTATCATAGACGCTCGTCGTATCCTGGTCATCAATTTTGGAGATAAGATACTGCTTATACTCTTCCCGGGAGTAGTTTGTAAGTTTTACCATAGATAAGCCTCCTTATTAAACGGGACGCTTACCGTAAGTGAGGGAAGCGGACCCGTTTCTCTGCAGTTTTATTTTTTTACTTTGTGTATAATGACATGAATCGGGATCCACACCTCTCACTCCTTTCGCAGAACAATTTTATCAGCTGTCCATCAAAAAAAAAGCACCCTCCACAAATAGAGGGTGCCTTATTGTATGCACACATAGCAGGCGTCGGGATAAACCCGGCACGATCCTCTAATCGTAGAGCTTTAGCACTGTGCGGCATAGGACGAATCCAGCTGCGTTAAAAACTACCTTATGTCGATAGTTTCTGTTGACCCATTGGCGTCTTTGGACGTTTTTGGGCAGCAGCGTATCTCCTGCACAGGAGCCTCACCTAACGAGGTATTCAGCTGATTTTCTTTTTAAAAGCGTAACAGCTGTACAATTTCTGTGTCAACAAAAAAGTTTACTGCGGGCAATATTTTAGTTCTTTCGTAAATCAACATGTTAAGGCGTACTTTCTTTCTGCAGCATGGGGGCTTCACGCTTACTGACCATCTTTTCTTATCACCTGTTTTATTTTTCACGATGCGTTTTCCAAAAAGAACTCTTCTGCCGGCTTTACATAGAAAATGCTCAATACTATCTGAAAGATTAATGCCAGTTGGACATCGTCTGTTACCGGACAGGAAAACGAGTAAAGGTTCATTTTGATTTCGTCACGCTGGTCTACAATGGAATGAAATTAGCCAGTCTGCGGCTTGCCCAGCAACGATCGCCAAGCGTGGTAGCTGTTTCTTAGTTTTGCATCGTATGAACATTTGAAAAAAAGTCGACAAATACGTTTAAAAGTAATCCAACAGGCACGTACCCATAAAAATTTTTAGGTAGAAACCATTTTTCAGAAAGTTTGTATTTCCGAAAAAATGAATGATGAAATTGGCTCAACCAGCAGATATTTTCAAAAGAAGGAAAGCTTTAGGTTTCGTTTAACAGCATGGAAGGAAAATAAGCTAAACTGACACTTAATTTCTTGGGGGGCTGGGTAATGAAACGGCTGTTTACGATAATCTTCCTATTTTTATTTCTTTTGCCTGCAAGTGGTTTGGCGCACGTAAAGTGGTTTACGGAAACAGAAGCGGAGCGTGCTCCGATTGATACAATTATCAGTCCTTTGTTTGTAACGTTTGCTTTTCTTTCTGCTGCACTGCTTTCTTTCCTGCCTTTAGCCATGAAAAAACTGCATGCACATAAGCCGTCTATTAAATGGGAAAGCAGGGTGGCGAGGTTTCGTCCGTATACATTTTTTATTTTGCAGTACGGAACAGTTGCCACGCTCCTGATTCAAATTTTTGAAGGATCGCTGTTTGCGCCGGAACTGCTGGAGCTGCAGGGGATCTGGCTGTGGGCTGTATGGATTGTTATCTTGCTGCTTTCTATTCCTATGCGGATCACAGTAAGAGCCGGAGCAGCGCTGCTGCTTATCCTGTTTGGAGTATCGGTATTTGAACACAGCTGGCTGCATATGCTCGACTATGTATTTTACTTAGGAATTATTTTTATGTTTTTCTTTTACCGGACCAGAATGAACATCTGGACCTTTCCTTTTTTATATTTAACGACAGGTTTTTCCCTTTGCTGGGTTGCAGTGGAGAAATGGGTGTATCCGAACATGTCGGCAAACGTTTTAATTAATCACGACATATTTACGTTCGGCTTTGCTCCGGGTACGTTTGCGATGATGCTTGGTTATGTGGAATTTATCATCGGCTATCTGCTTATTGTCGGGCTGCTGAACCGCATGCTTGCGCTTGTTCTTACGTTGATCTTTTTCAGCACAGCGCTGCTGTTCGGCTGGATCGAGCTGATTGGGCATTTCCCAATTCACGTTATCCTGCTTACTTTCATCATAGAAGGAGTGTCTTTCCATAAGCCTCCGGTGCAGTTTCACGAACGGACATGGCAGCAGACGATTTTCATTTCCTTTAATTTCATCTTTGCCCTGTCATTTATTCTGCTCGTCTACTACCGTCTCGCATCATAAGGAGCACGATAATATCATGAACTAACTTATAATGTAAATTCCGCTGGAGATGGCCTCATTTCACCTCCGGCGGAAGAACGTGAAAGGCAGAGGGAAATTATGCAATTAATCTGGAATTACTTACGCAAATATAATCTGGCGTCTTACTATTGTAGAGCTCTTTGTGGAGCTGTTACAGCCGCTGTTAATTGCCCGCATTATTGATAACGGTATTATGATGGAAGATATGGGAGTAGTTGTGACATGGGGGAAGTGTTATACTCCGCGCACATCTGTTGGTCGCGGGTTCCTTAGTCATGGCGCTGATTGTTAACTGGCACCTTTCTCTTTTTCTTCTGGTCGCTATTCCGCTTCTCATTGTGATGCTGTTCGTAATTATGAAAACAGCTGGCGTAAAAAAGCAGAAAAAGCTTCCGGAGAACCGGAAGCTTTTTCTTCATCCCCCACCTCTTCCCCGGTCTGATGGAAATATACCCGCGCCATGCGGCTGGCTTTGTTGTATACTTTTTACAGATGTCTGGGGGGATAAATTATGAAGCAGAAGCTGAAAATCGTCTATGAAATTATGCTTATACTGCTTATTTTATGGTCGGCTTCCACCGTGTTTTACGAATTCAATTTAGTGTTACTCGATCACCTCGTCTGGATCGTGCTGTTGACGGATGTACTCGTCCGTTTTTTTATGGCCCGGGATAAAATAGATTTTGTTAAGCGCAACCCGTTTGATTTTATTGCGGCGATTCCGCTGGATTCCATCTTTCAATTTGCCCGGCTCGTGCGGCTGTTCCGGCTGATACGGATCGCCCTGCTGCTGAAGAGGACGCCGATTTATTCGATTCTGCAGACGAACGGACTGATCAAAACGCTCGCTGCTGTCGGTATTCTTATCTTCCTGTCGGCGATCCCGATTACCTATTTGGAAGCAGATGTAGATACATTTATGGACGGTGTTTGGTGGGCAATTGTTACGGCGACGACCGTTGGTTACGGAGACATTGCCCCGGTCACCGCGACAGGCCGTACGATTGCTCTTGTGCTGATGATATTCGGTATCGGTCTTATCGGGATGGTGACAAGCTCGATTGCTACTTATTTTCTGCAGAAAAAAGAAAACCGCATCGAAAACGATACGGTCGAATTTCTGCGCAGCCAGCTCAGCCACTACGAAACGCTCACCCCGCACGACTACGACCGGCTGCTTTACATGCTGCAGTCGTTAAAGGAGGAGCAGGCCGAAGCGGAGCGGGATTCTACGGACAGGCCGCACCACGGAATCGATTAAGGATTGTTACTTTAAGAAAGGTTGGGTATTTTTAATCTGCTCAAAATGGTGGCAGTCGTGGTCTGCCAGTCCCTTTAAATATTCATACAATGAAAGTTTGGATGAACCAATATAAAACTCTCTCTCCCATAGTTCATCCGGGAGGTACAAAATCTCCTCATAGAATTCTTTTCTCATTAAGATAAATTTATTTAATGTATCCCGCATGCTTTCTTCCCTGCTGGATGCCGCTGATTCCAAGTTTATTTTTTGAGCGTCAGGCCCTTTGGGAAGCTCTTCAGCTGAGAACAAATAAGGTAAACGATGTTTAATCACAAACTCATCCCAAGGTTTAAAATGGCCAATGATCTCTGCAATGGTCCACTTTCCTTCTTGAATAGGCGTTCTCCATTGATCTTCACTGAGAAAACTCAATGATTTCACAAATTCCATTGCGTTTATTTGGTGATCTAAAATTTCTTGCTTATACTTATTCATTCTGTTCCCCTCAGTTCCAAATAATTGATTTTTCCTTCTAAAATAACCTGGATGCCGGCGTTTCCTGCGGAGTAGTTCTGTCCGGCGTATGAGCTCCTATTTTTATCTTTTGTTCTTACGGATTAAAAAGAATTCTATGATCGAGCTTTTTACTCCCCCCTATTTTGTCACAATGTGAACCTGCGAGGGTGTTCATACAGCCTCCTTTTCTTATAACCTCCGTGTTAACATTTTGCCTTTTTCATCCTTCGACATCGACAAGCCGAATGACAAATTCAGTCGCGACTACTGAGGAAATCGCCATGACCACTGCAAGTGAAAGAACGCCAAGATTTGTCCATAGAAAAACTTTTCTTTTCGACGCTCCAACTGACGCCATCGTCGTTGCCCCTATCTGGCTGCTTACTAGGATGGAGGAGAAAAAGCAGACGCCGATGACGCCGAACCGGTCGAACGTTTTTTTCATTCGTGGAGACATGCCTTCTGCCGGCCGCTCTTTTTTTTGATATTTCCTGCTGAATGTATGATAAAGTTTCCTTATTCCCCCTCCAAAATAAATGAAAAGAAGAACGCTGAAACAATTTCCGAGAAAAGCGGTAACAAGGGAAAGTACGGGAGAAAGGTTGAAAACGATAATAGCTGTCGGTATCGTGATAAACACTTCAAAAAAAGGAACGGTACTTACTAAAAAGATCATTACATATTGAAGAAAAACGTTTTCCATACAGCACCACTCCTTTTTTGAGTCAGTTGACCTAATAAAATCTTAATCTATTCTGCCGAAAAACACAAGGAGGAGCTTTTATGCCGAAAAAAATTGATCCTGCTGAGCCGAAAATGCACATTTTTGACGCGGCCTGCCGCGTCATTTACGAGCACGGATTCGAAAAAACGACGCTGCGGGAAATTGCCAGAGAAGCCGGGCTGTCCCTGAGCTCTGTGCAGCACTTTTTCCCAAAGCAGAAAGATATTTATATGTATGCGATGGATGTCATGCTCGATAAATACAGGACGAGGATGAAAAGAGCTTCCCTGGAAGGGGAAAACAGCTATGAAAACGCTGTCCAGCGCATGAAACAGGTCGTCCATGCAAGTACGGAGGAAGAAAGAATGGAAAATGACATATGGGTGAAGTTTTCCATGATGGCAGTTATGAATGCTGATTATACGGAGAAAAAAGATAAATTGCGGGAAATAAACGTGGAGTATGCCGAAAGCATTTTAGCGATGCTTAACGAAGAAGGGTACATTTCCGATGCTGATTCTCTACCTGAGCAGACAAATTCACTCATCGTGTTTCTTCACGGACTCGTCTTTGAGTCTGTGATTTACCGGTCTCTTTACGATGATAAGACAGTGGAGAAAGAAATCCGCGGGTACCTGGAGAAACTCTGCCGTCTGAACGCGTAAAAGGCCGCAGTCCCCCTCCGTCTCCTGGAAGACGCTTGCCGGACTGGAAAACCACGGCTTTTTAATGAAAATAAATTCTGCTGGTCCAAACAGAAACCATGATTTCCCTCTATCTGCTTATAAACGGGACTTTCATAAAAGGTTGAAGCAGATAATTTCTATGCAGCGGTTCTTACAGATTTTATTTTGATTTCGTCATTCGGGTCGCAGTGTAGAAAAACAAATAGGAAAACAATCCGATCAAAGTAAAACCTCCGGTAAAATAAATCATAAACCGGTCGATACTGTTGATCGTTACAGCAAGAATCGTGAACGGTTCCCTTAAAATGTCCCACGTGTTAAATCGGATAAAACGGCCGAGGTACACGCCGATGCCGCAGAGAGCCTGAACGACTGCTACAAACAGCCAGCCGCTTATAGTATGGAAGCGCTTCTGGACATGCCCGTGCATAAGATAGAGGCTGATTACGCTAATGGCGAGTCCGATCCCTGCACTGAAAGCAATAGTGAAAAACGAGTTCCATGCCCGGCCATCCATCGCGTACAGCGTGGCATCACCGCCTGTTTCTTCCGGTTCAGAATGATGAAAATTCAGGTCTGACAAATGGAGAAAATCGGTCAGAATATATACGGTATTCGGGTAAAAAAACAGCCAGCCGGCTGCGAGAATAAGGGCGATAATCCCACGTCCGTGCATCGTTCGGGAAGTGGAAAGCACCCAGTGAGCCGCACAGGCAAAACCAAGAGGAATCCAGGCAAGGAGCAGGTTCCAGAAAAGCGGGTCGAAATCCGTTCGGTTGAATAACACCATCCAGACATTAATAAAAAAAGTAGCTCCAAGAAGCAGTGCCATAAAATAGCCGAGATTCATACAAGTCCCTCCAGATCAGCATTTGTATACTAACCTTACTTTAATTGAAGAATGAAAGCGAGAGTTATTATACTTCCTGTGACTCAAGCATTTTATTGCTGTCCGTACGTTCTGTCCAGATGATGAATAAATTCACTCAGCACGACGGTCATATCATAAAAAGCTTCTTCATTTTCCCGAGGGTTTCGAAAGCTGGACTGAATCTGAAGCTGCATCGAGGCCAGGCCCAGTTCCCGGTGGGAGAAAGCGGCAATCGTCTGTTCGCTTGAAGCCGAAAACGTATTGTTTAAAACGACCGGTCCTAAATTCTCCTGCTCAGCAAAGGCGTTCAAGTCCGCTGGATACGTATCTTCTATGTACGTCCCGTCGTCGGTTCCTATATCTATCGCAAAGTTATGTGAAGCTCCAGCACCGAGCAGATCAATGACAACGTCGATTTCGTGGTCTTCAACGATCCTTTCCATTTCCTGCTTAAACGGCGAGCCCGCATAAAACGAAGGGTCGGCGTCTTTTTTCACTGTGTAGAGGATGTGGGCCCCGGTATAATCCTGAAGCAGCTGAATGAGCGCCCCGGTGTAAATGGCAGCCGGCTGGGTTTCCTGATCGCTGTCCCGGATATAGGCTGTCGTATGAGGTGCTGTGAGGAGGATGGTGGTGTCCTCCTCCCCTTCTTCAAATTGATACAGCTCATCGCCATCTGTTTTTCCGGCATAGTCATTCTGGGCGAAGGCCGCTTCGTAGTCGAACGTTTTGTCCATAAATTCGCCGCTTTCCCAATCCTCCTCTGCCGGCTGGCGCACCTCCTCTATTTCTTCTGCTTCTGTACTTTCTTCCCATTTCTGCTCCGGCGCGTCTTCCTGACAGGCTGCCAGGAGAAAAATCGGGATCAGCAATCCCATTTTCGTTTTTTTCATTTTCATTCTCCCTTTTTATAGACGTGTTTATGTATTGCCGGTCTTTCCACCAGCGGTGTTTGAAATCTGAGTATTTTCCTTTGTTATAATATCACACGTTTTTTCCATGACATAAACATAAATAGAACTATATTTGAAATTTCTTTTGGCAGATTTGGGATTATCGGTCGTTTTTGGGGAAGAACTGTTTTTAGCTGAAACTGTCTTTCCGTTGGCAGGCGGGCGTTTAATCATTATAGGGGACGGATTAATCATTATAGCGGATGGTTTAATCAACATAGCTGGTCTTATTGTCATTAAGACAGTTATTAATCATTATAAATCGTTATTAATCATTATAAGCCTGTTACAGCGAGGAATTAATCAGCAGAAGCTCATAATTAATCTTTTCCCACATCCACTAAAAAAACTGACTCTTTTTTCGAGTCAGCTCCTTTTTAACTATTCTACTTTCATTCTGTCACGCAGGAGGGATTTTTTACTTTCATGCCGAAAGTTTTACTGCCGAAGAAAATGAAGGAGGATGTTTTAATGACTACTATCAAAATCAATGAATTAAAGAAGGAACTGAAGCAGCTGGATAATAAAGAATTGATGCAGCTTGTCGTTGAGCTGTACAAATTAAATAAAGATACGAAGCAGTTTCTCTCCAATAAATATTTTGGGGAAGAAGCTGTCAGAGGTCAATTTGAACAGACGCAAAAGATTATTGAAGACCAGTTTTTTCCGGAGCGGGGCCACCCAAAAATGAAACTGCGGGAAGCAAAATCCGCTATATCCAGCTATAAAAAGATGACCGGAGATGAAACAGGCTGGCTGGATTTAATGCTTTACTATGTAGAACTCGGCACAGAATTTACCGTTGCGTATGGGGATATGGACGAAAAGTTTTATTACAGTATGGAAACGGTCTACGACAGGGTCGTGACTGAGTGCAGCAAAAATGAAGCGTTGGCGGAGCATTTTAAAGACCGGCTGTATATGGTTCTTTGGAATTCCCAAGGAGTTGGCTGGGGCTACCATGATGTGATCGGAGATATTTATTTTAACGGGGGATTTGAGGAGGTAGAAGAGTAATATGAGGCTGTCTCCAAAGGTTCATAGAGACAGTCCGAAAAGCACTGGTGGAGCCGGACCGAAGTTCTTAAACCCTGTTAAAACGGGATTTATCTGACAGAGTTAGGTCCGTGCTCCATCCTTATGGGACATTCCCAAACGAGATGAGTTATTCATACTCCCTGTTCATTAACACAATCCGCCAGCCGTCAGGGTCTTCTATCGTGATACCCTGCTCCTTCCAATAGTCATTTTCCGGCTCAACTTCTATATACCCCATTTTTTCCAGCCGCCTGGAGACACGCATTATTGCCGCTTTATTCTTTATGTAAAACACTAACAGGTTGTCTTTTGTCGGTGCAGGACAGGGACTTCCTTCTTCATGCCGGGTAAATTCCAAGTGATAGTCAGCGTCCGGCAGACCAAAGATCACTCCCTCGTACCCACTGTTTCCTGTGAATTGATCAATTTGTTTAAGTCCTAATCCCCTGCCGTAAAAATCAATTACTTCTTCGAATTTGTCTGTCGGCCTGGCTATTCTGACTTGCGCTGCTGTAAAATCATTAAAGTCCATCATACACCCCCTGTACATTTATTTGAGGTTCTTTTCTTCTCCAGTGATCTTTTATATTTCATTATTTCCGCTTTAATGATTCTCTTCCATCAGTCTTCACCGGATGAATTTTTCTTCCGGGTACACATAATATACATCCGTTTTATTTCCTCAAAATCTTTTCCATTGCTTTGCCTTTTGCCAGTTCGTCGATCATTTTATCGAGGTAACGGATTTCCTGCATGAGCGGCTCTTCGATGTTTTCCACGCGTACCCCGCAGACAACCCCTTTAATCAGCCGGCGCGAAGGATTCAGTGCAGGTGCTTCCGCGAAAAACGTTTCAAAGTCGTTTTCCTGTTGAAGCTGTTTTTCCAGTTCTTCCCGGCTGTAGCCTGTATGCCAGAAAATGATTTCGTCGACTTCCTCTTTTGTCCGCCCTTTTCTTTCGGCTTTATGAATGTAAAGAGGATACACTTTGGCGAAGCTCATCGTATAAAGTTTATGTCCGGCCATTCTTCTCCCCCGCTTCTTTTTAAAATTTTACGAAAAGAAAGGGAGAGTAGGTCTCCCCCTTCTCCACTTTTAAGACATTCTTTACAGACGCATAAATGGATTGTTATGGACGTCGATCCACAAATCGGACTGTTCGAGTGAAGCGGCCATCTGGAAAAGCAGATCTTCCCTGCCTCGTGCTCCCATGAACTGAACGCCTACCGGGAGGTTCCCGGCGGTTTCGTACAGCGGGACACTCATTGCCGGCTGGCCGGTTAAATTGGCGAGCTGCGTAAACGGTGTCCGCTCGAGGCTCTGCTGGATCAGCTGGTCGGTCATACCGGATTTCAGCAGTGTTTTTCCAGCGTCGAGCTTGGAAACGAGCTGAATAAGCAGCTCTTCTTTTTTCGTTAAGTCCAGTTCTCCGATTTCTGCCTGAAGCATGGCGTTTACCGGGGTCATATACAGGTCGTACGTTTCGTGGAATGCTTCCATCCGAATCGCCGCTTCGTCCCAGGTCCGCATTCTCCACACGAATTCTTCGGCAGAAATTGCTTTTCCGAGCATACCGAGCAGGCGGGTGACAGGTTCCACTTCCGCCGGAGCAGTTTTTTTGCCGTGGCGGATTTCCAGTTCTTTGATTTTGGCGGCGGCTTCTCCGAAATAAAGCGTCATATAGCTCTGGGCAATGCTCTGGCCGTCAACGGGTGCCGGCATTTCTTCCACGTGGTGCCCTTCTTCCTCGAGCCATTTGGCGGTATGAAGCACTGCCTGACGACACGCGGAATCAACTGGTGTCCCGATCGGCGAAGCGGTGGAAAAAGCGATTTTCAGCGGCTTGGTCAGTGGTTTTTCCAGCTGATCCACGTAGCGCCCGTTAAAAGGAGGGGCATGGAAAGCCCTCGTTTTTTCCTCCACATTCAGGATATCGAGACAAGCCGCACTGTCCCGGACGGTTTTTGTCAGCACATGCTCGGAGGAAGCCCCCTGCCAGACACGCCCTCTCTCCGGTCCGGACGGCGTTCTTCCGCGCGTCGGCTTCAGGCCGAACAGTCCGCAGTAGCCAGCAGGAATACGGATGGATCCGCCTCCGTCATTCGCTCCGGCAACCGGTACCATCCCGGAAGCAACGGCCGCAGCCGATCCGCCGCTTGAACCTCCGGGAGTTACGGTGATGTCCCACGGATTTCTTGCAGGCCCGTACAGCGTCGGCTCGGTGACGCCGAGCAGGGCAAATTCCGGTACGTTGGTAAAACCGATCATGTTAAGCCCTGCCTGCTTCAAAAGCTTCGTATACGTCGCGTCCTGCTCCGCGCGGTAATGCTCGAGCGCTCTTGATCCTTCGGTCATTTTTTCGCCCGCCGCTTCCTGGGTGATGCTCTTTAAAAGCATCGGCACCCCGGCAAACGGTCCTTCACCGAGAGACGATTCCGAAGTATCAACGGCTTTTTCATAAAATTTATCGACGACGGCGTTCAACGTTGGATTAAACCCTTCGATGCGTGCAATTGCTTCGAAAAGAACTTCTTTTTTCGTTACTTCTTTCGAACGGATGAGCTGGGCAAGATCTGTCGCGTCATATGTTTCGTACGGGAAATCCTTCAATGCTGTTCCCCCCTTTGTGTTTTTTCGAGCGGCTGTTACTTTTTCCGGCTGACCGGGTTGTCCTCATAGCTGATCCAGTCGCTCCAGCTGCCGGCGTACAGCTTTGCTTTTCTTCCGGTTTCAGCGAGTGCCAGGACGTTGACACAGGCGGTTACGCCCGATCCGCAGTAGACGATGATTTCTTCCTCTCCGCCGGCATACGGCTGCATTTCTTTTTGCCATGCACCTTTATCCTTCAGGCGTCCTTTTTCGTCGGAGCGATTCAGCCAGTCTTCCTGCTCCGCACTCGGAATGTGGCCGGCGACCGGGTCGAACGGTTCGGAAATACCGAAAAACCGCTCTTCCGCCCGGGAATCGATGAGACGGACTTCCGGATCGTGCAGCGCCTTCCGCACGTCTTCCATCGAGGCAAGCATGCCGCTGGCCGGCTCTGCTGTGTAGCTCGTTTCTTTCAAAACGGGCATTTCGTTATCCACCGGATAGCCTGCAGCTTTCCAGTGGGAAAAGCCTTCTCTCATCACATACACCTCGTCGTGGCCGTAGTATTTCAAAAGCCACCAAAGATGAGACGCCATGCCGCCGGACTGATCGTCATAGGCAACGACGATGCTGTCATGCTGAATCCCTGCCTTTCCGATAACAGAAGAAAACTGTTCCGCATCCGGAAGCGGGTGTCTACCGCCGTGTTTTCCTGTGGGAGCCGAGAGATCGTTTTCCAAATGAAAGTAGACCGCTCCCGGAATGTGCTCCTGCTTATATTCTTCGTATCCTTTTTCCGGTTCGGTTAAATGAAACCGGCAGTCCGCTATTACCAGTTTTTCATGATCGAGGTTTTCTTTTACCCACTGCATATCGACAATATGTGAACGCAACAACATCCGCTCCTTTTTTATGCTAACTTACAGTATATACCATTTATTCGCACTGAAAAACACAATTGAAATTTTTCTGTATGCGCTTTCAATCCTTTTAAAGGGAGCAGCCTCCCCCATGTCTACCTCCCTGTTTCCGTGGAAAGCATGTGTACCGCTGCTTCGTGCATTTCCTTAAGACCGGAAACCTCGGCGTATTCCGCCACGGTGATACCGCTCGTCGTTAAAAGTTCTTCTATATGCTTTTCGATTCCGGGCCACGTTTTTCCTCCCGCTTTGGCGTATGCGTTAATGATTTCTGTAAGTCCTTCCTGACCGAAAAGAAGATAGTGCGAGAGAAAATCGGTCGACACGTCCCCGATACCCACTTCTGTCCAGTCGATAAGTCCTGTTACACGGCTCGTTTTATCGATCAGAATGTGGCCGGGATGAACGTCCCCGTGACAGACTCCGGCCGCTTCCGGCCATAGTTCATCCTGCAGAATCCACGTCTGCCAGCGGTTCCATAGTTTTTCGTTGATTTCATACGTTTCTTTCACGCGCTCCATTCGTCGTTTCATCGACTGCTGCAGGGTTTCGCCTTTCCCCATTTCCACCCCTGCCGGCAGCATCAATTCGGGGGAAATAGCATGCAGCTGCGCCAGCGCTTTCCCGAGGGTCTCGTAATAGCCGGACGGCACCGGCTGCCTGGCCATGTTCCATACGTAATCCTGTTTTTCCATATCAATAACGGCCGCGGGCACGCCGCTCAGCTGCCTGTAGGCGATCATATCTTCACTGAAAACGGACCACACAGGCACTTCAAAATCCACATGATGCCGGATAATTTCAAGCGCTGCTTTTTCCTTTCGGGCGTGCCTCATCGACTCTCTTCTCCGCGGTATACGGAGAATCCATTGCACGCCTTCCCCGTCTTTCGCGTGAGCTACGAGAAAGTCCACACCGGATTCATTCGTTTTAATAGCGTCTTCTGCAATGTGCAGACCGTTTTTTTCTGCGAGCTGTTTTATTTCAAGCGTATTCATTATTAATGTCCTCCATTTGTTTTAGTCATTTTCCTGCATTAATTTATACAAAAAGCTATGTTTATTTCGCTGTCGGTTGGAGAAACACGTCGCTTCCAACCGGCCTGCCGTGGAGGAGATTTTCGGGTAGGCTGCGGCCCTGCGGGATCTTCCAATCTCCTTCTTCCACGGGCGTCCGCCGGTTTCCGCTTCGTTTTTCACAAAAAAGAAAAGTTCTGTTTTCATAGACGCTGCTTTTTATTCTATAAAACCACCGCCGAGGTAGAGGCGCCTGCGGAAGCGCGCAGATCCTCCCGGACATTATGAAGAGCCACCTGCTTTCTGCGCGGCAGGTGGAAAGATCCGCAGGCAACCTTCACAAAGAACACGGAGCTTTAACAGAGCCAAACAAAAAACCACAGACAGGCTGCTGTCTGTGGTGAAGAATAAACGAAACCAGCACAAAAAGTCAGACGGACCTCTGCCTTCCTTTTCGTAAACCAGTTTATTTTCCGTAGATGGCTGTTAAAAATGGGCAGACTGCTCCCGTTTGCTCTTAATAAACAGAGCCTTTGAACGTATTCAGTTACTTTTCGTTCAAAGTCCGAAGCCGGATTCTTCCTGGAAGCATCATTTTTAACAGCCCTCCTCTTTATTTATTATCTTTACTTTACTTGATTTTCAAAAGGACCGCAACACGATGGTTTCTACAGAAAGTTCGGATACTTCTCGTATCGAGCTTGGTTTGTTTCGATATATACCAAAATAAACATTTGACATAAATGAAACTATGTAGTTTAATATATATTAAATATAATATTCGATTTATATAAAATCTATTTGGAGGTGCCCGCATGGAACTACATTTTCATGTCTCGGAAGCGGTCGATTTGACGGCTTTTATGTTCAGTATTCATAACAGCGGCCGGAAAGAGGATAAAGAGCTGATCAGTAAAATGCTTCAGGACGATGAAACAGAAAAAAAGCTGGAAGAAATCCGAAGCCGGCTTTCCGCAGAGGATCACGAAAAGCTGGAAGTCTTTTTTAATGAAGACAGTGCGATCGGACCAGCGCTTCTGCCGGGTGTCATGAAAGACGATCACACCCTCTCGGCGGAAGGATTCGTCCAAAAACTCCGCGCCATGAATGAGGAGGAAATCCGCAGCTTTTTGTTCGGGAGAGGATTTGCAGACCGGGACTACGACGGAAGTGATCCGGAAGCAGGAAAACGCATCGTGGATACGCTTGCTGTTCCGAAACAGGAAAAGTGGAAACTGTACTATTACCTGGACCGGCCGGAAGCAGTAAAAGAAGAGCTGTCGGAACTGACAAAATACGTGTATGAGACTTTTTACAAGCCGTTTCAACAAGACGCCGTGGAGGCAGCGCAAGCGTTTATCGAAGAGCTGAAGCAGGCTCCGAATGATCCGGAGCACCCGGTGCGAATGCTCGTCCGTGACTACACCGATCCGGAAATGATCGAATACATTCACGTCTACCCTTCCTTTTCACTCAACATCGGTTTTATGCTCAACGACCTGAGTGTGAAAAACGTCGTCCATCTCGCGATCGGGGTGAAGCGTTTTTCACTTCTGGAATCGAAAATGAACGAAGAAGAGCTGTTCGGCCTGCTGAAAGTACTGACGGATGAACGGCGCTTCCGGCTTCTTAAACTGCTGAGAAAGCGGCCGCACTACGGGTACGAAATCGCCGAGGCGCTCGGTGTGTCCAATTCGACCGTCTCCCACCACCTTGCAATACTATTAAGCCACAAGTTTGTGAAATCCGAACGGGCCGAACACCGCGTGTATTTTAAAGTGAACACTGAAGAAATTAAGCGTGTCATGGGAGAGATGGAGCGGATGTTCGCCGAGTAAAAGGAGGAGGAAACAATGAACGACAAGACCACCCCGTCCCTTTGGCACAACCGGTCGTTTGTCCTTTATTTCCTGACACTTCTCGCTTCCGGCCTGAGCGTTTCATTTTTTCTGTTTGCGGTCAACTGGTACGTGGTCGACTCTCTGGAACTGGAAGCGATGCTCGGTATTGTCTTTTTTGCAAGCTCTGTTCCGCGGCTCGTGTTTATGCTGTTAGGCGGGGTGATTGCCGACCGCGTGAACCGGGCGGTGATCATGCTCCTGTCTGATTTTACGAAAGCCGTACTTTTGATCGGCATTGTCGGACTGCTCGTGTTCCAGCTCGTCAACATCTGGGTGCTTGTCATTCTTGCGCTTCTTTTCGGCCTGCTGGATGCTTTTTTCTGGCCGGCGAGTCAGACCGTGCTGCCGGGAATCGTGTCGAAACAGCAGCTGACGCGCGCAAACTCGGTCGTGCAGCTCACAATGAACGCGACGCTCATTGCCGGACCGATGTCTGCCGGCTTTCTTATCGGTTTTGGAAGCTACGAGCTCATGTTTCTTCTCGTTTCGGTTATGCTCTTTGCAGCTTCTGCTGTCGATTGGATGCTGAAAAAAAATCTTCCGGTGCCGAAGCCGGATGAAGCCGGGGATTCTATTTGGAAATCAGTAAAAAGCGGCTTTCAGTACGTGAAAACCTCCCCGTTTCTTTTCACACTCATGATGACTTCTGTATTTCTGAATCTGCTTTTAGTCGGCCCGCTCGTCATGGGGCTGCCGATTTACGCCAATCTCGTATTAGGTGGAGACGAGCTGACGTACAGCTACTTGAATGCAACAAGCGGTGCCGGAATGCTTGCCGGGGCGCTCCTCGTCGGCATGCTGAACATCCAGCGGCGGAGGGGGCTCGTTTCGGTCGTGGGGATTCTGCTTCTGGCTCTCGCTTTTCTCGGTTTCGGCCTGATTCCGGATATGCTTTGGAGCCTCGTGTTTATCGGCTTTATCGGTGTCCTCCTATCCGTCATCGACATTCCGCTTATTTCTGCGATTCAGGCCAACACATCAGAAGCATACCTCGGCCGCGTCATGAGCATGCTTTCTTTCGCTGCGCTCGGCCTTGTACCGGTGAGCTACCTGCTCACATCGCTTCTGTTGTCTGCAGGGTTTACGATCGATACGATCATGATCGGAGGCGCTGTTCTTATGAGCCTGCAGGCACTCTTTGTCGTCGGCTTTGCCAAGTCACTCCGGGAAATAGACTAAAAAAAGAGGCTGGAGTCAGCCTCTTTTTTGCAGAGTGTTGTTTTAATCGTCAGTGTAGAATATTTATTCGAGGTATTGTATGAACTCCTTCTCTTACCGGTGGAAGCTTGCCGTGGGGCTGGTCTTCAGCTATTTTCCATGCCCTGCGCTATGGAAAAGGATCTTCTGACTGCGCTCAATTCCCACCGGCGTCTCCACCGGACGTTCCGGAGGAGAAGAAATTCTTTTACGAAAGAAAACGGCTGGAGCAGCGTGTTTTTTAAAGCAGGATACATCCTTTCCATTCCCTGCTGGAGCCGCAGAGGACGACTCCTGGGCGATCAAGGACGAGCGGAAGATCCATTTCTTTCGATCATGGAGAGGAAGAAATTAGCTGAAGCCGGCCCGACCGGAAAGCGTCCTGTGGAGGCGAAAGCAGGGAGATGTCTACGCCTGTATAAAAAATACTTTATAAACAGCCTCTTTTTTGTTTCATTCGTTTATGAAATTCCAACCGAAGGATCCCGTTCCTGTTTAAACCGCTGCGCAGGGGTTCATTCCCGGTTCTTTTTCTTTCCGCGGGCGATCTCTGTATCGAGGGCGTCGAGCTTCGGTTCCCAGAACGAGCGGAAGCGGCTGAGCCATTCTTCGACTTCCCGGAGCGCTGTGCCGTCAACGGAATAAATGCGGCGAGCTCCGTCAACGCGTACGCTCGCGAAGCCGTTTTCCCGAAGAATCCGCAGGTGCTGGGAAACAGCGGCCTGGGTAATGCCAAACTCGTGTTGAATCACTTCCACGATATCCCCGGACCGCTGCTCGTTTTCCGCAAGCAGTTCGAGAATACGGCGCCGGACCGGATCGCCAAGAACATCAAACGCCTGCATCCGTCAGTCCTCCTCCGTTTCCTCGCCCGTGTAGAACGCCGTTGTTCGTTCAGCGGCAGCGACGGCTCGATCCGGATCTTCTCCAGAGGCTTCCGCAGCTCTTCCCCAGTCCCTGCTCGCTCCCGCTATAAAAGTCTTTCCTTCTTCAGAAATCATTAAAGCTTCTCCCGCTGTGCGGTTAAAGTCCGTTTCTGTGAGATAAGCTTCGAGACCGAGCAGGCTCAGATCCCATCCGACACCAGCCGCTCCCGGCCCGAATTTTTCCCAGTGTTCATCGACCGGGCAGATATGCGAAAGCATCAGCCGGGCTTTTTCCCCCTCCCCGCTGATACGCACTTCAATCCAGCTTTTTTCACCGCCGAACTCCCACGTTGCGGCGAAAAACTGCGGCGGCTCACAGTCTGTGATTGTGCCTCCGGCGTTTCCTTCCACCTGGTACTTACCACCTGTCCTCAGCTCGCCGCTGACCGGGGCGAAAAAGCGTTCCAGCCGTTCCGGGTTCGTCACCGCATCCCATAGATCATCCGTTGTTGTATTATAGGCCCGTTGCAGGTTGACACTCTTCAGCTTCCCGTCTTTTTCAACACTGGTTACGGTGCGGGTAACGGCTCCAAGCGATGCATTCAAATCGATCGGTGTGTTTTCTGATTTCATTTCTCTTCCTCCTTTCTGGACTTTATATAAGTTTGAGCTTATTTAAGTATAATCTTATATAAAAATTATTTTCCTGTCTATATGTCTATGGACCTGTGCAGTATACGCAGTGATGATAGAGACGAGCAAAATTTATTGTTCTGCCTGTTTACGGCTGACCGCTAAAAACATGGACGCGTCCTTTTTCATAAATATTTTTCTGCCACGGTAAAAGGTCGAGATGTCTGTCGAGATAAACCCGGCACCGGAAAGCTGCTTCTTCAGACGACTGTAAGAAAAACCGTGATGAACAGCCGGATGATGCACCCTTTCATTTTTATCGAAATCAACGATAATCAGCTTTTCCCCGTTATTTATGAGTCGGAATAACGTACGCAGCATGCCTTCAGTGTCCGGGATATGAAGGAGTACTAATGACATGAAAATAATGTCTGCCTTGATCTCCGGGATTTCCTTCGTAAAATCGGCATGCTGAACGCGGCAGTTTGCGAGGCCACGCCGGGAAATTTTCGCTTCTGCTGCTTCCAGCATCTGCCCGGAGGAATCGACGAGCAGGACAGATTCGACTAAATCAGCGAGAGCGAGAGATACGAGACCCGTGCCGCTTCCGTAATCGATGAAGGAGGCCGTGGTGCTGCCCGCAAGTTCCGGCCTGACTCTTTTAACGATTATGTCTGCTGATTTTTTTCTTTCGGCCGTGTCATATTTATCAGCGAGCTGTTCAAATACGTTATCATCCACGTTCACCCCTCCTTATTCAAGTATAAACTTCTTTATAGCCCCAGCCTGCATAAGAAGCCGTTTACCGGATAAAAAAAGCCCGCAGGACAAATCGCTTGTCCTGCGGGGCTTTAAAACGAATGCTAGTTTTTTACGTCCGGGTTGCTGTGCATCGGCTCATACGGCTTTTCCGTAAATCGCAGAACGGCCATTACGACAATCGTCACACCAGTGAAGACGGCAAGAGCCGTAAATCCTTCTTCCAGGAAAAACGCGCGGTAGAACATAGCACCGAAAACACCACCGAAGAGCGGACCGAAAACAGGAATCCAGGCGTAAGCCCAGTTGGAGTCTCCTTTTCCAGGGATCGGAAGCAGCATGTGGGCGATCCTCGGCCCGAGGTCACGTGCCGGGTTGATCGCGTACCCCGTCGGCCCGCCGAGTGAAAGACCGATCGCTGCGATCAGGAAACCGACAATGAGCGGGTTCAGTCCTTCCGTGAATTCGTTCGCACCGATACTGAGCAGCCCGCCGACAAGGACAGCTGTTCCGATAAACTCCGACAAAAAGTTGGAAAAACGGTTCGGAATCGCCGGATCAGTCGAGAAGACAGCCAGTTTGATGCCGGCATCCTGTGTCTCTTTAAAGTGGTCCTTAAAATGAGCATACACGATTATTCCGCCGATCATTGCCCCGAACACCTGGGAGGCAATATAGCCCGGCACGAGTGCCCAGTCAAACTCCCCGACCGAAGCAAATCCGAGTGTTACAGCCGGATTGATGTGGGCACCGGAAAACTGGCCGACGGCGTAAACTGCCATTGCAACGGCAAACCCCCACCCGAAAGCAACAACAATCCAGCCGCCTCCCTGCGCTTTTGATTTTTCCAGGTTGACGTTGGCAACAACCCCTCCCCCGAAAATGATAAGTATCATCGTCCCGATAATCTCTGCAATATACACGGACATTGTTTTCTCCTCCTTTAATTTTAGCAGCTGACACCCTTTTTTAGAGCGAAAAAAAGCGCACAGCAACAGACCCCTTTCAGGGTCAGTGTATCTGTGCGCGGCTCACTCCAAGTCTCAGCCTAGACTATTAACTTAGTTAGAAGAGTATCACTTTTTGAAAGCGATGTCAAAAACCGATAAAAAATGTTGTTTTGTTTTATAGGGCGGCGCTGTTAAAGTGCACAATAAACTTTAAAATACAGTGAAGCATAAAAACCCCCGGATAAGCCCGGGGGAAAGTTTAATATTCACTGATCACCTGTTTCATGTCTTCGACTGTTGCCTCGGCGTCAAAATTATCTTCGCCGGCGTACATCCGGTGAACGACACCGTCCGGGGCGACAAGGTAAAACCTTGTAGGATGCATAATGTCATCCTGCTCCGGCACTTCCTGAATCTGTGCTTTAAAGGAATCGAGCGCGTAGGACTGAATTTCTTCTTCGTCATAACCGGTTAAAAAATCCCAGTTGTCAAAGTCAGCTCCGTATGATTCCCCGTAGCTTTCGAGACGTTCCGGCGTATCGAATTCCGGATCGACCGTAAAGGAGACGATGCGGACGTCTTCCACATCTTCTTCCTCCATTTCCTGCTGCAGCTCCGCCATGTTCGGAGACATGACGTTACAGACCGTTGGACACCTCGTGAAAATCGTTTTCGTAATCCACCATTCTCCTTCGAGCATGTCACTCGTTACTTCTTCTTCGTGCTGGTTCACTGCTTCAAAGTCCCCTGTTACCCACGGGTCTTCGGTCGCCGTCGTATCGATGATCGATTCCCCCTGCGCCGATTCGGACGCGTCTTCATAAAGAAAACTGCACCCGGAAAGCAGGAGGAAAACACCGAAAAACCCTGCTGATTTTTTCATAGTATCCGTCCTTTTTACTGCACTTTTGGCTCGTACATATCATACTCTTTAAACTCGAGTTTTGGTGTTTCATCTTTATCACGTTTTACCCAGAGACGGAAAGAGTAGCCCATCGCGACGCCGTAGGCGAGTTCCTGGATAATTTTCATCATTGCTCCACCTAACTGCTGGTCGTTTTCCGGGGATAAAAATGTCATGGACTGCTCACCGGTAATCACGCCGTAAGGGATATCCGCTCCCGGCGGCAGACAGTACGCAATCGCCGTGGCCCAAGTGGCCGGATCGGTATATGTAGCGTACAGCGGGGTGCCGGCAAAAATAATCAAGGCACAGGCCGGGGTAAAAAGCACCCCGCTCATGAACATGTAGCCGATCCGTTTAAGCTCGGAAATGGTGTATATGGTCGTGATTCTTGGAATAATGTGCCACCACATCAGTACGGCAAGCGCGAGCATTCCGAGCTGATAAATGTTGTGGGCACCTTCATTTGTCATCAGAAAATCAAACACGCCGGGGACGTGGTACACGGAAAACGCGGCGTTAAATGCAATAAGGCCGACGATCGGAAAACCCGCAATAAGAAAAAAGCCGCGTATCGCTTTTTTCTGCCGGAAATACTCGTAAAACCATGACGGGATTCCGAGCAGAAGCAGCGGCGGTGCCAGCAGGAACACGATCGCCATCGAGATCATGTGCATGCTGAGCATAATGTGCCCGAGAACATACAGCGGACCGCCGAATCCGAGGTATACGGCGAGAAGTCCGAGATGGAAATAAACGATACGCCTCGTTTCCACCGGTCCTCCATCTGGAAAACGATCCCGGAATTTTGTTATGATAAGAAAATAAGCAGCACTGATCAGGCCGAGAACGAGAATCAGCTCCGGCGTCCAGATCGTGCGGAAGGTAAACGTAGAGAAAAATTGTTCCATCGCCTTCTCTCCTCTTTTATTAAGTATAAATAACCGATATAATATAAGGGCTTCACGCCTAATTATAGTTATATCACGATTCTCGCATAAATCCTACCTTTTCTGAACAGGCAGAAATGACTATTCCTTGAACAACGACTGCAGTTTATACAAAGGAGAATTGCTATGAAAATCTACCAGATACAGAAACCGGGGACCCGGGAGGAAATCGAAAAGCTTGCCGGACTCATGATGGAACAGATGGAGCAGCTGAGCAGCCCGCCCCACATGGACGAACTGAAAAACACGATTGAGACGGCGCTGAAACAGGAATGCGCATCGGAATTTTTTGTTGCAGAAAAGCAGGATGAATTTATCGGCTGCGCTTTTATGAACAAAGGAGTCGCGCTCGATAAAGGCGGCTATTACATATGGTTGAACGATCTTTATGTAAAGAAAGCCCACCGTCAGAAAGGTATCGCGAGGAAAGTCCTTCTTCACGTGCTGCAGTGGGCGGAAGAAGAAGAATTTAAAGGCATCGAACTGGAAACCGGCATGAACAATGAAGCAACCAAGCGCCTTTACAATTCGCTCGGGTTCTACGACATCATTTCCAAACGATACGGCCGCACGCTTTAGTGCGCAGGGGAACGGCATGACTTCGGTCGTGCCGTTTTTTTGGCGGTTGGCCGGAGGTGCTGCCGGCTGCGGGTCGCATAGAGGGGAGGAAAGTACGCGGAAACGGGAATTCTACCAACCTTCCCGGAATTTCTACCAACTTTTCTCGTATTACTTCCAACCTCCCTGCCGAATACTTCCAACTTCTTCATTATTACTTCCAAATTCAAATAATTCTACCAGCGGCCTCCGCTTTTCTACCAAATTCCCACGTTTTTCTATCAACTTTTGATTCAGTCTACATAATAAAAGCCTTTCCGGACTTCCGGAAAGGCTTCGACTATTGCTGTTAATTGCTATTCGACATCGTGCTTGAATTTGACAGTTTCTCCGTTTTCGTATTCGACTTCAATATCAAAGTCCTCCACTTCGTCTTCTGCAATATCCAGTTCACTCAATACTTCCTCTTTCATGTCGGAGATGGAGCGGTCCATGCTGATCGTAATGTTTTCCAGCAGTGCTTCAATTTCTTGAATTGCTGCGGCTCCTTCTGCTTCTGACCCGTCACGGCGTTCAATTTCCCCTTCCGGATCGTCAGCCTCGTAGTCATATTCGAGGTCTTCCCCGTTGAAAAAATCAATATCCAGATCGAATTCTCTTACTGCTCCGTAATCGGCGGCCTGCTGTCTTCCTTCGTGGTCGATCGTTATTTCTTCACCGTCAGAAAACTTTATTTCCAGATCGACGTCGTCGACTTCATCTGCTGAAGCACCGGTCGCTTCCAGAGCTTCCTGAATCATGTCTTCCAACGGGCGGTCAGTGTTGATCGTCATCTCCGAAAGAATTCCTTCTATTTCTTCGAGGGCCGCTTCTCCCGACAAACTTTCTTCGCCATCACGGTCGACTTCTGTATCATCGAGATCGTCCCGCTCCAGTTCGTATTCCCATTCGGTATCATCCTGGAATTCAATGTGCAGGTCGAATTCCGTCACGTCCTCGGCATTTACGCCGGAGGCTGTTTCGTCCGAACTTGTCTCCTCGTCCGCTTCTGCTTCTTCCCCGGTATTTTCATCAGCTGAATTTTCGGCCGCGTTTTCTCCGGTGGAAACTTCTCCGTTCTCTTCGGATGATTCGGATTCATTCTGCTGACTTTCGTTTACTGCGGTGCCGGCTTCCTCTGCT
Source organism: Alkalicoccus saliphilus (assembly GCF_003044065.1). GTDB lineage: Bacteria > Bacillota > Bacilli > Bacillales > Salisediminibacteriaceae > Alkalicoccus > Alkalicoccus saliphilus. Next base: position 51,806 of record NZ_PZJJ01000022.1, read on the forward strand.
TCTCCTGCCGACGTGGTGTTTTGTTCCGGTTCCACGCTGTTGAGGCCTCCGCATGCTGCAAGAAATGTCAGCGCCGTCAGTCCGGTGATTACTTTTTTCATTGTGACTCATCCTTCCCTTTGGTGTGTATAGTTACTATACTACCCTGTGAAAATGAGGAAATGATGAGCTGAAGATTAGAATTTGATGAGAAATAAATAAAATTACTTTTTTATTCGGAAGATCATGGGTGCAGCAAGTTTTTCCACGAAATTGTTTCAAACGGCGGCTGTGCTGTGCCTCGAATTCTACCACCTTTCACCGGATTTCTACCAACATTTCCCGTATTACTTCCAACCTCCCTGCCGGATACTTCCAAATTTTTTATTATTCCTTCCAAATTAAAACAATTCTACCAGCAGCCTCCGCTTTTCTACCAACTTTCTCTGTTTTTCTATCAGCTTTCGGGGTGTCAGCGCGAACGAAAAAACCTCCGCGGCGCGGAGGTTTAAGCTACATCATAAGGTTGATGCCGGTGAGTAAAAGGATTGTTCCGGCGACGACAGCGATAAGCGGGGCGCCGGTGTAGGCGATCAAAAAGGCTGCGGCCCCGCCGAGCAGGCCGTACCAGACGGCATCGTAGGCGAAAATGATACCGGGAAAAATGAGCGCCCCAAGTACGGCGTACGGAACTCTTGCAAGCATCCGGCGGAGCCAGGACGGCCAGTTTTCGGTGGAGAGCATGAGCAGCGGCAGGATACGCGGGATGTACGTTACGATCCCCATGCCGATAATCATCCAGACGACTGCTTCATTCATCGCTTTTTCCTCCTTCTCACATCAACTAGTTCATAAACGATGACAGCCGTAATCGTCGCGGACATAATCGCCCAGCCGGTATCGAGAAACAGCTGGTACAGCCAGTGAAAGCTTCCGCCGAGCAGAGCGAGGACGACAACCGGCCGGCCTTCTTCTTTAATCGACGGGACGAGCAGTGCAATGAAGAGTGCGTACAGCGCAATCCCCATGCTTTCCTGAAGCACCCCCGGAAGCAGCGCCCCGGTGTAGAAGCCGGCGGCGGTAAAGCCGACCCAGCTGGAATAGGCGCTCAGGCCGACGCCGAGTATGTAGTTTCCGCTGATGGGCGGCTGTTTGACAGAAGACACGGCGAATACTTCGTCAGTCAGAAAAAAACCGAACAGCGCGCGGAATTTTTTTGAGGAAGGCTCGGCCCGCTCCTGGATCGAAGCGCTCATGAGCAGGTGCCGGAAATTCACGATAAATGTGGCGAGCACAATTTCGACCATCCCCGCGCCTATGGCAAGCATCGAGAGGGCCATGTACTGGGCGGCGCCTGCGAAAACGACCATGCTCATCAGCACCGCTTCAAACACGGTGAGTCCGGTGGATCCGGCAAGCAGGCCGAACGTAATCGCCACGGGCATATATCCAAACGCAATCGAAAGCCCCGCCGTCAGTCCCCGGCGGAGCGAGTCATCTTTTTCCATATAAGCAGCAGTTTCCAACGGTCTTCTCTCCTCTCTTCTCCTCTATTTAAGCGGAAGAATGGGAGGGCTGTCAAGAATCTCCTATTAAAACTGCAGGGCAAATACTTTTCGCGGTCTTCCGCGGCGGACTTCCTGCTCTTCGCCGGATACTTTCGCAAGCCCTGCTTCTTCCAGCTCGTGCAGAATGCGGCGGGCATTCCGTTCGCTGCTCGTCAGCCAGCGGGCGATATCCCGCGCGGTCACTTCCTGCTGCTGATGGTAGCGGGCGTAGGAAAAAATTTTTGATACGATGCCCGGGGCGACTTTTCCTTTCAGCTTGTCGGACCAGTCCGGGCCGAGCTGGGAAGCATAGCTTAAAGAGCCTTCGCCGGCAAAGTATTCCGTCATTTCGTTGTTTTCATTGACGGAAATAATTACCTGTCCTTCCCGGCGTCTTGCTTCGCGCAGCGCCTGGTGCACGTGTTCCTCCGCTTCCAGCACGCTTTTGCCGTAGCCGAGGGCGAGGCGGACAGGAAGACCTGCCTGAAGGACGGCTTCCTCAATCAAAAAAAACGGCACCGGATGGGATTCCACTTCCCCGCGCGTCGTAAAAATGAGAAACAACCCGTCACCTGTCTGCACGAACGACCCTTTAATATCTTCGGCATACCGGAGAAGCATCCGCTTTAAGTCCAGCTCTTTGTGCCGGCGCCTGTACGAATAATATTCCTCCCGCGGGCTGTCCTGTTCGAGTGTTTCGATGCCGATGATGGCCAGCTGATGGCTCCGGTACCAGACGGCACTCGTTTTTTCGCGGAGGTATTTGAGCGTTTCCCTGATGGCAGAGCGGGAGGCAGTAATCCGGTACACCGGAACTCCTTGTTTCCGAAGTTCGGTGAAAACGTGCCGGACGCACGTGAGCGCGATCGTTTCCGGATGTTTTTTATGCTGCTCCAGGTGAAACCGGATAATTTCCTCCGATGATTTGTAGCCGGTGTACGGATACGTTGTAAACACAAAATCACTGAGGTAGTGCGTTTTCTTTATTTCCTTCAGTTCTTTTTCGTCGATCGTATCGATCGTAAACGAAGACGGGCGATCGTTGTTCCGCAGGACTTCGAGGAGCGTACCGAGGAGGCTCGATCCGTGCAGCGGCGGGAAAAATGCCTCCTCTTCCGAAATCAGTCCGTGATAAAGCGCATAGGCGTGCGGGGCCTGACCGGAAAAAAGCCACACGTCGACGCGGTGCCGGTTGGCAGGAATAATCTGTTCTGTTTCCTCTGTTTTTTTGTAATAAAAACTTTCGATCACAAAATCGGGGAAGTCCCCCGCCATTTCCTCAATAATCCGGGCGGAATCCTCCGGCCCGATCACCCCGACGCGTGTTTTCACCTTCCATCACCTGCTGTCTGCTGTAGTTAAGTAAGCGTATAAAAGCTCGACGCCGTTTTCGAGATCTTTGATCGATGCATGCTCCTCCGGATGATGGCTCAGTCCGTCTTCACACGGAATGAAGATCAGTCCGGACGGCCACTTTTCCTGCATATTCATGACATCGTGCCCTGCCCCGCTTTCCATCGGCAGTGCTTTGAGCCCGGTCGTTGTTTCCAGTTCTTTCAGTTTACCATACATTTCCTGGTCGAGAAAAACGGAATCGTTGCGCACGATCACTTCTTTTTCAACAGCTGTTGTCCAGCCGGCGAGGTACGTATCGATCGCCTCTTCCATTTTGTTTTTCTGCTCGTCAGACACGCTGCGGATGTCGATGCCGATTTTCACATATCCAGGAATGACGTTCATCGCATTCGGACGGGCTTCAATCGTACTTGCGGTCGCTACAAGCGGATAATCATCATTTTCATTCAGCTTGAGAGCCGCTTCGTGAACGAATGTAACCAGTTCTGCCGCCTGAACGAGCGCATCCTGCCGCTTATCCATCGGCGTCGTTCCGGTATGACCGGCTTTTCCGTGGATGTGCACGTGCAGCCGGATCGGACAGGCTATCGCTGCCGCGGCCCCGTAGCTGCAGCCAGCGTCTTCAATGCGTGTCCCCTGCTCGATATGCAGTTCCGTGAAGGAAAGCAGGTCCTTTTCGTCCCGCTCTGCCTTCTGGATGTTCTCCGGATTCAGTCCGAAAGCTTCCATTGCCTGCCGGAGCGTGATCCCGTTTTCGTCTTTTATATTATCCAGCTGATGCTTTGTCAGTTTCCCGGTCATCGCTTTGCTTCCGACGGTGGACATCGTAAAACGGGACGACTCTTCGGAAATAAAACAGATGACTTCCAGCGGAAATGGGAGGGTAATGTTCTCGTCCTGAAGCTTTTTCACCGCTCCAAGGGCACATAGCACTCCGGCTGTGCCGTCGTAGCCTCCTCCGTTTTTTACGGTGTCGAGATGGGAGCCGAGGGCGCGGGCCGGCTCTCCCTGCTGCTCTTTTGTTTCAAGTCTTGCGATAATGTTGCCGGCGCTGTCGGTGCGGCACGTCATACCGAGCTCCTCCGCATTTTTTCGAAACGCTTCGTGGGCCGTTTCTTCTTCTTTTGTGAATGAAAGGCGGTTGAATCCTTCCGGCTGATTCATTTTATCCGTTACGTTTAATTCGAGCAGTTTTTCGTTCAGCCAGTTCTGCATTGGGTTATTTCTCCTTCCGGTGGTAGTAGTCAATCAGCAGTCCGAGTGTTTCTACGGCTGCTGCCATCGCTGCTTCGTCAAAATCAAACTGTGGGTGGTGGTGGCCGTAAGGAAGTTTCGTGCCGTACAGAAGGTAGGCGGCTTCCCCGCCGTTTTCCTGGACGCGTTTCATCATCCACGCCGCGTCTTCCGAGCCTCCGAGCGGCAGCGGATCGACAACGTGTGTCAGTCGTTTTCCTTTGAGCCCTTTCAATACGGAAGCGGTTTTTTCACCGGAAGCGGCCGCGACGCCTTTTCCGGCAGTGTCGATCGTGACTTCCACCTCGTACATCGCAGCTGCCGCTTCGATAATTCTCCGGGCTTCTTTTTCCATGTAGTCGTTCAAATCTGTCGTTTCCCCGCGCGTTTCCAGCATCATGAAGGCGGAGGAAGGAATAATGTTCCGCCCCTCCCCGGCTTCCAGCCTGCCGACATTCAGCCGCGTAATGCCTTCTCTCGGCGGCGCGACTGCCTGCAGATTTCCTGCAGCGGAGGCCGCAGCAAGAAGCGCATTTTTCCCGGCCGAAGGATCCACCCCGGCATGGGCGGAAACGCCGGTAAAGTACGCGTCGAGTTTCGTCGTGGCAAGAAACTGGTACGTGCCGGAAGCTATAGTGCCGGCTTCCAGGTCGTGAATACCGAGGTGTCCGCTCAAAAAGTAGTCGATATGATCGAGCCAGCCTTTGGCGACCATTGCTTCAGCCCCCCGGCTTCCTTCTTCTGCCGGCTGAAACAAAAATGTAAACGTTCCGGTAAGTTCATCGAGATGTTCTGCGATAAAGCGGGCCGTGTACAGACCGATCGCCGTATGGCCGTCGTGGGCGCATGCGTGCATCGTACCTTCATTCCGGGAGGCAAAACCTTCTGCTGCCGGGAGATGGTCTGTGGAAGCTTCGGTAATCGGCAGCGCATCGATATCGAACCGGAGAGCGGAGGCCGGTCCGGGACGGCCGGTATCAAGTACCGCGACAGCTCCTGTGAAGCCTCCCTTCATCCGGTCGAGAAGTTTCCGGTCAACCCCTGAAGCTTCTGCTTTTTCAAAAAAGAACCGGTCCGTTTTTTTCGGAGGAAGGCCCATTCTTTTTTCTGCTGTCACGTCGCGCCCGGTGTAAACGACCGCCGGGAGCTTCTCGAGAAAACGGACGATAAAAGACGTTGTTTGATATTCACACCAGCCGGGTTCGGCGATCTGGTGAAGCTCCCTCCGTGCTGCGATCAGGTTCTTTTCTTCCCGGTCCAGAAAAGCGGTAAGTTTATCAAGCATTGGCATCTTTCCTTTTGGCCGCTTCGTACGCGAGCTCCGCAAGCATTTCTGTTCCAAAGGCGAGTGCTGTTTCGTCGATATCAAACTGCGGGTCGTGCAGCGGCTTTTGTACTTTGCGGGTCGGCACAGCTGTTCCGAGCCAGTAGTAGGCGCCGGGATATTTCAGCAGAAAGCGGCCGAAGTCCTCTCCGCCCATGCTCGGTGCGACTTCCGGCTGCGCGTCTTTTCCATAGGCGGAGCGGATGACGTTTTTCACAAATTCGGCACAGTCGCGGTCGTTGACAGTTGCCGGGTAGCCGTCGAGGTATTCGACTTCCGCTTTTCCGCCGAGCATTTCGGCTGTTTTTTTGGCGATATCCTGCAGCCGCTCCTTGATCATTTCCTTCACGTTTTCGTCGTACGTCCGTACGGTTCCGACAAGTTCCACTTCCTCGGCGATGACGTTGTAGCGGGAGCCGCCCTGAATGGTACCGATTGTGACAACCGCGGACGCGAGCGGGTCCGTATTCCGGCTGACGAGCGTCTGCAGCGCGCTGACGATCTGGGAGGCGATGATAACTGCATCCGTTGTCTGATGCGGCATGCTGGCGTGGCCGGAGGAGCCGGTAACATTAATAGTAAACCGGTCGGAGTTGCCCATCATCGCCCCTTCCCGGACGCCGAATGTGCCGGCAGGAAGATCCGGCCATACGTGCTGGGCGTAAATTTCGTCCGGCGTCCACTTGTCGAAAATGCCGTCCTCCATCATTTTTTCCGAGCCGCCGACTGGAGCGTCTTCCTCCGCCGGCTGGAACACGAGCAGAATCGTTCCGTGGAGTTCCTCTTTCTTTTCCTGAAGAAGCTTCCCGGCGCCGATGAGCATGGACGTATGAGCATCGTGTCCGCAGGCGTGCATCGCCCCTTTATTTTCGGAAATAAATTCGTGATCATTTTTTTCGTGGATCGGGAGTGCATCCATGTCGGCACGGAGCGCAATCGTCCGTCCTTCTTTCCCACCCTGGATAATTCCGAGCACGCCGTGTCCGGCATAACCTGTTTCATAGTCGATGCCCGCTTCTTCAAGCATTTCCTGCACGCGGCGGGACGTTCTTTCTTCTTCCCCGGAAAGTTCCGGATTCCGGTGCAGCTCCCTGCGAAGAGAACGCACCTCTTCTTCAATATGTTTTCCTTGTCCAATAAACATCTGGCAGTTTCCTCTCTATGGTGATTTACTTTTTGTAAAAACTTCTTCCGGGCTTCCCGGTTTTTTCTTGTTTCCCTGATTTATTCTAACAGTTTTCCGAAGAAAATTTTATTCATGGATGGGCTGCAGCAGTCCTCATAAAAAGAAAGGCAGGAAGGGTTGATTCTTCCTGCCCGAAAGCTGAATGTTACAGTCCCGGTGTAATACCCGGCCCGATTGGGAGTCCGAGAATATTCCAGAGAATGAAGATGGCGATCCACAGGAACAGGAACGTCATTGCGAACGGCAGCATGATGGAAAAGAGTGTTCCGAATCCTGCGCGGCTGTCATACCGCTTCATAAAGGCAAGCACCATCGGCACGTACGGATTCATCGGTGTGATGATATTTGTCGAGGAATCCGCAATCCGGTAGGCAAGCTGAATAAATGCCGGATCGTAATTCAGGAAATAAAACATCGGAATAAAAATCGGTGCCATAAGCGCCCACTGGGCGGAACCGCTGAAAATAAACAGGTTCAATACGGCGGTAAGCAGTATAAATCCAACGATCAGTCCCATGCCGGTAAAGTTGATATTCTCCAGCCCCTGGGCACTGCTTACAGCGATGAACGTCCCGATATTCGTCCACTCAAAGTAGGCGATAAACTGGGAGGCCGCAAAGATAAGCACGATAAATCCACTCATATCCTTCATGGCCTGACTCATCAGTTCCGGCACGTCGGCTGTTTTTTCAAGCACTTTCGTCGTTACCCCGTAGGCAACCGCGACGGAAATAAAGAAGAACAGAATGATCGGAATGATGTTATCGAGGAAAATCGACGGAACGATCGTGCCGTCTTCCCCGCGCAGTATGCCGTTTGGTGGAACGATCGTTGCACCGACTACTGCGATGTAAATAAGCGCGGTAATGCCTGCATTGCGGAGGCCTTTCAGTTCCTGGGCGGAAGGCTGCTCCGCAGACTGGTTGACGGTGTCCGGATCAGCATATTTCGTACTGAATTTTCCGAGACGGGGCTCGACGACACGTTCTGTAATCCACGTACCGGCCGCCATAAGCATAAGTACCGACACAGCCATAAAGAAGTAGTTGTCGACCGGTGAAACCGCGAGATCCGGATCCACACTCTGGGCGACTTCGGTGGAAATACCGGAGAGCAGCGCATCCGTCCCGGTAATCAGGACGTTCGCCGTAAAGCCGGCACCCACACCGGCGAAACCGGCAGCCATTCCGGCAAGCGGGTGGCGTCCGAGCGTATAAAAAACCATGGCCGCAAGCGGGGGAATAATAACAAATGCCGCGTCAGACGCGAGGTTCCCGACAACCCCTGTTCCGATAATAACAAAGGTGACCATTTTCGCCGGGGCGTTCAGGATCGTCCGTTTCATAAACGTTTCAATGAGTCCGACTTTCTGCGCGAGCCCGATACCAAACATCATCACGAGTACGAGACCGAGCGGCGCAAAGCCGGTGAAGTTTTCAAGCATCGAAGACAGGATAAATTCCAGACCGTCCAGAGTGACCATGCTCTCAATCGTCACCTGCTCCCCATCCATCGGGTGAACAACAGAAATATTCAGAGCACTCAATGCCCACGAAAGCAAAATAACGATCAACGCCAGGTAAAAGAACAGCATAAACGGGTGCGGCAGTTTATTGCCGAGGCGCTCGACCTGATCGAGCATTTTCATAAAAAATCCTTTGTTTTCTGACTGGGCTGGCATAAGATTCCTCCACTTCCATTATTAACGGACATTGTCTTTTATTATTCCGTTAATAGGTACTTTACCATAATTTCATCTGTGTGCAAGCCCTTAAATTCAGAAAATTATAATTAGTATGTTCGATTTTCTCACAACTGTGCTACAATCGCAGAAGAGAAGGAGGAGATTTTCATGGCCAGAAAAAAGCGCAGTGGCGCATCTTTTCTCTTAACGATCGGAACATTTATCGGTGTCTCTTTACTTTTTTACGGCATCGGTCATCTTTTCGGCATTTCTTTTCTCATGTTTAACGTGGAGTCTGTTTCTTCCCCGGACCTGTTCCGGCTCGAGGCAGGGTCTTTCGTGCCTATGCTGCTCGGGCTCGGCGCGGCTTTTATTGCCGAGTATTTGTACCTGAGCAGGGAGAAAAAGGTGTAATACCGGGCTGATATTTGGAATTACGGACATAAAAAAGAAGCTTTCCTGATGCGGGAAGCTTCTTTTAGGTGGATTTGGTGAGGGCTGGGGGCGATTTCGGCGGGGCGGCAGCGGGATGAGTCGGAATTCTACCATTTGTTCGTGGATTTCTACCAACTTTTTTCGGAATATGAAGTTAGTATAAAAAGTAGACACGCCAAAGTGATAGAATACAGCTAACGAAAGCAACCGGAGGAGGAGAAGGAAATGGAGAAGGAGAAAAAACATTACGACAGAAGATTCCGGCGATA
>NZ_PZJJ01000023.1 GCF_003044065.1 Alkalicoccus saliphilus
TGGAAGCGTGGCGACACGTGAAGCTGAGAGATACTAATCGATCGAGGGCTTAACCAACAAACAACCGGCGTATCAACAGACCGTGAATCAATTCTTACACGCGTTATCCAGTTTTGAGAGGACAGATCTCTCAAAAACCGAATCCAGTGACGAAAGCGGAGAGGTCACACCCGTTCCCATGCCGAACACGGAAGTTAAGCTCTCCAGCGCCAATGATAGTTGGGGGCTCTCCCCCTGCAAAAGTAGGACGTCGCTGGGTCACTACCCGCACGCTGCCCATGGCAGCGTGCTTTTTTGTCGATTTTTTCAGCTTTTTTGAAAATAAGAAAGTTTGGTTCTGATAGAAGGACATTTTCATCCATTATGGTGCGGACGTCTCTGTTAAAGCTCAGGGTACTTACGTAAGAAGAGGAATACGTTTTTCTCCAGTCATCGACAGCCAACATTGCGTTATTTTAATAAACTTTAAAGGAAAACACTGGATTAGCTGCTTCCGTCTTTTTCCTGCCTGTGTACTCTATACAGGAGAAAAAGAGGTCCGAAGGCAGGGATAAAGCTGAGCCACGGCTGGTCTGCTTTCCATTTGTATTTAAGCAGATCATACGTCAGCCAGATCACGACGAGAAGATCCACTGTCATAACACTGACAAGGTGGGAGGAAAAGAAGGCCTCAATGTAACCTGCAAAGCTTCCATTCACGGCAGTGACAAACACAATAACAGAAAGGGCCCCGGGGATCAGAAGAAAAAATCGGCTTCTTAACGTCCTGTGAAGAAATACCGGCCCGCGGGGTCTCTTTTTTATTTTCCGGCCTTGAATGATAAGATATGGTAGGACTGCAAAAGCTCCAAGACCAAAAGATAAAAGCGCGAAAGGCCAGGCAGGTATCCGGTTCATGTCTTTAGGAATTAAAAGCAGCAGAAAAATAATCGGGTAAATACCGAGCAGAGAAAATACTGCTGTCACGAGAGGATCGACTTCTTCAAAGCGTCCGGAAAGCAGGTGACCGAGGATTTCGTCTCCATTGTCCGAACCGGGGGCAAGAAAAACAGCGTAAAATACAAGAAGGATAAAAACAGCAGCATATCGTTTCATCTGATTCTCCTTTCTATTATATGGAAGGATAACTTTAGTGAAGCAGATATACAGAAAAAAAGCAAAAAACAATCATTTTCGTTATAATGGAGAAAAGATAGGAGGCAGGGGATGAACCAGTCGTTAACACCACTTTTCACTGCTTTAAAGCATAAAAATGAAACAGTCTCCTGCCATGTTCCGGGTCATAAAAACGGGCGTGTTTTTTTGGAAGAGGCTTCACCGTATTACAGAAAGATTCTTCGACTGGACGCTACAGAAATTGAAGGACTCGATGATCTGCACGAGCCGGAAGGGGTTATCAGAGAAGCAGAAGAACTTCTCAGCGCCCTGTATGACTCGGATTCGAGCTTCTTTTTAACAGGGGGATCGACGTCCGGCAATCTTGCATTGCTCCTGGCAGCGGGCCCTGGAGAAAAAATTATCGTGCAGAGAAACAGCCACCAGTCTGTTTTCCACGGTCTGGAACTTGCAGACCAGCAGCCGGTTTTTCTTGCTCCGGAAACAGACAGCGTTTCCGGTCTCGGCCTCGGCGTTTCTTCCAGGCAGCTTGAAAAGGCGCTCAGGAGCCACCCGGATACGAAGGCTGTATTTTTAACGAACCCTACGTACGAAGGCTATACTTTGCCGCTCAAAGAGCATGTGGAAGTGTGCCGGGCATACGATACTCTCCTGTTTGTAGATGAAGCACACGGGGCACATTTTCTTCCCGGGAGCAGCCCGTGGTTTCCGGAAAGTGCATTGAGTGCCGGTGCCGACGCTGTCGTACAGTCGGCTCATAAAACGCTCCCGGCAATGACGATGGGGGCGTGGCTGCATCTTGGAGTAAGCATGGACAAAACGGAAGTGAAACGCCGGCTGAGTATGATTCAATCGAGCAGCCCGTCGTATCCGATAATGGGTTCACTCGACGCGGCAAGAGCGTATGCTGCAAGAAAAAACGACTGGAAAGAAACGGTGGAAGTGATTTCTTTACATAAAAAAATGCTGGAAACGAAAATAAGACTGCTTCCGGAAAGCATCGGTCCCTACCGGCTCGATCCGTTGAAAATAAATCTTTATACGGAGGAGGAAGGTCGGCCGGAAAAATGGCAGGAGCAGATGAAACGTGAGAGATTGTTTCCGGAGCTGATTTCACCGGTACACCTGCTGGTCGTACTGTCGTTGGACAAAGAGGATATTTCAGAAACAATAAAGAAGCTGGCACCTGTTTTTTCACGTGAAACATTTATTGAAAAAACGCATTATCCCGTGCCGGGAAAAGGGTTGACTTCACTTGTCTATACGTACGGGGAAATGTTCACGAAAAAAACGCACGAAGTTTCCTGGGAGGAAAGTGAGGGGATGACGGCGGCAGAAACAGTTATCCCGTATCCTCCCGGTATTCCTCTATTGCTGCGGGGGGAGAGAATCCATTCCACACATGTGGAGGAAAGAAACAGGCTCAGAAAAAAAGGTGTACGTATTAAAGGTGGTAGAGAAAAATTGAAAGTTTTTGATCCGGGGGAGGACAATAAATCGTGAGTGGATTATTCGTAACGTTTGAAGGCGGAGAAGGTGCCGGTAAAACGACTGTACTGAAAGAAATTCAAAAAAAGCTGGAAAAGACCGGCCGTCCGGTGCTTGCAACGAGGGAGCCCGGAGGCAGTTACATTGCAGAAAAAATCAGGGAAGTTATTCTCGATCCAAGGCATACGGAAATGGATGCGAGAACAGAAGCGCTGCTTTATGCTGCTGCGAGAAGACAGCACCTTGTGGAGAAAGTAATTCCGCATCTGGAACGGGGAGGGGTCGTTCTCTGTGACCGGTTTGTGGACAGCAGCCTCGTGTATCAGGGGTTTGCAAGAAAAATTGGTGTGGAAGCCGTGCGTGAGCTGAACATGTTTGCAACAGAAGGAAGACTTCCGGATATCACGCTCTATTTTGACATTGACCCGAAAGAGGGGCTGGAGCGAATTGCTGCCAATAAAGGCAGGGAAATCAACCGTCTCGATCAGGAGTCGCTGTCGTTTCATGAATCTGTGCGCGAAATGTACCTGCAGCTGCAGCATCAGGAACCGGAGCGCATCCGTCTCGTCGATGCAGGGCAGACGCTGGAGAAAGTAACAGACGCTGCGTGGAACCTGCTGCAGGAGAAAATATAGAATTTAAGACAAAATACCTGCAGGGACCGGGTGTCCGGAGCAGATTCTTGTTATAATATGTATAACCCCTATTTTAATGGAGGAGATGACTATGAAGCTGATCGTGGCAGTAATTCAGGATAAAGACAGCAACCGCCTGTCGGATGCCCTTGTGGAAAAAGATTTTCAGGCTACGAAACTTGCCAGCACCGGCGGCTTTCTTAAAGCAGGCAATACCACCTTTATGATCGGTGTACAAAACGAGGAAGTAGAGCGTGTGCTGGAAATCATTAAGGAAAACTGCCAGGCGAGAGAACAGCTTGTGGCACCGATTTCTCCAATGGGAGGCAATGCAGATTCCTACGTTCCCTACCCGGTGGAAGTGCAGGTCGGGGGAGCAACTGTCTTTATTCTTCCAGTCGATCAGTTCGAGAAGTTTTAGCGGAAGAGGTAATAAGCATGGATAAATGGCATGAATTGGAAGATACGCAGCCTACAATTGCCCGGGTTCTGCAGAACAGTCTGATAAGAGACCGGCTGGCTCACGCCTATGTTTTCGAAGGCGGAAGAGGCACCGGAAAGAGAGCCGCCGCAACACTTCTTGCAAAAGCGTTTTTCTGTGAAGCAGTGAAGGGGGCCGATCCCTGCCTCGTCTGCCGGGAATGCCGGCGTGCGGAATCAGGAAACCACCCGGATATGCACGTCATCCGGCCGGAAGGTGCTTCCATTAAGGTAGACCAGATCCGCGGGCTGAAAAAAGAATTCAGCATGCGGGGAATGGAATCCCAGAAAAAAGTGTATGTAGTGGAGGAAGCAGATAAAATGTCTGCAAGTGCAGCGAACAGCCTGCTGAAGTTCCTGGAAGAACCGGACGGCGAAGCACTGGCCGTGCTGCTTACAGGAAATTCCTATCAGATGCTTCCGACTATTCTTTCCCGGGCACAGGTAATGACATTTTCCCCGCTTTCTCCGGAACGGGTCACGCGGGCACTGGCAGAAGCAGGTTTCCAGGAAAAAGAAGCAGCTCTTGCTGCGAGGCTGACTTCCGATTTGTCGGAGGCAGAGAAGCTGTTTGAAGAAGATTGGATTTCACAGGCAAGGGAGAAAGTGATACAATTAATTGATGATCAAATCCGGCGTCCTGCCGAGGCGTTCATTACGCTTCATGAAAAAGTCATACCTTTTTTCAATGAACGCGAAACGGTGCAGACGGCACTGGATCTGATGATGCTGTGGTACAGGGATGTGCTGCGTATGCAGGTCGGCCAGTCGGAAGCGATTGTTTATATAGATCAGGAAGAAACGCTCGCCAAACAGGCGTTTCAGCTTTCTCAAGGAAAACTCGGTAACAACCTCCAGGCAGTCATGGATGCAAAACGTCGCGTACATGCGAACGTGTCTCCGCAGCTGTTAATGGAGCAGCTGCTTCTTCGTTTACAGGAGGGATAAATGTGCATCGAGTAATTGGCGTACGATTTAAGAAAACCGGTAAGATTTATTATTTTTCTCCCGGGGATCTCGAGATAGAGAAAGATGACTATGTGATTGTCGAAACGGCCCGCGGGATGGAATTCGGCAAGACGGTTATCGGAATGAAAGAAGTAGAGGAACAGGATGTTGTTCTTCCACTGAAGAAAGTGCTCCGGCTCGCTACAGACAAAGACAAAATGACTATTCAGCAGAATAAGAAGGAAGCTGAGAAGGCATTTGATGTCTGCCTGAAGAAAATTACAGAGCATAACCTTGATATGAAGCTGGTGGACGTAGAGTTCACGTTTGATCGCAACAAAATTTTATTTTATTTTACAGCAGATGGAAGGATCGACTTCCGGACACTGGTAAAGGATCTTGCTTCCATTTTCCGCACAAGAATCGAACTCCGCCAGATCGGGGTAAGAGACGAAGCCAAAATGCTCGGCGGAATCGGTCCGTGCGGCAGAATGCTCTGCTGTTCGACATTTCTCGGAGATTTTGAGCCCGTATCCATTAAAATGGCGAAGGATCAGAACCTGTCACTTAATCCGACAAAAATTTCGGGACTGTGTGGAAGACTTATGTGCTGTTTAAAATATGAGAACGACATGTATGAATCGGCTAAAAAAGAGCTTCCGGACTTGTACCAAAAGCTGAATACAAGCTACGGAAAAGGAAAAGTAACGGGGCTCAACATGCTGGAACGGCTTGTCCAGGTGGAAATTTACGAATCCGGACAGGTGATTGAATATACGCTGGATGAACTCCTGGAAGAAGGAGCGATCGCCGCAGAAACCACGAAATAATGAGGTGTAGGCATCGTGAACAAAAATGAACTCTTTTCCCGCGTCAGCCAGATGGAAGAACGCATCGGCGGGCTTCACGAGGAGCTCGGGGAGCTGAAGGACCAGCTGGCGGAACTGCTGGAGGAGAACACCCATCTGCAAATGGAAAATGATCATCTCCGGGAGCGGATGAACCGGGAGTCAGAAGCAGGAGAGCAGAAGGAACGTGCGTCGGGAAAACGGATTAAAGCAGGATTTGGGGAAGGGTATGATAATCTGGCGAGACTTTATCAGGAAGGCTTCCACATATGCAACCTTCATTATGGAAGCATCCGCAAAGAAGGCGACTGCCTTTTCTGCCTCTCCTTTCTCAACCGGTCCGATCAGGAATAACGAATATCAATGCGGAAACGTCCACAGACCTGCTCTGGGGCGTTTTCTTTTGGAGGGAAAAAAGTGAAACAGGCAGAAGAAAGACAAGACTACCTGCCGGGGAATGAGCGGGTGATTCATCAGCGCAGTGATATATTTACGTATTCTATGGATGCAGTGCTTCTGGCCAGGTTCGTCCGTGTCAGCGGGGCAGAAAAAGCAGCTGATCTATGCAGCGGAACAGGAGCCGTACCGCTCGTTATGAGCCTGAGAACAGAGGCAGTGATCGATGCGCTGGAGCTCCAACCGCTGCTCTGTGAACTGACGGAACGATCCATCAAAACGAATAACCTGGAGAAGCAGGTCCGTGTGATGGAGCGGGATCTTCGGGATCTCTCCGGTTTTGCGCTCGGGAAGTACGATCTCGTAACATGCAATCCACCGTACTTTCCGGTTACAGCAGAAAAAGGGGTTAACGTGAATACATCGAAAACTCTTGCCCGTCATGAAGTGTCCTGTACGCTCGATGATGCAGTCAAAGCGGCGGCGGCGCTTGTAAAGTCTAAAGGGAGAGCTGCTTTTGTCCACCGTCCGGAAAGGCTTGGCGATATTATTACGACGATGCAGAAGCGAAAGCTGGAACCGAAACGCCTCTGTTTTGTTCATCCGAGAGAGGATCGTCCGGCAAACATTCTTCTGATCGAAGCGGTCAAGGACGGCAACCCGGGTATGACTACCGAACCGCCCTGGATTGTATATGATAAAGAAGGAAATTACACGCCGGAGTTTTACGAGCATTACTTTAAGGGGGGAAAATCATATGCATGAACAAAAAAGCTTTTCGAAAGATCTCGAGAATAAGGGGAAACTTTTTCTCGTTCCGACACCGATCGGCAATCTGGATGATATGACGTACCGGGCTGTCAAAACGCTTAAGGAAGCAGATGTGATTGCCGCGGAGGATACGAGGCATACGAAGAAACTGTGCCACGTGTTTGATATTACTGTACCTCTCGTCAGCTACCACGAACACAACAAGCGGGTCAGAGGAGAGGAGCTGCTCAAACGAATTAGAAACGGGGAGAAGGTTGCTCTTGTCAGCGATGCCGGGATGCCGGCTGTTTCCGACCCTGGAGCGGATCTCGCTGCAGAAGCGAAAAAAGAAGGACTTACGGTTGTTGCTCTGCCGGGGGCAAACGCTGCCCTGACGGCACTAATAAGCTCTGGTCTTTCAACGGAAGCATTTACATTCGTTGGTTTTGTCGAGCGGAAAAAGAAGCAGCGGAAAGAAATTCTCGATTCGTGGCGTCTTGTTCCTTCCACACTCATCTTTTATGAATCACCTCACCGGGTGAATGAGTTTCTTAAAGCGGCATTCGACATTTTCGGAGACCGTCGTGCAGCTGTAGCAAGAGAAATAACAAAACAGTACGAAACGATTATTACCGGGACATTGTCGGAACTGCAGGCGTGGGCAGAAGCGGAGGAGCTGAAAGGGGAATGCGTGGTGCTTGTAGCCGGTGCTTCTGCGGAAGAACAGCACGAAGCAGCAGAGGAAAGCTGGTGGCAGGAGCTTACGATTAAAGAGCACGTGGAAGTGTATGTGGAAAAGGGAAAACCGGCGAAACAGGCAGTGAAAGATGCTGCTGTGGACCGCAGACTTCCAAAAAGGGAAGTGTATCAGGCCTACCACGTGGAAGAGTAGCCGGTGCCGGAAATTTCGAACGCGTATTTTCCATCTTTGATAAGCCGGTTACTGGAACTTTTTTGACTGAAGAACCGGGAGATGGCCGCTGCATTTCCCGGGAAATAGCCGAAGACTGAAAAAACTATATTAAAGACGGCTGAGAAAACTTGGCTCCGGCCCTGACGTGGGAGATCTGCAGCTTTTCCCGGCAGGTCAAAGTAAAACTTTTAAAGAACAAAAAAAAACGACCCGGAGGCCGTCTTTCAATTAATTTTCCTGCTTGGAAATATACTCTTCCAGCTCTTTTACGATTTCCTTCGCACCCATCGGGCTCAAGATGATTTTGCCGTTTGCAAGGGAAAGGTTGTCGTCGGAAACTTCACCTGTTACCTGGCAAGTCATGTTCGGCTTATATTTTTTAAGAACGATGCGGTCGTCATCCACATAGATTTCCAGAGCGTCCTTCTCTGCAATATCCAATGTGCGGCGTAGTTCGATAGGAATTACCACCCGGCCCAGTTCATCAACTTTTCTTACAATACCTGTAGATTTCATTATTAATTTCTCCTCTCTTATCCTCTTGATGAATTTTATTTCTCAGAAGCTGCACGAAACGTCAATTTTCGACAAAATCCTGTTAAGAGTATAATACCAATACTTTCAAATGAAGTCAATAAAAACTACCTCAAAATAAGATAATATTAACAAATATCTCAACAGAAGGGAAAGCAGCCGTTATTTTGTCCAAAAAAGCCTTCATTTCCTGTCATTTTCTCTCTATTCAACAGGAAATTTATTCGACATCTTGCGACAAAGACGTTACGACTCTATTCTATACCCAGAAAAACCATAAATGTAACAAAAATCCATAAATTAATACAATAATAATCATTATTATATATAAATGTAAAAAATGTGAATTTAAAAGGGATAATATGGGTTTTATATGAGTAAAACATTGTTTTCCTGCTTTCGGCTCTTTTTATGAAAATGAGGAAAATAAACAGAAGTAATTCAGTTGACACTTCTGCCTGTCTCCGGTATATTTTCAAGGAGAGTATGTGTCCAGAGTGAATAAAAGTCCTTCAATGAAGGGATAAGTAGGAAGGAAAATCCATAACAGAGAACCGGGGAAAAGCTGGAAACCGGGATGGAGGCCCTTTTGAAAATGGTCCCGGGAGAAGCCGGTTTTTCGAGCCTGTACCAGGTAAGGGAAGCTGCGTACCTGCGCGTTAAGCAGCGGGCAGCTTTTTAAAGCTGCACACAGCAAGGCTGACAGTTTTGTCAGTGAAGCCGGGTGGTACCGCGTGAGTTCCAGCTCTCGTCCCAGTAGAGGACGGGGGTTTTTTCTGTTTTGAAGGAATTTTCCGGTGAAAGCGGACAAATCGCATTTTTAGAGGAGGAAATACATTATGGAAGACAAGAAAACATTTTACATTACGACCCCTATCTACTATCCAAGTGCCAAGCTTCACATCGGACACGCCTATACTACGGTGGCCGGAGACGCCATGGCACGGTACAAACGCCTTCGGGGCTACGATGTCCGCTACCTGACCGGGACGGATGAACACGGCCAGAAAATCGAAACGAAAGCCCAGGAAAAAGGAGTATCACCCCAGGAATTTGTGGACGATATCGTGCAGGACATAAAAGGCCTTTGGCAGAAGCTCGATATTTCCTATGACGACTTTATCCGTACAACAGAAGAGCGGCATAAAAAAATCGTAGCGAAAATCTTTGACCAGCTTCTGGAGCAGGGAGATATCTACCTTGATGAATACGAAGGATGGTATTCGATTTCCGACGAAACTTTCTACACCGAACTGCAGCTGGAAGATAAGGAATATGATGAAGCAGGAAATGTAATTGCTGGAAAGAGTCCGGACAGCGGGCATCCGGTCGAAAAAGTACGGGAGGAATCCTACTTTTTCCGGATGAGCCGCTATGCTGACCGCCTGTTGAAGTATTATGAGGAAAATCCGGAGTTTATTCAGCCGGAATCCCGTAAAAACGAAATGGTTAACAATTTCATTAAACCCGGACTGGAGGATCTTGCTGTCTCCCGTACTTCCTTTGACTGGGGAGTGAAAGTAAACAGTAACCCTGAACACGTCGTCTATGTATGGATCGATGCGCTTTCCAACTATATTACAGCGCTTGGATACGGGTCGGAGGACGACCGTCTGTACCAGTCCCACTGGCCGGCTGACGTCCACCTTGTCGGAAAGGAAATTGTCCGCTTTCATACGATTTACTGGCCGATCATGCTGATGGCTCTCGACCTGCCACTGCCGAAAAAAGTTTTCGGCCACGGATGGCTGCTGATGAAAGACGGAAAAATGTCCAAATCAAAAGGAAACGTCGTGGACCCGGTGCCATTGATCGACCGCTACGGCCTGGACGCTGTCCGCTACTACCTTCTTCGGGAAGTACCGTTCGGTTCGGACGGAGTATTCACACCGGAAGCATTTGTAGACAGGATTAATTATGACCTTGCCAATGATCTCGGAAATCTTGTTAACCGTACGATTGCCATGGGCAATAAATATTTCGATGGGAAAATTCCCGCATACGTTAAAGATGCGACCCCTTACGATGAGTCACTTGTAGAGCTCGTCAATGCAACAGTCGATAAAGTGGAAAATGCGATGGAGGATATGCAGTTTTCCGTAGCACTCTCTGCTGTCGGGCAGCTGATCAGCCGCACGAACAAATATATTGATGAAACACAGCCGTGGATTCTTGCTAAAGACGAAACGGCCCGGGAACAGCTTGGATCCGTGCTGCATCATCTCATGGAATCCATCCGCGAGACTGCTGTTATGATGCGCCCGTTTCTTACAGAAACACCAGCGAAAATCCAGCGTCAGCTTCATATTCCAGAAGAGCTGATGGAGTGGGAAACGCTGAAGAAATTTGGAAGCCTTCCTGAAGGAACGAAGATTATAGAAAAAGGTGAACCGCTTTTCCCACGGCTTGATACGGAAGAAGAAGTAAAAGCAATTGTCGAGATGATGGGTGGTACGGTGAAAAAGGAAGAGAAAGAGAAACAGGCAGAAGCGGTCGACGCACCGGAAGTGGAAGAGATTACGATCGAAGACTTTTCCAAGGTCGATCTGCGCGTAGCAGAAATCATCAGTGCGGAGAAAGTGAAAAAAGCGGACAAGCTTTTGAAAATTCAGCTTGATCTCGGCTATGAGAAGCGGCAGGTAGTTTCCGGTATCGCGAAGCATTATTCTCCGGACGAGCTTCCCGGAAGAAAAGTGATCTGTGTGACGAATCTGAAGCCGGTCAAGCTTCGGGGAGAGCTTTCCCAGGGGATGATCCTTGCTGGGTCCTATGAGAAGAAGCTGACACTTGCTACGGTCTCTGATGCTCTTCCGAACGGTTCACAGGTTAAGTAAGCCCGAAATGTTAAGTTAATAAAATTTTTTTCGGCAGGACTTGTTCTGCCGGGGAGATATTTAAAAAAGCAGCATGGAGCATGCGCCTGGAAGAACGCTTCCTGAAAGGCACTCCATGCCGGAAAGGAGCATGTTATGCTGATCGATACACACGTACATTTGAACGCGGACCAGTTCGAAGAAGATGTCGATGAAGTGATAGAACGGGCCCGGGAGTCGGGAGTCCAGGAAATGGTCGTGGTTGGATTCGATACGAAGACGATCAACATTGCGATGAAACTCGTGGAAAAGTACGATTTTCTTTACGCAGCGGTCGGATGGCATCCGGTGGACGCAGTGGACTGCGATGATGAAAAACTGGCATGGATTGAAGAGCTCGCCGCCCACCCGAAAGTGGTAGCCATTGGTGAAACCGGACTGGACTACCATTGGGACAAGTCCCCGCGGGATGTACAGAAGGAAGTTTTCCGGAAGCAGATTGCACTTGCAAAAAAAGTCGGTCTGCCTGTTATTATTCATGACCGGGAGGCGCACGAGGACATCGTGGAAGTTCTCCGGGAGGAAAAAGCAGAAGAAATCGGAGGAATTATGCACTGCTTTCAGGGAGATATCGAAATGGCGGAAGCCTGCCTTGATATGAATTTTTATATTTCTTTTGGAGGCCCTGTGACTTTCAAAAATGCGAAACTTCCTAAAGAAGTGGCCAAAACTATCCCGAGGGATCGTCTTCTCGTCGAAACGGATGCCCCGTTTCTTGCTCCCCATCCCTACCGGGGAAAGCGGAACGAACCGGCCTATGTAAAGCTCGTAGCTGAGCAGCTTGCAGAGCTGCGCGGAGAATCCTATGAGGAAACAGCCGCTTTAACAACGGAAAACGCACGCAGGCTTTTTAAAATATAGCCGGCATCCGGCGCTGTCAGAAAGCAGCGGTTTTCCTGAAGGCTACCTTGAAAATAAAAAAATGAACGTCCGCTTTCGTTTCCATGGAGAGGCTTTCCGAGCGGGCCGGCCTCAGCTAATTCCATCCTTCTTCCGTCGGATGGAATGGATCTTCGGCTCGGCCTTCATCGCTCCGGAGTCCCTCCATGTCCACTACAGCTCCCGGTAAAACGACCACGTTCTATCACCTTTTGAAGGAAAAATCAGGAAATGTAAAAATGAACGATAGAGACAAGTGTTTTCATCCATTATGATGCAACAATTTTGCATGAGTTTCTCTTTTAAAGCTCCGGGTTGTATTTGAAGGTTGCCTGCGGTTCTTCACATCTGCCGCAGGCGCCTCTGCACGGGCATCAGTTTTACGGAATAAAGAGCAGCGTTTATGAAAAGCAGAACATTTTTTTCTATGTAAAACGAAGCGGTAACCGGCCCGTGAAAGAAGGAGGTTGGAGGATAGGGCGCAGCCCACCCGAAAATCTCCTCCACGGCAGGCCGGTTGAAAGCGAAATGTTTCTGCAACCGTCAGCGAACAAACAAAGCTTTCCTGAAAAAAGAACGTGGTACAAGGCTGGTCAAGTGACGGCAGCTGTATGGAAAGGGGGCAAAATCCTCTTTTCCGTACAGCTTTTTTTTCGGTATGATAGGAGAAGCAGTTTATTTAGAAGAAGGGAACGAAAGCTTTGCAGCAAATAAAAGAAATTATTATTGTCGAAGGAAAAAACGACACCCAGACGCTCCGGCGCTACGTGAATTGCGATACGATCGAAACGAGCGGTTCCGGTATCACAGCTGAAACAATCGAGAAAATACGGCTCGCTCAAAAACGCCGGGGAGTCATTATATTTACCGATCCGGATTTTCCCGGTCAAAAAATCCGTCATATTATTGATCAGTCTGTTCCTGGATGCCGCCACGCCTTTCTGCCGAAACATGAAGCGGTCGATGTACAGAAAGGAAAAGTAGGCATTGAGCATGCAGACAGGGAGGCTGTTATAACAGCGCTTGATTCAGTCAAAACGTCGATGCCCCAAGAAGAAAGAGAGGCCCCGCCAAGCTGGCTGGAGCTTCATCAGGCAGGCCTGCTCGCGGGACCGGGAGCTAAAAAAAACCGGGAAAAGCTCGGCAATCTTCTCCATATCGGCTATGCGAACGGTAAACAGCTCGTCAAGCGGCTTGAACAGTTCCAGGTTACCCGGGAAGAATTTTATGAGGCCGTACAGAAGATGGAGGAAGAAGCATGACAAAAGATATTGCGACACCAAAACGCACGCAGGAAATACTCAAAAAGCACGGATTCCGCTTTAAGAAGAGCCTTGGGCAGAATTTTTTAATCGATCCGAATGTACTCACGAATATCGTCAACGCGGCTTCAGTAACAAAAGAATCCGGCATCATTGAGATCGGTCCGGGCATCGGTGCGCTGACTGAACAGTCGGCCCGTCAGGCAGGAAAAGTACTCGCTTTTGAAATCGATCAGCGCCTTCTGCCGATACTGAAGGAAACGATGGCCCCGTATCCACATGTCGAAGTCATCAATGAAGATGTGTTAAAAGCAGATCTGCACACCTTTATAAACAGTCACTTTGAAGAAGGCCAGGACCTCGCTGTCGTAGCCAATCTTCCTTACTACGTCACCACACCGATCCTGATGAAACTGCTGGAGGAAAAGCTCCCGGTCCGGGTGATGGTTGTGATGATGCAGACGGAAGTGGCGGAAAGAATTTCGGCAAAACCCGGCTCCAAAGCGTATGGTTCCCTTTCGATTGCGGCCCAGTATTATGCGCATGCCGAAACGGTTTTTCAGGTGCCGCGTACGGTCTTTATGCCGCAGCCGAATGTCGATTCTTCGATTCTGCGGCTGACGAGAAGGGAAAAGCCCCCGGTCGATGTAGTGAATGAAGCGCTGTTTTTCCACATTGTACGGGGAGCTTTCGTCCAGCGCCGCAAAACACTTCTTAACAATCTGTCCAAGCTTTTCGAGGACACTCTTTCCAAAGGAGAAACAGCTGAACGACTTCAGGAAATAGGAATAGACGGAAAGCGGCGGGCAGAAACATTAACAATGACAGAATTTGCCGCTCTGACGAGTGCATTTTACCGCTATACGGGACATCCGCGCTGAAAAAAGTGTTCACTAAGCGAATTAATTGATTGACACCCACACACTGCCTTGCTATAATTTAAATTTTATTTGACTTCCTGCTTAAAATTTAGTATACTAAGGTTTAAGTGAGGTGTCGTACATGGCGAAAACTTTAGCAGAGATCAAACAAGCACTAGAAGCCAATGTTGGGAAGAAAGTGACGGTCCAGGCGAACGGCGGTCGCAAGAAGATCGTGGAACGTTCCGGGCTGCTTGAAGGAATCTATCCTTCTGTCTTTACCGTAAAGCTTGATAAGGATGAGTATTCAATTGAACGTCTGTCTTACAGTTACACCGATGTACTTACCGAAACAGTGAAACTCTCTGTGCCGGGAGATGTGGTGGAAGAACCACAGCCGTAATTACACATAAGCAAAAGCCTGCCGGGGAAATTTTTTCCCGGCAGGCTTTTCTTTATGCAGAAATTTTCCAAAGTGTTCCTGTAAAGGGAATATAGAGGCTTTTTTATACGGAATGCAGGCGGGAGTAAAACGGTCTTACGCTTCAACAGAAGGTATTTTATGTTCTTTTTGAAAGAAACTAATGATAAAATAGCGGAAGCGATGTATTAAGAAGGCTCTGTTAAGGGAAGTGCTTTTGGGGATGAAGCTCATTTCTTCCGTAAAGAAATAGTATTCTCAAAAGAAACAGGACGAACCGTAACAGAGGCATTTAATAAAGAAGGTGACGATGTTGGACAGTATAATTGTAAAAGCTCCCGCAAAAATAAATTTAACGCTGGACGTACTTCATAAAAGAAATGACGGCTACCACGAAGTAGAGATGGTAATGACAACTGTGGACCTGGCAGACAGAGTCCATCTCCAGCCTCTGAATTCGCGGAAAATTCAGGTGGAGTCGAATAACGGCTTCCTTCCCACGGATAAATCCAATCTTGCCTGGCAGGCGGCCCGTATTCTGCAGGAGCGTTACGCGCCGAAAACCGGGGTGAAAATATATATTGATAAAAAGATTCCTGTGTCTGCTGGTCTCGCTGGAGGAAGTACAGATGCAGCAGCAGTACTCCGGGGATTAAATAAAATATGGAACCTGCAGCTTTCCACAGAAGCACTTGCAGAAATAGGGGCGGAAATCGGTTCGGATGTTCCCTTTTGCGTTCACGGCGGTACGGCAGTAGCGAGAGGGAGAGGAGAAAAACTGACGTTTCTTCCGGCCCCGCCGCCGTGCTGGGTCGTACTCGCTAAACCCGCTCAGGGGGTTTCAACGAAAGACATTTACAGCCGGCTGAATCTGGAAACGATGAAACATCCGGATACGGGACGGATGGTCCGGGCAATTGAGGAGAAGGATTTTCATACAATATGCCTCTCACTGGAAAACGTAATGGAAGAGGCGACTTTTTCTTTGAACAGTGACGTAAAAATGATTAAGGACCGCCTGCAGCAGTACGGTGCAGAAGGAGCCGTCATGAGCGGAAGCGGACCGACTGTCTTTGCGCTCGCCAGCGGACAGTCGAGAGCTGACCGTCTGTGCAACGGCCTGAAAGGATTTATGGAGGAAGTACATGTCGTAAGAATGATAGGCACCCCCCATAAGCCTTTGTAATACAGAGGTTGTGAAACCCGTACAAAAATGGTATATTACTGTTTGAACATTCGGGAATCACAGGAGGTGTTAAAATGAAATATCGTCGAAGCGGCCGTCTGGTGGATATGACGGAATATTTACTGCGCCATCCGCACCGTTCGGTTTCGCTGACTTTCTTTTCCGACCGGTACGGGTCAGCGAAATCGTCCATCAGTGAGGATATCGGCATCGTAAAAGAAGTTTTTGAATCAAAAGGAATCGGCCGGCTTGCTACCTCTGCCGGGGTGAGCGGCGGCGTTACATTTGTACCAATGATTCATGAAAAAGAAGCATTGGAAACGGTGGAGAAACTCATCCACAGTCTCGAAGATTCCACCCGTCTTCTGCCGGGCGGCTACTTGTATATGATGGATATTATCGGCGATCCCCAGCGGATGCAGGAGCTGGGACGCATTTTTGCCTCTTTTTATAAAGAAGCCGGAGTGGACACAGTGATGACGATGGCAACAAAGGGAATCCCCCTCGCGTATGCTGTTGCTTCCCACTTGAACGCTCCGGTCAGCATTGTCCGGCATGAGCAGCGTGTTACCGAAGGCTCTATTATAAGCATTAACTACGTTTCGGGATCGTCCCAGCGCATTCAGACGATGTCGCTTGCCAAAAGAAGCCTAAAGCCGGGATCCAACGTACTGATCATCGATGACTTTATGAAAGCCGGGGGAACAATACGCGGCATGATGGATCTGACGGAGGAGTTTCAGTGTACCGTAGCCGGAGCCGGCGTACTGATGGAAGCGGTGCATGAAAAAGAAAAGCTCGTCGACAACTACGTTTCATTAACGAAGCTTTCCAGCGTGGATGCAAAAGGGCGGAAAATCCAGGTGGAAAAAGGCACGATGTTTTCCGGAGACCACAGTTAAAAACAAAAGCATTGCATACAGAGGCTCTTCCGCTGATCTTTCGGCGAAAGGGTCTTTTTCGTATGTATTACTGACGTGCTTTGTTTACTATTTTAAAAGCTGCCTTGAAAACAGCCCGTTCAAGAGGTGGACATAACGCTGCTGCACTCCCGGCAAGGCTTACCCGAGGGCTTGTTCCCGGCTGATTTTGGCGGGAAAACAGTCCGTCAAAATGGATTCTCGAACAGCGCTGATCCTCTGGGTGTCCCCGCCTTCGTTACACAGCACTCGGCATACTTGTCTTGGAGGAGATCTCCAGCTTTCCACAGGCTTCTGCCGGTTTACGCTTCGTTTTTTACCATGAAAGAAACGTACTTCTGTTAACAGAGCCATTTAAAAAAACATGTCCAGGCAGGGCTGGATGCTTACTTTACGGTTTTTTTCAGCTGGTAAGGGAATTGTCAGCGTCAGAAAAGTCTGATATGTTTATAACGCATAGAACAGGCAGGGAGCGGGGCATGGCAATGAAACATATACGGACAGCAGCAGTTTTTATGATCAGCGGACTTTTTCTGTCCCCTTCCGCGGCGGCGGAGGAAGAAAACGTATGGAGAGCCGCTTATGAGCCGGAGCTCCCACCATTTCATTACAGTGAAAATGGAGGGCCGCAGGGATTCGCAGTGGATCTGCTGGAGGAGATTGCAGAAGAGGAAAATTTCCACGTTATTTACGAACCGATGGCAGACTATGAAGCAGCAGCTGCTCTGGAGAACGAAGAAATCGATCTTATTATAGGAATGAGCTACAACCAGGACCGGGCAGAAAGCATGGAATTTTCAAATGCGTATTATTCCACGTCCATCGGTTTGTTCGTACGGGAGGAAGAAGCCGGAGAAATCGACGGGGTGACAAGGCTGGCCGGAAATACAGCGGCTGTGAAAGCAGGAAGCCTTGAGCAGAGCTATCTGGAAAATATCCGCGGGGTCCAGTTCAACGAAACAAGCACCCTGGAGCAGGCAGTTAAACTCGCATCTGCTGAACGTGCTGATGCACTGGCAGGAGAAATTACTTCTGTCGGTCATCTGCTTGATAATCTCGGGGTGGAAGAAGACTTTCAGCTCGTGGACAGCTATATGGTACCGGTGGAATATTCCTTTGCTGCAGCGGCAGAAAATTATGAGGTGCTGCGCGCCTTAAATAATGGGATGCGCACGTTACAGAATAACGGAAGGTATCAGGAGATCTTTCAGGAGTGGTTCCCGGAAGAAAGCGGCCCCGGGGAAAACCTTGTTCTGGTCATGCAGATTTTAGGAGGCACCCTTCTTCTGGCACTGATTGTACTGGCTGCCGGACTGAGAATTAACCGCCGTCTGCAGAAGGAAGTGGAGAAAAAAACATACAGCCTTCATGAAGCAAACCTTTCACTGAAAGAGCAGATTGAGGCAACAAAAAACAGTAATGAATTTCAGAAACAGATTCTCCAGTCCAGCCCCCGTGGAATGATGACGCTGGATAAAGAAGGGAAAATCACCTCCTGGAGTCCGAAGGCTTCCTTTATGCTGAACACAGAAGGAAACAAAACCGGAAAATATTATTATGAAAATCCGCTGCTGCAATATTACTTAAAAGATAAACTGGAGGATGTTCTGCAGCACGGCCGGCAGTTTCTCGGGGAGGAGAGGGATTGGACGAGGGATGATGGCATCCAGCTTCGTCTCCGGGCCTATATCTATCCACTGTATGATTTTGAACAGAAAATTGTTGGTGTTATGTTTACATTTGAGGATATAAGCGAAGAAGTGAGGGTTCGCTACCAGGCGTTTGAAAACGAAAAAAATCAGGCGCTGAGCCGTGTCGTTGCAGGAATTGCCCATGAAATACGCAATCCCCTCACCTCGATTAAAACGTTCGCGGAGCTGATTCCGCTTAAATTTGAAAGCCCACGTTTCCGGGAGAAAATCTCCACACTCGTTCCACAGGAAATAGAACGGCTGAACGAATTAATAGAAGGTCTTATGGATTACAGCAAATCCCGTCCGGCAAAAAAAGAAATGCTCGATACTTCAGACCTTTTGGAAAGCTGCTTTATTCTTTTTGAGAGAACAGCGGAAAACAAAGGGGTCTCTCTCACAACAGCGATCGAAAAAAATCTCGTGATTCTTGCAGACCGCCAGC
Source organism: Alkalicoccus saliphilus (assembly GCF_003044065.1). GTDB lineage: Bacteria > Bacillota > Bacilli > Bacillales > Salisediminibacteriaceae > Alkalicoccus > Alkalicoccus saliphilus. Next base: position 18,646 of record NZ_PZJJ01000023.1, read on the forward strand.
AGCTGAAGCAGGCGGTTATCAACTTAATTATTAATGCGATCGATGCTCTGGCAGAAGCGGAAGATATAGAGGACAAGTGGATCGTCCTGAAAAATTATGTCTGCGGTGATGAAGTGCGTCTGGTAGTGGAAGACAACGGGCCGGGAATGAGCAGAAAGGTGCAGAAGCAGGCATTCGAACCTTTCTATACTACAAAGCCGGACGGTACGGGGCTTGGTCTTGCTATTGCGAAACAGCACGTAGAAGAAAACAACGGAAGCTTTCATGTGGAAAGCGGCGCAGGAGACGGGACGCGCATTCAGCTCCGGTTTCCTTCGTTTCATCCGGAAAACTGGAAGGAAAGTAATGAGGAGGGAAGATGATGAAAGGCACTGTTTTAATCATTGACGATGAACCGTCCATCTGTGCCTCTTTGGAGTTTGCACTGGAAAATGACTACGAAGTCTGGAGTGCGACCGATCCGGAAAAAGGGTATGACATTCTGGAGAAAGAAGCAGTTGATCTGTGCCTTGTCGATCTGAAAATAGGGCGGGAAAGTGGAATCAACGTGCTGGAAAAAATTAAAGCTTCCCATCCTCAGACCGCAGTTGTAATGATTACAGCCTATGGAACGATTTCCTCATCGGTGGAAGCTCTGCAGAAAGGCGCGTATTCCTATTTGACGAAACCGCTCAACATGGACGAACTGTCCGCGGTGATTGAACGCGCCTTTCAGTATCAGCAGCTGCATAAAAAAGTAGACTATTTAACGAGCGAGCTGGAGAAAAAATACGACAGGGACGGATTTTTCGCGAGAAGCGAAGCGATGAATAAAGTGTTTAAACTGATGGAAAAAGTAAAACAGGTAAATACAAACGTGCTTATTACCGGGGAAAGCGGAACTGGAAAAGAACTTGTCGCCCGCTCGCTGCACTTTTCCGGCGTGCGCTCCCGGGAACACTTTGAAGTCGTCAACTGTGCCGCGATTCCGGAGCAGCTTCTGGAGAGTGAACTTTTCGGGTATGAAAAAGGAGCTTTTACGGGGGCGGTTCAGGCTAAGAAGGGGAAATTTGAAGCGGCCCACAAAGGAACAATTTTCCTGGATGAAATCGGGGATATGCCGCTGAGTGTTCAGGTGAAGCTGCTTCGTGTCCTGCAGCGCAAGGAAGTAACGCGGCTTGGTTCCAATGAAACGCTCCACCTGGACGTACGGGTGATTGCAGCGACGAACAAAGATTTGAAAGAAGAAGTAAGTAAAGGCAACTTCCGGGAGGACCTGTATTTCCGGCTGAACGTCATACAAATTCATCTGCCGCCGCTCCGGGAGCGGATGGATGATGTGCCGCTGCTTGCCCGTCATTTTATCCAAACACTTAATGAAGAACTCGGCCTGCATATCGAAGGGCTGACGAAAAAGGCGGAAGCAGCTCTTCGAAACTATGCTTTTCCCGGCAATATCCGTGAGCTCCGGAACATCATGGAATCCTCGATGGTCATTGCGGAAGGAAGTAAAATTGACGAGGGTGATCTGCCGGAAACGGTAACCGGGGGGAAGGATCAACATGTTTATTCCAGGGAAAACATCGGCTGGAGTTTAAAAGAAGTCGAAAAAAATCATATTCTCCGGACGCTCGAGCACAACAGCTGGCACCGCAGACGGACAGCTGAAATGCTCGGCGTCAGCGAAAGAAGCCTGCGCGACAAAATTAAACTGTACGAACTTACTCCACAAAAACCGGCAGAATCTGCCGGTGGGGAATAATATGCCGGTCTGGAAAACTGATTTAAATGTATGCGTTTTCAAAAAAGCCCGTTCCTGCGGGCTTTTTTATTTTGGCATGGACTTTGCATTAATAAAACAGCAAACATACATGAGGAGGAATAAGTAATGAAAAAATTCATGACGATTCTGGGCGGTTCCGCGCTCGTACTTACAGCATGCGGTGGCAACGACGACGGTGGCAATGCTGCCGAAGGAAATAATAACGATGGCGGCGTGGAAGATGACATGTTTCTGACGATAGCCACCGGGGGAACATCCGGCGTGTACTATCCAATCGGCGGGGCGCTGTCCAACCTGTTTGAAGAAGAACTCGGGGCGGACAGTTCTGTTCAGTCGACGGGTGCATCCGTCGAAAACATCAATCTGCTAGGGGAGGATCGTGCGGAGCTCGCTATTACGATGTCGGATGCAGTTTCCCAGGCTTACGAAGGCACAGGCCCCTTTGAAGATGAAGAGCCGAATGAAGGGCTCCGTGGAATGACTTCCCTTTATCCGAACTACGTCCAGCTCGTTACGACAGCTGATTCCGGCATCGAATCCGTAGAGGATCTTGAAGGAATGGATGTGGGAGTCGGAGCTCCGAACTCCGGTGTGGAACTGAATGCCCGCATGATTCTTGAAGCCCACGGGATGGATTACGAAGATATTAACGAAGACTTTTTGTCCTACAGTGAAGCGATTGACCAGATGCAGAACGAAATGGTCGATGCAGCGTTTGTAACGAGCGGCCTCCCGAACTCTACAGTAATTGACCTTTCTACGCAGAATGATGTGCATATCGTTCCGATTGACGGGGAAGAGCTCGAGTCCCTGCAGGAGCAGTATGACTTCTTCGGCGAAGGAACCATTCCGGCAGACGTTTATGACACAGAAGAAGACGTACAGACAGCTACTATTATGAACGTCATGCTCGTAAATGAAAGCTTGAGCGAAGAAGAAGTATACGACCTGACGAAAACGATGTTTGAAAATATTGATTCGATCCAGGGCTCCCATAACGCTGCGCAGGAAATCGACCTGGATACGGCCACAGAAGGTATGCCTGTACCATTCCATCCGGGAGCAGAGCGCTACCTGGAAGAAGAAGGGGCTCTGGATGAATAAAGGAGGATAGAAGGGGGCTCTCCCTTCTACAAGATGATGAACCGTTATATAGCTTATGTTTTTTCAGTCTTTTTTATCACCGGGTGCGGAGAAAAAGAGCAGGTTATACAAATTCAGCACGGAGAAACCGGAAGCGTGCTGGAGGAATTTCCGGCAGAAACGAATGATGAAGTGGCTCTCTCCTGGGTCCACTCTGTGGAACAGACCCCCTGGACGGACGTTTTTACTATTACAGAAAACTGTCGGCTGCTTTTGACGGAAACGAGGTTCCAGTCGTTCGGAGCCGGAGTAGAACATCAATATGAAGACATCAGCCATGAGGACGGAACGTACACTGCCCGTGGATTGAACGAGTGTCATGACTCTGTTAACTGGATTCATTCCCACGATGCAGAGCACACTGTAACCATTAACCGGGTGGAGGAAGTAGATACAGCGTCTCTTCCACATCATGAACCGCTGCGGATTACGATTGAAGAGAGGTGATGTTATGAGCTCTCAAAAAGATTCCAGGGAAAAAGTGAACCTGGAAGAAGAGCCTGACACAGAAGCACAACAAAAAGTTCTTGAAAAGTACGACAATGAATCCCGATTTCGGATTTTCCGCAGCCGCAGAACAGCCTGGCTCGTATCTCTTACTGCGGTGGCGCTGTCTCTTTACCACCTTTACACGTCCTATTTTGGCACACCTGTTACGCTGCAGCACCGTTCGCTGCACGTAGCAGTCATACTTATGCTCGTGTTTTTCCTTTACCCGCCGCTGAAAACAGCGAAGCGGAATGTTCTGCCATGGTACGATGCCCTCCTGGCATTAATGGCACTTTCAACTACTGTCTATATATTTGTGGAATACGAAGGGATTATCCAGCGGGGAGGCATTCCGAATAACTGGGATCTTTTATTCGGCGGGATTCTCGTCCTGCTCGTACTGGAAGCTGCAAGGCGGGTAACCGGCTGGGGACTGCCGGTACTTGCTTCCCTGTTTCTCGTGTACGGTCTTTTCGGCCGGGAGCTCGGCGGGATTTTCCGTCACCGGGGATACGAATGGAGCGAAATTGTAGGGTACATGTATCAGACGACCGAAGGGGTCTACAGTACGGCCATCGGGGTTTCTGCTACATACATTTTCCTATTTATTCTTTTTGGGGCTTTCCTTCAGAAATCAGGTATGGGCCAGTTTTTTAACGATCTGGCGCTGGCTATTGCCGGTCAGACGCGCGGAGGACCGGCCAAAGTTTCTGTTATTGCGAGCGGGTTTCTTGGAAGCATCAATGGAGCGGCAGTAGCAAACGTTGTTACGACCGGTTCCTTTACGATCCCGCTTATGAAAAAAATCGGCTACAAACGGGATTTCGCCGGAGCAGTTGAAGCATCGGCTTCAGTGGGCGGGCAGATTCTGCCGCCGATCATGGGGGCTGCAGCATTTATTATGGCCGAAATTCTCGGTATGCCGTACAGCGAAATAGCGCTGGCAGCACTTCTCCCGGCACTTCTTTTCTATATCGGTGTTATTACGCAGATCCACCTGCGTGCTTCGAAGGAAGGGCTCCAGGGAATTTCCAAAGAAAATCTCCCGGCTGTCAAGCAGGTGCTGATGGAGCGCGGACACCTGCTTATTCCGCTGATTTTCCTTATGTACATGCTTTTCTTCAGCGGCAGAACGATCATCTTCTCCGCGTTCCTTACGATCCTTGTGACTGTTATCATTGCGATGCTCCGTCACACGACCCGTATGACAGTACGCGACATTTTTGACGCTCTCGAAAACGGAGCGCGGACAGCGGTAGGAGTCGCCGTAGCGTGTGCGGCCGTTGGTCTGATTGTTGGTATCGCTTCTTTAACCGGTTTTGGTCTCAGTCTTGCCAACGGCATCATTACACTCGGCGGGGAAAGTCTGCTGCTGACGCTGATGTTTACGATGGTAGCCTGTATTGTACTCGGAATGGGGCTGCCGAGTATTCCAACCTATATTATTACTTCAACGATGGCAGCACCTGCTTTGATTGAACTTGGCATTGAAGCACTCGTTGCTCATCTGTTCGTCTTTTACTTTGGTATTTTTGCCAATATTACGCCGCCAGTGGCTCTGGCATCCTTTGCTGCTGCCGGAATAGCCGGAGGAAATCAGATGCGGACAGGCTTCGTGTCCATGAAACTTGCAATAGCAGGCTTCATCGTACCGTACTTGTTTGTTTACAACAATTCGCTTCTGCTTACGAACACCACGCTCGGGGAAGGAATTCTCGTAGTCACGACTTCTGTTATAGGGGTAGTGATGCTTGGTGTAGCCGCAGAAGGATTCCTCATGACTAAAATGCCTGCCGTTCTCAGACTGGTTCTTGCAGGCGGAGCGATTCTGCTGATGACACCGAACTTATTGTACGACGCTGCGGCCATCGCAGTAATCGTCATCTGTCTTGGCATTCAGTGGGTGCTTGCGAAGCGGGTAGGTATGAACTATTTGAAAGCCATCTAACAAAGCGTCTGAGCCTGCACGATTGAAAGAAGGAAGAGTCTTTTTGTTAAAACGACATTAATACAAAGCGGGGAACTATCCTGAAAGGTGGTTCCCCGCTTGTTCGCTGCAGAGCGAAAAGACTGCTTTCTGCGGCTCTGCAGCAAAAGATGATAAGATGATGCCATAAGCGGTCAAAATAGTTAAAGTGCAGGATAAATTGTCTTTGGCTTTAAGGGAGGTTTCCGGAGGGCTTGGGCGCAGGTAATTCCAATCTGAAAGAACCGCCGCCCCTCCCTGGGTCTCACGGCATCGTTCCCTGCTGCTTCTTCAGGAAAACCAAATCATAAGGAGGAATAATCCATGAATTTACAGGTTGAAGGAAAAAAGGCTGTCGTGCTTGCTTCGAGCAGAGGACTTGGCGCTGCAGCCGCCGAGATGCTTGCAGCAGAAGGCGCGGAAGTTGTCATTACAGCACGCACCGAGGAAACACTGAATGCGCGTGCGGACAAAATTTATGAACGGACTGGAAAAAAAGTCCGCCCGCTTCTTGTGGACCTGAAGGATCCCGAAAGCATCAAGGAAATGATCAAAAGTGCGGCAGGGGACGAAGAAAGAATTGATATTCTGATTAACAATACCGGAGGACCGAAAGCTGGTGGTTTTCAGGAGATGGAGCTGACTGACTGGGACGATGCGTATTATTTAACGCTTCGGAGCTTTGTGACTTCCATCCGCAGTGCGCTGCCTTATATGAAAGAAAACGGGGGAAGGATAGTTAATGTCACTTCCTCTTCCATCAAGCAGCCGATTGATGATCTTGTTCTGAGCAATACGTTCCGGATGGGGATTCTAGGTATGACAAAATCTCTTTCCAAGGAGCTTGCGGAAGATCATATTCTCATTAACACAGCCGGACCCGGCAGAATTGCCACAGACCGGGTGGAAGAAATGGATAAGAAAAAAGCAGAAAAGCAGGGAAAAACGGCAGAAGAAGTCAAAGCAGCAAGCGAGGCTGCCATACCGCTCGGGCGCTACGGCCGGCCGGATGAATTTGCCTCACTCGTTGTTTTTCTCGCTTCTCCTCTGAATACGTATGTAACCGGTCAGCACATTCTTGCAGACGGTGGCATGACAGATGCATATTAACGAAAGCCGGATGAAATAGACTAATTTCATCCGGCTTTTCTCTTAAAAAACGCTTTTTATAATTACCTAAAATATGGTATACTAAGAATTGCTTGTTAATATCTGCGTGGGGTGCAGATTATTTGTCGGCCAGTTTTTTTGCAATGAAAAAAAGGAGTTCTGTGTCCTGTCCAGAAGTAGGCAAGGACAGAGGAATTAAACTTTAGAGAAAAGGTGGTGGGAGACATGGAAGTAACTGATGTACGGCTCAGGCGCGTGAACACAGAGGGGCGGATGCGTGCAATTGCATCTATTACGATGGATGAGGAGTTTGTAGTACATGATATCCGTGTCATCGATGGGAACAATGGAATGTTCGTAGCAATGCCGAGCAAGCGTACTCCGGACGGGGAGTTCCGCGACATAGCTCATCCGATTTCTTCGAGTGCAAGAGAAAAGATTCAGACAGCAGTATTGAAAGCTTATGAAGGTGCTGAAGAAGTGCCGCAGATAGTTGAAGAAGCGGCAGGCACTTCCTGATATTCATAAATATATAATGTTTTTACGCACAGGCAGACGATCCCCTGCATTCGCCGGGGTGCAGAAGAGTCCTGCGTGATGGAAAAAAGATTTTTAAAAAGAACTTATCAGCACTTTGAGAAGCTGTACGAGATTTTTCGTACAGCTTTTCAGGCTGTTTATAGAGTATTTTTTATACAGGCGTAGACATCTCCCTGCTTTCGCCTCCACAGGACGCTTTCCGGGCGGGCCGGCTTCAGCTCCAGCAGAAACATAAAAAGAAGTTTTCTTTTCGAAAAAACGTGTTGATTCCGCCCTTTCTTCCATTCAAAAGAGGCTTTTTCCTCCGAAACGTCCGGCGGGGACGCCGGTGGGATAAAGCGAAGTCGGAAGATCCTTTTCAAAGCCGGGAGGCATTGAAAATAGCTGAAGACGAGCCCCACGGCAAGCTTCCGCCGGGGAGTGCAGGAGAAAGCTGTACGTTCAGAAGAATCATTATTGTGAAATTAAGACTTAATCAGCACTCTGAGAAGCTGTACGAGATTTTTCGTACAGCTTTTTTTCTATGACCTGCTGAGTATCAGAACGCCGGCAGGTAATTCATGAAAAGGATTCATCTTATTTCCGGGAGCTCTCCTCCGTTCCCTTGAAATCAGGGAGGATATAAGATATATTCATAATGGAAAATGAGGCCGTGGAGGGTAAATACATGACAAATCGATTTGCAGTCGTTCTTGCTGCCGGCAAGGGCACCCGTATGAAGTCAAATTTGTATAAAGTTCTGCATCCTGTTGCAGGAAAACCAATGGTCCAGCATGTCGTTGATCAGCTGGAGCCATGCCGTGTGGAAAAAATCGTCACGATCGTCGGACATGGAGCAGAAACAGTGAAAGAACAGCTCGGTGGCAGTATCGGGTATGCTCTTCAGGAAGAGCAGTTAGGCACCGGTCATGCTGTCATGCAGGCGGAAGAACAGCTTCTGGACCGGGAAGGAACGACGCTTGTGGTGTGCGGAGATACGCCGCTGCTCACAGGAGAAACGATGAAAAAGGTCTTTGAATTTCATGAGGACCAGAACGCAAAAGCAACAATTCTTACTGCCCACGCTGACGATCCGGCCGGGTACGGACGTGTTCTCAGAGATGAGGCAGGCAAGGTCGTAAAAATTGTGGAGCAGAAGGATGCTTCCGAGAATGAAAAAAAAGTACAGGAAATTAACACCGGCACCTACTGCTTCGATAACAAAGCGCTTTTCGAAACGCTGAAGCAGGTCGGCAATGATAATTCCCAGGGAGAATATTATCTTCCGGATGTTATTGAAATTCTTCAGGAGCAGGGAGAAGCTGTTTTTGCCTATCAGAGCTCCGATTTTTATGAAACAATGGGAGTGAACGACCGGGTTGCTTTGAGTGAAGCAGAAAAGTGGATGAAAAAGCGTACAAATGAGTACTGGATGCGCGAAGGTGTAACCATCATCGATCCGCTTCAGACTTATATCGGTGCTGACGTAACAATCGGCCGGGATACGGTGCTTCACCCCGGCACAGTCCTGGAAGGCGAAGTCGCTGTCGGAACAGGGTGCGTCATCGGTCCGCACAGTGAAATTAAAAACAGCCGCATCGCCGACCACACTGTTATTAAGCAGTCTGTTGTCCACCAGAGTGATATCGGCAGCCGGGTGAATATCGGGCCGTATACTCATCTCCGGCCGGAGACGGTTCTGGATGATGACGTTAAAGTCGGTAATTTTGTCGAGCTGAAGAAAATGAAAATGGGACGGGGAAGCAAAGCTTCTCACCTGAGCTATCTCGGAGATGCGGAGATCGGCAGCAGCGTCAATATCGGATGCGGATCGATTACTGTTAATTACGACGGTAAAAACAAACATTTAACGAAAGTAGAAGACGGAGCGTTTATCGGGTGTAATTCCAACCTAATCGCGCCTGTCACAGTCGGATCCGGTTCCTACGTGGCGGCCGGTTCCACGATTACAGAAGATGTGCCCGGCGACTCTCTCGCCATTGCCAGGGAACGCCAGACAAACAAAGAAGGCTACATTAAAAAATAAGCTCTGATCAAAGCCTGAGGCTGCCTGTAAAGCAGGGAAGTGTCTGACATGGAAGTGGAACTTCCCGCTTTGTCAGCTTACAGGGTGTTTTAAATACTACGATTTCTCAATAATACTGGAGGGCATTCGCATGGCTGAATATACAGACAGCAATTTGAAAGTATTTACTTTAAGCTCCAACCCGGATTTAGCAGACGAAATAACAAAAAAAATTGGAGTGCCGATGGGCAAGAGTTCGGTGCAGCGTTTCAGCGACGGAGAAATTCAGATTAACATCGAGGAAAGTATCCGCGGCTGTGATATTTATGTAGTCCAGTCGACCTCCTCCCCGGCCAATGAGCATATTATGGAGCTTTTGATTATGATTGATGCATTGAAGCGTGCCTCGGCAAAAACGATCAACGTTGTACTGCCGTATTACGGGTACGCCCGCCAGGACAGAAAAGCCCGTTCCAGGGAGCCTATCACAGCGAAGCTCGTAGCGAATCTTCTCGAAACGGCCGGCGCGACGCGTATCATTACGCTGGATCTTCACGCGACGCAGATTCAGGGATTCTTTGACATTCCGGTGGATCAGCTTGTTGGTGTACCGATTCTTGCCAATTACTTTGAGCAGAAAAATTTTGAGGACGTAGTCATTGTCTCCCCCGATCACGGCGGTGTAGTACGGGCGCGGAAAATGGCTGATCGTCTGAAAGCGCCGATTGCGATAATCGACAAGCGCCGTCCTAAACCGAACATGTCGGAAGTAATGAATATCGTTGGTAATATTGAAGGTAAAACAGCTATCATTATAGATGACATTATCGATACAGCCGGTACGATGACGCTTGCCGCCAACGCAATGATTGAAAATGGAGCAAAAGCTGTCTATGCCTGCAGCACCCATCCTGTACTTTCCGGACCGGCTATTGACCGGATCCAGAATTCACAGATTGAGGAACTCGTAGTAACAAACTCCATTCCACTTCCGGAAGAAAAGAAAATATCCAAAATTAAGCAGCTTTCTGTTGCGCCACTGATCGCAAAGGCGATTGTACATGTGCACGAGCAGCGCTCCGTGAGCCGGCTGTTTGATTAATTGGGACTTTTTTTAAAGGAAACTTTGAAAAAGTAGTTTAAATGGATTATACTCAGGGAAGATGCATTTAGGATCTGAAATAAATTATGAGGTGATTTTAGCTATGGCTACAGTGTTGAAAGCAGCTGTTCGAGAGGACCTTCGAGGTTCCCGGATATCAAAAATTCGTCAGCAGGGTAACATCCCGGCTGTTGTTTATGGTAAAAAATTCGGAAGCCGCGCGATCGCGGTAGAAGAAGTAGACTTTATTAAGACGATGCGTGCCGAAGGAAAGACCGGCGTATTCAAGCTGGATATTGACGGCACAAAGACTGACGTCATGATTTATGACCTGCAGTATGACACGATCAAAAACAAAGTAATTCACGTAGATTTCTACGCAGCAGACATGAACGTGGAAATGGATGCTGACGTACCTGTATCTGTTGTTGGGGAGTCCAAAGGCGTGAAAGAAGGCGGCGTGCTTCAGCAGGCAGTATATGAGCTTTCTGTACGTGCCCTTCCACAGGAGCTTCCGGACCAGATCGAAGTAAACGTAGAAGAGCTGGACGTTAACGATGCCCTGCTTGTTAAAGATCTTAAAGCAGGCGACAACTACGCGTTCAACAACGAACCGGAAGAAGTCGTTGTTTCTGTAACACCACCGGACGAAGAGCCGGAAGAAGAAGAACCATCTGAAGAAGAAGAGCCTGAACTTGTAGGCGCAGAGGAAGAAAGCGGAGACGAGGAACAGGACAAAGAATAACGCAGGTACTTTAACACAGCCCTGCTTCCGGCTGGAAGCAGGTATATCCTGCCCGTGGATCCCCACTACGTCCGTAGTGGGGTTTTACGCTTACGCAAAAAACGGCACAGGGAGGAACAGAGGCATGCTGAATAAGCTGTTCCGGCGCCGGAAGAACGAGCACGAGGGAGCGGAAAAAATGAAGCTGGTGGTCGGCCTGGGAAACCCGGGAAAGAAATATGAACGCACCCGGCACAACATCGGGTTTGACGTGATAGACAGAGTGCAGCAGAAGTGGATGATCGACCTTTCCGAACAGAAGTTTAAAGGCATTTACGGAGTGGAAAGAAACGGCACGGAAAAGATTTTTGTGCTGAAGCCGCTCACGTACATGAATTTGTCCGGGGAATCTGTCGGTCAGCTGATGAAGTATTTTCAGATCAGCGTGGAGGATCTCGTCGTTATTTATGACGACCTCGACCTTCCGCCGGGGAAAATACGACTTCGTCAGAAGGGCAGCCATGGAGGGCACAACGGTATCAAATCGATCATTCAGCACCTCGGAACGGATCAGTTCAACCGGATCCGGGTCGGCATCGGCCGTCCGGATCCGGGGCAGGCTGTCCCGGACTACGTGCTCGGCCGATTTTCGCCGGATGATCAGAAAAAAATGGACGAGGCAGCAGAGCAGGCAGCAGAAGCCGTGGACTGCTGGAAAGAAGAACCTTTTCTGCAGGTGATGAACAAATTTAATTAAGCGGTAAAGGAGCTGCCGGCTCTTTTACCGCTGTGATATTCGAGAGGGTGGGTCAGCAGTTCACACGAAAGTGGGCGTTGACTGACCCTCTTGAAGCCGTCGTGAGGCGGAAATAATTTGAATAAATATAAATAAAAAGGTGGCGAACGTGTTGAAAGGTCTGCTCGAACGATTAAATACATCCGAAGATATCCAGACGGCGGTTTCAGGTTCCGGGGATCAGCTGGTAACCGGAGTGGCAGGCTCCGCCCGTACTCTGCTTCTGGCTTCTATGTACAGACAGAGCGGGGAGTCTCAGCTTGTCGTGGCCCATAATCTGCTTCAGGCTCAGAAGCTGTACGATGATTTAACGACGCTCGTAGGAGAGGAAGAAGTCTTTCTCTATCCTGTCAACGAGCTTATTTCTGCGGAAGTCGCAGTCGCAAGCCCGGAACTCCGCGGACAGCGTCTGGAAGCTCTCAACCACTGGGCCGGCGGGCATAAAGGGATCATCATTACGCCTGCTGCGGGGATAAGGCGCCTGCTTCCTCCGCCATCCAGATGGCAGGAAAGCCAGATTACACTGGAAACCGGTGCAGATATCGATATGGACGATTTTTTAAAGCAGCTCACTTCTCTCGGGTTTCAACGGCAGGAAATGGTCGGCGCTCCGGGAGAATTCAGCGTTCGCGGAGGAATCATTGATCTTTACCCGCTGACCGAGGCCTACCCTGTAAGAATGGAGCTTTTTGATACCGAAATCGATTCGCTTCGTTTCTTTGATGTAGGATCCCAGCGCTCTGTAGAGAAACTGGAGAAAATCCATATTGGTCCGGCCCGGGAAATTCTTCTTCATGAAGATGATTATGGAAGAGCGGCAGAAACGCTCCAGGCGAAGCTTCAAAAGAGCCTTGCTTTATCACAGGATCAGGCTGTAAAAGAAAAGATGACGTCCTACGTCGGGGAAGAAATTGAAAAGCTTCGGGAGAGAACACCGTTTGATTCCATGTACAAATACATGTCTATTTTTTATGATAAAACGTGGACGATACTCGACTATCTGCCGAAAGGCGCGGCGGTTGTTATCGATGAACCGAGCCGGGTAGTTGACGCGGTCGAATCTCTGGACCGGGAGGAGGCTGACTGGTACACGACGATGCTTGGCCAGGGATCGATTACAAGAGAGCTGAAACTGTCGATGTCCTGGTCGGAAATGATGGATGCGAAAGTCAGAAAAGTATATTTCAGCTTGTTTTCCAAGCAGATACCCGGGGCTTCCTTGAGCAGTACCGTCAACCTGCAGACAAAATCCATGCAGCAGTTCCACGGCCAGCTGAACCTGTTAAAAACAGAGCTTGCCCGATGGAAGGAATCCGGCTATGCAGTTACGTTCACATGTGAAGACGGGGATCGGGCAGAACGCCTTCAGCGGGTGCTTCAGGACTATGAAATGGAAGCAGCGATCGTGGAGCCGGAAACCCTTCCGGTTTATGGTCAGGCCCAGATTATTACTGCACCGCTGCAGAACGGATTCGAACTGCCGTTTCATAAGCAGATTGTTATTACGGAAGAAGAAGTGTTTACGAAAAAAGCACCGAAAAAACCAAAGCGTAATCAGAAACTTTCCAATGCGGAACGGATCAAAAGCTATTCCGAACTGAAGGTCGGCGACTGGGTCGTCCATATCAACCACGGGATAGGAAAATATCTCGGCATCGAAACACTCGAAGTCGGGGATATTCATAAAGACTATATGCATATTTCCTATGCGGGAAATGACAAGCTTTACGTCCCGGTGGAACAGATTGATCAGGTGCAGAAATACATCGGTTCAGAGGAAAAGGAGCCGAAGCTTTACGCTCTCGGTGGAAGCGAATGGACAAAAGTAAAGCGGAAAGTCCGTTCCTCCGTGCAGGACATTGCTGACGATCTAATTAAACTTTATGCCGAACGGGAGCAGACGAAAGGATTTGCCTTTTCCCCGGACGGACCGGAGCAGCAGGAATTTGAAGCAGCCTTCCCATATCCGGAAACCCCCGATCAGCTGCAGGCTATTGAAGAAATTAAAGTGGATATGGAAAAAGAACGCCCGATGGACCGGCTGCTCTGCGGAGATGTAGGCTACGGCAAAACGGAAGTAGCGCTCCGTGCAGCATTCAAAGCACTGATGGACAACAAGCAGGTGGCCATTCTTGTGCCGACGACGATCCTTGCCCAGCAGCATTATGAAACGATCCGCGAGCGGTTTCAGGACTTTCCGGTCAATACAGCCCTTCTCAGCCGTTTCCGGTCCCGCAAACAAGTAAAAGAAGCAGCGGAATCTCTGCAGAAAGGCAGCATCGATATTGTTGTCGGAACGCACCGGCTGCTTTCCAAAGACGTGAAATTCAAGGAGCTCGGTCTGCTCATCGTGGATGAAGAACAGCGCTTCGGTGTGACTCATAAAGAAAAAATAAAGCAGCTGAAAGCGAATGTAGACGTACTTACGCTTACCGCCACACCTATTCCACGTACTCTTCATATGTCGATGCTCGGGGTGCGGGACCTTTCAGTTATTGAAACGCCGCCCGAAAATCGTTTTCCTGTTCAGACGTATGTTGTGGAATACAATGAGGCGCTGACAAGGGAAGCCATTGAAAGAGAGCTCGCCCGGGGCGGCCAGGTCTACTTCTTATACAACCGTGTGGAAGATATTGAATCGATGGCGGATAAAATACAAATGCTCGTCCCGGATGCTGCGGTGCGTTTTGCACACGGCCGGATGACCGAAACCGAACTGGAATCGGTAATGATTGATTTTCTCGAAGGGGAAGCGGATGTACTCGTAACAACGACGATCATTGAAACCGGGGTGGATATTCCAAACGTGAATACCCTGCTTATTCATAATGCGGATCGTATGGGTCTTTCCCAGCTTTATCAGCTGCGTGGAAGAGTTGGCCGTTCCAACCGGATTGCCTACGCCTATTTCACCCATCAGCGGGACAAAGTGCTGACGGAAGTGGCGGAACAGAGGCTTCAGGCCATTAAGGAATTTACCGAGCTCGGGTCCGGATTTAAAATTGCCATGCGGGATCTTTCCATCCGCGGAGCAGGAAATCTGCTCGGAGCCGAGCAGCACGGATTTATTGCCTCTGTCGGGTTCGATCTTTATTCCCAGATGCTCAAGGAAGCGATCGACGAGCGCAAGGAAGAAATGGACCAGAAAGCAGGCAAAGCACCGAAGCCGGAACCACAGCCGGAAATTGAGCTCGATGTAAAGGTAGATGCCTACATTCCGGAAAGCTACATCCCGGATTCCAGACAGAAAATTGATATGTATAAACGATTTAAAGAAGTCAGTTCCCTGAAGGATATCAGTGATCTGCAGGACGAAATGATCGACCGTTTCGGAGACTACCCGGAGGAAGTGGATTATTTGTTTTCTGCAGCTAAAATCAAGCAGTATGCGGTGGAGCACCAGATCGAATCTATTTCGGAGAAAAACCGGGAATGCCGGGCTGTGATCAGTGGAGAAATGACAAACAATATTGACGGCTCGAAGCTGTTTACACTCGTAAACAAGCTTTCCTCCAAAATGTCCCTCTCTATGGAAGGAAGCAAAATAGCGATCCATCTTAAAACAAAATCGCTGAGTGATGGAGAGTATCTCTATCTTCTCAGAGAAATACTCTCCAGGCTGGACGAAGTCCGGAAAGATTCCAGGGTGAATGCCTGACGGATGGAAAGGACGTAAAGTCATGGGAGAACGCACGTCGTGGTTTCAGGCCGCTGCTTATCTGTCAATGGCGGCACTGGCAGCGAAAGGGATGAGCGCTTTATATAAAATTCCCTATCAGAATATTACCGGGGATACAGGCTTTTACGTCTACCAGCAGGTATATCCGCTCTACGGCGCGGCACTTGTTCTTGGGACGTACGGCTTCCCGCTGGTGATTGCAAAAGCAGTGGTGGAGCACGAAGGAAAAGAACCGCTCCGCCGGCATCTTTCCTTCTATCTGCTCAGTCTTGTCCTGTTGTTCGCTGTTCTCGGCACGGCAGTGACTGCTTCCGCCCCGCTGACTGCCCGGTTGATGGGAGACCCGGAACTGACAGCGGCCCTCCGCTGGATGGGCGCACCGTTCTTTCTCGTTCCATTTTTTGCACTGGCGAGAGGATATTATCAAGGAAAGCATGACACACTGCCGACAGCCGTTTCCCAGGTGACAGAACAATTCGTACGTGTCGCAGCCATTTTAATTACAGCCTGGGCGGCTATGCAGGCAGCCGGGGTATATAAAGCTGGAATATCCGCCGGCATTGGTGCACTCGCCGGGGGAGCGGCCGGACTGGTGGTGCTCTACTTTTATGTGCGGCGTTATGACGGATGGTGGAAAATGGATTTCCGGCTTCCGGAGAACTGGCTGTCCCTGCTCGGGAAACTTCTGAAACAGGGATTGTTCGTTTCAGCGAGCGCCATGATTCTCGTCCTTTTTCAAGTAGTGGATGCTTTTACGATCGTTCAGCGGCTGGATAAGGGAGCGGATGCGGCGGTGTTAAAAGGTATTTACGACCGGAACTGGCCGTTGATTCAGTTTGGAGCGGTCGTTACGACCGTTTTTTCCTACGCTGCGCTTCCGTCCGTCACAAAGTACTGGAATGCCGGCCGGATAAGAGAGGCGTCGGAGGAAGCTGCCAAAGCCCTTAAAATATGCTTCGTTTTCGGAGCGGCAGCGGCTGCCGGAATGGCAGCTGTAATGCCGGAAGTTAATACGGCGATGTTTACCGATACGTCAGGTACGGCTGTTCTGCAGCTTGCTGCTCCTGTGGTGCTGTTCGGCAGTTTGTTTATGACAGCGGCAGCGCTTCTGCACGCTATTGGGAAAGATGGGGAAGCAGCCCTCATTCTTGCTGGAGCCGCCGGGATTAAAATGGTTATGAATGTGCTTTTAGTTCCAGAATTTGGGACTGCCGGAGCTGCTGCGGCTTCTTTGACAGGTACCGGAGCCGCGGCTGCCGGCGCGCTCTACTGTCTGAAAAAAAGGGGAGGGTTTTCGTTTCTTCCTTTTTCAGTAACGGCAAAAACAGCCGCCGCGGCTGCCGTAATGGTGCCGGGCGTTCTTCTGTTCCAGAAGGCGGGGGTGCTGCTCCCGGATACCCGGACAGCTTCTGCGGGGATTTTACTTTCCGCCTCCGCTTTTGGAGCGGTATTATTCATCATCTTTATATGGCGGATGTCTTTATTTTCAAAAGAAGAATGGGAAGAGCTTCCGAAGCTTCATAAACTTCTGCCGCACCGCCGGTAATTCAAGGAGGAAAAAAGAATGCAGGAATCACATATACGAATCGTCGGCCTCGGGGCCGGGGATCTCGACCAGCTTCCGCTCGGATTGTACAAACTGCTGCTTGAGCAGAAAAACGTGTGGATCCGTACAAAGGATCATCCGCTCGTACCCGGGCTGGAAGC
Source organism: Alkalicoccus saliphilus (assembly GCF_003044065.1). GTDB lineage: Bacteria > Bacillota > Bacilli > Bacillales > Salisediminibacteriaceae > Alkalicoccus > Alkalicoccus saliphilus. The sequence goes on from NZ_PZJJ01000023.1 coordinate 35,669, forward strand.
AGAAGGCGTAACGTTTAAGAGCTTCGACAGCCTGTATGAAAAGACGTCATCATTCGACGAAGTGTACCCGGCGATCGCGGAAGCACTGATGCATGAAGCAGAGCAGCACGGGACGATCATCTATGCCGTGCCTGGACATCCGCTCGTTGCGGAAATGACAGTACAGCTGCTTCTTAATCAGCCGGCAGTACCGGTAACAATCGAAGGCGGCCAGAGTTTTCTTGATCCGATGTTTACAGCACTGGAGATTGACCCGAACGACGGCTTTCAGCTCGTGGACGGCACCGATCTTCGTCCGGAGGAACTCGTAATGACCCAGCATATTATCATCAGTCAAGTGTTTGACGAGCGGAGTGCTTCCGAGGTGAAAATTGCGCTGATGGAACGTTACCCGGATGATTATCCGATCACTGTCGTTACAGCTGCCGGAACAAAGGAAGAGTCGCTTTTGACCGTTCCTTTGTTCGAAACGGACCGGATGAGCGGTGTCAGTAATCTTACGGCTTTTTACGTTCCGCCCGTGACAGAGGAACGGATGCTGTACCGGGAATTCTCCACACTCCGGACAGTGATCCGCACGCTGCGCGGACCGGACGGCTGCCCGTGGGATAAAAAACAGACCCATGAATCGCTGAAGCGGTACGCCGTGGAGGAAGTATACGAGCTGCTTGAAGCGATCGACGAGAAAGACGACGATCACATTGTGGAAGAACTCGGAGACGTGCTTCTTCAAGTAATGCTTCATGCGCAGATAGGTGAAGATGAAGGTTATTTTGACGCTTCGGATGTGATTGAACACGTCACGGAAAAAATGATCCGAAGGCATCCACACGTATTTGGTGAAACAAAAGCAGAAGATGCTGAAGAGGTACTCCGAAACTGGGAAGAAATCAAGAAGGAAGAAAAGCAGGGCAGTGCACGGGAGTCAGCGCTTGACGGTATTCCGGCGGCCCTTCCCGGACTGCTGCGGGCGGCCAAGCTGCAGAAAAAAGCAGCCGGCACCGGTTTTGACTGGGATGAAGCAGCACCGATATGGGGTAAAGTAGAAGAGGAAATTGATGAATGGAAAGAAGAACTGAAAGCAGGTAATCAGGAAGCTTCCGCAGAAGAACTGGGAGATGTCCTGTTTGCGATCGTCAACGCTGCCCGCTTCCATAAAATTGACCCGGAAGAGGCGCTTCAGCAGACAAACCGGAAGTTCGCCCGGCGCTTTCGTTATATCGAAGAACGCCTCCAGGAAGAAAACCGCGACATTCAAAAAGAATCACTGAAAGATCTGGACGTATTGTGGGAAGAAGCAAAATCCGAAGAAAGAAGGTGAGAGCATGAGGCTCGATAAATTTTTAAAAGTGTCCCGTCTCATTAAACGCCGGACGATGGCGAAGGAAGTAGCAGACCAGGGAAGAGTGGAAGTGAATGGAAATAAAGCGAAAGCCGGCACAGATGTGAATCCGGGAGACGAGCTGACGATCCGCTACGGTCAGAAAACGGTCAAAGTAAAAGTGGAACGCACCGACGACAGTGCAAAAAAAGCAGAAGCAGCCTCCTTTTACGAAATTATTTCGGAAGAACGCCCGGAAAGCTGATAAAACAAGCTTTTCCCCCTTGTACCCGAACGCTTCCTGTCATATGATAGGAGAAAAGGGAGAAGGAGGGCCGGCCTATGAAGGAAAAGCGAAGTCCGCAGGTACGCAGATTGACTTCAGAATATATTGAGCACCAGGAACGCCAGAAGGAAGAACGCGAACGCCGTATGAAAGGCGTTAAACGAAGACTCAGTGTTTTCGGAGGGTTCCTGGGAGCTTTTATTATTTTTGCAGTTATAACGCTGTTCCAGCAGCATAGTGCGATTCAGGATCAGCAGCAGGAAAACTCCCAGCTGGAGCTGCAGCTGGCCGATATGAAAGATGAGGAAGAGTCGCTGGAAGAAAAAGTAGAGGCCCTCCATGACCCGGATTACATTGCAGAGCTTGCCAGACGGGATTTCTTTATGTCGAAGCCCGGCGAAACACTTTTCCAGCTGCCACGCAGCCAGGAAGTGGAAGAATAGCGGCTGTATAATCCGCTTTCGGATGGGCTGCTATTCCGATATAATACTGAAGGAGGAACGTCAGCTGACATGGCCATTGAAGTGGGAAACATCTGCCAGGGAAAGGTAACGGGTATCACAAAATTCGGAGCTTTCGTAGAGCTTTCGGAAAATAAAACCGGCCTGGTACACATCAGTGAAATCGCAGAGGGTTATGTAAAGCAGGTGGGAGACCACGTCAGTACAGGAGATGAAGTAACCGTAAAAGTGCTTCAAATCCAGGAAGACGGAAAAATTGCTCTGTCGATCCGGAAAGCACACAATGGAGAAGAAAAAACGAGGCAGGCGGGCAGGAAACAGGAAAGTCCCGTCTCGTTTGAGAATAAAATGAAGCAGTTTCTTCAGGACAGTGAAGAACGGCTGAACGCACTGAACAAAAAAACAGAAGGCAGACGAAAATAAAGCAATAGGAAAGCATAAAAAGCAGTACCGGCAAAAGATGTGACCAGCCCTTTCTGTCAGGGAGGCACATCTTTTCTTATGGTCAGAAGACAGAAGAAAGGAGAAAACCGGATGGGAGCAAAAGCGGATAAAGTTATGGACGTATGCCTGCGGGCGGGAGAAATCATGCTTACATATGGAGCAGAGACTTACCGGGTAGAAGAAACACTTGAACGAATGGCCCGCGCCGCCGGGTTTACGAATGTTCATTGTTTCACAACAACCACCGGGATTTTTCTTTCTTTTGAAGAGAGAAAGGGCCGCGGGGATCTGATGCAGATGGTCCGGGTCGATGACCGGATGCAGGATTTGAACAAAGTAACAGAAGTCAATCAGGTGTCCAGGGAATTTACGAGCGGCATGCTGACTGTACAGGAGGCGGAACGCCGCCTGGAAGAAATATACGAAGCAAAAATCCAGTACCCGATCTGGGTTATTCATATCGCAGCCGGGGTAGCGGGTTCCGGTTTTTCCTACCTTTTCGGCGGCGGGCTGTTTGACCTGATCCCGGCCTTTTTTGCGGCGTTTATTTCCAGTTTCGCTCTCGTGGAGATCGAAGGATATTTAAAAGTCCGTTTTGCGTCAGAGCTTGCGGCGGCTTTTATCGGAAGTGCCTCCGCGATCGCTTTTGTTATGCTCGGACTGGGCAACAACATTGACCAGATTATTATCGGTTCCCTCATGCCGCTCGTGCCGGGTGTTCCTCTGACGAACGCGGTGCGGGATCTTCTTTCCGGAGATCTGCTTGCCGGGATGAGCCGTGGGGTTGAGGCGCTTCTGACCTCTCTCTCCATTGCAAGTGGAGTAGCACTTTCTATTTCTATTTTCCTGTAGAAGCAATTTGGGAAGGAAAGTCCTCTTTATCAGAAGGGGGAAGAGAAATTTCTGCAGCGGATGCCGTTAATTAAATAACAGACCGTTGTATACTATTTTTACTAAGGAGGACGCTGATGGATCTTCTGCTGGAAGTTGTTATTACTTTTTTCGCTATTCTCGGCTTCGGTGTTATTTTCAGTGTGCCGAAGCGGGTGCTGTTTATTGGAGGAGCTGTCGGGGGATGGACCTGGTTTGCGCTGCAGATGAGTCTTCAGATGGGTATCACCAACGTCGTCGCGACGGTTATCGCTTCGTTTACCGCTGCAGCTATGGCCCACTTTCTTGCAAAAAAACTGCATATCCCGGCAACAACGATTTCCATTCCGGGTATCCTTCCGCTCGTACCGGGAAGTCTTGCTTATTTTACGATGCTTGCATTTGTGGAAGGGGAATATATTACCGGGTTGGAAAACGGGGTGCAGACGATGCTTCAGGCTGGAGCGATTGCTGCGGGAATGGTTCTCGCTCTCTCCTTGTTTTCATTCGGAAAAGGGATAGGCAACCGCTATGAAACAGGAAATTGATCAGTTTACTGCCCGTCATGATCTCTTAAAAAAAGGAGAAAAACTTGTGGCGGCCGTTTCCGGAGGGCCGGACAGCATGGCGATGCTTCACTATTTGAGCCGGCAGCCTATAGAACTTTCGGTGCTTCACGTGCACCATCTGCTGCGTGAGGAAGCGGAAGAAGAGGCAGAGCTGGTAAAAAAAACAGCAGAAGCACTGGACCTTCCATTTTTTCTGCGGCGTGTGAACGTTAAAGATATGATGAAAGAATCCGGGACGGGGCTCCAGCAGACAGCCCGGACAGAGCGGTACCGGCTGTTTCAGGAAGTAATGGAGGAAACCGGCTCCCGGAAAACGGCAACGGCCCACCACGGGGATGATCAAATTGAAACGATGCTTATGCGTTTTACCCGCGGGAGCATACAGGGAATGAAGGGAATTCCGGTAAGGCGTCCGCTTGGCGCCGGAGAAGTGATCCGGCCGATGCTTGGAGTAACAAAAGACGCTATTGAAGCCTATTGTGCAGAACACCGGATTCCCTACAGAATGGATATTTCCAATGAGAACAAAAAGTACATGCGCAGCCGGATCCGGCACGAAATCGTTCCGGTGCTGAAAAAGGAAAACCCCCGGCTTCACGAAGCAGCTCAGTGGCAGGCGGAAATACGGGCGGAGGAAGAAAGCTATTTGAATGAGCAGGCAGAAGCGGCCCTTGCCTCCGTCATCCTCGAAAAAAAAGACGGAACTGTTTTGATTCAAAAGAAATCATTCGCAGCTGTGCCTGCTGCTTTACAAAAAAGAGCGGTTCATCTACTATTGACATATCTTCGGCCGGAGGCGCTGTGGACACGTTCTCACGTCCAGGCTGTACAGGATCTTTTCATATCGGAAAAAAGGCCTCATGCTGCGTTTACCGCACATGATCTTCATGCAGAAACAGCGTACGAAACGGTGCTTCTTCAAAAGGGGTCTCCTGAATCAGAACAGCCGTGGACAGCCCGGGAAGCCGATGTACCATCCCGGACAGAACTTCCATGGGGGGTGCTTTTTGCCGGTGCTGAAGCACCGGCGGACGCAGATGTTTCCACCTCTATCGCCGTTTCGACAGAGGAGCTGCCGCTTATTGTACGTCCGCGTAAACCAGGGGACCGGATTCGGACGTCAGCCGGAACTAAAAAGCTGAAAAAAATCTTCATTGATGAAAAAATTCCGGCAAAAGAACGGGAACGATGGCCCATTATTACAAACAGACATGGTACAATATTATGGGTTCCTTTTCTTTATAGAGCAGAAGGAACTACGGACTTCGGTCAAACAAACAAACAAACGGTCCAGCTTGCTTACATAAAAAAGCATGAAAACCGGTGATATCACTAGGAGGAATCAGACAAATATGAGAGACGACATTCTGGAAGTACTTATTTCGGAGGAAGAGCTTCAGAAAAAAATTGCCGATCTCGGTGCCCAGCTTACAGACGAGTACGCTGAGCGCTTTCCACTCGTAGTCGGAATATTAAAAGGCTCCCTGCCTTTTATGGGAGATCTGATGAAAAAGATCGATGCCCACCTTGAATATGATGTAATGGATGTATCAAGCTACGGCCACGGTTTCGTGACGTCCGGGGAAGTGAAAATCGAAAAAGACCTGAACACTTCCATTGAAGGCCGGGACGTTATTATTGTAGAAGATATTATCGACAGCGGAAATACGCTGAAATACTTAACGGACCTTTTCCGATACCGGAAAGCAAAGTCAGTCAAGATCGTGACGCTTCTCGATAAGCCGGACGGGCGGCAAGTTGATATCTACCCGGATCTGGCCGGTTTTGTCGTTCCGGATAAATTCGTTGTCGGATACGGTCTCGATTACATTGAACGCTACCGGAATCTGCCCTACATCGGAGTATTAAAACCGGAAGTTTACCAAAAGTAAATTCGTTGTGCATAAAACATGGGTTATGGTACTATGAAAAAAGTGTATTTGATGTGGAAGGAGGTTCAGGATGAACCGGATATTTCGTAATACGATATTTTATTTACTGATTTTTCTGGTAATCATTGGTATCGTCAGTGTTTTTCAGGCGGATACGGATGACACAACCCAGATTTCGTTCAACGAGTTCCAGCAGGAACTTGAAAACGATAATATTGAATCCTTGACGATTCAGCCGAATTTAGAAGTATATTCAGCAAGAGGTCAGCTCCGTGGAGCAGAAGAAGACGAGTTTTTTACGGTGAATATACCTGATCTGCAGGTGTTTCTCGAAGATGTAGTCGCAGCGACTGGAGAAGAAGGCATAAATGAGTTAATGGTGGAAGAGGCGGACGAGCCGAGCGGATGGGTCAACTTCATGGTAGCCATCATTCCATTTGTTATTATCTTTATTCTGTTTTTCTTCCTTCTGAGCCAGGCTCAGGGCGGCGGCGGCGGAAAAATGATGAACTTCGGAAAGAGTAAAGCGAAGCTTGTCAGTGAGGACAACAAAAAAGCCCGCTTTAAAGATGTAGCCGGTGCGGATGAAGAAAAGCAGGAGCTGGAAGAGGTCGTTGACTTCCTGAAGGATCCGCGCAAATTCGCCGAAATCGGTGCCCGTATTCCAAAAGGGGTGCTCCTTGTAGGGCCTCCTGGTACTGGTAAAACGCTGATCGCCCGCGCGGTGGCAGGGGAAGCCGGAGTACCGTTCTTCTCTATCAGTGGTTCGGATTTCGTAGAGATGTTTGTTGGTGTCGGTGCCTCCAGGGTACGGGACCTGTTCGAAAACGCGAAGAAAAATTCTCCGTGTATCATCTTTATCGATGAGATTGATGCAGTCGGCAGACGTCGGGGAGCCGGAGTCGGCGGCGGTCACGATGAGCGTGAACAGACGTTGAACCAGCTGCTCGTAGAAATGGACGGGTTCGGCGTCAACGAAGGAATTATCCTGATCGCGGCAACAAACCGTGCAGATATTCTTGACCCTGCCCTCCTTCGTCCGGGACGATTTGACCGTCAGATCACTGTCGGCCGTCCGGATGTTAAAGGACGGGAAGCGGTACTTGGTGTACACGCTAAGAACAAACCGCTTGCAGACGATGTCGATCTGAAGGCTATTGCCCAGAGAACACCTGGATTTGCCGGGGCAGATCTGGAAAACCTTCTGAACGAAGCGGCACTCGTTGCGGCCCGGTCGGATAAGAAGAAAATTGACATGGCTTCGATTGATGAAGCGATTGACCGGACTATCGCCGGTCCGTCGAAGAAAAACCGTGTTATTTCGATGAAGGAACGTAACATTGTGGCCCACCACGAAGCAGGACACACGGTGGTCGGCGTGAAGCTTGAAAATGCTGATATTGTGCATAAAGTGACGATTGTACCGCGCGGCCAGGCCGGCGGATATGCCATGATGCTTCCAAAAGAAGACCGCTACTTCATGACGAAGCCGGAGCTGATCGATAAGATTATCGGACTTCTCGGCGGTCGTGTAGCAGAGGAAGTTATGTTTAACGAAGTGAGCACCGGTGCTCACAACGACTTCCAGCGGGCAACAGCAATTGCCCGGAAAATGGTTATGGAATACGGCATGAGTGAAAAGCTCGGCCCGGTCCAGTTCGGCAGCTCCCAGGGAGAAGTTTTCCTTGGACGCGACATTAATAACGAGCAGAACTACAGTGATGCGATTGCCCACGAAATCGACCTGGAAGTTCAGCGTATTCTCAAAGAGGCTTATGCAACGTGTAAGCAGATTCTTACAGAAAACAAAGACAGCCTGCAGCTCGTTGCAGAAACGCTGCTTGAATACGAAACGCTCGATGCCAAGCAGATCGAATCTCTTGTTAATCAAGGGAAGCTTCCGGACGACCACTATGCAACAAGAAATGGGGAGGAACAGCCGGCAGAGGATGCAGCAGATGCTGTAACACCGGACGAAACAGCTGAATCAGAACATGAGCCAGCAGAAGCACCTCCCGAAAGCGAAGAAACAGAACGACGCAGAGACGAATAGTAGATGGAGGGGCGCTTCATGTGCACGGCAGAAAAGCTGCGGCACATGGAGGCTCCTCTTTTTTACCTGAAAGCAGAAAGGGGAGCGGGCTGATGAATCTTGTGATCAACGCAGGCAACTCGAACACTGCGTTCGGCGTGTTTGAAGAAGAGACACTGCTTTCCCAGTGGAAAGTAAAAACAGACTCGAAACGAACGGCGGACGAATATGCCCTGCTGCTTTATCAGATGATGGATATGCACGGTATCTCCCCGGAAGACTGCGGGGGGGTAATGGTCTGCTCGGTTGTTCCTGAAGCAGACAGTTTCCTTTCGGAAGCACTGAAGGAGCATTTTCATCTGCCGGTGCAGTTTGTCGGTCCGGGAGTAAAAACCGGTCTGAACATATTGTATGAAAACCCCCGGGAAGTTGGAGCAGACCGCATAACAAATGCCGTAGCGGGAAAAGAAAAATACGGAGGACCGCTGATCATTATAGACTTTGGAACAGCTACCACCTACTGTTATATTGATGAAAAAAACCGTTACCTCGGCGGGGCGATCAGCCCGGGTATGGAGCTTGCAGCTGAGGCACTGGCACATAAAGCCTCCAAGCTTCCGCGTGTAGAAACCCGGCGAGCGAGCCGGGTGATTGGAAGAAGCACGGTGGAAGCCCTGCAGTCCGGATTCCGCTACGGCTTTGTCAGTGAAGTGGAAGGAATGATCCGCCGCATTCAAAAGGAGGCGGGACAAAAAGCAGCAGTGGCTGCGACCGGTCCCGCTGCAGAATGGATAGCAGAAGAAACATCCCTGATTCAAAGTACAGACCCTTATTTAACACTTGAAGGACTTCAGATTATTTATAATAAAAACAATGAATTATTTTCCTGAGGAGGAATATCAAATGACTGATTATTTAGCAAAGGCACTCGCCTACGACGACAAAATCCGTATTTACGCCGTCCGTTCCACAGAAATGGTCCGGGAGGCCTCCCGCCGCCATAAAACATGGCGCACGGCAACGGCTGTACTCGGCCGTTCCCTGACTGCCGGAGTAATGATGGGAAGCATGCTCAAAGGAGAAGAGAAACTCACGATAAAAATTGAAGGAAATGGTCCCGCTGCGCCGATTATTATCGACGCTACCGGAAAAGGTACGGCAAGAGGCTATATCAGCGAAAGCCAGGTCGATCCGGAACGAAAGGAAAACGGAAAGCTGGACGTTGCGGCAGCAGTTGGAACAGAAGGTTCTCTTTCTGTCGTAAAAGATCTTGGGATGCGGGATCATTTTACAGGCAGCGTCCCGCTTGTGTCCGGAGAACTGGCGGAAGACTTTACGTATTATTTTGCTACATCCGAACAGACGCCATCTTCCGTAGGACTCGGTGTAGTTGTCGGTGCCGAAGATGAAGTGGAAGGAGCCGGAGGATTCATCCTGCAGATTATGCCCGGGGCTTCCGACGAAATTCTGGACGAAGTGGAAGCGCGCCTTCAGACCATTCCGCCGGTCTCTTCTTTAATTAAGCGCGGTGATACACCGGAGCAGATTATCGAACAGCTCGCCGGAACGGATAACTACCGCATTCTGGAGAAGAAAGAAACAGCGTTTGAATGCCAGTGTTCCAAGGAAAGGATTATTAATGCGCTGTACAGCATTGATAAAAATGAAATTTACGCCATGATCCATGAGGACGGAGGAGCAGAAACAACGTGCCACTTCTGTAATGAGCAGTACTGGATCACGAAAGAGGAGCTTCAGGAAATTTATGAAACGGAAAAAATGAATTAAAGCTCGGAGTTGCTTTTTAGAAAAGGCTCTGCTACTATCTAAATATAACTAAACCAATTAAAATACTCAGGATTAAAAAGGAGGCGTTTTTGAATGGCAAAAGTAGTTAACTCCATTACAGAACTTATCGGGGATACACCACTCGTGAAACTGCAGCGTATGGTGCCGGAAGGATATGCAGACGTTTATCTTAAATTGGAATTCCAGAACCCGGGAGCAAGTGTAAAAGATCGGATCGCGCTTTCCATGATCGAAGCAGCAGAAGAAAAAGGCAACCTGAAACCGGGTGATACGATTCTCGAGCCTACGAGCGGTAACACCGGTATCGGCCTCGCTATGGTCGCGGCGGCAAAAGGATATAAAAGTATTCTCGTTATGCCGGACACGATGAGCATGGAGCGCCGCAACCTTTTAAAAGCCTACGGAGCGGAACTCGTTCTTACCCCAGGAGAAAAGGGGATGAAAGGGGCTATCGCGAGAGCGGAAGAACTGCAGAAGGAGCACGGCTACTTTATGCCGCAGCAGTTTGAAAACGAAGCCAACCCGAAAGTACACCGGGAAACGACAGGGAAAGAACTTCTCGAGCAGGTTGGAGATCAGCTTGATGCCTTCGTTTCCGGTATTGGAACGGGCGGTACAATCACCGGTGCCGGGGAAGTACTGAAAGAGAAATTTCCTGATCTTCATATCGTGGCCCTCGAGCCGGCAGATTCTCCGATTCTTTCCGGAGGAAGCCCCGGTCCGCATAAAATTCAAGGGATCGGTGCCGGCTTTGTGCCGGAAATTCTGAACACGGACATTTTCGACGAAGTAATGGAAATTTCCACAGAAAAATCGTACGAATATGCCCGCCGTGCCGCCCGGGAAGAAGGTATTCTCGGAGGAGTATCTTCCGGTGCAGCAATCTATGCTGCCATCCAGCAGGCGGAAAAGCTCGGCAGCGGTAAAAAAGTCGTTGCAGTGATCCCAAGTAATGGGGAACGCTACCTCAGCACGCCGCTTTACCAGTTTGAAGATTAATAATCGAAGCTTCGAGAACGGTGCAGCCGCCTCTCGAAGCTTTTTTGATCCAAAATAGGTACTGTTAAGAAAAACGCTGCTGCAGCTGCCGGAACGACCAAGAAAAAACGAGGGCTGTACATTGGGAAAACATTGTATGTAAGCCGGGTGGACGGCAGATATCTTCTTCTGCTCTGAACACATTTCATATAATCACAGCGGTTATGCCCCGGGAAACATTATTTGCACCTCCCGTGTCTGGGCCTTATAATGATGGGAGAAAAAATAAGCGCTCATCTACAGTCGGGAGTGGGGAACATGGAAGATATACGCAGGCCGTATGCTGTCCAGCATTCGCTTAAGGAAAGCAGACAGCACTGGTTTGACACCTATCGGATTTTATCTCAGCTTGAAACAGACCACCTGCTTCTTGAAAGCGGAAGAGGCGGGAAATACTCCATTATCGGCCTGCGTCCATTTGCGAGGCTGCTTGGGAAAAACGGACGGCTTACGGCGGAGGAAAATGGGAAAATAACTGTTTACGAAGGACCGCTTCTCGAGTCGATACGAAGCTGGCTGAATCACTATAAAGCGGAAAAAGACGCCTCTCTTCCGGACTTTCAGGGGGGAATAGCGGGGCAGTTCAGCTATGACCTTGTCCGGGAATTTGAGAAACTTCCGGAACATGCTGCGGATGACCTGGATACAGAGGATGTTTTTCTGCTTGCTTTCGACGAGCTGTATGTCATTGACCATGAAAAGGATATCCGGTGGGACATCGTCATCGATACAGATACAGCAGGAGTGGAGCGGAAGCTGGAAAAAATGAACAGGCAGTGGATGGAAGCGGAAGAGCAGGACCCTCCCACGCCGGAGGGGGAAGCTATGTCTGAGGAAACCCCCGTCCGTTCTTTATCAGAAGAGGCGTTCACTGAAGCAGTTACAAAAACAAAAGACTATATCGCCGGCGGGGACGTTTTTCAGGTGAATCTTTCCGTCCGGGAATCACGCCCTTTAAGGACGAGCCCGCTGCATATATACAGCTGTCTCCGGAAAATCAACCCCTCTCCGTACATGAGCTATATGCATACACCGGAACTCCAGTATATCGGGGCCTCCCCGGAGCTACTTGTAAAAGTGGCCGGGGAGGAAGTGAGTACGAGACCGATTGCCGGCACGCGCTCCCGGGGAAAAACGGACACTGAAGACCGTGAACTTGCAGATACGCTTTTAAACAACGAAAAGGAGCGGGCAGAGCATATTATGCTCGTGGACCTGGAAAGAAATGATCTCGGCCGGGTCTGCGCCTACGGTACCGTCGAAGTGGACGAACTGATGGTTATTGAAAAATATTCCCACGTCCAGCATATCGTTTCCAATGTGAAAGGGAAAAAAGCACCCGGCTGTGATACACTCGATGTCATTGCTGCTGCTTTCCCGGGAGGGACAATTACCGGGGCACCGAAAATACGGACGATGGAAATTATTGAAGAACTCGAACCAGTCCGCCGGGGCGCCTATACCGGCTCGATGGGCTGGATCGGTTTTAACGGTGACATGGAACTGAATATTACGATCCGGACGATGATTGCGAAAGACGGGACGGCCCATGTACAGGCCGGAGCCGGTATCGTCATCGATTCCGAGCCGCGTGCGGAATACCGCGAATGTTTGAAAAAAGCACGGGCATTATGGAAAGCAAAAGAGCAGAGTGAAGAAGAGACAGAGCAGAGGAGGATGCTGAAATGATTTTAATGATTGATAACTACGATTCCTTTACGTATAACCTCGTGCAGTATCTGGGGGAGATGGGACAGGAGCTCGTCGTCCGCCGCAACGACCAGATTACGCTGGAGGAAATAGAAGAAATGAATCCTGACTACTTGATGATATCCCCGGGGCCGTGCTCACCGGATGAAGCAGGAATTTCCATGGAGGCAATCCGGCGCTTTGCCGGAAAGATTCCAGTGTTTGGCGTGTGTCTCGGTCATCAGTCCATCGCCCAGATTTTCGGCGGGGACGTTGTCCGGGCGGAGCGGCTGATGCACGGTAAAACCTCGGAAATTAACCACGATGGTAAAACTGTTTTTGAGACTCTGCCGCACCCGTTTACCGCGACGCGCTATCATTCCCTGATCGTCAAAAGAGAAACCCTGCCGGACTGTTTCGACATTACCGCAGAAACGGACGAAGGGGAGATTATGGGTATCCGTCACAAAGAGCTCGCGGTCGAAGGAGTACAGTTCCACCCGGAATCGATCATGACAGATACCGGTAAAATCATGCTTCGTAATTTTCTGGATCATTATAAAAAGGATGAGCAGGCATGTATCTCTACGTAGATGGGGAAATTGTGCCGGATCGTGCCGCCGTCATTTCTCCGTATGAACACGGTTTTCTTTACGGGGCGGGACTTTTTGAAACGTTCCGGACTTATGGCGGCAGGCCTTTTCTGCTGAAGGATCATCTCACCCGTCTTCAGGAAGGGGCCGAAGAGTACGGCCTGTGTCTTCCTGAAGACCTGGAAGAGGAAGTTCACCGGGCAGTGGCAGAGCTGCTGCATACCAATGAGCTTGAGGATGGGTATTTTCGGCTCAACGTGTCCGGGGGAGCAGAAGGTATCGGTCTGACGGCGGGAGTCTATGAAAACCCGCGTATCATCATATACGTGAAGCCGCTCCCGCCGGTACAGATGCAGGAAAAAAAGCTGCAGACGCTGAAGATTAGAAGAAACACCCCGGAAGGCAGCGTACGGAGAAAGTCACATCATTATATGAATAATATTCTTGCCAAGCGGGAAACAGGGGCTTCAGGAAATGTGGAAGGCCTGTTTCTTACGGAAAAAAACCGGCTGTCGGAAGGAACCGTCTCGAATTTGTTTTTCGTAAAGCAGAAAACAATTCATACGCCGGACACTTCCTGCAGCTGTCTTCCTGGAGTGACATCCCGTTTCGTACGGGAGCTTGCCTCCGCACTCGGGTATACGGTAAAGGAAGGAAGCTTCTATCCAAAACATATGTGGAATGCGGATGAAATATTTGTAACCAACTCCATCCAGGAAATCGTGTCCGTTTTTTCATGGGACGACCGGCCGTTTCCAGGAAAAGAAGGAAAGATCACCCGGGAGCTTCAGTCTGCCTACAGAGAGGCTGTACAGTTAGTTAAAAAGCAGCCGGGAAAGCAGGGGGAAGGCAGCAATGAATAAAATACAGAAAATGACCTGGAACGGAAAGGAACTGGATTTCTGCAGCAAAACCTACGTGATGGGCATTTTAAATGTAACACCGGATTCTTTTTCAGACGGAGGCAGTTTTAACGAGCTGGAGGCAGCGCAGTCGAGAGCCCGGAAAATGGTGGAAGAAGGAGCGCACATTATTGATATCGGTGGTGAATCCACCCGTCCGGGAGCCGTGAAAGTCGAAGCAGAAGAAGAGGCGGCCCGTGCTGTCCCGGCCGTTCGTTCGGTCCGGAAAGCAGTGGACGTTCCTATTTCCATCGACACATACAAAGCCTCCGTTGCCGAGCAGGCGCTGGAGGCCGGAGCGGATATGATTAACGACGTGTGGGGGGCAAAGGCCGATCCGCTCATGGCTGCAACCGCAGCAGCGTACGATGTGCCGATTATTTTAATGCATAACAGGGAAAAGGCGGAGTATAATAACTTCCTTGAAGATGTGAAGAAAGACCTTCAGGAATCCGTAGACATTTGTCTCCAGGCCGGTGTTAAGCCGGAGCGGATAATCCTTGATCCGGGAGTAGGCTTTGCAAAATCCTACGAAGAAAACCTGCTTGTCATGCGTCATCTGAGAAAATTTACGACGCTCGGGTACCCTGTACTTATCGGCACCTCCCGCAAGTCGCTTGTAGCAAAAACGCTCGATCTGCCCGTAAATGAGCGGGTGGAAGGGACGGGAGCGACGGTCTGCCGGGGGATCGATGAAGGGTGTGAAATTGTACGGGTGCATGACGTGAAGGAGATCAGCCGGATGACAAAAATGATGGATGCCATGATCGGCAAGGGAGCTTATGGAATGTCAGGAGGCGGAATAGATGGATAAAGTTTATGTGGAAGGTATGCGTTTTTACGGTTATCACGGTGCTTTTCAAGAGGAAACAAAGCTCGGCCAGCGTTTTTACGCCGACGTCGTGATGGAGATTGATACAGAGCAGGCAGGAAACACCGACGACCTCGATGACACCGTCAATTATGCGGAAGTGTATGAAGCAGCGAAGGAAGTGCTGGAAGGTGAACCGGTCAAGCTCGTGGAAACATTAACAGCCCGCACCGCCAGCCTCATACTGGAGCGCTTTGCTATCGTTGATGCGGTAACAGTTAAAGTGAAAAAACCCGATCCGCCGATCCCCGGGCACTATGACGGGGTGGCAGTGGAAATCCGCCGCGAGCGGGGGTTTGAAAAAAAGTGACGGTAACTGCCTATCTGAGTCTCGGTTCCAATATTGGTGAACGAAAAGCCCAGCTGGAAAAAGCGCTGCACTTTCTGGAGGACGAGGAGAGTATTGAACTTCTCCACGTCTCTTCTTTTTATGAAACAAAACCGGTCGGCGTGACGGATCAGCCGGATTTTTTGAACATGGCCGCTGCCATCCGTACGTCTCTCTCCCCGGAAAACCTTCTTCACGTCACCCAGTCGATTGAGAAAAAGCTCGGCCGGCAGCGAAAAGAGAAATGGGGACCGAGAACAATAGACATTGATATTCTTCTTTATGCCGAGGAGCAAATAAACCTGGCGTCACTTATTGTCCCCCATCCGCGCCTTCAGGAACGGGCGTTTGTGCTTGTACCGCTCGAGGAAATTGCTCCGCAGCTTGAAATCGCCGGCCGTCCGCTGAAAGAAATCACTGGAGAGCTGGAGGACGCAAAGGACGTCCGCAGAATCGACTGACAAGGTCCCGTCTGCTGAAAATTGAATGGGCTGTGAACGGGTGCTGCGGTGATGAAGGGAAACACTTCCGCAGCTTATATCCTGCAGGATCTTCCGGCCGACTGTCAGGTTGACACAGCCGGGATAGTTGCCTATAATACGTGGAGACAATAAAACTGCCGGCGTGCCGGCAGTTTTTCTTCATGCTTAAGTACTTAACTGCCTATATAAGCCCTCAAATTTTATTTATCAGGAGATGATGAACGTGAGCCAGGAAATCGAAACTACCGATCAGATAGAAGTCCGGCGCGAAAAATTAAAGAACATGCTTGATCTGGGAATTGACCCGTTCGGCAGCAAATTTGAACGTACACATGATGCTGACGGGATTACTTCCCAGTACGACAGCCTTTCAAAAGAAGAACTGGCAGAGGAAGAAGTGCCGGTGACGATTGCCGGACGTATGATGACGAAGCGCGGAAAAGGTAAAGCCGGGTTTGCCCACATTCAGGATCTGTCCGGACAGATCCAGATTTATGTGCGGAAAGATGAAGTTGGGGAAGATCAGTACGACCTTTTTACAAAAGCAGATATCGGTGACATTCTGGGAATCAAAGGTGTTATTTTTAAAACGAAAGTAGGAGAGCTTTCTATTAAAGCTCAGGAGCTGGAGTTTCTGTCTAAATCCCTGCGCCCGCTTCCTGATAAATACCACGGACTGAAAGACGTAGAGCAGCGCTACCGCCAGCGTTATCTGGATCTTATTGTGAATCCGGAAGTCCGGGAAACGTTTGTTACAAGAAGCCGGATTCTTCAGTCTATGCGCCGTTACCTCGATGACCGCGGCTATCTGGAAGTTGAAACACCAATGATGCATGCTATTCCGGGCGGGGCAACTGCCAAGCCGTTCGTTACACATCACAACGCGCTTGATATGACATTGTATATGCGGATTGCGATCGAGCTGCACTTAAAGCGTCTGATCGTCGGCGGATTGGAAAAAGTATACGAAATCGGCCGGGTATTCCGTAATGAAGGTATTTCTACAAGACACAATCCGGAATTTACAATGATCGAACTGTACGAAGCATACGCTGACTACAAGGATGTTATGAGTCTGACAGAAAATTTAGTAGCACATATTGCCCGCGAAGTGCTTGGAACAACGAAAGTAACTTACGATGGTACAGACATTGATCTGGAACCGGAGTGGAAGAGGGTACACATGGTTGATATCGTTAAAGAATATACCGGGGTGGACTTCTGGCAGGAAATGACTGATGAGGAAGCCCGGGCACTTGCTAAAGAGCATAACGTGCCGGTAAAAGAAACGATGAAGTTCGGACACGTCGTTAACGAATTCTTCGAAGAATTTGTAGAAGAAAAACTCGTTCAGCCGACATTTGTATACGGTCATCCATTGGATATTTCCCCGCTTGCAAAGAAAAATCCAGAAGACGGCCGCTTTACAGACCGTTTCGAGCTGTTTATCGTCGGAAGGGAACATGCGAATGCCTTTACCGAGCTGAACGACCCAGTCGACCAGCGGGAGCGTTTCGAAGCGCAGCTTCTGGAGCGGGAGCAGGGAGATGAAGAAGCTCATATGATGGATGAAGATTTCCTCGAGTCGCTGGAATACGGCCTGCCTCCAACCGGGGGACTCGGAATTGGAATCGACCGGCTTGTGATGCTGCTGACGGATTCCCACTCTATCCGCGACGTGCTTCTTTTCCCACAGATGCGTGACAGAGCCCATGGTCAGGAATCAACAGAAGAATAATGTATTGAATGAAGCTGTCCTGATTGCAGGGCAGCTTCTTATTTCTGTAAAGAGTATTCAGTGGAGGCGAGTTTTCGCTCAGAGTAAAGATTTCATTTATTTCAATATCTGTGTAAAAGGTTATTGTTGGTTGTTGAAGGAGACTCAGCTTCAACTCGACAAACTTCTGCATCCATTTATTAATACGAGGAGAAAAAGGTGTAAAGTCCCTCCCGGACGTAAGAAAAACCGAATTCTTTTTCTGCCGCAGTATTCCTGAATAACAATATTAAATACTGAGAGAACTATTTTTACTAAAGGCGGAAGTTTTTTAACGGAAATGCAGTGAGAAAATATTTGGCATTAATCAATCGGTGTATCTACATATAGAGTGTTCATTAAGATTTTTAACAACATACAGAGATGAGAATACAGCGGATAAAAAATATAAAAATTAATTCTAAAAATACTTGCGCGTACAGGATTGAGCGTGCTATATTATTATCTGTCGCCGCAAGAGACACAGCGGCCGGCTGAAAAAAGCATTTAAAACTTTTTATAAAAAGTTATTGACTGCAAAAGCAGTAAATGCTATATTAATTAAGTCGCCAAAAACGGCGGCGCGATGATTTGCCCTTTGAAAACTAAACAAAAGACGATTGTGAAGGAAAAAGAGAATGAATCATTCTCTGTCAATTTTTTTAAAAAGAATCTTTAGCCAGATTCCGTTTTGCAAGCGAAGCATCCTGCTTCGCGATGTCAGAAGTTCAAACTTCGACGATTTATCGGAGAGTTTGATCCTGGCTCAGGACGAACGCTGGCGGCGTGCCTA
>NZ_PZJJ01000024.1 GCF_003044065.1 Alkalicoccus saliphilus
TCCCAAATGATCCTAAGACCATTATCTAGAAATATCTCGAGGTGTCCAAGAGGAAAGTATCCTTGAGAAGAAAGCAAGAGAAATTGATAAGTTCCAAAGGGACTTAAACATACTATACGAGGAGGGAGTTATATGAAAACTCGAGATAGTAAAAATTTAGAAGAACTACATCAAAACCTTCAAGAAGAAAATATGGGGCCTCTTTGGTCTTCAATTCATCAACTTAATACAATTGAACCAAAATCAAAACCTATAGCTTACTTATGGAAAAAGGAATTAATACGTAAACGTTTAAAGGAAGCGGAAGAGTTGCTTGAAGTTGGAGAAGGCGCTGACCGTAGGGCAGTGTTTCTTATTAATCCAGGTATGAAAGATCTTGAACCAGTTGGATGGGGTGGGGCTACTCAAACTCTTTACGCTGCAGTACAAGCGGTGAAACCTGGGGAAATTGCTCCTGCTCATCGTCATACTACTACTGCTTTACGTTTTATAATAAATGGTCATGGAGGGGAAGGAAGGGTGAATGGTGAAAAAATCACATTCGAACCAGGTGACTTTCTTATTACTCCTACGTGGACGTGGCATGACCATACTAATATTAATGATGAAGAAGTAATTTGGATGGACTGTTTGGACGTTCCTTTTACAAACTTTCTATCTACCTGTTTTACAGAATTTCATGAGAAAAAACAACAAGACTTATTAGTCGAAGATAATTTCAGCTTGAAAAGATATAATGGCGGGATGGTCCGACCTATTGATGATCGCAAAGAAAAAATAGCTCCTTTAGGAAGATACACTTGGAAAATGGCTAAAGATGGTATAGAGGGTTTGATGGAGCTCGATCCCAATCCAATTGATGGATACGCAATAGAGTATATTAATCCTTCAACAGGAAAAGATGCTAACGATCGTATCGGTTCGCGAATGCAATGTTTAGCTCCAGGTTTCAAAGGTAAAGCCCATCGTCATGTACACAGTACTATTTATCATGTTTTCAAAGGTGAAGGATACTCCGTTATTGATGGAGAGCGTTTTGATTGGGCCGAGGGAGATTTTTTTGTAGTACCTACATGGGCATGGCACGAACACATCAATACTTCTAGCTCTAAAGAAGCTTTTCTATTCTCTACTAATGATTTGCCAATTATGGAAGCGTTTGATTTTGAGGTAGAAGAAAACTTTAAAGAAAATGATGGTCATCAAATTATTCAAAGTGTTTTTAACCCGATAAAGGTTGATTAATAAATAACAGGAACTACTTGCTATGATTTGCTCAGTAGTAAGTTTTATCATTCAAATTTATATTAGGAGGTAATGCTTTGAACAATTATCCTGTGATGGAAAAATTAGATGGGGTCTTTATTAATGGAAAGAAAGTGTCCACAAATCAAATTCTTGACCTCTATAATCCAGCTAATATTGATGAGCGGGTGGGGAAAATCTCTACGGGAGAAGTTTCACATGTGAAACAAAGTATTGAAGCTGCAGAAGAAGCGTGGAAAACGTGGAAAGAAGTTCCTATCGAAAAACGTCTAGCTTATCTGAGTGAAGTAGCGAATTATATAGAAAGTAATCTTTCTTCTTTAAGTGAGCTTTTAGTTTTAGAACATGGAAAAACTTTAGAAGAATCCTCAATGGATTTAAAAGCAGCTGTGGGTGTATTACGTTATTATGCTAGTTTAAACCATGCGTTAGATGAAGAAGTAGTTGAAAATGAACAAGGAAAAATGGTGTTAAAAAGACAACCGGTCGGCGTCGTTTCTGTCATCGTTCCCTGGAATTTTCCAATTATTTTATCATTTCTTATGCTTGCACCTTCTATTTTGGCTGGAAATACGGTAGTTATCAAACCTCCATCATTTGCTCCAATGACTCTAACAAAAATTCTTACTCATTTTGCTGAACAGTTACCAAAAGGGGTTCTTAATATTGTACTGGGTTCAGGTTCAACTATTGGGAAAGAAATGACAGAGCATCCGAGAGTTAGGAAGATAGCCTTTACAGGAAGTACAGAAACAGGGAGAACTATTATGAAAGGAGCTTCTAATACTATAAAAAAGTTAAGCATGGAACTTGGAGGAAATGATGCAGCAGTTTTCTTGAAGGATCAGCCAATTACAGACAAATTAATAGAAGACTGTATAAAAGCAACTTTTACAGCTTGCGGACAAATATGTTATTCAATTAAAAGAGTTTATGTGCCCTCAGAAAATTATGAGCTCTTTATAAAAAAATTTACTGAAGCAATGGAAAATTTTAAAGTAGGATCGGGATTGGATCCCGATGTAGACATGGGGCCTATCAATAATAAACCTCAATATGACAGTATCTTAAGGTTATTAGAGAAAACCAAAAAAAGAGGTAGTGAGATTAAGGAATTAGGTACCTATAGTTCTTCTATAAAACCGGAAAGAGGCTACTTTTTATTACCTATGCTTGTAACAAACGTGAGTAATACAGATCCAATTGTTCAAGAAGAGCAATTTGGGCCGATCCTCCCAGTTGTAAAATATTCAACAGAAGAAGAAGCACTTGAATTAGTTAATAATACAGAATTTGGTTTGGCAAATTCTGTATGGTCGCCTAATGAAGAAAAAGCCTTTGAGTTTGCTAGTCACTTACAATCAGGAAGTGTCTTCATTAATACTCATAGGGTAGGAGCTTCGGCTGCTAACATGCCTTTCGGAGGGTTTAAGCAAAGTGGAATTGGAAGAAGTCATGGGATGGAAGCAATCTATGAACATACGGAGCTTCAAGCAATTATTCGACGCTCAGACATGTAACTACAAAAATATTGGTTTTTTAATAGTTTAAAAGAAAGGAAGTTTTAACGATGGCAGAGAAAAACGATTTTTTTAAAAGTGATATCGTCAAGGATTTCACCAAGGATATCCAGCAGTATAACCTCGGACCCCTCTGGGAAGCGATCCCGGAAGTCATGAACAAAACCCCAAAGCCCCATGCGGAAGCATATCTCTGGAGTGGGGAACTGATGGACAAAAAGCTCTCCGAGGCGGCAGAAATCTTCACCCCTGAACGAGGCGGGGAACGCCGGGCCATTTACTTTCAGAATCCGGGACTGACGTACCGGAAACCGTGGGGCCAGGTCTCTACAACACAGACGCTGTACGCCGCGGTTCAGCTTCTGCAGCCGGGAGAACAGGCTCCATCCCACCGGCACTCTCAAAGTGCCATGCGTTTTATTACGAAAGGGGAAGGCGCTTATACGATCGTTCAGGGCCAGCGGATCTTCATGGAAGAAGGCGATTTTCTCATCACTCCGAAAAATCTCTGGCACGGGCACGGCCACGAAGGCGATAAGCCGATGGTATGGATGGACGCCCTTGATATTCCAACGATTTATTCTCTTGGAGGTACGTTCTTCGAGCCATATGAAGACGGACTCCAACAGCCGGAAGTGCCGGATAACTTTTCCGAGATCCGGTACCGGGGCGGCATGGTGCGTCCGGTGGGCGATGGGAAATATTCGATTGCACCACTGGCTAACTACAAATGGTCCGGCACGACCGCAGCGATCAAAGGCCTGCAGGAATTCGATCCGGATCCGTATAACGCCTTTGCGATCGAATATATTAATCCGTCTACCGGGAAGACAGCCAATCCGACGATGGGCTCCCGCATGACGCATCTGCCGGCTAAATTCCATACAAAAGCCCACCGACATACTCATTCGGTGATCTACTGTGTGCACCGTGGAACCGGATATACCGTCATTAACGGCACCCGTTTTGACTGGAAGCAGGGAGATTACTTCGTGGTGCCGAACTGGGCATGGCACGAACACTTTGCAGAAGAAGATTCCTACCTGTTCTCGGTCAACGATATTCCAATTATGGATCGGTTTGAGTTGGAAAAGGAAGAAGTGTACGAGGAAAACAACGGCCATCAGAAAGTGACAGGAGAGTTTAACGCCTACCGTTAATATCTTTCTTGCTTAAACAAAGTGCAGATTCTGCCAAGAATTGATATACTATCACGACTGTTTGAAACTCTACTGCTTTCAGCAAGTTTAATAAGAAACATTTAATACATCTTTTAAATGAAGAATAATAAGGACAATTTATGGTTAGTAAATGGAAATAAAAAGAAATATATTCAGCCCATGATAAGGAATTCGTTTAGAGCCGTGTGCTTTAAATGTTATCATGGGCTCTTTGTATAACGCGAAAATGTACATTAAATCGTATGTTTGTCATAATGAATAATGAATTTATCATATGTTTATTTATTAAAGTTATTTCTTTTTAAAATAGAATAAGGAGGTGTTTAAAAGTGAATGAGACTACTGAAAAGAAAAAGCCGGTCATTCAGTCACTGCAGGTAGGGATGTCGATCCTTCAAGTAGTGAACGATTATAGAAGACCGATGAAATTTTCTGAAATCCTTGAAGAAACAGGCATTACAAAAAGCAACCTTTATAAGTATTTGAATACATTGATAGAGCTTGGGATGCTTTATAAAAGCTACCACACAGGAAGGTATTCTCTTGGGCCAAAGATGGTGGAGTTTGGAATGAATGCTACGAACAACGACAATGTAATAGAGCAGATCACTCCTTATTTGGAAGAAATAAAAGTGGAGTTTAACGAAACAGTGATTTTTTCTAAGTGGACAGTCGGCGGCCCTATGATCTTAAAAATAGTCCATGGCTCGCATATATTTAATATAGGCGCAGAAATTGGAAGCCTAATGCCTGTATATTCAGCTACGGGTAAAGTGTTTGGGGCGTTTGCTTCGGGAGAAATTGAAACGTGGACAAAAAAGCAATTGGAAGAGCTAGAAGAAGAAAAAGCTCTTACATTAGAAAAAGAATTTGAGATGATTAGAAATGAGAAAATTTCTTTTGCAGAAGAAGCTATTGCGCCCTCTATTTCTTCTTTAGCTATACCTATATTGAACTTTGAAAATAATATTATTGGAACCATAACTGTAGTTGGATTTAAAGAACGTATGAGGGAACTTTCAAGAAAACAATTAGCTGAACAAATATTAATAAAACGTAAAATTATTTCTAGAATTTTTGGAGAGAAATAAATAAAAACTAGCACTGTAAACTAAAAGTAATAACAACAGTATAATTTATGAATTTAAATATGACCATTTAATATCAGCATAAGCTTAATTGCTCCGGTTTGCACCTGCTAAAGTATCAGCAGGTGCTTTTCTACAAGAGGTGCTAATTATTTTTATTTGTATGTGAATTTGGTCCTTATAAAGCTATTAAAATGTTTTAATTCTCATCGTTATCTAACATCCAAACCTGTTTAATCGGAATATCTTTTTTAAACTCTCTACTTAGATTCTCATAGTTTTCAAATATTTCTTGAATCACTTTTTTTGAATCCCATAGACGTACCCTAAAAAATTGTTTTGGAATTTCACGATTAATAGAGGATTTAAATCCACTCCACGAAACGAGCAATCCATAATCTGCCCCATAGTTACTCATTGTTCCAATCAGTTGATCCAATACCGTTCGATCCAAAGGTTGATCAGAAGATTTCACTTGTACGCAGATCTTGGTTCCACCAAAGCCCATACTTCCAAAACTGGCTAGCACATCTACCCCATTATCACGACCTTCAGGACTTCGGTACGTAGTAAACCCTTTAGCTCTAAGAATCTCTTCTATCAAATTTTCCATCCTAGAGCCCTGGAAGCGTTGAATAATTCTTTCAGATATTTGATCGTAAACATATTCATCTAAATTCACTTCTACTGTTTCCTCATTTTCTTCTACACGATCTACTACATTTTTGTTATTAGGGACTTTCCAATTGTTGGCCTGCATTGCTATTATTCTCTTTTCAGCATTATTTCGAGTAATGCGACATACCGTCATGAATGCCCCTAGAGAATAGAGAATATCTTGGTCAAATCGATCTCGGGGAAGATCTTTTTTGATCCATTCTACTTTTCTATGATGATAATAAGGGTTTCCTAAGGATTTGTCGTAAACGTAATCCCCTTTAATTTTCCCAATATGTATAGTCCGGTTTATTTTTGAAGGAAGAATTATCGTATCTTCAAGTTCCATTGCATGAGCAAATGGCCATATTTGAGAAGCGAAGTTAAGAGCTGTTTTTTCTTTTTGTAAATCGTAATGGTGGATGAGGGTTTTATAAAGAGCCTCTTTTGATTCGATTTGTTTAAGATCAATGGGAAGGTTTTCCCAAGTTAAATATATTCTTTCATCCTCTAAAAATTTATTCTCATACTCTCCTTGCTTTCCTGCACGAAAAAGCCATACCGTCATTTACGTCACCTCTTCATTTATTTTATAAGATCATAATCTTTCATGGAGTTTTGCTGGAGTCTTCTACATTTTTAAGAAGCTTGTAGAAAGTAGTTTTCTTTATATTCGCTTCTTCCATTTTAGGCCTTCCATAAGGCTTGCCATTCTGTAATGCAGCATCGATTCCTTTTCGCTGACGCTTACGATCTCGTTCATCTTGGGCGACCCAGGAAAGAATCTGCAAGACCAGATCCGCAATAAATGTCCCATACTATCCTTATATTCGGTAGTATCTAATAAAGGCATATCGAGAACAACAATGTCCGCCTGAATCTCTTTAGTAATTTCATTCTATTCCCCTAAAATTTCCTCTTTGTTCCTTCCAAAACGATCCAAGGAATGAATATAGAGCACATCTTCTTTTCGAAGCACTCTTTAATAACTAATATTATTGGATGAAATTTTGTTTAATTCCTATATGCAGCAATTAGATTATTGTTCTTATCATATTCGATTTGTAAATCTAGCGGTTCATCTAAAGGAATGGAGTTAACCATTTTTAATTGATTAATGTGCTGTTGGTTAGTAGATTGGTGTGATTCTATTATTTCACGGTGGTATAAATATTGTTCGGTAATTGCTTCCTTTTTTATTTGGATCGTTTTCTGTCTTCTGAAAGTTGCATCAAGTTCTAAGGTCTTTTTAGAAATTAAAGATTCAAAATTGGAATTTAATTCATCTAATTTAATATAAAAATCCTCGATATCTGATAATTTGTTGCGGCTCACCTCATTGTGGCTATTAGAATCATTCACTAGTTTCAAACAAACTGAAATTAACTCTAGACTGCCATAACCAATCAGTAATTGCTCTTCAAAGGTAAGATAAAGATCTTTAACACCCTCGATGTTTTCATCTATTTTAAATTTAGTATTTTTGAAATTCGAAATCTCGTTTATTAGTGTGTTCAATTCTATAAACACTGATTCCAGTTGAGTGTATGCTTCAGAAGAAATATCTTCTATTTTTATGAGATACGCGTTTGACAGATGATCCTGTGCAACAATACTCGGCAAAATAGATTTTAGATAACGTATATTTCCATTTATAAATCCTAATTTATCATTAGTATATTTGCGAAGTAGTGAATCAATTTTTTTATCCATAAGGTTTAATTGCTTGTTTATTTTATCTAGGTGTTCTTGGGATGTCACGATAGTCATAACGCCAAAAGCCACGTTTGCTAGCTGTGTTGGATTTATTTTTTTAATATTTTTACTTTCTGCCCATCCGTGCGCCCTAATTTTCCCTTTATTATCAACAGCAATCGTCCTAAATTCATCGATTGAACCCTTTTTTCTCGCGATTGTGAGCTCTCCATTATTAAGTTTATCCATGACTTCTTTTTTGAATTTAATAATAACCTTTTTTTCTGTTCGAACGAGATCAGAAGCAGCTGGCGTAATTTTAATAATCTCTTCAACGTGATTCTTCAGTTGATTTGTTAATACGACAGGTGTCTGTTGATTAAATGTTTGGATTTCATTCTTATTTATAGCTGAAACTTCCCAGGGTATTTGTTCTTCTGATAAGTACGTGTCATTAGAGATATGATTAGGCTTAGCAGAGAGACTCTGCTTTTTAGCTAGAAATGTATTTCTTTTATAAAATAAGAGGATAGTCAAGACAATAAATAACAGAATAAGAAATCCGATTATAAATTCCATTTTTTCACTCCGATCTCTTTTTATAAACCTTCTTAGAATACAAAGTTTATTGAAGACGCTATATACCTCTAACTTCACATCATTTGTATAAATTAAATTGTATAGAATTAACCTAAGTATACATTAGAAATGAAAGCTACTAAGGTGAAAAAGTAAAAAATGTTAGTTTTAGGAACTGGCAGTTCACATACTTTTTGAAAACCGAAAAAAGATATATAGATAGATGTAGGTTAATAAAGGAGAGAGGAGATTTCAAGAAAATACAAAAGAAATACCCGGAGTAAAAGAATATTACAGAGCAATATCTGTCCACTTACACTTGACAGTTACAAATGCCTCTTTCATAACTCCAGCTTTATTTTTATAAAAATAATATCTTAAATAAATTGTTTCTCAAAACGAGCTCCATAGAAAATATAATTAGTTCCCTATCAAAAACGATGGTTTTTGATATTGCTGAGAAGAAGATGAAAATCTTATTCTTTTTTATGGATTTATTATATCAAAACTTATTTCAAAATCTATATATCATAAATGGATGTTTTTGATATAATAAAACTAATAACTTAACTGAAAGTAGATGATTTTATGATTATCGGATATGCCCGAGTCAGTACAATTGATCAATCGTTGGATTTGCAATTAGATGCATTAAAAGAATTTGGATGCGAGGAAATATTTCAAGAAAAATTATCGGGGGCGAAAGACGATCGTCCGGAATTGGCGCAAGCAATCAAAATGTCACGGGCTGGTGATAAGTTTGTTGTTTATAAATTAGATCGATTAGCTAGGTCAACAAAGCGATTAATAGAGATTGCCGAACTACTTCGAGAAAAAGACGTGGAGTTTGTCAGCATCCAGGATAATATTGATACAGGTACAGCTGCGGGAAAAGCAATGTTTGGAATGTTGTCGGTTCTCGCTGAATTTGAAAGGGATATTATTCGCGAACGAACGATGGCAGGATTAAAGGCTGCACGTGCAAGAGGAAGAAAGGGGGGACGACCAAAAGTAAACCAGCAGAAGCTAAATCAGGCACTGGCACTTTATCATTCTCAAAGAATGAGCGTGAGAGAGATAGAGGAAGCTACAGGAGTTTCGGCTGCTACATTATATAGACAAATTAAGAGGGAAAGAAAAACTGAGGTATAAAAAATTTAGGACTTTATCTACTTTTACCTTTACTACCCCCACATAGTTAACGCTATCATCCGATGATCTGATGGTTTTTATTTAAAACCACCTCTGCCATGACCTCTTCTCCAATGAGTTTGAAGTATCGAATAGATAACCAATATAGACGAGTTTCTTCTATAATATGGCCTCAAAACATAAGGTGGCCAAAAAGTGTACAGCTCATTGCGGGCTATCCCCTCAAAGCGTATGTGGGCATATTTTGATATTGTTAGAATATCTATTTCTTTAATGTGAACATATATAAAATTGTTGACGGGTCCTATTAGCATCTAATTAAGTAGGGAACTACTAAGGTATAGCTAGGAAAGCCATGAAAGATTATATAAAAGAAAAAATTACAATATAGCATAAATTTGGTGGTGATTATTAATATGCAATATAATGAATTTATGGAAGAATTAAGAAATTTAACTATCATTTCTCTTTTTAGTGATGACGACTTGATGGATATTCTTGTCTTAAAAGGCGGGAATGCTTTAGAACTAGCTTATAAAATGAATTCGAGAGCTTCTATTGATATTGATGTTTCAATGGAAAAAGATTTTAAAGATTTTGGTTTCTCTATAGAAGAAATAGAGGAGAAATTAAACAGGAGTTTAGACGAGACCTTTCTAGAAAACGGGTATAAAATATTTGATATGAAACTTGAAGAACAACCTCGAAATAAAGATCCTGAACAGACGGCCGCTTGGGGGGGATACCGTGTTGTTTTTAAAGTTATTGAGCATGATAATTTTAAAAAAATTGGCCAAGAAAATATTGATAAATTAAGAAGAGAATCACTTCCAGTCTCTGGAGGAAAAAAAATTATTAAAGTTGATATTAGCAAATACGAATTCGTTTCACCCAGCGAAACGACCGATTTTCATGACTTTATCATTCGTATTTATTCTCCTCGGATGATCGTTTTTGAAAAATTACGAGCTATATGCCAACAAATGGAAGAATACGCTGTTGCTAACCGAACTAGTCGTTCTCCACGTCCTAGAGATTTTTACGATATCTATATGGTTATTAATCAATTAGATCCATCGCTTGACTTTAACGAAAGTGAAAATCAAGCGATGATTAAAGAATTTTTCAAAATTAAAAACGTGCCTCTATATTTGTTAGGAAACATTTCTAGAGAAGAAGTCAAACAGTTTCATGAGCAACAATATAATGATTTGCGCGATACAGTTAAAGGCGAAATTTTTCCTTTTCAATTTTATTATCAATTTGTCGTAGAAAAGGTGAAACAGCTAAGGATTTTATGGGAATTATGATAAATCACGAGGGTAATATAACTTCCATCGTTTAGAATATGACAAATTCTTCATATTATGAGACAAATAAAAGTCGAATTTTTGAGGGAACTTCTCCAAAAGTTGAAGAGATGATTCCTTATAACCGGCTTTTTCAAGCAAAAAACCAATAGATTGGTGATAAGGATAAATAAAATTTAATTTTTTTAAATATGAATATATTTTATTTACAGAAACACTACCTATAGAATTTTTATAAATATTTAATACCTCTTGAATACCACCCGAGTAGTTAGGACGAACGGCAATATCGATTAATGTCCGTTCGACATTTGTTATTTGAAAAGTGTCTTTACTTTGGACACCTAATTTATTTGTATGCTTTCCATTTAATAAATAAATTCTTCTACCGTCATATATGGCTACATTTTTCGAGGTTCGCGTTTCTTTTTGAAAAGCTTGATCAATAGAATGTTGCTCTAGTGAAGGATTGGCATATTGTTTCTTAGTTTGTTCTTTATTAACATAAATAGTTTTTACTATGCTATCAGTGAGGTCGTGATGGAAAGCAGCTGTATAATGTGAAATGTAGCTATCTTTCGCTAAAGAACAAGCTAATTCTAATATATCAAAGTGGCCCCATAAATATCTTGTATAAGTACGTTGGGGGAATTTGATATCGACATCTTTTATATGATGGTATTTGTATAAAAATAGCAATAAATCTCCTGTAGTAGTCGAAACAGGTAACTTCCAAGCTTGTCGATTTTCATCTAATAACCGATTAATGTCTTCCTCTGTGAAGACATTTTTGTTTTGTCGTTCTAGTTCTTTTATAATTTCTTTTTCATATAATTGCATAATTTGATTTTTACTAGGTTTTTTCAAATTAAAACCCCCATACAATAAAGTATATATACTTTATTGTACGTTAATTTACAAAGAAAAGCAAGAGGAGAAACAACTATCCCTCTTGTTAAAAGACTTTTAACTTTTATTAATATTTATTAAACATAATAAAGTATATATACTTTATTATGCTCATTAAAACAGAAAATGTCAAGTGTATAAAGTCTACATATTTTGTATATTAAAAGTTTTTTCGAGATATAAGCACTTTGAATTCTTAAATTTTCCTTTTCGTAAATACACTTAGAGATAAAAGGACGTTCGTAAATTGTTTGGATAGATTTACGAACGTCCTTTTTGTCGTTTGTAAGTTGTTTTACAACGTTCGGGAAGGTGTACTTTTGCGAACGGACTTAGATAACTATAACTTAAATAAATTACTTTCAAATTTGATTAAATGTTAAAATTAGATTGGTAATTAAAGTAAAATCAATAACATTCTTAATTTAAAGAGCTAAATTCAAGATTTAACAATAAACATTAAATTTGACGGGAGAGTTATTGAATGTATTTATCTGAACTTAACATATGGAATTTTAGGAAGTATGGGGAAATCAAAAAAGAAGAAGAAATTTATCCAGGGATCTCATTAGAATTAAATCCGGGTTTCAATTTATTAGTAGGAGAAAATGACTCTGGTAAATCGGCGATCATCGATGCGATTAAATATACCATATTAACTCAAAGCTACGATTACATTAGGTTAGAGGAAGAAGATTTTCATTTGTCTGAGGAAGGAGAAAGAGCTTCTGATATGAAAATAGAATGCATATTTAGAGGCTTTCATAACAACGAAGCTAAAAACTTTTTAGAGTGGTTAGGCATGGAGAAAATAGAAGATGAATTTCTATATTTTCTTAAAGTTTTCTTGATCGCAAAAAGACGAGATGGGAAAGTTAGTTTTGATATTAAAGCTGGTCCAGGTGATGACGGCACAATATTGAATGGGGAAGCTAGAAATTTGTTGCGATCGACCTATTTGACTCCTCTACGCGACGCTGAAAGAGAACTAGCGCCACGAAGGAATTCTAGGTTATCACAAATTCTAGATAGTCATGAATCTTTCAAGAATATTGAAGGAGAACATTATCTTTTTTCAATCATGCGTGAAGCTAATATAAATATCGAAAAATATTTTGAAGGTTTAGATCAAGAAGGCAAAACTCTACAAGATGACAACGGAGCAAAACTACTAGGTGAAATAAATAAGTATTTATATGAGTTTTCAGGTACTAGTAATCTAGAATCCAATTTTGGTATTTCAGAAATGAATTTAAAAAATATACTAGAAAAACTTAGCTTAAGTTTACTGAGTGCAAAATCCGGTTTAGGCTCTCAAAACTTACTTTTTATAGCAGTAGAACTTTTGCTCTTGAAAAGAGAAGGTTATTCTGGTCTTAAATTAGCGTTGATCGAAGAAATTGAAGCCCATATCCATACGCAAGCACAGATTAGATTAATTAATTTTTTGCAAGAGGAAGCTGAAAAATCAAAAATCCAATTGATTCTTACAACACATAGTTCAGTTTTAGCTTCCAAAATTAATTTACGAAATTTGATTATTTGTAAAAATAATAAAGTTTTTCCTATGGGAGCTGAATACACAGAACTAGAGAAGGGAGATTACCTTTTTTTAGAAAGATTTCTTGATTCTACTAAGGCTAACTTATTTTTTGCTGAGGGAGTATTATTAGTTGAAGGTGACGCCGAAAATTTACTTATACCTACTATTGCAGAAATAATTGACAAACCTCTTTCTAAATATGGCGTTTCACTAGTTAATGTTGGAAACACGGCTTTTTTACGCTATTCCAGAGTATTTAAACGAGCTAACGAAGAGGAGGGTTTTTTAGAAATTCCGGTATCATGTATAACAGACAATGACATTAAACCAAATATTTATAAGTCAGTTAAAGAAGGGGTTTCAACAAAATATGATCTAGGAAAAGATAGAGTTAATGAATTGAGAACTGAAAGGAAAAATAGAATAGAAGGTCAAAAAGTAAAATTGTTTATTTCTCCAGAATGGACTCTAGAATACGATATGGCATTAGGGTGTTTGCAGAGAGAAATATATAAAGCAGTTCTTCAAGCGAAGAAAATCCAAAATAGTGATAAGTATGTATTAACTGATGAAAAAAGAAAAGAGGTAGAAGAAGAGATTGAAGCAAAGTATAAAGTATGGGAAGCAGAAGAGACCTCGGAAGAAGAAAAAGCCTTCTATATTTATTACCATCTCATGTTAGAAAAACAAATATCTAAATCTATTACAGCTCAATGTCTAGCTGTCATTTTGAAGGAACAAGAAAAAGCTAAAATAAAAGAACGTATTTTGACAGATCAAAACTTAGATTATCTAGTTAAAGCCATATCCTACGTTACGGATGGAGAAGATATGCATGATTGAAATAACCGAAGAAGATGTAGCTTACTCAGAAAGCTTACTTTTACCAGAAGGTTACACATTTGATGAGGAAAGAACCAATATTATAAAATGTTTAGAAACCAAAGATATTAAAGCTTGCCCTGGAAGTGGTAAAACCACAACTTTATTAGCTAAATTAGCTATTATTTCGACTAAGATGCCATTGCCTTCTAAGAGCGGAGTATGTGTATTAACTCACACTAATGTAGCTATAAAAGAAATAAAAGCGCAATTAGGATTGAATGGGGCACAATTATTTGATTATCCAAATAATTGTAGTACCATTCAAAAATTTATAAATAAATACTTAACTATACCTGCCTACGTTAATTTGTTTAATAAAAGACCAATTAGAATAGATGATGAAATTTATAATGAAACAATAAAAAATGAATATTATAAAGTAGTACCTCGTAGGTACCGTTATGGGATAGAAAGAAAGGATCCAAATTTAATTTATAGTATGAGATTTGATATGGAAACGCAAGATATAGTTAAAGGATTGTACGGCAGTCTAATTTATGCAAATAAAGATTCACCATCATATAAATATTTGTTGAGATTAAAATTGCATATGCTTAAGCTAGGAGTTCTATGCTATGATGATGCTTTTTGTTTAGCAAATGACTACTTAGATAAATATCCTCAACTTAAAGAAGTTTTCTCTCAAAGATTTTCTTATGTATTTATTGATGAAATGCAAGATACTATGAAACATCAAAATGAATTATTAAATAAACTCTTTGATGATTCGGTTATAATGCAGAGAATTGGAGATAAGAATCAATCTATTTATGACAACTATGATGCTGAAGGTGCATGGGAAATTAGTGATAATTTTATGTCAATATCAGAAAGTAAACGATTCTCCCATTCTATAGCAAATATTGTAAAAAATATTTGTGTAGAACCACAGGATTTAATAGGGAATTCAGAAATCCGAGAAATCCAGCCAACTATTATCGTTTTTAATAAAGAGACTATCAATAGCGTAATACCTTACTTTGGTGAAAAGATTTTAATAAACGAGCTCAACAAAGAAGCGAATCCTGTTTTTAAAGCAATTGGGTGGGTTACAAAGGAACATGAAAAGGCAGATACGCTTTTAGATTATTGGGAGGGGTTTAGTAGAGCTTGGAAGCAAAGAATCGATTTCGATTATTTAAGTTCCTATTTAATTAAATTTCCACCAGAAGATATTGGAGATAAAGGAGCATCTATATATAAACAATCAATTCTACGTGGAATTTTAAAGGCTTTAAGATTAATGGAAGAACGAGATAATAACGAGAGGTATTTTACAGCAAAATCTTTTCAGGAATTTCTACAAAATGATTATCAAGAAATTTATGAAATATTGCTATTAAGATTAGCAGCTTGGTGTCTTGCCATCCAAAATGGAGAGAACATACATGAAGAAGTTAAAGAGTTTATTGAAATAGAACTTAATAAAATTTTTAATTGGGGCAGACTCTCTTTGTTAAATGAGTTTTTTGAAAGGCAAGAAGAGGCAAAAGAAGTTCCTATAACTACATCTAGTAATATCTTTACCTTCGAAGGAGCTTCTGACTCTATAGATATAGTATTTGACTCTATTCATGGTGTTAAAGGGGAAACGCATACAGCAACTTTATATCTTGAAACATTTTTTCGCGAATATGATATAGCAAGAATTATAAATTATTTAAAGGGAAATCATGCACAAACAAATAAAAAATATACGTTACAAAACTTAAAAATGTCATATGTTGGCTTAACAAGACCTTCTCATATGTTGTGTATTGCAGTGCATGAAGAAACAGTGAAAAATCATGAACAAGATTTACAAGAAGCAGGATGGCGCATTGAGTATGTAAATTAATTTGGATAGCAAGTAAATAAGAGAATAAAGGAGGTCGTCAAGTGAAAGTGTTTATAGACACTCAAGTTTTCGTAGCAATGAATTTTAATTATCAATCTTGGTTATTTAAGGAAATAATTTCATTAGTAGATAAAGAAAAAATAAACGTATATTTACCGGAGGTGACAAAACGAGAGATAGAATCAAAAATAGATGAGAAGGTTTTTGTAGAAGTAAAAAAAATGCAGAAAGAGTTTAAAACTAATGCAAAAATTTTAAGGGCTTTAGAGGAATACAATCCAATTTTTGAACTAGAGTTTAAACTAAATGAGGTTAAAGATGAATTAATTCAGCGCTTTCACCAGTTTATAACTGAGGCACGTATAGAGATTATATCTATAGATAAAGTTGATACTCGTGCTGTATTTGATAAATATTTCGATGGAGAGCCACCTTTTAGTGATAAAAAAAGTCATGAATTTCCAGATGCTTTTTCAATAATGGCATTTGAAAATAAATTCAGTGAGGATTTTGAATACATCCATGTAGTGAGTGGAGACAAAGATTTGAAAGCATACTGTGAAAATAAAGAATATCTTATTTATCACGAAGCATTAAACAGTTTATTCGATTATATTACTAGAATAGAAAATGATCATGATATGATCATTGATAAATATCAGTTCAATATAGATAATATTACGAAGCGAGTAGAAGCAGATATTGAAAAACAAGAATTTATGCTAATCGACGAAGATGGCAGTGTACATGATACGATGATAAGTAATACCCAACTAGATGAACCATTTATTATTGAGATTGATGTAGAAAATAAAAGTGCAATATTAGCAACTACTGCAAAATTCTCAATATACGGCAATGCGAAGTATGTAGATTATGCGAGCTCTGCATATGATTCAGAAGATAATGAGTATGTGTTCTATGAATATAGCGAAAAAGAATTTGAGACTGAACAAGAAGTCCCAATAACATTTTATATTAGCTACGACTATGACAAGGAAACCAATATAACTGTACAGAGCGTTGAAGTAAATAACGATGAAACTATCGAGGTAGAAATTCATAAAGTAGATCGTGATAGATACTGATAAGTTATGCCGCTCGAATGTGTACTTGGTGAAAAAAGTATATCTTTCCAAAAATATAAATTAACCCTTTAGCTACAATTTTCTATGTTTATTTACTGTTAACATAATCCAATATTATCAGAAAAAGCTGTTATCCATTAGCCAATCTTATAAATAACGAAAGCCTGGTAACTAGGGAAACACTCCATAAGTTACCAGGCTTTTAATATTCGAGGTAATCTTTCTTTATTTTAATTGGTTGCTTCCTGCTTGATAAATGATTACGAAGAGCTGAAACTATCTTCTATTCTTCTTAACTGCATCCGATCGAGTGCTTTATCGATAAAGATTTTTGGGCTGTCATTCGGTCATAATAATTCTCTCCGGAAACGTCCTTCTCCCCCATCTTTGTTTTATGAACCAGTAATCCTGAGATATTCTTTACAACACACAAAAAGCTGACCTGATGGAGTCAACTTCGGTGCTTAATATATACTAAGGGGAATGGTAGTACTATACCTTAGATAGCTTCTTAGTAAACCTGTTTATTTTTAGGATCCAAGGGATCTCCCCCCTCGATAGACAGCTATGGTTCACGTGAGCTTGCCGTAAGAAGGCTTTCCTCTCCTCTCACATTAATTTTTTAGGAAAAGCCCTTTTTTAAAGCAAGTGGCTGATTTTTAATGGATATTCATCCGTAGGCACCTTTCTTTTGGGCTCGTTTTTTGCTAATATTTTTCGTTAAAGGGCGGTAGCGCTTTCTACTCGCCTGTCCGGAACAAAAAAGGAGAGCCAGAGCAAAAAGGCTGGCCGATACGAAGATCAGGTAATTCACTATAATGAATAATCTTTATGTAACTAGTAGAAGGTAAATCAGCGGCGTTCCAAGATCTTTTTTCTCTTCTTAGCGAACGAGAAGCAGTAAAAATAATAAACTTAAAGGAGCTGTCCCATGAACAGCAAGTTATCGAATCTTTCGGCAAAGGTGACCCCCATGACGCGTTATAAACTGGATCAGTTAATCACGCTTTATCAACAATCATCTTCTAAAAAAGTTTCCCAACGAGATGTGCTGGAGATAGCGATTGCCTCCTTATATGAACAAGCCTATGCGTCGGAATCGATCGAATCGTTTCCAGAAAATAGCGGGAAAGAAAAACAAACCTAACGAAAAAAGGCCTTCCGTAACATAGTCCAATTTTATAAGAGTATCAGACTTTAAAGGGATGACCCATCGACATGATCGACAGGACAGCCCTTTTTATTTTTAAATTGAGTTTCTAAGTTGTATTGTTTAAATATTTCCTCTTACTTATAAAACAGACAGGATAATAGGTATAGCACTAACAATAAAAAGAATCCGAAACAAATGCAGAGTTGCGACAATAGAGATATTTGCATTGTATTGTTCTGAAATAATAGCCATTTCACTCATGCCAGCAGGTGCTGTTCCACATAGTGCTGTAATTGGATCTATTTTTACCCACTTATACAAACAAAAAGCTATTAGAACGGTAGCAACCAGTTGTAGAAAAGGTATTAAAAAGATTGGAAGTAATAGAGACGGAAATTGTTGCACTGTTTCCACTGTAAAAGCTAACCCAATACTTCCACCAATAATTGCTTGAATGATTCGCTTAATGTTTAAAGGAAGCAATGGAAGGCTTTTTGTGAACAATTGATAACTACTTACAAATAATAAAGATCCTAACAAAGGTCCAATAGGATGTCCTGTCGTAAAACCAATTATTCCCCCCAAGCTCCCTATTAATACAAGCAATAAGTACTTCATTTTTTGTTTCTAGCTCCCTCCGAGATTACTCGATTCAATGATTTTATAAGGATCGGAAAGATGGCCATAATAATAACAACTCGAAACAAATGAATAAGTACTACTGTCGGGGAATCTAAATCTAAAGCTGTTGCTATAGTAGCCATCTCTACTACGGCTCCCGGAGCTGAAGACAAAATAGCTAATTTAAAGTCCAGAGAAGAGCTTACACTAATAATACTTCCTATCAATATGATCATTAGAATAATCCCGATTAAACTAATGATTAAACCGACACTTATTCTTTTTATGACGCTTTTATTTACAGAAAGAAAAGAAACTCCTAACATAATTCCGATCAAAACCTGAACTACGAAAGTTAACCATCCCATATTGGTAAAGCTAAATATCTCCGAAACCTGAATAATTCCAACAAGTAGCATAGCCCCTATAACTGACCCGATAGGTATTCTGGCTAATCTGCCAAGAACTCCGCCTAATAAAGCTATACTGAGGAATAAAATAACTTCTATAAGAATCATTGATTCAATTTAAGATACTTTTCTTCCATTTCTTTAATTTTTTCTAAGTGAGTGAGCCTATTACGTTCTTTCATTGTAATGATGTCATCAAGCATATGTTGGGTAGTATTATGCTCTTTTAGAGAAACAAGGGCCTCTTGCATAGCTTTTACTGCTCGTCTTTGAAGGAAGTTAGCATAAAGTACGACACGATATCCTAGATTTTCTAATTCATCGTTAGTCTTCAGAGGTGTCATACCATGTTCTACCATATTTGCGATTTGAGGGGTATTTGATAAAGATTTAGTTATTTTCTCCATTTCTTCTTCTGTTTGTGGTGCCTCTACAAAAGTTATGTCGGCCCCTGCTTCAATATACTGTTGGGCTCTTTCAATGGCAGCATCAATACCGTCTATTGCTCTAGCATCGGTTCTAGCAATAATTTTAAAGTTATTATCCACCCTAGTATCAACAGCTGCTTTGATTTTATTTACCATTTCTTCTGTGGATACAATTTGCTTACCCGTAAAGTGACCACACTTTTTAGGGGTTATTTGATCTTCTAATTGTATAGCTGAAACTCCGGCTTTTTCAAATTCACGAACAGTTCTTACCAAGTTAATAGCGTTGCCAAATCCGGTATCTCCATCAGCAATAACTGGAATTTCTACTGCATCGCAAATGTACTTCACTTGATCGAGCACTTCTTTGAAAGAAATGAGTCCTACATCAGCTACTCCAAGCACGTTATTTGATAAACCTGCCCCTGTGACGTAAACAGCAGGGAAGCCTGCTTCTTCAACAAGATGAGCCGTTAGAGCATTAGCTGCTCCAGGGGCTACTAGTATTTTATTGCTATTAGTCAATAAATCATGTAATTGCTGATTTCTATTCATAATTTATTCCAACCTTTCTTTTTTCTTTTTCTTTCTCTCAAGTAGAAACGGTGTTACAGCTCCTAGAATAGTAATTGCTATAAGAATTAAAGTGATGGGACGTTGGAAAAACATTAAAAAAGTTTCGTCTCCATACAGTTGATAACTTCGCAAGAGCTCTCTATCAGCTAGAGGTCCAAGGATCAAACCTAATACAACCGCAATAGTTGGGTAAGCATTCTTTCTCAAATACCAGCCTAGTAACCCAAACAAAAACACTAGTACTGCATCGAACATCAAGTTACGTACAGCGAAGGAACCGACTAAAGCAAAAACAATAATAGTAGGTATTAACACCCTAGTTGGTACTTGAACAATTCGTCCAGCTACTACAGCTATAGCTCCACCAACAAAAATCAAAAGGATCTCTTGTATCAATTCTGAAAATATAACTCCATAGAGCACATCACTATGGTCTATAAAAAGGCGTGGCCCTGGAGTCCATCCTTGCATGATGATAGCTCCTAAAAGCATGGCTGCAGAAGCACTCCCTGGTATACCTAGAACTAACATGGTTGCTAACGCTCCACCCTCAGAAGAGTTATTAGCTGCTTCACCAGCAACAATACCCTCTTCGTTCCCTTTTCCAAAAGAAGAAGGATCTTTGGAAGCTCGTTTTGCTTCATTATAACTAACCAAGCTAGCAATAGTGGAACCTGCTGCTGGCAATGCTCCAATAAAGACACCTATAGCACTTGATCGAAGAATATTAAATGGATATTTTATAGCACGCTTAATACCATGTATAACTTGAAGAGAATTTCTCTCTTTCACTTGTTGTTTAGCGACATATCCTTTTTCAACTAGAAAGAACAGCTCCGAAACAGCAAATAACCCAATTAGGGCTGGAATAATAGGTATACCATCAAGTAGTTCAGACATACCAAAGGTTCCTCTTACTGCCCCAGAACTAGTCATACCTATTGTTCCAATAAGTATACCTAATAAACCAGCGTATAGTGTTTTGATGAAGCTATTTCCTTTTAAAGCCGCAATAATGGTAAGACCAAAAACAGCAACCATAAACATTTCCGTAGGACCAAATCGAAGAGCAAAGGAGGCTAAAGGCTGGATTATTACTAAGAGTACTGCAATTCCGATGAATCCTCCTATCGAGGATGCACCTACGGCAATACCCAAAGCTTTCCCTGCGTATCCCTTCTTGGTCATAGGATAACCATCAAGTGAGGTTGCTACTGCAGCAGGAGAACCTGGAGTGTTTAGCAAAATAGCTGTAATAGCTCCTCCATAAAGTCCCCCGGTATAAATTGATAATAAAAATACTAAAGATGGGAGTGGATCCATCCCAAAAGTTAAGGGTAGCATGATTGCAATGCCCAGTGAACCTGTAAAACCAGGAATAGCTGCTAACACAACTCCTAAAGCTAATCCAACTAACATTAAAAAGAAAACCTCTAGGCTCATTAGCATTGAAATTCCTTGACCAAGTGATTGCCAATCTATCATTTAAAACACCTTCTTTTATTCGAGAATACCCTCAGGTAGAGGAATTCCTAGCCAAGTAACAAATAACAAATAAAGGAGAGCAGTGACTGTGATTGGCATAATAATAAGTAATTTCCAATTTTTAGTACCTAAGAGCCACATAAGTGTCGGTATAAAGATTAATGTGATTATTACAAAGCCTACCTGCTCAACAAGCAATAGATAGAAGAAAATACTAAGCATAAAGGATAGAACTTTTTTAGTAAGAGGAGCGTCTACTTCGCTTCCCTCATCTACTTCTACTTGCTCATCATTTTCAACCTTAGATTCGTCTACTTTTTCATTTTCTACACTTTTCCATTTTTCCCATTCCTGAAAAAGAATTATAGGATACATTAACGTCATCACCCAGTAAATAGGAGTGATAAGCATTCGATCTCTTGAGTCATTCAAACCTTGCACTTCCAAAAAATAAAGAGTAATAAATATAAAAATCGCAGTAGGTAAAAGCATTCGATGAACAAGTTGCATCTTTGGCCTAGTATGAGTCATTGATTTCACCTCAAAGGTGAACAGAAGGAGATAGTATACTTCCCCTTCTGTTCTATGAATTTATTGCTGATCTTCGTCTTCTGCTAGTTCGTCTTGATATTCAAGCATTAACTCATGCAGCTCAAGGTTCATTTCGTCGCTTTCTTCAGGACCTCTGAATTCACTAACAGCATCTGCTCCAGATTCTTCAAGATAAGCTTGATATTCTTCACTATTAAACATTTCTTCATATGCATTTACGAATTGGTCGAACAATTCTGGATTCTCTTCTTTAAATGAAGTGTGAGCAGCAATGAATCTAGCTGAACCAACATAAGGAATCTCTACATCATAGTTATCTTGTAAAACATCATTAATGGGAGGAGCATCTGGCCATAATTCTTCCATGTCATCATCAGCTACAGCAAGAACTCGCACATTATCTTCGACTGCTTTATCTCCGTTTGCATTTCCTATCATAAAGTCAACATGCTCCCCTAAGAGGGCATTTCGCATCTCACCACCCCCATCGTAAAAGACAGGATTAAGGTCTACATCTAGATAATCTTCAAGTAATACTCCTGTTAAATGAAGGGGACCTCCGTAAATAGTCGTGTAGCTTATTTCTCCAGGATTATTTTCAATATCTTCTAGTAAATCCTCGAAAGTTTCATAAGGAGAATTTTCATGAACTGTAATGGTTACAGGATCGAACTGTTCAAAATTAACCATAGAAAAATCTTCAATATCAAAATCAGCATCTTGTAGTACAATATTAGCGCTTAGATATAGTTGTGTTCCTGCAAAGTACGTCGACCCATCGTCAGGAGCGTTAATAAAGTGTGAGGCTCCTATTTGCGCAGAGGCTCCCGGACGATTGTCAATGTTAATAGTAGTATCTA
Organism: Alkalicoccus saliphilus; assembly: GCF_003044065.1. Taxonomy (GTDB): domain Bacteria; phylum Bacillota; class Bacilli; order Bacillales; family Salisediminibacteriaceae; genus Alkalicoccus; species Alkalicoccus saliphilus. The sequence goes on from NZ_PZJJ01000024.1 coordinate 22,796, forward strand.
GTGTTTCATCAAGGTGATTAGCTACTCCTCGAGCCATACCATCCACACTACCCCCAGCATCAAATGGCACCACAAACGTCACTGGATCATGGGGATAATCTTCTGCTACTTCTTCATTTTCTTCACTATTATCAGATCCTCCATTATTTCCTGCTTCAGTATCAGCTTCATTGTTAGTTCCACAAGCCGCTAAAGTAATTAGTAAAGTAGAAGTTCCGACAGTCAAAGCCGATCTCTTAAATTTTTTCAAAATTCTCATCTCCTTTTATTTTTTTACTTAATGCGATAGTTTCGTGACTAGAGGCAATGTGTTTCCTCATTATAGTTTCCGCCTCTTGTACTTCCTGATTTTCTATGGCTTGTAAAATCTCAAAGTGCTCCTCGACAGCATTTTGAGATCGTTTACTGATATTGCTAACTCCAATGTGGCGATACCTTTTAATCTTCTCTAACACACTCTTCAGCATGTCTTCTAAAAGTGGATTGTTCGCTTGCTTAATAATTTCTTCATGAAAGTAACTGCCCAGCTTGACTACTTCTTCTGTGTCTTCTATGTCTTCCGCATGTTTCATCTTATTCATGATTTTGCGTAACCTACTAATAAAATCCTGGTCTACATTTTTAGTGGCCTGTCGAGTAGCCATTACTTCCAGTGCTTCTCTAATAGAAAATAAATTATTTAATTCTTGTTTAGTAAGAGGCGCTACTTTAAGTCGACTATTTCTCTTTAAGATCAAACCATCGTTTATCAATAAATTAATAGCTTCTCGTAAAGGTGTTCTACTGATTCCAAGGCTATTGGCTAATTCCTCTTCAGTAATTGATTTGTCGGGTGTTAATTCCCCTGAAATAATAGCTTCTTTCAATGATTCATACGCAAGGTCTTTTATATTTCTTCGTGGTGATGAAATCTTTCTAATCATAAATACTTACCACCCCCTCGTCCTCTTTATTTGTATAATTGTATACAAATATACAAGTATGCGCTTTCATTGTCAATAATATTCTGATAATTGGATGTTATCTTCTTGATTTAGAAGGCGATCAAAATTTGTTGTGAGAAAAAATAATGAGATTCTTTTTTGTATTTGTGTCCTTGAATACATTAAAGTGTGGGTGAATTTTACTTTAATAGGAAGATGGCATATTCTGTTATATACTAAAGTAATAAATAACCTTGTATTAAGATAATTAAGGCTCAATTCGAAAGGGTGATCATAATATGAAAAAGAGCCTGTTAACTTCCCCTCTTTTGGCCTTGTTGTTGCTATTGGCGGGTTGCGGGGCAGATGTAGACACAAGTGCAAACTCAGCCAATGATATGGATAATAACACGAATGTCCATGAAAGTAACGAAGCAGAAAATGAACTTGTTGAGGAAGAAAACCCTGTAGAGTCAGTAAATCATGAAAACACGGAGAACAACATCCAACAATTAAACAATAATAACGAAGAGAGCGCTTACGAAGAGCACAATGAACAACAAGCAGACAATAATGAGGTAGATAATTCTCTTGAAGAGAATAACGATCAGCAAACAAACAGCGAGGAAAATAATCATTCCCTAGAAGAGAATGAAGGTGAAGATACAAACACCGTTCTTCCTACGGGGGAGCTGGAAGAAATGGCTGTTCATTTCATTGATGTCGGCCAAGCAGATGCTACCCTTTTCTCCTATAGCTACGAAGGCGACGACTTCCACATTTTATATGATACGGGGGATTGGAACCAATCTCATGCCGTGAATTATTTAACCAACGAAGGCATTGAAGAACTGGACCTAGTCATTACTTCTCATCCCCACGCCGATCATATTGGCGGCGTAGATCAAATCTTGGAAGCTGGTATCACTATGGACGAAATTTGGATGTCTGGAGATACCACCACCTCCCAAACGTTTGAACGGGTGATAGATGCGGTGGAAAGGCATGAGGTGGATTACGTAGAGCCTCGTACGGGTGAGGAGTTCCAGGCAGGACCCCTGGAACTATTAGTAGTCAATCCAGATTCTTTAAACGGAGATCTGCATGACGGATCGGTTTCTGTACGATTTGATTATGGCGATGTGTCTTTCCTTTTCACGGGTGACGCTGAGGACACTGCGGAGCAGCGGATGCTGCAGACAGGCCTGGATATCAATGTGGATATTTTTCAATTAGGGCATCACGGCTCCCGTACTTCTACCACGCCGGATTTCTTGGAGGCGGTCAATCCCAGCACGGCTATTTATTCTGTTGGATCCGGCAATAGTTATGGCCATCCCCACCAAGAAGTCGTGGATCGAGTGAAAGGTGCAGGTGTGGATTTATACGGCACAGACATTCATGGAAATATCATTGTGACTACTGATGGGAACGGTTATACCGTGGAAACGCAACAGGAAGGCACAGTCACTGCAGAAAGCGATAATGGGACGAATGCAAGCAATGAGACTGCTTCGGATTCGAACAATGCTGCGACTTCCTCCGACCCTTCCAATGAAGAAGAGACCGAAAATAACTCTTCGGAGTCAGCCTCCAATACTAATCAAACGGGGAATGATACAGAAGAACCTGCTTCCAGTGAAGCATCGGAAGGATGCGTAGACATCAATACGGCCTCGGTCGAAGAATTGCAGCGCATTCATCAGATTGGACCGGATCGGGCGGAGCAAATTACTAGTCTCCGACCTTTTACTTCTATTCAAGATATGACCAGAATTAACGGTATTGGCGAGGCGAGAATCGCGGAAATCAAAGAAGAGGGTGTCGCGTGTGTCCCATAATTCTAGAGAGGTCGTTGGTGTTATTGATCGAATTGTCGACAGACAAACAGCGGTGATTTTAATAGAAGAAGAAGGAAAGCAGCTTGATGTGTCACTCCAGCAGTTACCGATGCAAGCTACTTCTGGAAGTTGGCTTCGTATCACCTTGCAGGAAGAGGAAATTGTTTCTTTAGAAATTGATACGACATTGACAAAACAAATGGAAGCACGAATTCATGATAAAGCACAAAGGTTGCGAGCCAGGCGGAAAGTATCGAAGTTCAGAAAAAAGTAAGAAGCGCATCCCAGAAAAAAAGAAATCTGAGGTTATGAAATTTGTTAGAAGAACATTCGATTATTTAAGCATAAAAGCTGTAGGGCACCAATTTAACCAACTTATCATTTAAGTTGTACTTTAACAGTCTAATATATACAGTATGATATTACTGTAAATAAAGAGGAGGGTATTAAATGAATATATTTTTCGATAATTTTTTCTCCACCTTACTTACCTTAACTATTACTGTTGCTTTTAGTGTTTATATTGTAAAAAAAATAATCATTAAAATAAAAATAAGAAGTAACCGCAATAATATCAGCAATGTTTCCGGTGAGAATGTTACTATAAATCAATCAAATAATAGTGAGGATAAAGAAAATAAGTAAAGAGGAGGGGGGGATTTGATCCGATTTAATAGAAATATAATCAGGGATATAAAAGCAAAATTTGTGACTATCGATCAAAGTAATAACATCTATAGCGATCCGCGGGCGCAGATTAGAAATTTATTAAAGAAAGGCAAGACACAAGAAGCGTTAGAAATTTCTCAAGATGCCATTAAGCTTATTCATGAATCTCATTCTCATTATCCTCATTTAGAATATAGACCCTTAACACCCACTAGCAATCAATTAATAAGTGTCCCAATCACTAGAAAAGGAGAAGAATACTTTTCTGTTAAAGGTATATTTAAATTGCCCGAAACTGAAGTAAATTCTTTGAAAGAGCTAAAAAAGAAAATTTATTTTTCCAAGAAACCTATCGAAGTAAAAGCAGCAGAAATGAATGAAATATATGATGGTGAAATTATAAGAACCTATGTAGTAAATGAAGATTCTGATGTCTCAGTCTTGATTTCATCAACAGAATCTCCTCAGCCAATACCTATTAAAATATTCAGTAAAATAAACGAAGAAAATGTAGATATATTAAGATACACATTAATTACTCCTACAGATTATCAGGAACCAAACAATACAATAATTTATACCTATGACAATATCTCTCATAGAGAATGTTTAGTGAATTTTTCTATGGATCTTATTATCTGTAATGATAATAGGGAACATACAGGTGTAAACTTTGACATGAGAATTAGAGAAGAACATAGAGATTCAGTGTCAGCTTGGCTTAGTATAGTAAGCTTTGAGCATTTCAATAACCAGTTGAAAAAAAATGTCTGTATCGAAGATATCAACACTGGAAGTATTTCTACTTTCACATATCAAGGTGAAGAAGTTGTACTAGATGATACTAAACCTTCTTCCTTGATATTTCTTCGTAGACTAAGGACCATTGAGGAGCATTTCAATATTAATTTTGTACTACCTAATCCCTTTAATTTTACAAATGAAGATTTTTTAAATGTCTTAAGAGTCTATTCTAGTGTTAAACATATACTTTTGAAATCCACTGAATCTCAAGACCATATTCGTATTGAATTTAAATATGAAGAAGTAAAAAAAGGAGTTCAGGAACTTGAACTTATACGTCAGTACGGAGAAACTGCTCCTGAGAAATTACATCTTTGCATAGAAAATGGGGATCATATTAGAATATTTAATTATCGCTTTAAATTCAATTTAATAACTTTTATTGGGGACCAAGTTAATATCATAGGAGAAAAAAACACTATAGACCGTTTAAAGAAACTTGAAGAAGATGAGACTAAAACAGTTAAAATTCGATACAAAAATTTGAAAACTATTTATGAGAACGCTTATATCTATAATCAATAACATACAAAATAGCGGAAATTATGCCAAATCATTGTAGAGAATCCTTCGCAGAAGTTTTTTCTGTTGAGATTAAATTAAAAACAAATATCCATTTGACATCAAGTCACCTCTTTCTAGAAAGAGCGATCATTACTTTGGGGCACTAGTCGATTGACCGATCTAATCTAAAAACATTTCTAATATTGTGTTATCACTATAATGAAAATGGAAAAAAGAAGTTGCGAGGTATGTTTATCCAGAACGGACTGACTTCTTATATATAGGAGAACAGCGCTTTGTTTTTTGGTTCAACCATTTAAAATACTGTGATGAACTACCAAATAACTTTGCACTTATGTGTAGTAACTTCAAATATTTTTTACAAATTGCCAACCTTTTAGATTATCACCAGTATTCTATTAACAGAGAAACATGTAAAGGTACATGTATATCATAAAAATAGAGTAAAAAGGGGCTGTCCCATAAGTCGATATATGATCGACGGGACAGCCCCTTTTTTTATGTATAGAAGAAATTTAATAGAAGGAAAAAGAAAAAAATCGCCGAACCTGTGTGTAAGCGACAAAACCAACACCACCAGGAGGTGATTTTTATGAGCAGCCAAACGGCTACTTTCCAAGAGTATACCATGGGACAGCTGGTCCTGCCTATGGATTTCAGCGATTTGATCCCGGACGATCACGTGGCCCGGGTGATCCACACCTTTGTGGAGGCGGTGGACAACGACCTCTTCTTCGCCCCGTACGAAGGCGGCGGACGCCCGGCCTATCATCCGAAAATGATGACCAAAATCGTGCTCTACGCCTATACGCAGAAGTGGTATTCCTGCCGGCAGATCGCCCGGTCTCTCCGGGAGAATCTCCCGATGATGTGGCTGGCCGCCCGGCAGGAACCGGATTTCCGCACGATCAACCGGTTCCGTTCGGAACGGATGCAGGACATCATTACGCCGCTGTTCACCCGCCTCGTCGAACTGCTGCTGGACGAACAGTATATCTCGATGGACACCTATTTTCTCGACGGGACCAAAATCGAAGCGAACGCCAACCGATATACGTTCGTCTGGCGTAAATCGGTCGAAAAACACGAAGCCCGGCTCCAGGAGAAACTGACCGGCCTCCTTGCCCACATTGAAGCCACTATCGAAGCCGATGCCTCCGAGGCCGGGGAAACCCCGGAGCGCGTGTCCCCGCAGAAAATCCGGGAAGCCGCCGAGGCCGTGGAACACGAGATGCACCAGGCGGAAGCAGAATGGAAGGAGGAACCGGACCGGCTGGTCCGAAAAGAAAAACGGACGGTTTTTCAGCACGTACGAAAAATCCACCGGACTCTCACCCGCGACTACCTGCCGCGGCTGGAACGGTATGAAAGCCAGCTCGCCACCTTCGGCGACCGGAACAGTTTTTCCAAAACCGATCCCGATGCCACGTTTATGCGCCTGAAGGAAGATCATATGGAAAACGGCCAGCTGAAACCGGGCTACAACGTGCAGATGGGCACGGAAAACCAGTTTGTGCTCGGGTATTCCGTGCATCAGCGCCCGACCGATACCCGCTGTCTGATCCCGCACCTGGAGCTTCTCCGTTCCCGGTCCCTGCCGTTTCCCGGGCAGCTCGCGGCGGATGCCGGCTATGGCAGTGAGCCAAATTATACGTATCTCCTGGAGGAGGCGCCCCTCCAGGCAGAGCACCCGTTTTTGATTCCTTATAACACCCTGGCTGCCGAAATGAAACCCTCGTTTACGAAACGGATCGACAAGATCCAGAACTGGGACTACGACGAAACGAACGACTGGTTCCTCTGTCCGAACAACCGGCGGGTCACGTTCCGGGGTTACACCAGCCGGACCGATGCCACCGGCTACCGCCGGGATTTCAAACGCTACGAAAGCGAGGACTGTTCGGATTGTCCGATCAAAGCCTTCTGTACGAAAGCGGAGGGAAACCGGCAGGTGTTCTGGAACCCTACTTACGAGGAAGAAAAAGCCAAAGCCAGAGCCTTCCTTTGGTCTCCTGAAGGCGCAGCGACCTACGCGAAACGAAAAGTCGAGGTCGAAAGCGTGTTCGGGCAGATCAAGGGCAATCGGTCGTTCCGCCGCTTTCACCTCCGCGGCCTCGAGAAGGTCACCCTGGAGGTCGGGCTGCTTGCCGCAGCCCACAACCTCCTGAAAGTGGCCGGAGGCCGCTCGGCTTTCCGCTGTGTTTTTGTCTTTTTCTCTTTTCATTCCAAAAAAACGGTACCGGACACATCCGGCACCGCTTTTTTTGTTTCAGAAAGGGCTTTTGAGACAGCCCCTTTTTTCTTTATTCAGTTAAATTTGATACTAAATTCTCCCCAAGAAATATTTACTGGTTGTTTAGTGTAAGCTGCACAAGCTATAATTCCCCCCACTGTTATACCCATCATGGCTAAAGATAAAATAGGTTTTTCTCTTACTAGCTCTCTAAAAACCGGTGAAACTCCATTTATTACTTCCAATTGATTATTCATTAAACCATCTCCTCTTTTGATATTCTAAAAAAAGATTTCGTCTGCATTTCTATGTGACTAATCGCTAAAGCAATTCCATCGTTTTGAGCGTGTAAATAAGTTTTCCCAAAATCATTACTTTCAATCCAGTCTGCTTGTGATCTCAAATAAACATTCTTAAACTTCAGAAAATTAAAGAATTTAATTATCCTATTGCCTTTAAATATCTTATCATCAAACTCCTTATTGAAAACATGGGTAGGAATCTCCCAAAATTGAAATTCGTATCTTAAATATGATACAGCTTCAAGATACATCATGTAGTACGCTGTGAAATGTATATCCGATAGTGTAGCTTTACAATTTAATTTAGCATTACCTTCTGCTATTTTTTTATTGTGTGCTCTAAACCTTATAATTACATCTGAACTATTATCCCACTGTTCTAAGAAATCAATGAATCCTCTTATCGTAACCCCTCTAATAGACTTTCTGCTGAATTCTTTCACAGCCCCCCTCCTCTCATTTCGCTTTTTGCTTATATTTTTTTACATCTTATAACTATAGAATACTCCAAAACCACTTTGTAGTCAAGTGGATACTTAATGTATATAAGACTACAAATTAATTCGGTATTTTCGACGGAGTAATTTATTATTATAATTAAGGTGGTTGTTTGTTGTTTAAAGTCAGAAAAATTCAGGATAACGCTATAGATTTTTGATTCTCTTCTATTCATAAGAGCGACAAAAAGTGTTTTATTTCTTATCTTATGTTCTTACATCTACTAGATGTTGATCTCTTCTAATAATTATGGAAGGAAATTTACTGACGGAAATATTTTGTAAAGTAGCGCACCAGTAGTTAAATTAGTGTACTGGCCTGTACATTATTAATAAAAGTAAGTATAAAGATGCGTAGAAAAATCTGCCTGCCCTTTCAAGCGGATTTTTCTACGCATCTTTATTTTTAATCTTCAGTTATATAAGTCTTCCTTATAATGCTAACTATATGTTTCTTAAGAGAAATTTTTTGATGAGTCGCCTAAAGTATTTAAAATATAAGAATTTAGGCGACCTACTTAGAAGACAACTTTTCTATCTCAAAATTAACACACAAGATCGCACGACTTGCTGAACTAAAAACTATCACACATCTACACCAAATAATAGAACATTGGCGTCTGCATGAAGATGAAAAGGTCAAATCTTTTTTGAAAGAGCGATTAGATAATGACATATCATTAACCTTGCACCTTTTACGATCTATAAATAATTAATACTTCTATCTTTCATAATACGTTATCTAAAGATGATTATATCAATTTAAAGCTTATTGTTGACCCAGAAATAATAGCTGAAAATATCACAAATCACCAAATATCGATAAAGGCTGGAGATATTGAGGGACCAATAGACTCTCATAAGTTACTTCAAGACTTCTATACACATTATTTAGACGATTACCAAGGATCCCTATAAAAAAGTTATAATCATTCAAAACTTTAGTAAACTTGGTTACATTCGCTGTTGGAGTAATAGTTCTTATTACTCCAACAGCTTTGTTTTAGCTTTACTAGATAAGAACGAAGGTTCTGATGAATATTAGGGAAATCCAAACTACGTAATTTTATATTATAAATACACAAAATATATTTACTTTTTAGAAGAGAATATTAATGTAAGATGACTTCTTCTCTATCTTTTGCTAATTCAAAAAGAGGATTTCAAAAAATATAATATATCTGTTGTTTCATTCTTAATTGTAAATAGTTAAAAATATCCGTTGCAGGAGGAAAAGACAACGAGATAAAAATTAAACGAAATATAGACTGAAAAATTGGTCTACTTTATTGGCATTTGTATAACTTCTTTAAGTAATTCAACTGCACTTTCTTCTGTTGGGTTATTCGTACCAAATTCTCCTTTAAAGGCTTTCGACAAAATCGATTCTTTTAATTTGCTTATCTCATTGTCAGTGTTAATTTGGAGTAAAGCATTATTATCTTTTCCAATCATATTTACAATATATTCCGAAATAATATGCTGCTCTTCTAGAGGAGGAATTGGAATTAACAATGCTTGTACCCTTGATTTGTTATAAGCTGGCTGATTGTTTCCAGAACTATTTTGACGATTGTGAAGATACTGGAATAGTAACCAATAGTAAACAAAAGAACTTTCAATAGATGTTTCAGAAACCCATATAGATGCAATATTTTGATTATGATAAGCATCTATATTTAACTTAGCAACTTGTCCTCTGGTTTTACCTTCACCAATCATTGCAAATAAAATAGAACCTTTTGGAGCTATTTTCAATCTTGATTCTTTTATGCCGACTTTAGTTACCTTTTCTTTAGAATGATTAATTTCATTAAATTGTACCTCTCCAGAACTAATCCATGGATGTTCTCCATCCCAATACTCTGATTTTTTTCTGCTTGGTGTACTTCCAATTTGTACATGAAATAGATCACCAATCTTTGCCCATTCCCAACTACTTGGAATATCGTAAGGTCCCTCTATATTTTCTTCACTCTTTTTTTCTAAATGTTTTGCTTTACTTTGGTTAAATGTATTAGTTATGCCATTGATTTCGGCTTCACTACTTGTATTATCTCTTCTCCACTTGGCAGTCAAATTCCCACGAAAAGCCTTGTCTAAAATCGCTGCTCTTCGAAGTTCAAATGTTTCCTTTGCTTCTGCTATTAATTGCTTAGCTTCGTCAATTTTATTTAAAAGCCGTTCCACTTTGTCAGTAATTCTTTTTTGTTCTTTTATTGGAGGTAATGCAATAGGGTACAATTCTAAATACTTCTTTGGCACTCGTTGTTGTCCTACAGCACCAGTCATATTACCTTTAGCATGATTTCTAAAATAATCTGAACGAACAAAATAATAAACAAACTTTTTAGTAATAGGCTTTTTAGTTCTAAAGACATAAAACTCAGTTGAACCATAACCGAATCCATTTGATAAATTCTCTGCTATTGCTACTTTCCCATTTTCCATACACGGTGTTATTTTAGCAAACAAAATATCGTCATTAAAAAACTGGGTGTAACCCTTCTTCACTTTCTCGTAGTTTCGCTCTTCTATTTCTTCAATTCTACCTGTTTTTTCACTAACAGATGCCATTGGAATAAAACTACAAACTTGTTTATCATCAATATCACTTAACTTCATCTTCGGAGGGTTAATTGCTATAACTTCTCCTAACTTTGTCCAGATCCAATTCTCTGGAATTTCATAAAGTTGTTCTTCCTCAGGAACTAACGCTTCCTCTAAAAATTCTTCCATTGCCTTTTGATTTTCAAACCTCTTACTCATTACTACTCACCTTAATTGGTTTAGTAGCAACCTTTTCCCCTTCAACCTCACGAAGCTCTATTACCACCTCATTTAGCAAACCAACCGCTTGGTTTAATTTGGCAATCGCTTCTTCTGCAGAATCGATTGGATCTGGAAGATCATCGTAAGCTGCTAAAGAGTCATCTGCAATTAAGCCAATATCTAAACTGTTATCTTTTTTCTGAATCTCTTCTCGAGTAAAGACATTAAATCGATCATCTTTTATACTCTCTCTGTCTTTTGATTCATAGGCAGTGATGAAATTTTCGAAGTGTTTTTCTGTTAAAGGTGAACGTTTACCGAAGCTCTGCATATTTGTTCTTAGATCATAGACCCACACGTCTTTGGTATTCTCTCTATCGGTTACCTCACGAGTGAAAAACAAAACGTTCGTTTTCACCCCTGGTGCGTAAAAGATCCCGTTTGGCAAACGTAGGATTGTATGCAAGTTACACTTATTCATCAAGTCTTCTCTAATTTCCACCCCGTTTCCATCCTTTTTAAATAGGATGTCATCTGGTACTACAACAGAAGCCCTAGCTTTACCATCAGGTTTTAAAGATTTATAAATATGTTGTAAAAAATTAAATTGTTTGTTTGTGGTTGCAAATGTTAAGTCATCACGAGTCGGGCGCTCCCCACCTCGCTTTGTACCAAACGGAGGGTTCGTTAAAATAACATCAAAATTCTTCAGGTTTTTACCCATTTCTGACAAAGTGTCGCCCAAGACAATTTCACCTTGGATATTGTGTAACATCGCATTCATTAACGCTAAACGATGCGTCTCTTTTACGAGTTCCACTCCTGTAAAGGCTTGTTTCTTTTGAAACTCAGCTTCTTTTTCACCTAAATCGAAGTAATCATCTGTTTGTTCTCGTACATAGCGATCCGCCGCAATCATAAAACCAAATGTCCCTGCTGCCGGGTCATTACAGCGCTCCCCTGCCTGAGGCTTCGCGAGCTTAACCATCAGATCAATCAACACACGCGGCGTGAAATACTGGCCTGCACCTGATTTTGTCTCACTCGCGTTCTTTTCCAATAATCCTTCATATAAATCGCCTAGTCCCTCTTCTTTTGCGCTGTACCAATCCAGTGCATCGATGGAACGAACGATTTTCTCGAGGTTCTTCGGTTCATCAATATTGGTTTGAGCATTGGTATAGATTTGACTGATCACATCATTGTTTTCGTTCCCTAAATCGATAAGTAGCTTCTGATAATGGGTTTTTAATTCTAGACCGTGAATGTTAATTAAGGAATCCCAACGGTATTCTTCCGGAATAGATCCTTCATTATCCGTTTCCTTCATCATCTTTAAAAATAATAAATACGTTAATTCCGTCACATATTGGTGATACGTAATCCCATCATCACGTAGGACGTTACATAAGTTCCATAGTTTCTGTACGATTTGCTGATTGCCCATTTTTATGCCTGCTCCCTTTCCTCACTTGCGTATAATTCGTAGTTGATTTTACTCACAATCTCGTCTAACTCTCCGTTAAATAACTTGTTTAACTGTTTGTATCCGCCTTTAGTTTTGAAAGGTTCTACATCAAATGCCTTTTCGGGATCCGGATCTAAAACGGATTCTTTTAGTAGCTGCTTTTCAATCCGTTCCAGCCAGTCCTTCTGCACTTTAGGCCAAACCTTCATTCCATACACTTTTTTCATGGCTTTTTTAATTCGTTCCTCATGATCCACTAGGGGATCGCCTAAGGCCTGCTGGCGGATGAAGCTGATGATATCTGCTGCAATGTCTTCATTCTTCGCATCTCGCCAAGCAGTCTGCAACCCTTTCTCTGTGAAGCCATGTTGATCCAGGGCTATTCTTAACTCCCTTAACTGCTGCCGCGTTAATTCTTTCGGGCGCGTACAAACCACTTGCAGAGCCGGAATCAAGTTCATGTTCTCCTCGATAAACTGTTCGAAGCTTTGCAGATAATCTTCTGGTTTCTCCGCATTCCCATATCCTCTCGTGACCTTTTCTACTTCATCTGGGTGGGTGGAAATATACTGAAGCACTGGTCTCCCTCTATTTTCATCAAGATACTGGAGGATGTTTTGATTGGAATGTAGGGTTTCGACCACTTTTTCAGGGGGTGCTTGCTTCATCCATTCTACGAACTCGTTTACGGTTTGTCCACCTGCTAGGACTTGAAAGTCTTCGTGATCCTTTTCTTCCCAGCGCTGTTTTCGACGCTGGATTTTGGCAATCAATTCTTCTTTGTGCTGCTGTTGGTGTCTTTCTTCCTTTAGCTCTTCCAATTCTTCCACTAATTGCTTCACGGTGACTTTGGGCGTCGTGACCACCGGCTTCATGGTTGTATACGGTTTGAGTGATTCATAAATGCCTACGGCGTCATAAATAGAGAAATGATCCTTTCCTATTTCATCATGAAGTCTTGTGGCTCGCCCAAGCATTTGCTCATAAAGAATTCGTGATCGAACACGCCGTAAGAAGACTAAGTTTGTAATAGACGGTACATCAATGCCCGTCGTCAACAAATCAACCGTGACCACAATATTTGGCAGCCTTTCATTTTTAAACAGCTTGATGGCCTGCGTAGGATCTTTAATGGAGCCGGTAATTTTCATTACCGCATTGTCCTCAATCGGCCCGTGAACTTCTTCCAACTCTTCTTTAAAGATACGTACTACCATATCCGCATGGTCATCGGTAGCTGCAAATATTAACGTTTTTCCAAGGTTCATGGGATCAATATCTTGCGCTAATGCGGATAGAATCGCTCGATTGAAGTTTTCTGTAATCACGGTTTTGTTAAAGTTAGTAACTTCAATATTCACTTCATCTTCCAGTAACTCCGTATCAATGTCTCCCGTACGCGTATTGTAGACGTCTACCGTTTCGCCTGCAGCCCAATGAATACCGGCTTTTTTTAACGCGGTTTCGAATTGATATGGTGGTTCGTGATCGATTAAATAGCCATCGACTACGGCTTCCCGGTAAGAATACGTAAAGACAGCTTTTCCGAAAATCTCTACGGTATGCAGCGCAGGGGTAGCCGTTAATCCAATTTTAGTTGCATCAAAATAGTCTAAGACTTGCCGGTATTTACTCACGTAATCCTGATGATCCCTAAATAACTCTTCGACTTCTGACATATCTTTATCCAAGGTATATCCTCTATGGGCCTCATCGACAATGATGCAGTCATATTGATCCACGGTCGGTTTCACTTGATCAGTATCCGAGTAAAATAGGCGTCTTAAGGTCCCTTGTACGGTGGCAATCTGTACTTTGGTTTCTAAATTCGGGGTGACATCCTTCAGAGATTGCAGCTCGAAAATTTCAGTAAAGGAGTGGAAATTCTCTAATTTGGAATCTTTAAACGCTGCTTCTGCTTGCTCCCCTAGCGCCGAGCGATCCACCAAAAATAGAATTCGTTTGAAACGATTATGTTTAATCAGGCGGTAAATAAGACCAATCGCCATTCTTGTTTTCCCTGTTCCTGTAGCCATGGCAAGCAGAATTTCACGTTGGCCCCTTTCCACCGCATGTTCCACGGCTTTAATCGCCTCTTCTTGATAAGGACGCAAGTTTAAATAGTCTACTTTTTCCTCTTGGAGTTTTTGATTCGCTTCGTCTACGTCTTGCTTTAATAAGTCTTTTAGTCCTTGAGGAGAATACCAAGCTTTAAGGGGACGTGGATGATTGGTCGGCTTTCTTGCATCTAAAAACCATACTCCTGATTTGGCCTCAAATTGCTTCATGTACGGTCGTCCATTTGTTGCAAATAAAAAAGGCACAAAGTAATCCCCGTAGGGTTCGGAAATAGTTTCTTCCCCTTTTCTTTCCACTAGCCGGGCATACTCTTTCGCCTGCTCGATGTCCGATGGGATATTTTTAAGTTCACGCTTAGCTTCAATAATCCCAACGAACTCTAAACCAATAAACAAAGCGTAATCGGCAAATCCCCTTTTTAATGGCCATTCTGCAATTGCGATATTTCTTCCTTTTTCAGGACGAACCCCCTGACTATAACGCAGCATTTCCGTATCTGCTTCCCAACCCGCATCCCGCAGCTGTTCATCAATCTTAACCCGTGTCTCAGCTTCTGTGAGATCTAAGTTACTTCCGAATTTTCTTGCTGCGTTTCTCCGTTGAAGCTTGTCTTGATCTGACAGGTGCATTTGCTCTTGTCGAAGCGTTTCTAGTTCCCCCTCCAATGCAGTTAATTTTTCCTCATATGTCGTCGACAATCTATCCAGTTCTTCTGCATTCACTTTATGTACTAGGAGTGGTTCCTGGTATTCCGGTTCCTCAAAATCCCATTCCCCGTATACCTGCATAAACCAAACAGCCAACCGGAAGGCCATCTGGTTCAACGCTTGCGCTTCTTCCTGCGTCCCATATCCCTCATGCATAGCTTTGTTACCCTTTTTACGAAGTGTTTCGAGGATATCGTCTATTTCTTGAGTAATCAGGTCGTCTCTTCTTAATACGCCAATGCGATCTATTTGTTTTGTATCATAGGATTCTTCTATTTCTTCATAGGCGAGTATAAATTTTGTTAACGTTTCAGCCAATACTCGAAGTTTCATCAAGGTAGTGTTTGGATCTATGAAAATGTTACTTTCTGCCGTTTCCCCTAAGTTGGCTACGATATCCCATTTAGTAGAAAGAAAATGAAAATTGCTTTTATGCATGCTACCCCTCCTTTTTTCATTTACTAATATATTCCTATTGTAACTAATAAGAAGTATTGAATAAATGTACAAGTGAGTACAACGCTTAACATTCAATACAATAAATCTAATTTGATTTATTAATACCTATTAAAATTATTAATATGTATTGTCCCATTATAATATATCTCTTATTATTTCGATACTTGCACTGTAATTAGATCTTTAAATAATTTATGAATATATATTTATTATTTTAATACATAATAAATTATTTATTATGTATTACTGCATTTCCTTTTTCAATAAATTTTATTATTATGATATGTGAGATGTATTTGAAGTCTTAAACAATCGTTTAATACCTATTAAATTTATTAATAGGTATTAATTTGATTAACACCTAAGAAACTATTTAATATATATTGCTGTATTATCCTCATAAACATGATATTCTGTTTATGATCTAACTTTATTTAGGAGGTTTTCAAATGGGGTATGTCATTACAACTGCTAATAGCAAAGGCGGCGTTGGAAAAACGACTGTCACTAGATTAATAGCTGAGACTCTTGTTAGAAAAGGGAAAACGGTATGTATCATTGATATGTGTCAAAACTCTTCTATTGCTACAGGTTTTCTTAGTGATCGAGAGCAGTTTAATAAAACTACTTATGAATGGTTGATTGGGGAGGCGAAGCCGTCTGAAGTAATTCACCAGCATTCGGAATTTTTACATTTTATTCCTTCTAACGAGAAAATTGATGATTTTAAGGTCTTTGCAAATAAAATGACAGTAAAAAAGCGTCTGTATTCTGTCGATAGAAAAGTAAATACTCTAAGGAATTTCTACGATTATATTCTCATCGACACTCACCCTTCCGAAAACGATGACTTAGTTGCCTATTCATTTGTGGCAAGTGATTATGTACTTGTCCCATTTGAAGTAGATGAAGATAGCCGAGTAGCGGTGCATCGGACGGTAGAAATTATTAATGATTTTATGCAAGAAGATATTAAAGGATATTTTCTTATACCAAATAAAGTAAATACAACTAATCAAAAAATCAATCATCAGCTTGAAACTATGATTGACTCCTTTGTTAATAAAGGGGTAAAGAGAGCCAATATACTAAGTCGAATAAGATACAGCACTACTGTATCCACCGCAAAAAATGAAAAAATCAGTTTAGAAAAATTGGCGCAAAAAAATACTTATGCTAAAAATGTAGTAAATGATTTTGTGGAATTAACAGATAAATTAATCAGTGCTATTGAAGGGAGTGCAGTGAAATGACAAATCAGAAAAAGATTGATTTGGATGCAATTGATTCTGCCGAAACAGAACTTGATACTAATGAGAGTGATGAACAAGAAAATCTAAGTCCTGCAAGAAGGAGTGTATATGAAAAATTCACAAAAAAGAAACCAGGGCCGAAAAAGAAACTAAAGAATGCAGAAGCTCGTACTTTCTTTTTTGAATCCCAAGATTTAGAAATGCTCGTAATTGAATCAGAGAAGCAAAACATTTCTCAAAGTGAATACATGCGTCGGGCATTAAAATCAAAAATAGATGCTGACCGAAACTTATAGGCTTAATTTAATTAGTTTGACTTAATAACGAAATATGTATTAATTTATTTAATATGTATTAATTTATTTAATATGCGTTATTTTTTATGTTTTCATTGATATTCTGTCGGAGTGAAAAGGCCGTATGAGCAAATTATATTGGGCTATTAAATTGATTTAATATGATTTCTTGTGCTGTACTCATCTCTCGAAAACTGTTATATCGATTATGTCGAGTACAAGTAGCTGTTTGTATTTAATCGATATAACGGATTCTTTAAGATCTTTTGCGAATTTTCCGGTATGTGATTATCGAATATTTTTCGATTTGGCAAATAACTGGACCCGTTTTTTTGTCGATATCTTCTCAAAAAGAGACTTACTTCGCTTTCTCTCTAACGTTAATATTCTTAGTTATCCCGGTCATATATAGATTAAGCTCATTATAAAAATACTTTTTTGCAAATATTAATTGGTACGAAAATTCTTTACCTGAAACCCATTAGGAATTTTTATAAAAAAGTCATGAGATTGAGAGGGAAGTATCACAGATAGAGGATAGGGGGCATGATTTTAAAAACGAACTATAACAAATTGAGGGTACCTCATGATTTTTGCTTTGTAATTTATTGTTAATATAGAATTATATGGTTATACTCAGCGATTTTTGCGAAAAATTATACTGTTATTGGAAATAATATTTGATATTTCCCTGAATCTTATGATCTTTCCTCTTTCTTATCCTTAAAGTGTTATAGTTCCATGATTCAAGGTTTTCTTATAAAACGTTTTAATTATTTATATATAAAAACATTATATAAACCATTTAATACATTTCAGAGGATTAAACCCGTTGGTACTCTAAGGATGAACAGGTGTAAGTATAACAATGTGAGGGTTAACCCTAACAATATGAGGGTTTTACTATAACAGATTGAGGCCGTACACCTAACAATATGAGGAAGGATCCTAACAGATTGAGGGTGTTACCCTAACAATATGAGGGCATACCTAACAGATTGAGGGTACCTCTCTAACATTTTGGGGGATAATATCTTCTTTTTAAATGGAAACTCATCACAAATATTCTCATAACGACTGTGAGTTCAGTGATTTCGAGATCATTTCATGTTTGTTTTACCTATTTACTAGATTGCCCCTCAATTTGGTGATCTTTTTCTTCTATCGCCCTCATATTGTTATACTTCACGAAACCCCGTTTACAATCTTTTGAATTATGACATAATGAACTTAATTATTGGCGTACATAAAGGTGGGATCATAATGACCCGTTTGGACAAAAAAGAAATTAAAGGACCACTGCAGGTATACCAGTCCAATGATTTAATCGAAGCCTACTTTCCCGAGAATATGACTGTAACTGAGCATAAAATCATTCGTTATGCCATCGCACGGATCGGCCAGAATCCGGAAACATTTCCGTATGTTCAGTTTACTGTCAAGGAATTTTTGGAAGAAACCGGAATGTCTGGACATGGATATTACCAACGAATCAGTGAGCTGACGGAAGGACTTATGTCTAAATCTTTTCGGTTGAGTAGTAAGGACGCACCGGAATCCGACTTTGCTTGGTACACGTGGTTTACCACCATCAGGTATAAAGACGGGGTGGTTACCGCGGAGTTTAACCACCATATTGCACCACTTATCACTAACCTGACCGGTCGATTCACCAAATATGCGCTGCTCACCGTAGGGAAGTTGCAAAGTACCTATACATTCGCTTTGTTTGAGCTTCTCACCCAATACGAAAAGATTGGAAAACGTACCGTGACGATTGATTACCTGCGAAAATCGATTGGGCTTGGGGATAAATATCCTCAATATGCCAACCTGAAAGCCCGAATATTGGTCAATGCCCAAAAAGAACTACGGGAGATTAACGCGATTGACTTTACATTTAAAGAGATTCGCAGTGGTCGTCGGGTAACTGCGATTGAATTCAATATACAAAGAATCGGAATGCTCGAAAATGTTATGGTCGGTGAAAAAGAAACCCGTTTATTTCTGGAACAGGCCAAGCCGTTGCTTAAAGAATACGGGTACAGCATCCCGACACGGACGTTAAAGACATGGGCAGGATATGGCATCGAAGAACTGCGAATAGTTCTGAAAGATATTAATGAAAACGACCGATCGATGACAAGCCCTGAAGCTTACATCAATGCCATTCTTGCGAAACGAAAAACACAAATCGACCAAGAAGCTGAAGCCATACAGGCGGATAATTACCTCACGAAAAAACACATCATCGACTTTATAAGAACCTATTCATCCGGGTCGAACCTTCCGAAATCAATCATAGGGCAGGAATTCCGTTCATATATGTACAAGCGGGGATACGAACAGGAAGAGGTGGAAGCAATTTGGGAGGATAACGAGGTCTATATTTTGGAATCAGGAAAACTGACGAAGTATTAACATTATTGCTGTAAAGCATAGGGGAATGCATCCTTATATACACTTACCAGCTCACGAAAATCGACCAGCTACCGGTACCCCATTTGCGAACCCGAGGGAAAGGTACGTGATGATGATGGAAAAAAAGGATAAGAAAAAAACGGTAAAGCTGACGACAGATGAATATAACAATTATCAACGGCTCCAAAAGGAAATGGAACTTGCCGGTACACCGATTCAAGTCAAACTATATTCTCAGGAAATACAAATGCTCATCCGGGAAGCCCAGGCACGCCAACGCAAAAAGACAAAAAGCATGATAACCATGACGACAAAAGATCCAAAAGAAAGCTGGAAGCTGACCGTAGAGGAGTATAACGAGTACGAGCGACTGAACCAGCTAATGGAATTTGCTGACACGCCATGGGGAGTAAAATTGTATTCCAGAGAAATACAAACCCTTTTCCGAGAAACCAAAGCACGTCAGCGAAAAGAGGAAGAATCGAGCACGTAAATCGTACTATCTTTCCATTAGGACAATTGAAGACAATCTGGTTATACGGATCGTATAACACTTGTTGAATAGAGATCGAAAGTCCATCAGGTTTTACTGAGCTTATCCAAGGCTTTTCTGTGTCGGCGTCGCATCCCGGCATAGATAGATTGATATTCAGACGCAGACATTTCCCTGTTCACATGCACGGTAGATAGCCCACGTTCGATTCGTACTCTAGCACCGTTTTTATTACCGATGCCTTTGACTTTCTGCGGAAAAGCAGCCTTCTTCAACCGTACAATTTTTAACGGTAGGGGATGATGTCCTTGCATTCTCGCATATCTCATTGGCATGCTTCTCACCTCCGTTGTTTTTCCTAAAGTATAACGCAGAAGCAGGGGAGTGTCGCCCCAGGATGGATTCGAAGGAGCGTCTCTGCTCATCAAAAAGCTGTTAAAAAGAGAGACGTCAGTATTTTCTCTTCAGATTAAAAGGCCGCCCCTAACCTGTGATTCCAGAACGACATGCCTGACAGATCAATCGATCCGACAGCCATGAGACAGTGAGGAGGGTATATGTTCGGAAAATTGCCCCTATACATATAAAGAAGGCGATGCAAAAGGAGACCAATTCGATAGACGATGTAAGAGAAAAAGCAGTGGCTCTTTGTGAAGCTATAAAACGTGAAGAGAATAAAATAGATCATCCGCCAACGATATTGTTTGTTTTAAGAATCATTAGCGGAGATATAATTATTAGTCATAAGTTGCTTCTTTTTTGTTCAAAGATCTCTTCCGTTACAACTCCGGATCGTTATCTCGTTCAACCGTTTTCTGCGGTGCATGCCTTTGCTGACGTTCTTC
This sequence comes from Alkalicoccus saliphilus, assembly GCF_003044065.1. Classification (GTDB taxonomy): domain Bacteria; phylum Bacillota; class Bacilli; order Bacillales; family Salisediminibacteriaceae; genus Alkalicoccus; species Alkalicoccus saliphilus. The sequence goes on from NZ_PZJJ01000024.1 coordinate 43,383, forward strand.
TTTTTTTCGATCAGCGATCCTGAATTTCGACAGCCGCACCAAATCATTATCCGTGTAAGGTCTTGATTTGTCTGCGACGGTGGTTTGCATTTTTCCTTCTTTCTCCTTTACCATCTCTGCAAATGTATCAACAAGCTCTTTGGTAAGGGATGATTCGACAAGAACGACGTTCTTCACCCGTTCTTCTAAGCGTTCGCGGGCTTCTTTTTCCTTTCGTTCTCTCTCTGCCTGCTTCAGCACCTGCGCTTCTCTTTGCGCCTTCTCCTTGGTCTCACGCTTTTCCTGTCGTCGTTTTTGTTCGGCAGCCTGCTGTCCCAGCAATCGCTTTGCTACTTCGTCTTTACGATCCTGCTCCCACTTCTCGTTTTCGATCAATGTGTCATCGTAGGCGTTCTCTTTTAGTGCCGGGGTGTGAACTTCTTCCTTTTCTACATCTTTTCTAAATGCCATCTCGACAGGAACTTCTCGAGGCTTTCTCGTGGTTCTCTTGCGATGATTCATCAGTTCTACATGACCTGCTACATCAAATTCAAATCCTCCTGGAGCCGTCTCCTTCGATTCAGTCGACGTTGCAGAAGGTTCTTGTTTCGGCGCCTGTTCACTCTCTTTCTTCGTGGCGGCGTTAGGCTCATTCGCAGGTATGGTGATTTGTGCAAGCAGCCTATCTAATTCCTCCCTGCGACTCACCTTAGGTGGTGCAGCCGCCGCCTTTTTCAAGTGTTCCTCTTGATTCGTTTTCAACTGCTCGTCGATCGCCTCGATCATGAACTCTTTTCCAAGGCCCTTGGCTTTCACTTTTCGTTGTTTTCCGTCCCTGTCATCAAAATGATAACTGACACCAGTGAGCTCTCCTTCGCGCCCTTTCTTCCTAGAGAAACGATACCTCACACTCACGCCTTCTTCTTTCATCCGGTCACAAAATGCCCCGCGATCATGAACGTCCTGCTCCTGCATGACCGCCTTAATCCGATCCATCAGATCCGTCTCCCATACATATTTTCCCTGATTGGAGAGTTCCTGTGACGCCTTTCGCAGAGATCTACTTTCAGGAACCTCGAAACTCATGGTATCGTACCCGTGCCGATTCACGACTGCGTTACTCATTTTGGCGACATGGTACCAGTTCGTCCTCTCTGCACGCAGCGACTTTCCATCCGTAAAGGATACCGAGTTCACAATGATGTGGTTATGTAATAAACCACTTTCCCCATCCCCCTGGGTCGCAACCAACGCCTGTTTATCCGGAAATAACTCCGACGCCAGTTCCAGCCCCATTTCATTTACTTTATCAACATCATCCGGATTATCCGGGTCCAGCTGTTCCAGAGGGAACGACTGGATCACCCGATACGCCTGAACATACGACCCGTCAATCTTTCCGAACCGATTCCAGATGACTTCCATTTGTTCTTTCGCATATTCCGGATCGAGATTGTTACCACTGGCCCTGAGTACGCGATCGATTCCTGGTTGATGGGATTCCTGTTCAACGGCATAAGCGATCGCTCGGGCACCACCCCGCGCGGGTGTTATCCGAAGGTACGCCATAGCACATGCACCTCTTTCGCTAGTTCCTCAAGCCCTGCCTTCACGTACTCTCCATAACTAAAATAAGTCTGCATCTCGTATTCACTGACCCTTGTATATCCCATATTCGAAGCCTTAGCTATCTGATTGACGTTCCGACCTAATTTCTTGTTGTCGTTGCGAACTTTCCCCAACACGGTCAGGATTTCAACCAACTTGAAGAGAATTTCTTCCCGATCTTCTTTCGTCATCCGGTGCCCTTGTCGAGTTTTCCAATCCTCCTTAGCTCCGGTAAGCGCCAGCCTGACGACTTCGCTCTTGGAGATCATCTCGTCCTCCGCAATCTGCGTTACAAACTCGTTGGTTTGTACATCCAGCCGCAGAGTGACCCTCGCGCCGTAGGCTCCAGGCTCCTTTTCTTTTTCCTTTTTATGATTGATCCTCACTCCTTGCCACCTCTTTTCTGGCCTCATAGACATGAGTAACGCTCATGTAAGGCTTCGTCTCATTCAAGTTCAAAAAGATCAAAACATTAAACCGCAAGTATTTCCGTTGTCTGACGCCACCGGATACTTGCAAAGGGAAAGCTGTGCTCTCCCTTTGGACCCTCTCCCAATTCCTTTCGTTTTCTTGTTATCTAGCCAGGCGTACTCGCTGTTTGATCAGGCTACCTGTTTCCTTGGTTCGGTGGTGCCTGTAGTGGATGACCGGTACGTACCTGCCCTTGGTTCCCTCCGTTGGTCTCTGGTTGCTGCTCCATTTTTTGTGATTGTTCGTGTTGTTCAACCGCAGGTCTCCATTTTTTTTCGAACGCAATCGCTGCTTTCGCTTTCTTCAGCCATTCTTTCATGTCTGCTTTTGTGTCGATCGTATCAGCATTTTTGTCGTTAATAAGATCGTCTATGATGACCATCGTCATTTCCTGCATTAACTCGTCTTGAGCTTTCTGGGCTTTCCTCACGGCTTCCTGCAAGTCACTTATTGTCTTCGCCTTCGGCATAATAATTCTCTCCTTTTAGTGCTAGATTTGTTAAATAAATCATAGCATTTCCGGAGAAAAAGCCTCTGCATATTGTTGCATACAGGGGACAGTCACTAACTTGACTTTTTCTTTGAGAAATAGAAATTCTTTATTCGGTAATCCCTTTTACACCTCTATTGAGGGGGCCCGCAGCTTGCAATGAAAAATCAACGGGAGAAATTTTTTCCCTTACTTTTCAAATTTTATGGTTAAATGCATAGTTATTGACCTCGTGAAGGTTGTATTATATCGGCATCTTCGTTCGTCTCTTTCAGCCTTTCATGACATAGATAAGGGTATTCGGACGACTTCATTTAGGAAAAGAAGTAAAATTTTTAAGATGTTTGAGAAAGGATCACCAGTGTGTATTTTTAGAAAGAAACAGTTTTATGAATTTCTAGAAACAGACGGGGGGGGGGGATATGTTTTATGGTGGTAAGGTTAACTAGAAAATTATTCTGGTACTACTTGTTCTGTTTTTTTGAATGCAACAATAAACTCGTAGTAAACATCAACGAGGTTATTTATTAGCATGTTTTTCCTGTATCTAACGTTTTTAAAGTAAATTACAGGACGGATATCTAAATTCCAAAAAAAATTTCTCGAGAACCAGTCTTTTTTAGCTTATTCATTTTGCTGTGCCGAGAAAGGATTGGTATTAACACAAGTTCCATCCTGCCCAAAAACCTTCCATGAGACAGGTTGTCATGGGAGGATAATCGAGGTATGCTCAAGGGCATCTGGAGGTGTAGCGCTATGGCAAACAACACGAATTATATAAAGGATAGGCACACGGCAAAATACACAGCCAAAGTACTTAAGATACAGGTGTCAACACTGCGGAAATATAGTGCGGTGCTTGAAAAGAGTGGTTACACGTTTACTAAATCGAACCAAAATCACCGCTCTTATAGTATTCACGATATCTTAGTACTGTATAGCTCACATTTCGCAAGTTCATGGTCTTTCCAAGAAGGATTTTTGAAGGCGGTGTCGAATCCATTCTTCACTTGATATGCGAGAGGAGAGGGCGTCCATGACGTTTGCGATACAAGGCGTGCACACCGCCGCCCATTTGAACCTGATCAGCCGGCTGCTAAAGGAACTCGACCTGCCGGAACACGTGGATCAACGGGTGCCGGTCGATCCGCGCTGCCAGACAAAACCAAGTGACATCGTCCAGGTGTTGGTCCTGGATATTTTGAGCGGGCGCCAGGCGCTGGTGCACCTCGCTTCCTGGGCGGAAGGGCTCGATCTGGACGTGTTGATCCGGGAGGGGCTGCGTGCAAAACAACTGCACGATGATACCCTGGCCCGCCACCTGGACCGGCTGGCTGCCGCCGGCATCCATGAGCTGGTGGCCTCGTTTCTTTGCCGTCTCTACCAGACCGAGGGCCTGTCGGCCCGTTTGCTGCATGGCGACACCACCAGTCATTCGGTGTACGGCCGGTACGAGACCGCCTCCGAGGAGGACCTGGCCATTACCTACGGCTACAGTCGGGATCGTCCCGGCAAGAAACAGTTTCAGTACGGCCTGATTGCCAATGAGGATGGCATTCCGCTGCTCGGGGACGTGCATGATGGGAACCTGTCCGATAAAACGTGGAATCAGCGGGTCCCGAACGGGCTGTCGGAGGCGGTACAGGCCGTACAGTTGGAACGGTCGTTTCTGTACGTCGCCGATTCCGCTTCCATGACCGGGGACACCCTCCGTGGCTTCCGGCAGGTCGGGGCCCATGTGCTGACCCGGGCGCCGTCTCACCTGAAGGTGACCAAGCAGGCGCTGAAACAGGGGGATGCTCCCGGGGCGATCTGGAGTGAGCCGGTCACTTATGCCGAATACGGTGGCGCCTCGTACCGATTCCGGGAAACACGGGATCGCTTTCAGGATATCCCGCTGCGGCTGCTTCTCGTCGAATCGAGTGCGCTTGATGAACGGAAGACGAAGACCCTGCAGGCTAAATGGAAAAACGAAGCGGAAGCGCTCAAGGACCTCGTCCGCACGGCCTCCGCCAAAGTCTATGCGTGTGAGCCCGATGCCCAGGCCGCCGGTGCGGCCTTGGTAAAAAGGATGAAACCAGCCTTCCATGCGCTCGAGTGGGCCGTCACCGCGATCGAACGCCCGATACGCCGGCGCGGCCGGCCCAAACAAGGGGTGCCTCCCGATAGGGAAACGATCTATGCGCTGCACGTTACTGTGACCCCGGATGACGCCGCCTGGGAAGCGGCGCGCCGACGCGCCTCGCGGTTCGTCCTCGCCACCACCCTGCCCGAGGTGTGGGAAGGAGACGCCGTATCCGCGGAAACGCTGCTCGGCTGGTACAAGGGCCAGATCCAGGTGGAGATGAACTTTTCGTTTCTGAAAGATCCGCAGGTGACCGATGAAATCTATGTGAAGACCCCGGCACGGGTCCAGGTGCTCGCCTATCTGTTTCTGCTTGCGCTGGCGGTTTATCGCGTGCTGCAGCGTCGGCTCCGGCAGGAGATCACCCCCGAACGGCCGATGAAAGGAGTCGGCGGGCGCACGCTGACCCGGCCAACGGCCCGGGCGGTCTTCCCGTTGTTCCGACACGTGCAGGTGATTGTCATTCGGGCGCCGGACGGGTCGGTTTACCGGCAGTTGGCGAAGCCGTTGACAAAGGAACAGCGCCGGGTTCTTGCAGGCCTGGGCTGGCAGGAGGACGTGTACCTTGGTGTGACAGAGACCGGGGCCCCCCGCTGAAAATCAGGTATTTCAGCGGGCTCTTCGCATGGGAAACAGCGGACACGGGAATAAAGAAAGAGCAGCTCCTGTGTTAACGTGCGAAATGTGAGGTATAGACTCATGAGAAAGAAGAATGACACCGATATGACGTTGGAGCAAGCTTCAAATTCTTTAATGAAGGAAATGATGGGGGAAGATGAAACTAAGATCAATTCAAAAAAACTAATATCAGACGGTGAACGTAGTCAGCAAGGAGGGCAGGAATGTTTAAAGTGCCAGAAAGACTCTCGTAAATTGTTGCTGGCGCTATTGAATCAGAATACAGTATTACATCGAAAAGCGCGGGGATAATTAAAAAACGATTCTTGCATTAAAAATACTCCTGGTACCAGGAAACGGTATAGCGTCTAAAAATCATGGTAGGGAACAGGGGGTTCCTGTTTTCTGTTAGTCATACATCTAATGATGAATGCTGTAACATTGTTGCTAGTTGGAAAGCCTGTCTTTGCAATAACCTAAAGTTCTCGGAGGGGCAATAAATATAATTAATACTGGTACAAGATCGGAAAGACAATGCGGTGTTTAAATGGAAAGATCGAGAAGGAGAAGTGGTCGGGGCTGATCGGCAGGGAACGCAACAAATGACGAACGGCGGCTTTATGATTGATGTCGGAAAGAATCCGAAAAAGATCGCTGTCTTTGAATTACCTATTGATCTGCTTTCCTATAGGTCGATGCAGAAAGAAAAAGTAAAAGATACTCGGATGGTGAGCATGGGTGGAGTAAAGATCGAGAGCGTCAATCATGCAGTGAAAGATTTACGATCGCAAGGCCATAAGATCGAATCCATTGTTCCTGCGGTAGATAACGATAAAGCTGGAGAACAGTTTCATCAGAAGCTAAAAGATCACCATGGTGAAAACAGGGTCGTTGATCACCGTCCAAAGAACGTAAAAGATTGGAACGATGTGCGGAAGCAACAGGCAACTTCTCCAAAAAAGCAGCAGGAACCGCAAATGGGAATGTAATACACCCGAAAAATACATATTTAATAAATTAATATGTATTAATATATTCAATATATAAATAAAAAACTTGTCTAACATAGATAGGAGGTACCTTGTGTTGCAATGGACGTTTTTATTACTCACTAATAAATTGCATGTAGTTCTTTGGTTAAATGACAATAACGGAGCAGTTCTGGCGCTTTTAACATTAATTTACGTTCTCACGACTTTTCTAATCTTCTATGCTAATCTTTCCTCGGTAAAAGAAATGCAGAAGAGTCGAGAAGAAGAAAACAGGCCATATATAGTTGTTTATTTAAGATATTTAAATAACGGTGGAGTAGAATTTGTGGTTAAAAATATAGGGAAAACCCTTGCAAAAAATATTAGTATAACATCTAATCCAGATATTGATTATCCTAAAGAACGTCCATTAAGTAAGAGTAATCTATTAAATAATACAATTTCTAATATGGCACCCGATTTCGAGTACAGTGGTTTATTAGAAAAAGTGTGGGATTTAAAAGATAAAGAAGGTAACTTTCCTACTTATGCTATTACAGTTTTCTATATCGATACTAAGGAGAAGGGTTACAAAGAAGAATATGTATTGGATTTCAATGTCAACGTAGACTTGAAAAATCCAGTTCAAAGGGATATTCATGATTTGGTTCAAGATTTTAGCGGGTATCGACAGGATAACTTAAAAAGTATGAAGGAGCTAAATAGACGTATCCAAGATTTATCTCATGAAATAAAAACAGAAAAAAATCAAGAAAAGTAAAGAGAACACCTAAACATTTACCGTTTAGATAATGCGTTTTTTAAAGAAAGCAGCAAGGAAGGACATCTTGCCCCTGCTCCTCATTTTCATTCGTCCTCCTTCTTTGTCTCTCGGTAAACAAGATAGCTGACAGCAAGCAGCGTGTTTACAATGGCTGTTATGTCTTCAATCATGGTATTCCTTTCGGTCGGTAGTCCCTAGCCTACCCTGCTTTTCCAAGCTTCGCAAATTCAAAAATGTATCATTGTAGTATTGTGAAATTGAAGTATTGTGTTATGCGCATGTACTTTATATATACGAAATAAAAGAAAGCTTTCCATCAAAAAAAGCAGCAAGGCAGGAATTACTCCTCGTTCTGCTGCTTTTTCAAATGGAATCACAGTGCATTTACTACCCCATACCTTAGACCGTGTTATTAAGATATTGTTTTAAGGCAGATTGAAGCTCTTCTTCCTTTTTTTCTATTCGTGCTTCTACCTTGATTTCTATCATGGTACGAGATTCCCCGTCTATGATGATATTTTGAAAAGAAGGCGTGAAGAAAAGGTCAGCTCCTCCTTCTTCTGTCATTTGCCGAGCCACAGCAACTGCTTTAATAGCTTGATTCACTGCTCCTGCGCCTACGGCTTGTAATTTCAACGGCTCTCCTGTACTCGTTCCATGCCTAATGGCTCCAGCTAATTTCGGTATTTCTGTTTTTGATGCTACTGGATACGTGTTCAATAGGTTGTAGCTCCCTTCACTGGGTTGAATAAATAGTTAGAAAAACGTCTGGCCGTCTGATTTGACGAGTAGGGTTTTCCACTAATGATACCATCCGGTTCTGGTAATTTCCTCCTACCATAGTATCTTGTTTGATTTTACGATCTCTTAGCCTACTTGGTTTTTCAGGCATCCCTCATTTCTCTAGCTCTGGAAATTCTTTTAACGGCTTGCGAAAAGGAACGTGTGTTCTTATTATGGAAGAAGACCTGCGGTAGTATGTCAATGAAAAAATAAGATGATATTTGTTTATCAAAGGACATATTCAAGAAAAAAGCCCGTAGGAAAGAACCCTAGCATTTTTGGTAAAAACTAGGAGTTCGAAAGGTTT
>NZ_PZJJ01000025.1 GCF_003044065.1 Alkalicoccus saliphilus
CCAGGCGTCCCGACGACTTCCCTTCCCTTCTACAAAAAAAGCGTAGCACAAACCATGGCCTTGGTTTGTGCTACTAATGTTAGTATGTTTCCGGGCGGGCCGGCTTCAGCTAATTTCTTCCTCCCAATGCTCGGAAGAAATGGATCTTCTGCTCGTCCTATCTCGCCTCGGAGTCGCCTGCTGCAGCTCCAACAGGAAAATAAAAAGAAGGTTTCTCTTCTAAAAAATGTGTTGATTCCGTCCTTTCTTCCATTCAGGAGAGGCTTTTTCCTCCGAAACGACCGGCGGGGACGCCGGTGGGATAAAGCGAAGTCAGAAGATCCTTTTCCATGGCCGAAGGGCAAACAGCTGATGACGAGCCCCACGGCAAGCTTCCGCCGGGGAGTGCAGGAGAAAGCTGTACGCTCAGAAGAATAATTATTCTGAAATTAAGACTTAATCAACACTCTCTTTTTCAGGCTGTCTCTATGAATCTTTTGAGACAGTCCCGCTCTTCAAATTCAAACTTCTAAACTGATCCAGATCACCGGCGGTCTTTTGGCAGGCGGTTAACGGATTCTCTTTTTCCTTCGCTCTCATTGCTTCCGGGAATCCCTGCCCTGGCACGAAAAACCGTCTCTTTCTTTAATACAGGGCGTTTTCCTCCGAGGTTGATTTCTTTTTCTTCCGACCTCATAACTGTTGATTCATCCTGCTTTTTTAAATCTGAGATCAGCTGCTTCATATCACGAAAAAAATCTCGTTTATTCACAACGCATCCTCCTTCCTCTTTGCCCTTCTTGTTATTCTTTACCCGGGGCCAAAAGGAGTTAAGCAGAGGAAGATATATCTGTACAGAAAAAGCAGCGTTAGGAAATTCCTAAAAAAAACCGGCACGGCGGCCGGACTTTTTTATTTTTCCTCTTTATCATTCAGCCGTTTTTCTTCCGTATGCTGCACATTAACGACGTTTTGTTCCTTGTCCTTTGCCGCCTGCAGCTCTTCTTTATCGGGGAGCCCGACACGCATAGTAAAAGCGGATTCTGTTTTAACTTTTACTGTTTTGCCGCCTATCGTCATTTCAGTTTCCTCTTCTCGTACGGAAGCTGACTTATCCTGTTTATCCAGATCAGTGAGCAGTTTGGAGATGTCTTTGAAAAAATCGCCTGAAAGCATAATTTTTCCTCCTTATTTATTTGAAATACCAAGATCAACCCTCTCCTCCAGCGTACATAAAATTTTCCTGAAACGTACCATTTCTTTTTTAGAGTAATTCTGCCATTACGCTTTCTCTTTTTTCGCAAAGTTCGAGAAGTGGAACGGCGGCCATGGACCAGTGATTTCAAAGGTAAAATCCTCCGAGGCTTTCTGTTTCTCCTTTACAAGGTCAATCACTTGCTGGACATTTTTTTCCGGGATAAGATAAGCGGCGTTCCAGCACATATCGTCTTCCCGTTCGGTCAGTTTCTTTTCCCAGTTTTTCTTTACTTCATTATTTCTTGCCAGCATCTTTACTTCTTCATGAACCGTTTCACAGTAGGAAGTCAGCTCTCTTTCCGATACTTCCTGTATCAGCTTATCGAGCTTCTTTTTTTCAAAAAACTGTTTCCCGCGTGGGAGTTCAGCGATTTCTTTCTGTTTTTCGGTAATTTCCGGGCTGTTTTTCCCGGCAGCCTTGGAAAACATCTCTTTATCCGTATAAATTTTAATGCTCCACTCTTCGTTTCCGGCCAGATCACCGAACACTTCACGGATATTCTGACCGTACCCTGTTACAACGGAAGCGAGGCTTTCTTCGCTATTGTAAATTGTACCGAATTTCAGAGGGATAACGGTATACATTTCATGCAGTTTATTTGTCAGCTGGTGATGATGGAACGCTTTCTTCTGAAGCCACTTCATATCTTCCACATTTTTCTGGAGAGCCTCTTCACTGAATTCCTCCGGTCTTACACGACTTGTAACTACGGTAATGTCATCAAACGTATGATAATCAACCATATAATTTTCATCCATGCCATTCATTTCTTCTGACTGCTTTTCACTGTATTCCTTTGTCGGGATAAATCCGTAAACATAAATTAGTGTATCTGGTACTGCGGCCATAATAATTCCTCCAGTTTCGTATCGTTGTTATCCTGATTTTTCATTCGGATGGGTAAGCTGCGCCCCCCATATATCAAGTACAGACATAAGTACGTCTTCCGCGTCCGGGATTAGTTCAAACTCCGTGTCGTCTCTCACCCATTCAGCAAGGAGTCCAGAAAGCATCCCCACAAAAGCAAGAGCACCGGACTCCGGTGACCACGGAACAGAAAATGACGACCGTTCCTGAGCGCTTCGAAGTACCTCGGTCAGCACTTCCCTCGCCCGCTGTTCGGGCGATTTCCCCCCTGCCGATTCCCGTTCCCCACTGTACTCAAATTTAAAGACGATTTTCGTGAGTTTTCGGAGTTTCGGGTTGTCCTGAAATTCACGGAGCGACTTCCGAAGCGTATCAGCGAGGGCCAGCAGTGGATCCTGACAGCTGTCAGAGATCATCAGGTTGTGCAGGTGCTCCATCGGCATTTCGATTCGCGAGCGAATTTCCAGCAGAAGCCCCTGCTTGTTTTTAAAGTGCCAGTGTACCGCTCCTCGGGTGACCCCGGCAGCAGCTGCAATGTCTTCCAGCGAAACATTTTCATAGCCGTGTTCGCTGAAAAGATCTTCCGCTGCCCGGGTGATCGCTTCTTTTGTCTGTTCAGTTTCCGCTTTCGTTTTCCTCAACGCTTTTCACCACCGATCCTTTATATGTCATATGTTACATACATTCCGTATGTTTGTAAAATTATTGTACCCGCTCTCAGCAATGAATACACTTTAACTTATAGTCATAAAAGATAACCAGTGAAAAGCAATAAAACAGAAGCTTCCAGTCTTTTTAAATATAATAATGATCCCCACTCCCCCGCAGTGGTGTTCCTCAATATTTAAGCAGGATGCATGGCTTGTTTTTCAATATTATTTTCCACTTTCCGGAAGAAGCGTTTATACTGAAAGAAAATGAGCTCGGAAAAGGAGGAGAATTTTATGAAAGAATTTTTCGCTCTGATGGAGAAGCGTTTTGAAAAAAACAGCCACCGCCACCCGGATGTTCTATGGCAGGATGTACAGGAAAAGCTCGAAATAAATCCAGAAAAAATCCTTATACTTCAGGAAATGGAAAACACCGGAGGAGAACCGGACGTACTCGGCACTGTCACACCTTCCGGGAAGTTTATGTTCTGTGACTTTTCCGCAGAGAGTCCTAACGGACGTCGGAGCGTCTGCTATGACAAGGAGGCACTTGCCTCACGAAAAAAATACAAACCTAAAACGAGTGCATTGGAAATGGCCGAATCTATAGGGATAGAGCTGTTGACGGAAGATCAGTACCGTGAACTTCAGAAAGTGGAAAAAGTAGACCGAAAAACGTCGAGCTGGGTCCAGACTCCTTCTTCGATCAGGGAAAAATGAGGCGCTCTATTCTGCGACCGCCGTTACGAGGAGGTTTTTGTTTATCACAATGGAGCTGAGTCCTACTACAGCATACGAGGATTCCGGGGATGCTTCTATGTTTGATGCGCCCACATTTGCATAGTTGTGAAGAATGGGCAGTTTAATAAATCGTTTATTAAATCTCATAGTAAAGTTTAAGGACGAGGTCTGAAAAAACTTCGCTCCGCCCCCATCCACAGAGCCTTATTAAATTGTGGGCTCTGCACTAAAAAATCCGCTTTGATTTTTAAAGAATTTCAATTGTGCACCCGGTATTCTACATTGAGAATATGGTGTGCCGTGGTAAAAATGCCGCATAAAGAAACCACCCCCGGCAGCGGAGGTGGTTTCTTTAGTCTTCTTCGTTCAGCGTATCCATAAGCATGACGAACATATCGTCAACGCGCTGGACGAGGGCAGCTTCCTGATCGTTCGCCGGTTCGTATTTTTTCAGCTCCTCACACGTTTCGAGGAAGTTTTCTACATCCTTTGTACCGAGCTGGGCAATGGCACTGTAGGAGAGCAGCTTGATGTTCGGCTTTGTTTCCGAGTGAAGCATCGGCACGAGCGGATCAAGCAGCTGCTTTGCTTTTGCGTAGTCCTTCGCGTGTACTGCTTCATAGCCGCTGATTACCCGCTGGGCGAGTTTATTCATCGCCTGTTTATTTTGTGACAATCGAACACGTCCTTTCGAATTTTAAAGGGAAAGATACGGGCTGTTGAAATGATCCCACTTTTCCCGCTGGCCGTTTATCCACGTCTGCAGCATATACATCTGGCCGAGATGATAGCTTTCGTGGTAAAGCAGATGATACAGTACCCACTCCGGTGAGTAAACCTCTTCGCCTTGTCCACCGGCCACAGTCAGATCAGCCCGCCGGAATTCCTGATCCGACAGGGCGTAGTAAAACTCACGCGTCTGGATACGGGATTCCCCGAGCCTCGCTAACAGGAAGCTTTTTTCCACCGAGTCCGGGCAGCTGATTTCCTGCTTTTCTTTGAAATGAAACCTTTCACGGTCTTCGTCGGTAATGCCACTGTCCCGGAGAACCATCTGGTTCCACCACCATTCTATCTGGGACAGGTGCAGCGCATAGGCAGCGATTGTCGGGAAATCATGCACTTGATGGTGCATCGTCTCTTCGTCCATTCTGCCGAGAAGATCGAGAAGGCGTTCCCTCGTCTGAATGACTCCTCCGAGCAGATGCATTGATTCTCTTGCGGATACTGGTGCGAGTGTGTATTCTTTCATAACAGTCCCTCCTATGTCTCCTGCTCATGCGGCAGAAGCCCGGTTTCCTTATATTCTTCGACTATATGTTCAAGCCACTCTTTTGTTTCTTCATCCACGGCTGGTCCGAATGCTCCAAGCGAAATAAAGCCGTCCTGAAAATCGACCCGCCGATTCCCGGGCTTAAGCGTACCGTCCACGTATTCTGAGGCGGTTTCTTCGTATAGCTTTTCGACGTGCTGAACAGTACTTGTCAGCACCATTTCGCCGTCGGAATCATTGTCTCCGAGATAACCGATCGTATAAATATCCGCTTTTTCGGCCTGCTCGATAATCTCCTGATGAAAGCCGTCTCCTGCAGCGTAAACTACATCCGTTTCATCGGGCAGATTCTTCAGATGAGAAAGTGCCGCTTCTCTATCGACCCAGCTTTCGGTAAACCGGAGCGCTATCTCAGTGCCGGACTGCTGATAATCCGCCCCATCAGCAAAACCATGGATTTCCGGCTGGTAAGGATAGGCCCCGACAGCGGCAATACGGCCTGTCTCCGACTGCTCTGCCGCAAGCATCCCGGCAAAATAGCCCATTGCATAGCCCTCAAAATGCACGCTCGTAATGTTTTCTCCGGAAACGGGTTCATTAAAAGTCACAAAATGAACGTCGGGATACGTATCTTTTAAGTTCATAAACATGTCTGCATACACGGCCCCATGGCCGAATAGAAGGGATACTCCTTCCTCCTCCAGCTCTCTGACCGCCTGTCTCACATCACCCGGACTTTTCGTGTTTTCCCGGATATGAACCTCCGCTCCGAAGTCCTCTTCCAGACGGTGAACCGCTTCATAACCTCTTTCATTCCATTCCTGCTGCCCGGCTTCGTATGTCAGCAGCAGGCCGATTACAAGCTCCTCGTCTTCCGCAGCCTGAGTGCAGGCCGTCAGCGGCAGGAAAAGAAACAAAAGCAGTAGGATGCCTTTCCCATTCACTGGCCTCATCACCCCCGCTGATCTTTCTTTTTCGCTCTTCTATAAATGTATTCGACAAAGGTGGAAAGTTTCCTACCTGAACCGGTTCTTTTTTATGAATGCTGATTTTTTGTAAACGCCATGTAGCTCCATTCGCAGAGAATTCCTCCCCCAAGCGCTGCAACGACGGCTACTTCTGTCGGGACATCCGTACCGAGATCAAGCAGAAGATACAGAGCCAGTGCCGTCACTGAAAAAATAGCTACTCCTATTACCAGTCTCATGGGACGCCTCCTTCCTGCACACTGCTTCTATGGATCATCCGCCCGATACCGGCGGTATAAACGCCACAGTGTCACCCGTCCGTACAGTTTCGTCATTGCCCGCAAATTCTTCATTTACCGCTGTCATCGCAAATTCTGCCTGATGAAGCTGCGGGTACGTTTCTTTCACTTTTTCCCGGATGTTTTTTACAGTTGTTTCTTCAATCTCCCATGTCATCTGAGGCGTACCTGCAGCTTCTTTCATCCCCGCAAAAAAATAAATCGTAATCATGATGTTCCCTCCTCCGGGCCTTTCTCGTTATAAGCTGTCTGTTCCAGCTGGTCACCGATCCACTCGGAACCGTCCTCCCAGTGCTCTTTTTTCCAAATCGGCACGATTTCCTTGATTCTTTCAATCGCATAACGGCTCCCCTTGTAGGAAGCATCCCGGTGCGGCGAAGATACAGCTATGACGACTGCAATATCGGAAATATCGAGTTTTCCAATACGATGGGCAATCGCTACCCGCGAATCTTTATTTTCTGCTTCAATTTCTCTGCCGATCTGCTCAAGCTTTTTTTCGGCCATGGATTTATAAGCCTCATAGGTGAGCGACAACGTCCGTTTCCCTTCCGTGAGCTCCCGTACGGTACCGATGAATGTATTGACAGCGCCCGCTTCCGGGCGGATCACCTGCTGAATCAAAGGTGACGGGTCGAGCGGTTTTTCGGTGATGTAATAATTGCGCTTTTGTTCCATAATAATCCTCCGAGTTGATCAATGTTATCCTCCAGGTCTTCCCACGAAAAATCAGGACTTAATGCAGCGGGTCCCACAACAGCTGTTACATTCGTAAGTGTTTCAGCGTCTTCTGCTTCCCTCAGCGTGACGACTTTTGGATACGTTTCACGTTTAAACCCTTCCACTATTACGAGTTCCATTCCTAAAAGCCTATAGATTGCCAGCAGGCTGTTCAACGAAAGTGCACGATCGATATTTATCTGTGTTTCTCCTGCTCCGGTCAGTGCAGAAGCTTCTGCACCGGCCCTCCGGTGTTCCGCGGTGTCTGTGCTGCCACTGTCGAGATAAAGCGGCACGTCTTTTCCGTGATGCTTTACTGCTGCCGTCCGGATACCTTTTTCGGAGGCCCAGCGGACGAGCATGTTAGTCAGTGTCGTTTTTCCGGTGTTTGACCAGCCGGTAACTTGAAAAACTCTCACGTCTGCTCCTTAACCGGCTCCTGAAATTCTGCGGCTCCGTCACTTCTCAGCATAAACACCGTCACCGGGTCGCCTTTTTCATAGCCGCGCGTACCTCCCGGCAGGACAATTAACGCATTCGACTGCGCAAGGGATGTGACGACCTGTGACTTATCAAGCCCGGCAGGTACAGCATGCAGCTTTCCTTTATAGAAAAAAGCATGTCCGCGGACAAAACGTGTAAAAGGATTCGGTTTCGGAAAACTTTTTCCAAGTACAGCATCTGCCTGCTGCAAAAACGGTTTCTGAGCTCCCATTGCGGCTTTCAGCCACGGTGCGGCAAACAGTTCAAATCCGACAAAACAGGCAGAAGGATTCCCGGAGAGACCAAAGAGAGGCTTCTCCCCCTGGAAAGCAACGGTCGTCACACTTCCCGGGCGCATCGCGACTTTATTAAAAAGCACTTCTGCTTCAAGCTTTTCGTAAACAGCCGGAAGAAAATCAAAGTCTCCGACAGATACTCCACCGGTCGTAATTAACGCGTCCACATCTTCAAGTACCCCGGAAATTTTGGATAGACATAAATCAAATTCATCCGGAAGCTGTCCGTAGTACACAGCCTCTGCCCCGGCTTCCTTCAGCTGCTCGACGACCATCGGTGCGTTGCTGTTACGGATTTTTCCCGGCTCGAGTGGATCACCGGGCTCGAGAAGTTCTGTGCCGGTCGCAAATACACCGACAACAGGCTTTTTTCTTACCTGAACGTTGGAGTAGCCGAATGTAGCAAGTGCTGCAGTAATTCCGGCATGCACGCGCTCGCCGCCGGGAAGGACTTCCGCCCCTTTCTGCATTTCTTCTCCTTTTTTCACGACGTTGTCTCCCGGTTCAAACGGGCGGGTAATTTGTATTTCCTCATCGGACAGTTCTTTTGTCAGTTCAAACATGATGACCGCGTCTGTTTCCTGCGGCATAATCGTACCAGTCATGACACGGACCGCTTCTCCCGGCCGGGGCGTTTTTGTGGCAACATGCCCTGCCCCGACCGTCTCAATGACGCGAAGAGTTACAGGGTTCTCACGTCCGGCGTTTTTCGTATCTTCTGCACGGACCGCAAACCCGTCGTACGGGGACCGGTCAAATGGCGGCACCGCTTCATCTGCCGTAATCGGCTCTGCCAGCCATCGTCCTCCCGCCTGCTCCAGCCGGACGGTTTCTGTTTCTGCTGTATGTATCCGTTCCATAACCCGTCCGACGGCGTCAGACACCGGAATCGGCTTTCTTTTCTCGACCATTCCCATCACACTCCTCTTTCTTCCTATTTTAGCAAAAGCACGTGCGATTCTAAAACGTTTCGTGAAAACAGTTTCTAACGAAGATCCCCCAGGCTGCGACAAGAATTTTAAAAGTCGGAAAAAGTATATCTGACCGGCATTTTATTTAGTATAGTCTTTGTTAAAGCTTCGCAGTGATGAAAGGTGACTGCGGAGCTTTTTTACTTTCGCAAACTGCTTGTTTATTGTTCTGCGGAAAGAATTATTTCTTGAGAAAAAGTTCGGTAAAGAAAAAATCTTTTATAAAAACATGTGCCGGGAATTGGATCAAAAGCCCTCCTCTGGAAACAGCAGCAACCCCCTTCAGAATAGAAAATGTATTTTTTTCATCAAAAGTATGATTGAAACCTGGTTCCTCCGGGTACACTAACCATGTGCCATTATTTTATAATTATTTCATTTTAGAAGAGGAGGATGTTTTATGGGCTGGATTATTACATTAATTGTCGGAGGTATCATCGGGTGGCTTGCCGGTGTTATTTTAGGCAAGAACGTTCCATTTGGTATTGTCGGTAATATTATTGCCGGACTTGTCGGTGCGTCTATCGGTAACTCACTTGGTCTCGATATTGGACCATCACTGGGCGGCGTAAGCATTATCGGCGGTCTGCTCGGCGCGATAATTCTTATTTTAATTGTTTCCGTCATTATGAAAGCGATCGGCAGCAAAAAATAAGCAAAGTGCATGAATCGAACCTCCTGCGGTTTTTAATCCGCAGGAGGTTTTTTGTGTTTATCCCATCGAAAATTAGAGCTGTGCTTAAAGACTCTGAAAGTCCTTTCCTTTCATTTCTCTAAGATACGCACCGCCCCTTTCCCGCTCTACAAAATAGGACTGAGGAGACTCGAAATGCCTTCTTTGAATTTTTCCGTCCACTTCCTCTCCGCGTACATTTCTTTTGTGAAGAGCCGGCTCCCTGCCGTGTCGGTTTCAAAGTGGGATTCCAGCTCCAGAGCCGTACGTTCGTTGTAGATTAAAGCGTTGATTTCAAAATTCAGCCGAAAGCTTCTTGCATCAAGATTAGTTGTCCCGACTGTGGAGACTTCACTGTCCACAACAAGTGTCTTCGCATGCAGGAATCCTTTTTCATAGAAGTACACTTTGGCCCCGTACTGAAGAAGCTCTCCGAGAAAGGACCTGGAGGCCCAGAAAACAAACGGATGATCCGGATTTCCCGGTATCATAATATTCATATTCACACCGGAAAGAAGTGCTGTGCGGCACGCATCCATGAAGCTTTTATCCGGAATAAAGTAAGGGGTCTGAATGTAAATATCATGTTCCGCTGACATAATAAGCTTAATCATCATATTTTTCAGATGCTCCGAGTGGGAATTCGGTCCGCTCGTTACAATCTGCATCGGAGAATAATCTTCGATCTGGTGACTCACAAACGCGAAAGTATCTTCTTTGTTTTTCCCGTTCCCGGCATAGTTCCAGTCGAAAATGAACCGCTGCTGCAGATCCGGCACGACGTCTCCCTCGATCCGAAGATGCGTATCACGCCAGTAGCCGAATCTTTTATCCTGCCCGAGGTATTCATTTCCTACATTAAATCCGCCGACGTAGCCGACTTTACCGTCAATAATGCATACTTTTCGGTGATTCCGGTTATTCAGACGCAGGTTGATAATACCGAGCAGCGGCGGAAAAAACACCCGGACTTCCCCGTTATTAGCTAGAAGATCCTTGAAATCTTTAAGTTTTAATGTTCTTGATCCGACTGCATCGTATAACAGCCTCACTTTTACCCCGGCCTTCGCCCGTTCAACCAGTGCCTCCAAAATCTTCCTGCCGAGAGAATCCCGTTTAATAATATAATACTGAATATTAATTTCATGCTGAGCACTTCGGATATCCTTCAGCAGGGCGGCGAATTTCTGCTCCCCGTCATGCAGAACCTGCGTTTTGTTCTGCAGACTGATCAGTGACTGGCTGGAGCGGAGGTTCAACTTAATCAGCTGTTCATATTTGTTTAAAAAAGCATCCTCCACTCCTGATTTTTTGTGGCGGATCTCTTCGATCTGCTGATCAACCTGCTGGTTGAAAAACGTCTGTTCTTCCACACTCAGGTTATAGAAGTTGTCTTTTTTCAGCTGTCTGCCGAAAAATAAATAGATAATAAAGCCAATTACCGGGAGGAAAAATAAAACGAGCAGCCACGCCCACGTCGTTGCTGCATCCCGGCGCTCAATAAATATAACGAAAACGGCGAGGAGAAAGTTCATGACAATAATAATGTTTAAACTCCACCCCAGCACGTAGGACCATTCCATAATTCTCTCCTTTCACAAATGAATCCGGACTTATTAATTTAAAACTGCATAAGTCCGGACCGGGCCGGCAGCACTCCTGCCACAAGAGTTCCTATTTGCTTTTCTGCGGCTTAAGCAGTGTGTAAAATACCGTGATCATTAATATCGCAATGACAATATATATCGGTTCATCCATAAGTGTCTCCATCTAAACAGCCTCCTCTTTTTACCTTTCTTCCAGTATAAAGAAAAATCCCGGATACGTCACCTGCAGGGAGGACGATTTCCGGGAAGTTCTTTTATGCTGCCGGCTGTTCTTTAGGATTCGGGCCGAACCGGTTGGCTCCTGCTTCACTGTCCTGGATAGCGAAAATTAAAAAGATAATCCATCCGATAAACGGGAGCAGTAAAATGAGCACCCACCAGCCGCTTTTATTCGTATCGTGCATTCTTCTGACCGCAACGGCGATACCCGGAATAAGCACTACGAGAGAATAAAGGCTGGAGATTACTGTCGGCAGGCCGATCAGCGTTTCAAGTATGGATAATACCATGAGAATCAGGAAATTTACGAGTACAAACATCCAATACTCTTTTCTTCTTGCTCTCGATTGAAAATCACCGAAGTTCTGCAGTACTTTAATATACCATTCCATGAGTGTTTCCTCCTTTCTGTATGTTTAATGCATTAGTAAATAACATCGTAAATGTATATATTTCACTTTTTGGAAATTATCAAACCAATATTCGTGTGCATTTTTCCCCAGGCCCTCCTGTTTGACGCCCAATGAAGAGTGTGATTGAATAAGAAGCAGAATAAACAGGTTTTCTAGGGTTCCGCAGCGCGGACAGAGCTGGTCCGGTCCGAGAGAAAACTCACAGTACTGCTGTGCCACGGAGGGATAAAAGCCCGGGAGATGACTAAATACATCTTCCGGGCTTTTTTATTGTCCGGACAGGGAGGAATTTAAAATGGCGTTATTATATGGGTTGATTACTGCGCTCGCATTCGGTGCGGGTGATTATATTGCGGGACAGGTAACAAAAAGAGTTCCGACATTGCTTGTCGTCTTATACGCCCAGGCATTCGGAGCAGTCGTGATGCTGCCCGCCGCGCTTGTAAGCGGTCATTCGTTAAGTGTTTCCGCGGTTATATGGGGGCTTCTCGGCGGCTTGTCACTCGGACTCGGGTTTCTATTATATTTTCATGCTTTATCACTGGGTAAAATGGGGGTCGTTTCCTCCATCGCAGGAATATTGTCTGCTGTCATTCCAGTAGCGGCCGGACTCTTAATCGGTGAACGCCCAGGGACAGCTGCTCTCGCTGCGATAGCTATGATTGTCTTATCGATTTTTCTTATTTCAAAGAAAGACGCAAACGGGAAGACCGGGGGGACGACTGTCAAAGTGCTGCTTCAGTCAGCGGCAGCGGGTGTGCTCCTCGGAGGCTTTTTTATTTTCCTTCATATTCCTGCTTCCGGAGAAAGTATGTGGACCGTCTTCTTCACTATGTCGGGCTCCTTTCTCGGTGTCGCCGTTTTACTTATCGTACGGCGCGCCGATATCCGGGTCAAAAAACAGGCATGGCCTTTCATTTTAGGGAATGGATTTTTACAGACGTTCGGAGCTGTCACGTATGTGGCCGGTGTCAATATCGGTCTTATGTCCATTGTCGCTTTAGCCGGCGCTCTTTCTCCGCTTTTCACCGTTATTTTTGCACGGCTTCTTATCCAGGAATATTTGAATAAATTTCAGATCAGCGGTATCCTCGTCGCGTTATCAGGAATTGCTCTGCTCGTTGTCACAACTTAACATCCCGGTGTATTAAACTTGCCCTCCACTCCAATATATGTAAACTATGAAGTAAATCTGTTTATATTGGGAGGGGAAGAAATGTTTTACGAACATGACGGAGGAAAATTGTTCTATGAAGCATTCGGAAGTGACAGCAGCCTGACATTAGTTTTTTTGCATGGCGTGGCGATGGACCACAAAACTTTCGATTCCCAGACAGCTGAACTTCAGCATCACTACAAAGTCATTACTGTAGACCTGCCTGCTCATGGTGAGTCTACTCCACTCGACCGGAGCCTCCCCTATTCTAAAACTTGTGCACATATCATCGCCGGCTTACTGGATCATTTAAAAATTGATAAGGCCATTTTCATCGGCCAGTCGCTTGGCAGTTTCATCGTTTCTCATGCTGCAGCTCTGCATCCGGAGAAAGTGCTGGCGACTATTCACATCGGCGGAGGCGGACTGTATCCTAAATCCAGCGCTCTATTAAAAGGCGTTAACCCGTCCATCGCCCCTTTCATTACGCTGTTACCAAATAAATATACGTTTAAAACGTTTGCCGACCATAAAGCATTAAAGCCTCATACGAAAGGTTATATGATCAAAACTGCCGCCACCACCGGCAAGTCTGTTATCATTCAGCTTACAAAAGCAATGATAACTGATATGACGGAAGGCACATCCGCGCCGATTCAGCAGCCCACCTTAATTTTGTATGGAGATCACGAAGCGGCCTATGTAAAACGGATGAACATCAAATTCCATGAAACGCTGAACAACAGCAGGCTCGTCGTGATCAAGGAAGCACACCACATTGCAAATCAGGATAATCCTGAAGCTTTTAATAAAGAAGTCATTTCCTTTATTAAAGATATAACAAAAGACCCTGTCTCCCTTTGAAAAGAAATATTTTTCTTTATTTTTCAGATCCACAGCAAAAAAATCGGTCATGACAAATTGTCATGACCGATTTTTTATATTTGTTAAAGTATTTCCTTCGGAGGATTTTTAGTTGTTATTTCCTCTACCGGCATGATCGGGCTTATTACCCCTCCCGGGATTTTCAGCGTGAGAGTTCCCTTTCCCTGCAGGAATGCTGATTTTTTCACCATTGCCTGTTTCCAGGTAAAGATTACCGTCTTCATCTTCCTTAAACGGAGCTCCTTTTCCAGGATGGGAAGGTTGTCCGCTCACGGGCTCGTCCACATCTTCTTCCTGACCCTCGTCGTTTCCTTTTTCCACTTCAACAATTCTTACATTGTCAAGATGAATGTCATAAGGAACATCGAGTTCCGGGTCGTCACCATCCCGCCCAAGACCAAACATCAAGGTAAATTCTCCAGGATTCACCACATTCACATACGTTTCGTACGATTGCATGTCATTTCCGACATCGAATGTATGAATGCCGGTACCGGACCCGGTTAACTCTACGCGCACATCCCTCTCTTCCTCGGAACGCATATCAAAGCCAATTTTATAAATACCTTCCGGAACCATGACATCCTGCATAAACTGAATGTGCCACCACTCCCAGCCTTCCTGGTTGACCGTTGCCTTCAGTTCATTATTCACGATAGAAAAGTCGGCTGCTCCTGCATACTGCTCATAATTTCCCATGTTAAATACGTTCCAGACAAGACCGTCATTTTCGTCACCGAATTCTGTGGTCGTATCGAACGTGCCGTCCTCGATCAGGTTATCTCCTGATTCGACCCAGTTGTCTGAATCATTCGGGTCTTCCGGTCCGGTCGATTCTCCGTCAATACCGACTTCAACAAGCCGGACATTGTCGATATGCATGTCATACGGAACGTCCAGCTCCGGATCATCGACGCCTTTACCTAATCCGAAAAGGAGTGAATAATCACCCGGCTGGGCCACGTCGATGTATGTTTCGTACGTTTCCATTTCCTCATTTACTTCAAATTCAATCTGGCGGTATCCGGCTCCGGTAAGCTCTGTGCGGATCGTCCGCTCTTCATCTGAGCGCATGTCGAATTCCAGTTTATACGTGCCTGCCGGTACCGAAACATCCTGCATCAGCTGAATATGATACCAGTTCCATCCGACCTGATTGACTGTGGCCTGCAGCTTGTTATCTACAATCGAAAAGTCAGCGGTCCCGCCATTCGGATCATGGTCAGCCATGTTGAACACGTTCCAGACCAGGCTGTCATTTTCATCACCGAATTCCGTCGTCGTATCAAACGTGCCGTCTTCAATCAGGTTTTCCCCGATTTCTTCCCAGTTTTTCGTTTCGTCTACTGGAGGAGGTCCATCATCTTCCGGCTCTCCGTTTTCATCCGGGTCTATCCATTCCCCTGGCGGTGGATGCTCAGCGTCGGCATCTTCATATACGCGGACGTAATCCACTTCCACCTGTCCCGGGAATTCCGTTGTTTCGTCTGGTTCTCCACCGTACCATCCGCCGACAGCAAGGTTTAGAATCATGTGAAATTCCTGATCAAACGGTGCTGGGTACTCTCCGTATTTCGTACCCCATTCTG
This sequence comes from Alkalicoccus saliphilus, assembly GCF_003044065.1. Taxonomy (GTDB): domain Bacteria; phylum Bacillota; class Bacilli; order Bacillales; family Salisediminibacteriaceae; genus Alkalicoccus; species Alkalicoccus saliphilus. The sequence continues at coordinate 15,048 of NZ_PZJJ01000025.1, forward strand.
TTTTCGTGGAATAAAGCTCATCGTTGACATACCAGCGGATTTCGCCGGGTTCCCATTCGATGGCATATTCATTGAAATCGGTCGTGGACTGCCCTTCCGGGAATTGATAAACTTCTTCACTGTAAGTATTTTGAGGCCATAGATCTCCATAGTGTATCGCTGCACCGACTTTATCGGTTTCTGAGCCCCGGTTTTCCATAATGTCGATTTCCCCGGATGCAGCCCAGCCGCCGTAAATATCGTCCTGCGGCATCATCCAGAATGCCGGCCAGTAACCCTGCCCTTCCGGAAGCTTCATACTTGCTTCAAAACGGCCGTAGGCCTGACTGAACGATTCATCTGTCAGTACTTTGCCGGAAGTATAATCATACTCCCCTTTATCGTCACCGACTGATTCCTCGCGGGCTTCTAAAATCAGCTTTCCGTCTTCCACCCGGACGTTATCTTCCTGATAGGACTGCAGCTCATTGTTCCCCCACCCTTCAATCCATTCGTCTCCGTCATAAAATCCATTACCGATGTCTATACGCCATTTGGATGTATCAAGCTGATTCCCCTCAAATTCATCCTGCCAAGTCATCTGCCAGTTGGGCTCATGCTCCTCAGCTCCCGCAGTGAACGGTACCGCAAGGGCTGATATAAGTACTGTACTGAACATTGTTTTCTTCATAACATTCTCCTTCCACAATTCTGATGAATTATTTTCTTTAAATTAGCACCGTGACCTCTTCTTCAAATCACCTCCACTGTATAGTAAACTATGTCTCCCCCCAAAAACTAAATCGATTTCGTAAAACTACAGAAAAAAGTCTTTGTTTTTGAAGAATCTTGTTTAAAGACATTATAAAATTTTAAAGAAAAATGTAATAAAACCTTGTATATCAATAAAATCCCGTAGTTTCACAAGATTGCAGATGGAACCTTGAGGCTATCTGCACCAGGATGAAATTCATAAAACATTATGTAGGAGGAGTAATTAACGAGAAATTACCGAAAGCGCTTTCGTATAATGTACAATGGATTAAATATTCTGTCAACTTTTCTTTTGATGGTTTTTTCTTTCGTTTCTGAAAACGGCTGCTTTGCTGGGAATACAATAAAAAGATTATGTGATTTGACGGAAAAGCTCTGTATATTTATGGAGACTAATATCTTCCGGATAAATAAAGGGTATATATAATAAAAAGAGGAGCGGCAGAAGATAAGATGAAAAGCCATAAGGAACTTGCGGAGCGTGTATACTATAGGAAAAAAGGAAACCGTTTTGTACTCGTTTCATCGGATCGGCGGCTTTCTCATATAGGTACGGGAAGAAGCGCCTGTGCTTTTCGAATTAACGGCACTGGACGGGTACTAAAAGTGTACTACCCGGACTTCCATCATATTGCGGAGGAAGAAGCCGATATATACAGGAAGCTGCATGAAATCCCTCATTTTCCAGTACTGCACGATGCAGGAGTCAATTATATAGTTGTTGACTACATTGAAGGAAGGACTTTTTTTCAATGCCTCACGGGCGGGGCCCCTATAAGAGAAAGTTTTATAACAGAAGTCGATAAAGCCCTCCAGGAGGTAAGGCACCGGAAGATGAACCCATCGGATATCCACCTTCACAATCTCATTCTTACTCCTGATGGCCAAGTGAAAATTATTGACCCCGCAAGATTTAACCAGCAGAAAAAGTGTACACAATGGGACGATTTAAAAACTGCTTACAGGAAGCTGTATTCTAAAAAGCTGTTCCCGAAAAAAATACCCGCTTTCCTGCTTGTTTCTATTAGTACGCTTTATAAACATAAATTGATTAAGGTATAAAAAGGAGGCGCTTATACATTAAACCAGCACAAGGCCCTGCTTTAAAGGGAACAATTACCCCACCTTCTCCACGGAAGGTTATCCTTATTTCTAAAGGAAATTAAAAGCCGTACGACGTCTTTTATTCGTCGTACGGCTCTACTGGTCAGCGATACTTTGCAGTAGGATAGCTTCCAAAAGAAGACTTAGAGAGACTAGAAAGTATGAGCAGAGTCATACTTCGTCTGAATCTATAAAAAAAGTGTGAACTGTTTCTCTTTCCTGATTTCTATTCAATCGGTGCCAGCTTTGCTTCAATTTCCTTCCTGCGGTCTTCGAGGAACGGCGGCAGGTCCAGCTGCTCGCCAAGGCTCTCTACGTCCCCATCAATGGTGAAGCCCGGCCCATCGGTGGCGATTTCAAACAGAATCCCGTTTGATTCCCGGAAATAAAGGCTTTTAAAATAAAAGCGGTCGACGATGCCTGAGTTTTGGAAGCCTTTTTTCTTCACCTCGTCCTCCCAGTAGGCGAGTTCCTCTTCGTTTTTAACGCGGATGGCAAGGTGGTGTATACTGCCGCGGCCCGGTTTTTCCGAAGGACCATCCTCGTATTTTACGACGATTTCTCCGAATGCTTCGCCTTCGACAGATTGATACACCGCTTCATCACCCGTCTGACTTACTTCCGTATATCCAAACATGCCGGTCAGCGTATCTGCCAGTTTATCTGTTCTTTTAACCGTCATCTCCACAGGACCCATCCCCTGAATCTGATGTTCTGCTGGTACATCTGATTTTTCCCACGCTGCCCAGTGCTTCACTTTTTCTCCCCCTGCAGCGATCAGAACGAGACGCAGCCCTTCCTCATCTTCCAGTTTCAGCGCCGGACGACCGGCGTACGTACTGATTTCATCATGGAATACCTCTTTTTCATCCAGCCGCTTCTTCCAGTAATGAAGACTTTCTTCGGAAGGAACGAGCAGACCAATTCTCGTAATCGCGTTCGTGCCACGGTGTGTTTTTCCGACCGGTGGAATTTCAAAAAAGGAGAGCTCTGTCCCCGGGCTTCCGGTTTTATCTCCGTAAAACAAGTGATACATGGATGGATCGTCCTGATTAACCGTTACTTTAACACGGCGCATGCCGAGCACGTCCCGGTAAAAGTGATTATTTTCCTGTGCACTTTTTGTAATCATAGAAATGTGATGATGCCCTGGAATAGTATACATAATACAGCCTCCTTCATTTTACTAATCAAGTGATGATGAAAAAATTAAAAACCGGCTCTTTTATAGGCAGTTTTTAATTTCTTGTTTTATTCTCCGTATTTTTCTGCAGCTTTGTCATCAGGTTATAGAGTGTTTTCTGCTCTTCTCCGGTCAGGCATTCGTTAACAAGAGTCGTTTGAAAAGCGAGCTGATGCTCAAAAACTTCCTCCATTTTCTTCTCTCCTTCCGCAGTGAGCGTAATCCATTTCGTTTTCCAGTCCTGCTTCCGCTGAATATACCCTTCCTTTTCCAGCCTCGCGAGCATACGTGAAATTCCGCCTTCTGACACCGTGACTTTTTCCGCCAGTCCGTTCTGGGTTACCGGCTGGTAAGTGGAGATTTGATTCAGCACATCAAACTGCGCCACGGTAATATCGAACGACTTTAAAAAATCATTGGAGAGCAGATTGCTCTGCTGGGTAAAGCGGGTGATCCGCAGCCAGATCAGTGAGCCGAGGGTATGTTTCTTCAAAAGCACTCACGCCCTTTCCTGACTATCACTTTACACGTCAACTGATAATAAGTCAATAAAACCCTCCTGTATTAGAGTCCTAAACCTTCCCCGGTTACACCCCCCACTCGAGCATTCTTCCTGTTACTATTTCCACCCTTTTATCCATCCCTGTTCCATTGAACTTCGAAAGCTGCAGCTCATTTACGATTCTTCCATGTGAAGCCTGATATTTTCAAGAAGCATGCCTTTAAAAATAAATGCAAAAGCCAGTCCAAGGATACATCCCGCTGCCGCAACTGCTGTATATTTGGCAAGATAGATCTTCTTTATATCCGAAATACGCAGACCTAATGCTTTCATAACTCCTATTTCACGGTAATCACCTTCAATTTTAGCAAGCAGCGTAAATCTTATACACAAAAAGGAAATAGCAACGACGAGTATACTTATTAAAAAAATAACGGCAATCATCATTCCGTCGGAAATTGCATTAATCGTCCGGAAAAGCGGGTACGTTATGGTCGGTCCGTTTGCTTCAATGCCGGCCGATACATAGTCCGATTCAAACTCCCCAAGTTCTGATAGATCATCTAATCGGAACTCAATCAAATATTCCATACTTCCGTTATTCTTTATTTCTGCAAAATCATTTTCACTGACAAGAAACCTCTTTGAGGAAGAGAGTGTAGAATTCATCTGCGAATCCCGAAGAAATCCCGCTACAGTAAATTCCTGTCCGCTCACCTCCACTGCATCTCCAACCTCTGCCGTATCATCTTTCATATAAGATATTGGCACATACAGTCCGCCGTCGTTTGCCTCTATTACATTGCCATCCAGATCCAGAAGAAAATCGAATTTTTCGCTCTGAACGGAAAAACCGTTGTCCTGAACGTTATCTACAAGAGATGTTTCATTTAATACTATCTCCGCACCTTCCACGTTCAAAAATTCAAGCACCTGGAATTCCTCGACCCGGCCGTTTTCTTCTGCGAAAGATATGAGCCGCCCGGTATCAATTTCACCCGAATGCATCTGCATAAAATGGGGAGTCTCTGCCTTTGTCATCAGCGTATCAATCGCTCCGGTTAGATTTACAACGAGTATCGCCGTGAGAGACACAAGCATAGCTGCGACAGCGACAAACATCATCGTCGTCAGCGAAACGAGTTTATTTTTTACAAGGTCATTTCGGATTATCTTTAAATACATAAGAGACCTCCTGTTTCCAGCTTTCTCCCCAGTTCTGCAGCCGGATCTTTTCCTTTGTCAGTATATATACTTCTATAGTACTCTATATTTCAGTTAATTATCTGATTAATCAGATAATTAACTGTAGGAAATAGTTGTTAATTGCTTAAAAATAACTTTTTTCTCAGTAAGGATCCGATAAAGCCGCTCTTTTTAGTGTTGGAAAGCTTCACTCCGGCCGATATAAGTATGGAAAAGCTGCAGTCGGTCTCAGATTAATATTCGAGTGCCCGGAAATAAATATAAAACCTTCTTTTAACGGCACACTCCTCTCATGTTCTTTCTGCTGCTTCACTGGTAAACTATAAGATAAAGGCAGTCAGCATTTCAGCTTCCAATCATCCACTTGACTATCGAAAGGATTTTTACGATGACAACAATTATTCCTTATATCGTCGGACTCGTATTCATCGCAATTCATTTCCTGGCCAATGCTTTTATTCCCTCCGGAAAAGTACAGCGCAAAAAATGGTTTTCTTTTTCCGGAGGTCTGGCCGTTTCTTATATTTTTGTTTATCTGCTTCCTACACTGCACCGAGAACAAATGAACATTGAAGATCCCTATTTGCATTTAACGATGGAATCGGAAATATATTTTGTCGGACTCCTCGGTGTCGTTGTATTTCTCGGCATTCAGATTCTGATCCGCCAGAACTATGTTTCCCACTTATCCTCCTTCTGGTCGGCGGTGGTTTTTTATGCTCTCTACAATGCGCTCGTTTCTTACGTTGTACTGTCGCTCGGCGTATCCGGGATTCAGGCTGTCTTCTACACATTTGCGATCGGCCTGCACTTTATTGCAGTAGCCCACGATCTGTGGCGGGAGTTTCCGGAGAAATACAATAAATACGGCCGGTACGTGCTGGGTGCAGGAATTGTGGCAGGGTGGATTTTCGCTTTAACGACGAACCTCGCACCGCTCATTAAATCTATTATTTTCGCTTTCGTTTCCGGAGCAATGATTTTTAACGTATTTAAACATGAACTGCCGAGCGATGAAGAAACCCACTTCCCGACATTTGCCGGTGCGGTGGTCATCTACTCAGCGATAACGATGTCACTGAAGTTCTTTTTTGAGTGGTAAAGAACCCCAGCCTCTTGGTCAGACTATTTTGTCTGTCATCTTCAGAAAGGAGTTGTCCGTATTAAAATATCATTTGCTCCACCTAAATATACGAGTTCAGTAAAGAAATTTGCTGTTTATGACTCCAATAAAATAGTATTCGGAAAGATGAACAGATACAGCGACAATTTTTTTCTGCATACTATCGGCCGGCATGTAACGAGAAGAGCTGTGCAGCATATCCAAATTAAAAGTGTGGCTGAGGAGCTTACTTATCAGTTAAAGGCACAGAATAAAGTGAAAAATTCAGTCTACGCGGCTGATTTTCTTATTTACAGAAACGACCGGGAAATCGGCAGCGCTTCGGAAGCAAAAATCGGGAATACGCTGTATTTTGCACTGGAGGGGCAGATGTATAAGGCACATTCGCCTGTTAACCGGTTCAAGGAGTTAAATTTTTATGCAGTGAAAAACGAAGAAGAGCTTTTCAAGGACGGGCCGAACGGCAGAACCCTGTAGATACGACGACTGTTGTTACTATATATGAAGAAAAAATGAAGCTCGACTCGCTGTTATTTGCAGGTGTCTCCTGGCTCCACAGTTCTTTGAAGTAAACACACAGTGCTGGCGAATAGAAAAAAACACAGCGGAAATGAAAATTACCCGCTGCGTTTTTTTATGTGCATATATTAATAAACTTTTAATATAAGTGGATAAAGCTTTATCATAATTAAACTCCGTATACTACCGTAAGGGTTAAACGACTGACTAACATAATGCTTGCTTCATCAGTTTTTTTCTGAATGCGTTACCGGCTGTTTCGTAACTTTCCATTCAGCCTGGAAGCATCCAGCAACTCACTACATCCTCAATATAAAGAGGCAGTTCCCCTATTATCGGTATTTAAATTTAGTTCTTTAAACATTAAATGCTAGCGTATTATGTGCATTAAATTATTCTATGAAGCAAAAAGACGATTGGGTACGTTCTTTTTTTCTGTTGAGGTTCTCATATCTCTTGATGTTCGTTCTTTAGAAGAGTCTCGTACTACTGAATGTCCCGTCGATTCTCGTGTCCCCTCTAGATGTTGAGGTTCTCTCACTTCTTGCGCCGTTTCCTTTAAAGAAGTTACTGAAGAATCATTATGGCTTTGTTTTAATTTCACTTCCTCTTTTTCAGCTGTGACTTCTTGGATTGCAAGAGAGCGACTTAAATATCCTACAATAAAATATCCTACAACAATTGTAATAATAGGCATACCAATTATATTTCCTCGGATTATTTCAACATTTGTGATAGCTTGCAAAAATGAGAACAGCCCTGTTGTGAGCTCACTACTCCACAATTTGTAACCCATTGAAACAATAAAGAGAAAAATGCCCCCTATTACAGCCTTAGAATCGATGTTAAGTTGACTGATTAATAGACCTATCACTATACCCAAAAGTGATAGCAATGGACTGAATCCAAGTATCATAAATAGCCAGGTCCAGAAGACTATAATGACAACAAAATATCCTTTATTTTCACTTGTAGGGTCAATTCTAGATTCAAACCAATAGATCATTAGTAAGAATGTAAAAAGAATAGCATTTATAAAATGAAGTTCACTTAAAATTGCTGCCGTGTATTGATGTTCAAAACCGAATAAAAATGCTATCCAAACCAGTGCTTGACCAAAGGCCCATATAATGAATCCAAATCCTATCAGAAACGCAGTAATTAAAGTTATTTTTTCTAAGAAGCCTAAAACGTTGATTAATACTTTCATTTATTACCTCCTTTTTAATACTTATTTTAATAATTAGGTAAAGAAGGAAAATATTGATTCAATTGTGTTTTAATTAAAAAATCACTATCTTTCTTCATAAAATCATTAAATCTTTCATGAAAAATAAAAATTTAAATATTCCGTAAAAACATTAGATATGCTTACAAAATATAATTTCCGTTCCTAAATGAAATTTTGTAATTTGTTTAACTATTTTAAATACTACTTACTAACTGTTTCTGATTTTACTCTTTAAATCTAAATGATTTCATTTAAGAATTCGTATTAAACCATTTATATTAGCTTAAAAGTTATTATCCTGTTCAAAATTTCAGAGTAATTATTTAATCCGTTCTAATTGAAGTATGGCTTAATTGTATGTTTCGAAATGCCTTTTTCAAATCGCTTGCAATTATTTTGGTAAGCATTTCCTTATTCACGGTTGTGTTTTTCGATTCATCACTAATGCGAGAAAATTGGGCCTTTTGCACTTCTCCAACAAAATTACTAGCCCACCTGCCGTTTCCAGAGAAGGTAGAAACTTCTGAAAAAAGTTCTTCGATTATATCATCCTTTGCAGATGAAAAGTATAGATTGTTTTTCTTCAAAAGTAACTTAACCATATTTATAATGTCTTCCTTGGAATAATCTGAGAAATTGAAACGCCGACTAATACGAGATTCAAACCCTGCATTTGCTTTCATTAAATGGTTCATATCTTCTGTATAGCCGGCTAAAATAACTACAAGATCTTCTCGCATATTTTCCATTTCTGAAATAATAATATCAACAGCTTCTAATCCAAAGGTATCCCGGTAACCCCTATACAAAGAATATGCTTCATCGATGAAAAGTATACCTCCTTTAGCTTTGTTAAAGATTCCCTGAGTTTTTTTGGCTGTTTGACCTTGATATTCGGCAACAAAATCAGAGCGATTTGCTTCAATAAATTGTCCTGTAGATAACAAGCCGGAAGATCTGAAAAATTCTCCTAATATACGAGCTACGGTTGTCTTCCCAGTTCCAGGAGGCCCTTCAAAAGTCATATGTAACCTAGGTTTTTCTAACGAAAGCCCATGTTCAAAGTGAAGTTTTTCCACTTCTACATATTTTATCAACTCCTCAACTTGTTCCTTTATTTCTTTAAGTCCAATTAAACTATGGATATCCTTAAGAGCTTTCTCTTGAATTCCTTTCATTCCTTCTTGTTCATTCGGATGAAAATTTGCCCCAGTAGCATTGTTAACATCTTCAGCCACAATAAGGAGAGTATCTACTTTCCCGAATTCTTTTCCAATTCGAATATTTAATTGGTCAATAATATCTTCGGCTAAAGAACGCGCAGCACGGGCATTACCATAAACTGCCCCCTGCTCAGCCATATGCACCATTGCTTTTTGCAAAGCTATAGGAACGTTCTTATCAATATTGTAATGATTACTCAATAGAATGCGAACTACTATATTACCAAGCTGCTCAGGTGTATAATTTTGAAAAGTAAATGTGAATCGAATCCTCGACCTAAGTCCAGGGTTCGCATTTGTTAGAAAATATTCCATGTCGCTAGTATAGCCAGCGAGTATCACTACAATATCATCCCGATAATCCTCCATGTATTTCACCATTACATCTATAGCTTCTTTTCCGAAATCTTTTCCTTCACGAAAAAGAGCATAAGCTTCATCTACAAAAAAGACACCTCCTCTTGCTTTATCCATAGCTTGACGTGTCTGTTCTTCAGTCCTGCCAATATTAGAACTTACTAATGTAGAAGGGTCATGTTCGTGAACTTCATCCTGTTCAATTATACCTAGAGAATAAAATATTTTTGAAATTATACGGGCGACTTCCGTTTTTCCTGTCCCTGGGGGGCCTGTAAAAAGCATATGCATAGACTGTGTCACATTTTTTACCTTACCTGTATTAATTAGTTGACCTCTTAATTGTTGAATTAATTGCTTAACTTGTTGTTTAATATTCTCAAGACCTTCCAGGTTGTTCAGATGTTCCCAAGCTTGTTCGAATTCACCCCACCTGCTACGAATTTCAGGATAATTAAGGAAGATAATTTGATAGTTTAGTTTTTCTTTTAAAACAGGAGGCTTTTGTCCGTCAAGCGCAGCTCCCACAACCTCACCTAAAAATATTTTAAGATTTTCACATTCCAGAACTAGAGCGGGTGCTTTGGGAAGAGACCAATCCATTACTTCTAAAAAGTATGTAGCGATAACTTGAAGTATTTCTTTGCTATGATAATCTTTGATAGGGTATCCTGATGGCGTATGAATTAATGTATATACTCCCTTATAATAAACACAATGAAAATGCTCGATTTCAAAAATGAGTTCTGCAGTGACTGTCTTTCCCTTCACCTCGAAGTCTTCGATATCGTAGTAGAAACAGTTCACCTCGTAAATAAATGGTACTTGCTTCAAAGTAATACCCCCTATAACTCTACTAATTTATGTATAACATTATTATACATAAATTAGCTTAATAGTGGTTTTATTTCAAAATAAAGTAACAAAAAGATTGGAAAATTACTATATCAAGTACGTAAAAATTGAGGTCGCTACTTATAAATTTTCATGTTTTACCACTTTTCTTTAATATAAATATCGTAGTGATATGCCACTTCCCGCTCCCCCATCGACTCATACAGAGCAACGGCCGGCTCGTCCTCCGCTTCTGCCTGAATAAACACGGCGGAGGCTTCAAGTTTTTGAGCTTCTTTAATAAGAAACTCCAGCAGGTGCGTGGCAATTTTCTTTCGGCGGAATTTTGCGTCCACAGCGAGATCGTAAATATAAATTTCGCACGTTTCCCTCTCGAGCTTGTCCATCACATATGCCGTCAGTCCGGCAACTACCTGTTCACCGGATAAAGCAGTACATACGATGATGTCTTTTTTAGCCAGCTGCTTCAGAACATACTCATCCGACGGCTTATTTTCAAGATACATTTCTTTTTCATCAAATGCTTCCGCATAAAGTTCGTTCAGCTCCCTCACCTGCTTTAACCCCCTGCTGGTGCTCTTAAGACGCTGGAACGTGATCGACATAATAAAACACCTCACGATTCGATATAATTTTCCAACAAGCTGTGTAACAACAGTTCTCCTGCTTCCCAGTATATACCTAAATCATCTGCACAACACGCAGCTTTCCAAAAAGCTCGTTAAAAACAAATTCAAGTGTTTTTTATCAACGGTTGATTATATAACAAAACGATTATATACTTGATTTATTATATACGATAATGAGGTGAGGGAATGAAGAATCCTGATCTTTCTTCCTATGCAGCGATGCACAAAATGCTCGGAGACGAAAAACGTCTTCATACACTGCGTTTTTTATATGAGGCAGGCCTCTGCGTCTGTGATCTTGAAACGCTGCTCGACAGCAGTCAGCCCGCTGTCAGCCAGAGCCTGAGAAAACTGAAGCAGACTGGTATGATCACGTCCCACAAGCATGATCAGTGGCAGATTTACAAGCTTAACAAAGAATATGCGCATTACGACCAGCTCGTACAGATACTTCAAAACCTCCCTTCTGCCAAAGAGCAGGTGGATGAGATCACGGCCAGCGGCCTCCGAACACGCTGCTCTATTGAAATTACAGAAATTCGATTTCTCGAGAAAAGCTGATTCTGCTTCTATTTTCCTTAAGGCTGTATTAGTAAAATGAATGATTTTAAAGGAGGCACCATCTTATGATTAAAAAAGTTGAAATTTTCGATCCTGCTCTCTGCTGCCCGACAGGTGTATGCGGGACGGATGTCAATCCGGAACTGACAAAGATAGCGAGACTTGTGTCTGTTTTGAACAGCATGGGTTACGACGTTAAACGCTACAATCTCGCGCAGGAGCCTATGCCCTTCTCTACAAATTCTGAAGTAGTCAAACTGATGGAAAATGACGGAGTCGAGAGTCTGCCGGCGGTCGCTGCAGACGGCAAACTGACATTCAGCGGGCGCTACCCAACCGTGTCTGAATTTGCCTCCTGGTTCGATATCGAAGACGATAAGCTGCGGGAAAAGTTGAAAACACCAAAGAAAACGTTGAATATTTCTTTTAATAAATAAAATTCTTCATCAGATTTTTAAAGAATAATTTTCCATTTTATAAGGCTTTGGCAGAGTTCTCTGCTGTTATTACGTCCAACTCCGTTTTAACCGGGCCACCAAGGAGATTCCCAGAGCAGCCTGCGGCAGGATGAAAGCGGGAGCGGTATTAACAACCCCTATCCTTCCTGCTGTCTGCGAAGTTAAATTACGTTTAACTTCATTTAAAAAGAAATTTTGTTCAGATAATGAAGGAGGCCCCATACAATGAAACAATTAATGATCGGTGATTTTGTCGATACAAACTATTTATTTTTTACAGGAAAAGGCGGAGTCGGCAAAACATCAGCTGCCTGCGCGACGGCAGTATCCCTTGCGGACCAGGGAAAGAAAGTACTTATTGTAAGCACTGATCCGGCTTCAAACCTGCAGGACGTGTTTGGTACGACACTTGCCAATAAACCGGCCCCCGTCCCCGGGGTGAAAAACCTTTACGCTGCCAATCTCGATCCTGAGGAGGCTGCCGCTTCGTACCGTAATAAAATAATTGATCCCTACCGCAATACGCTTCCTAAGGCTGCACTGGACAGTATGGAGGAGCAGCTTTCCGGTGCCTGTACTGTGGAAATCGCAGCGTTCGATGAGTTTTCAACCCTTCTGACCGATGAAGACACAACCTCGGAATTCGATCATATACTCTTTGATACAGCACCGACCGGCCATACGCTGCGGCTTCTGCAGCTGCCAAACGCGTGGAGCGATTTTCTTGAAACAAACGACAACGGCGTTTCCTGCCTCGGACCGCTGGCAGGTCTTGCAGACAAAAAAGCGCTATATCAGAAGACGGTGGAAGCTCTTGCCAATCCGGAGCGTACAAAACTCGTCCTTGTCGCCCGTCCGGATGACTCGACATTGATCGAAGCAGGAAAAGCAGCGGAAGAACTTGAAGAAATCGGCATCCGCAATCAGATGCTTGTCGTAAACGGAGTATTTGAACGCTCTTCTGATGATCAAACAGCGATCCAGCTGGAAGCGATGCAGCAGGAAGCCCTGCAGTCCATTCCGGCCTATTTTGGCGACAAACCGACGTATCATCTTCCGCTTGTTCCCTACAACCTTACAGGCTTTCAGGCACTCCGTGATTTGTTTGATCCGGAGGCACTGGAGATGATAGAAGAGATCCCGGAAACAGAGCCGATCAAGCTTCCTTCCATCAGTGAGATGATCGACGACCTGTCAGCTAAAAAACAGGGAGTTTTCATGACGATGGGGAAAGGCGGCGTCGGCAAAACGACCGTTGCTGCGGCTGTCGCGGCCGGGCTTACGGACCGCGGGCACCGCGTCCTGCTCACGACGACTGATCCGGCGGCACACGTGGATCTTGTAATGGATTCAGACAGCGGAGATAATCTTTTAACCGTGAGCCGCATCGATCCAAAAAAAGAAGTCGAGAAGTACAAAGCGCAGGTGCTCGAAAACGTCGGTGAAGACCTGACAGAAGAGGAGCTTGCTTATATTAAGGAAGATCTTGAATCTCCGTGTACAGAAGAAATTGCTGTCTTCCGGGCATTTGCAGAAACTGTGGATCAGGCAAAAGATGCTTTTGTCGTTATCGACACCGCACCGACAGGACACACGCTGCTTCTCCTGGATGCTGCCCAGTCCTATCACCGGGAAGTCGAACGCACACAGGGTGATCTGCCGGAATCGGTCAAACAGCTGCTGCCCCGCCTCAGAAATCCGGAAGAAACGTTTATCAGCCTCGTCACGCTGCCGGAAGCAACCCCGGTCTATGAAGCAGGCCGTCTGCAGGAAGATCTCCGCCGGGCACAGATCGAACCGGCCTGGTGGATCATCAACCAGAGCTATCACGAAACCGGTACGACAGACCCGATTCTTTCGGGACGGGCCCATGCGGAAAGAAAGTGGATCCGCGAAGTACAGGAATCCTACTCCCGGAAAACGTGTATCATCCCGTGGCAGGCAGATAAGGTAAAAGGTCTGGAACGTCTGAAAACATTAATTAAATAACCATTATCCACCGCGGTCAAAACGGAAAAATTCGTTTTGACCGCACCCGTTTATTAGACTGGAGGAAGTTTTATGCTATCTATTTCACTGGCAGTGATTATTTTTCTTTTTACATTATACTTAGTGATCAGGCAGCCGAAAAATATTGGTATCGGCTGGTCGGCGAGCATCGGTGCCGTACTCGCACTCCTTGCAGGAGTCGTTAATTTTGCGGACGTTGGTGAAGTAACGGGTATTGTGTGGAACGCGACATTAACGTTTATCGGTATCATTATTATCTCTCTCATCCTGGATGAAATCGGCTTTTTTGAATGGGCAGCTTTACATATGGCACGCGTTGCCAAAGGAAACGGCGTGAAAATGTTTGTTTTTGTTTCTCTTTTAGGAGCGGTTGTCGCAGCTTTCTTTGCTAATGACGGTGCGGCACTTATTTTAACTCCGATCGTTCTCGCGATGGTACGGGCACTGAATTTCAAGGATGCGATGATTCTTCCGTTTATTATGGCAAGCGGGTTTATCGCTGATTCCACGTCCCTCCCGCTGATTGTCAGTAACCTCGTGAACATTGTATCTGCCGACTTTTTCGGCATCGGGTTTATTGAGTATGCTTCTGTCATGATCGTACCGAACTTTTTTGCTCTTTTTGCAAGTATTCTCGTGCTTTATATTTATTTCCGTAAAGACATACCTAAATCGTACGACATGTCAATGCTTCCGAAACCGGCAGAGGTTATTAAGGATCACAAAATGTTCCGTCTGTCCTGGGCTGTTCTCGGTGTGCTCCTCGCCGGCTATTTTATCAGTGAATTCATCTATATCAGTAACCCGGTTACAGGGGAATCCATGACGTTCCCTGTTTCCTTTGTGGCTCTGTCGATTGCCGGGTTCTTCCTGATTATGGCGAGCCGCAGCCATGCAGTCGATACGACGAAAGTAATGAAAGGTGCCCCATGGGGGATTGTCGTCTTCTCGATCGGAATGTATGTTGTCGTATTCGGACTCCGAAACGTCGGACTGACGGATGTGCTCGCAGGGGTCTTCCATAATGCCGGGGATCAGGGACTGTTTATCGGTACGATATCGATGGGCTTCATTGCTGCCTTTCTTTCCTCCGTTATGAACAATATGCCGACGGTGATGATCAATGCACTTGCCATTAACGATGCAGCGTTAACCGGCACGATGGAACAGGCTTTCATTTATGCGAATATTATCGGATCCGACCTCGGTCCGAAGATTACGCCAATCGGTTCCCTCGCTACGCTTCTCTGGCTCCATGTACTCGCTTTGAAAGGCGTAAAAATCAGCTGGGGCTACTACTTTAAAGTGGGGATCGTCATTACGATTCCAACATTGTTTATTACGCTGACAGGACTTTATTTATGGCTGTTGATTATTGGATAAGGCAACAAAGAAAGAAACTGCATTAACAAAAGGGTCAGGACCATCCTGAACCCTATTGTTCCGTAGTGTTGACTCAATTTCATCACTGCTTAATTTCTAAGACCTCCTGAATCGTTTCTTTTCACCTGGCTCGAAGAAAGCTTTTATCACAATCATTTTCGCAGCCAGAATATTATTTCAGGTGATATATTACAATTACCTTATCGACGAATTATCTCTTCCGAAAAATTGTTTATGAAATTTATTCTTCTATAAAAGGTTTAACCTTTCTATATTGTGGAAAGCATAATATGTAGGCAGTTATAACTAGAAAGGAAGGGATAGACGTTATGGATCAAAAAATGCAGGAACTAATTGATGGTTTAAATGAGGATCTGGCGAACGAATACGCCGCGATTATTATGTACACGTATAACGCTTCAGTAGTCTCCGGACTTTTCCGTTCGGTGCTGAAACCGTTTTTCGAAAGCGAGGTTGCGGATGAAAGCACCCACGCTCTCTATTTATCCGAAAAAATTAAGACGCTCGGCGGCACGCCGACAACGACACCGGCGAAAGTTGAACAGGTAACTGAAGTACGGGATCTGCTCGAACAGGCAAAAGAAGCAGAAATCGCAACGATTGAACGGTATGAAACACGCAAAAAGCAGGCTGATGACCTGAATCTGACCGAATTGGTCGTTAAACTCGAAGACTTTATTACCGATGAAACCGGCCATAAAGAGGAAATCGAACGGCTGCTTCAGGACAGCCGTCTGTAATTTAATAAAAGCTGCATCCCGCCTTTTCATAAGGCGGGATTTTTTTATAGAAAAAATTTTCTTTTTTGTTGCAAATGCAACAAAAAACATTTATATTTAAGCCAGAAGCTGAATAATTCAGAAAGGAGTCAATGATGACAAACATACTCCGCGAAATAGGCATGATAGCAAGAGCTCTCGACTCTATCAGTAACATTGAGTTTAAAGAGTTCGACCTTACAAAAGGTCAATATTTGTACCTCGTACGAATCTGTGAAAATCCAGGGATTATCCAGGACAAGTTAGCCGAAATGATAAAAGTGGACCGTACGACCACCGCCCGCTCCGTACAAAAGCTGGAAATGAATGGTTTTATTGAAAAGCAGGAAGATCCGCATAACCGGAAAATTAAAAAGCTCCTCCCAACTGAAAAAGGAAAGAAGGTTTATCCAATGATTATTAGAGAAAACGATTTTTCCAACAGTAAGGCGTTGGAGGGATTTTCGAAAGAGGAAGCAGATACCTTGTTCCACCTTCTTCAGCGGACAAGAAAAAACATCGAAAAGGACTGGGAGTATGTAAAAAAAGTAAACAAAAGAACTTATTGAGCTTTCAAAAAGGAGCTGTTGGTATGTCTGTAATGTTAAAAAAATGTACGCTGGATGATGTATCAGAACTCGAGAAAATCAGCCGGGAAACGTTTTGGGAAACGTTTGTGCATCAAAACTCTGTAGAAAGTATGAATCAGTATCTCGATAGGGCATTTCATCCCGGCCAGCTGAAAAAAGAACTGGCCCACAGCGGAAGTCATTTCTTTTTCGTTTATGCTGATAGTGAGATCGCCGGCTATTTAAAAGTGAATACGGACGAGGCCCAGTCGGAAGAAATGGGCGCTGAATCTTTGGAGATTGAGAGAATTTACGTGAGAAATAAGTTTCAACAGCTCGGTCTCGGCAAATATCTATTAAATAAAGCCATCGGCATGGCTGAGGAGTTCAGAAAACGTACAATATGGCTAGGAGTGTGGGAAAAAAATGACCGGGCGATCCGCTTTTATGAGAAAAAAGGATTTGTTCAGTCAGGCTCGCACTCTTTTTACATGGGAGAGGAGGAACAGATCGACCTCATTATGAAAAAATCAATCGAATAGTATTTTAAGAGGAGGATCAGATGTATATTCCGAAATATTTTAAAGTCGAAAATACGGATGAGATTTTGGACTTTGTCGAGCAGCACTCTTTTGGCACGGTGGTCACTACCGATCAGGGAAAGCCGATCGCCACGCATCTGCCGCTGCAGCTGGTAAAAGAAGAGGAGTCGTATTTTGTAACAGGACACGCGGCTTATGGAAACCCTCAATGGAAAACACTCGAAGCGAATGAGGAAGTACTGGTGATGTTCCAGGGTCCGCACGCTTATATATCTTCTTCCTGGTATGAAAAGGAAAATGTCCCGACCTGGAACTACCAGGCCGTACATATTTACGGTACAGCCACCCTTCTAAACGAAGAAGAATTGAAAAAAGACCTGGCCAAGCTGCTGGAAAAATTCGAAAAACAGCGTGAAAATCCAGTTTTATGGGAGAATTTGTCTACTGAGTTACTTGAAAATCAGCTGAAAGGAATTGTCGGATTTAAAATTAAAGTTCACGACATTCAAGCTGCCTACAAACTTAGTCAAAATCGTCATACAGAGGATTATGAGAATATTATTCACCAGCTGTATAAAGAAAAGAACCCTTCTTCGTCTCAGGTGGCACGCTCGATGGAGAAAAACTTTAGAGAGAACAAATAATTTTTCAGGGTTAATATGTCGGCCATATTATAAATACTGTCTCTAAAATGCTCCCCTCCTTCCATTAGAGCTGCACCACGTTATCGGTGCAGCTTTTTAAATTATTATTCTGTTTTCATATATATCTGCGCGCCGACTTCCTCGCTGCTGTACGTCATTTAATGACACATGAACCCGTGCAGGTGAAAAATTTAATTAGAAAGACTCCAGGAAAGTCATGGTACAATCAAAGTGTAATATAATGGAAGCGCTTAATTCTTAGAAAATAAGGAGGGGCTTCAAATGGCAGAGAATAAAAAGGTGCGTTTTATCATCGAAAGACAGGATGATCCGGACAGTAAGCCGTACATGCAGACGTTTGAAGTGGACTATCGCCCGAGTATGAACGTGATCACTGCTTTAATGGCAATCCGCACTTACCCTGTGGATGCTGAGGGTAATAAGACGACTCCGGTAGCGTGGGATATGAGCTGCCTTGAAGAAGTCTGCGGAGCTTGTTCCATGATGATTAACGGGACAGCGCGGCAGTCATGCACTGCTCTCGTGGACAAACTCGACCAGCCTATTAAGCTGGAACCGATGAGAACCTACCCTGTTGTGCGGGACCTTGTTGTAGACCGCTCCAGTATGTTTGCCTCCCTCAAGAAGTTAAAAGCATGGATTCCTATTGATGGTATACATGACCTCGGACCAGGGCCGAGAATGTCAGAGAAAAAACGCGCATGGGCGTATGAACTCTCCAAATGCATGACGTGCGGCGTGTGCCAGGAAGCCTGCCCGAACGTAAATGACCGCTCCAATTTTATCGGACCCGCCCCAGCTACCCAGCCACGTCTTTTTAACGCGCACCCTACAGGGGCAATGAACAAAGCCGAGCGGCTTCATGCCCTTATGGAACTCGGCGGCCTGCAGGGATGCAGCAATGCGCAGAACTGTGTGCGTGTCTGTCCTAAAGGTATTCCACTTACCACGTCGATAGCAGCCCTTAACCGCGATATGATCATTCAGTCTTTCAGAGACTTCTTTGGCAGTGACAGCGGCTGAACTGTCCTCCCCTGCTAAATCCACCATCGGAACCGCCTTCATTTTTCCTGCAGACAGGCCGTTGCCCCTGCCCCTCATTAGTTAAAAAACAGTTCCTAGTATTCTGCAAAATAACCTTTCGTTTTAACGATGTGTTTATTATTATTCAAAGCTTCTGTTCATGATCCTTTAAAAAAGCAAGCAGCTTTTCATCGACCTCCTCCGCCCTATCTCCGAGCCAGATAATGTGCCCCCACGAATCGAGAAGCTCAACAGCGGTATGTGGTATGTGGGAAGCGGCGTGCTGTGCATGTTCCACCGGGACGGAGCTGTCAAAACGGCTGTGCATAATAAGCACCGGACTGGAAATGGCTTCGAGCTGCTCCACAGTAATCATCTTCGTCTGCTCCAAATCTATGAGAAATCCTTCTCCGGATCGCTGGCGCCGGTTCATAGATGAGAGAATCAGATGGTCGCCCCGGCCGATACGGTCCGACGCTTCCGCGTATGTCAACAGACTGAAAGAAGAAAACATCTGTTTCAGCATAAAGCGTGGGAACAAGCTGCTTAAGGAAGCAATCAGCTGCCAAGTATACTTTTCTGTTTTAGGATGAAACAATATGCGTGCAGCCTTATATGTTCTGTCTTCCGGTTTCAGCCATTCTTTAGTCACCGCCGACTGAAGGGTAAGCGAACGGACAAGTTCCGGAAATGCCGCTGAAAATGCAATTCCCGTTGGCCCGCCTGCGGACGCAGCCACGACATGGACCCTGCCAACTTTCAGATGCTGCAGCAGTGCTTCGTAGGCACGGCATGCCTCCTGCAAGGTGCGGACGATGGAAGCCGACGTTCCGCCATAACCTGCGCGTGACGGGGTAATTACAGAAAAACCGCTGTCGATAAGCGGCTGATAGCCTGCTTCCTCAAAACAGCTGGAATGTCCTCCGTGAAACATCAGCAGCGGAATTCCTTCTCCGTGAATCGTGTATTCAATGGTCCAGTTTTCTTTTGTAAACGTGCCGTAGACAGATCGCATTTAAACCCCTCCTTCGTTGTTTAACTCATTAATCTTCTTAAATTATGCGTCATGATGCTCCCATTCATTTACTCCCTATTTTATCACGAAATGACCGTACTGGATTTCCACTCCCCTTCCGGCTGCCAAGTTTATCTGCCCTTTTCCTGCTCATGTGAATTTCCGCACTGTTTGTATCAAACGTATAAAGGAGTGATCCACAAATGAAAAAGAAAATTTTAATCTACGGTGCCGGTCCGTTTGGAACTTTGTTTTCAGAAAAACTGACGAGAGCGGGACACGATGTTTCTCTGCTGGCCCGCGGGAAGAGACTGGAAGAGCTGAAGGAGCACGGAGTGGTTACGGAAAACAGCTCGACCGGAGAGCAGACAGTGACTCACGTAAACATCGTTGAAAGCCTGAAAACAGACGATTACTACGATCTGGTGATTATTCCAATGCGGAAAAACCAGGTGATTGATATACTGCCGGCTCTTGCTGCTAATAAAAACATTCCGACTTATTTATTTATGATGAATAATGCTGAAGGGCCAAATAGGCTGACGGAGGCTCTCGGCAAAAGCCGTGTGATGATTGGTTTCCCACTTCCGGGAGGGCACCGGAAAGGCCACGTGATGCGGATGCTGCCTGTGAACGAAAAAAAGAAATGGACGATTCCAGTAGGAGAACCTGATGGATCCGTTACGGAAAGGACGTGCGAAACTGCAGACATTCTCGAATCAATGAGCGGGTATCGTGTACAGATACGAAAGGATATGGAGGACTGGCTGAAATGCCACGCGGCGTTTGTCGCCCCTGCTTTTCCTCCGGCTGTCTATGCCGCGGGTACCGATTTAAACCGTTATGCCAATACGCGGGACGCAAGGGTTTTAACAATCAGAGGAATAAGAGAAGCTCTTCGTGCTTTACGTGCCGTTAATGTTAAAATGACTCCGGCTTCTGTCTCCCATATGCTGGAATGGCTCCCTGAACCGCTTTTAGTATTCTATTTAAAAAAGGTTGTAAAACTTCAAGTAGTTCAGGTTTCATTCGGCCACCTGGAGGCGGCTCCTGATGAATTGAAGCATATTACCGACGAATATTTTGCGTTAGTCCGGCCCGGGGCAGTACCTACTCCGGTGCTTGATGAGCTGTACAAATACTACAAAGGAGAAGCTTCTCTCCTGCCGGAAGGAAGCCGGGACATTCCATTGAACTGGAAAGGCATTTTGTGGACAGCTGCCGGTGTAATAACTGTCTGCATCGGAGCAGTACTTCTCACCTGCCGGAAACAATCCCGCTTTTAACATAAATATTAAAAAAAGCCCCCGAATCCGGATTGGAGGCTTTTGGCTGCAATTAAAGTTCATTGCTTGTTTCTCTGTACCGGGTGATCTATAAATTTCCCCGATACGTTCAAAGAGACAATATGTCTTTCTTTGATAAGTCAGGCGTCTAATATCCTCTTGTGACAGCACCGCATGCTCATACCCTGACAGTTCAAACTCCCGCCGCTCTTTTTACTGCTCAAAATAATCGGGAGCCTGAACATGCCTGATAAACATCAGCGCATCGTACGCACTTTCCGGCTTCAATGTTTCCGGGCCGAGCTCGGTTATACCCGACTCCAGAAAGCGCCACTTTGTCCGCTGCCATGAAGAAGTTTCATCTTTTCGAACCGGCAGGAAAAGCTTTTCTCCTCCCTTTTTCATAAGAGCTGCTTCCATGTGCCTGCCACCAGGAATTTTCACTGTTTTTTCTTCTCTCAGCTGGGAGGCATACGTTCCGCTTCCGGCATAATAGCCAACGGTCAAACTCTCCTTTCCATAATGCTCCTCCACCCAGTGACCGAGGGATTTCACACCGAGCAGTTTTGCTGCGGCGGGCTGATTTTTCCGCACATGAAAGTTATGGGCCCAGACGATGATTTTCGCTCCCGGCTTGTGCGTTTCTTTCAGCCACTTCAGATTTTCAAACATTCGAAAACTTCGGTCCACTCCGGAACTGAGAGCCTTTTTCTGACTCAGACGCAGCCAGTGGATACGGTTCTCGATGCCACGGGACAGAAGTGTATACATCTCGGGGAGATTTTCCTTTTCAATTTGATCTTTCTGCTTTTCCACCAGCTTCTGCATTACTTCGTATCTTTCAGCGACCTGTCCCATCCGGTCTTTCAGCTGCTTCGAGGCTCTCCCACTCTGGCGGATGACGTCATCAATTTCAAAAAATAATTTTTCACAGTGGTGAAACGCTTCAGCGGTTTCTTCGTCCACAGATGTTTCCATCCAGTCCCTCAGCATTTCAGACAGTGGGGTGTACGCCGGCTGAGGATCGATCCCTGCAACGGTTAAAGACTCCGTCCATGCTTCGGTAAACAGCGGCTGCATTTCTTTCGTATGGTAAATATCCAAAAAGCAGTCCTGAAGCCGTTCCTGTATTGATTTGTCTTTGTAAAAAGGCTCGGACAGTGCCGTTTCCATAAAACTGTTTTCAAGAGCCAGCATGTTAAAGTCATGTTTTTCATGAAGGTAGCGTATCAGCCCGATTTTATCCGTAAAGTATTCCGACATCCCGTGGGAACTTTCTCCGAGCAGGACGATGGATTTATTATTTACATACTCATCCAGCACCGCGTAACCGGACGGGCCGTTAATTTCCACGGTCTCTTCGATGATCTGCTGGACCTGTTCTTCCTTTTTGTTCATTGGGTGTTTCCTCCTCTTTTCCGCTGCTTATAAGCTTACGACTGATGTTATCCTCATGTGTAGGGTCAGTACAGCCGGGAGTGAACTACAGGCAGTTCATTGTAAATCCCCCTCATCATCCAGAAATTATTAAATTATACTGCCCAAGATCATGAGAAAAAAACGGCGGGTAATGAAGTCTTTTCTCCTGCTCCAAATTTTGATTGACTTACTTGTTAACGACGCCATTCAAATATAAATCATAAAACTGCCTTAAAAACTCTTTCAGATCCACTTTCTTATCGTAATAAGGAGAGCCATGAAGTGAACTTATCATCGCCTGCCGCATAGCTACGGTATACTGAATCAAAAAGTCTGTGTCAATATCCATTCTAATCAGTCCGTCCACCTTAGCCATGCGCATTAATTCCTGATATTTGGGCAGACGCCTTTCCATAACCCACTGCGTATAAAGAGCGACCATTTCCGGATAGTCTGTCTGCAGTTCTTTAATAAAGTCCGATTGGAATATTTCTTCGTACTCATCCAGGTCAAAGACACTCATAAAAGATTCATAGGTGAGTTTATCCCGTTTTCCTATTTCCACGATATTCTCCAGTTTGTGTAGATTTTTCTTAAATAATTTTTCAAGAACATGTTTGATCAGGTCCTGCTTATCTGAAAAATATTTATAATATGTCGCTTTACTGACTTCAGCTTCACGCGTTATTTCTTCCACCGTAATGGAACGCACGCCTT
Organism: Alkalicoccus saliphilus; assembly: GCF_003044065.1. Classification (GTDB taxonomy): domain Bacteria; phylum Bacillota; class Bacilli; order Bacillales; family Salisediminibacteriaceae; genus Alkalicoccus; species Alkalicoccus saliphilus. The sequence continues at coordinate 38,160 of NZ_PZJJ01000025.1, forward strand.
TACTGAGAAATAATGTTTCTGCGGCAGCTAAAATTTCTTCACGTTTTTTTGATTTTCGAATAGCATCCTTCGGCATTTCCGGCAACCTCCCGCTGCTTTCTTCTCGTCATCTTTCGTTCGTTTTCATCCATTTCAGCATGAGCTGCTTTCATAATATCACAGGTTGAAGCTGAGAAACGGCACTGCAGGATCCGGGAAACACTAGTAATTTAAGATAATTTTTATATCCTCAAACAGGAGGCCTGATTATACATTTATACGCCTTCTGTTTCTTCAAGCAGCAAAACTTGCCCGGAGTTTCCGTTAATCGTTACCTTATCCCCGGTTTTTAATTTTTCACTTACCCGCTCAATTCCACTTACGGCCGGAAGTCCGTATTCCCTCGCAACGATCCCTCCGTGGGAAGCAGTACCGCCTGTTTCCATAATTAAAGCTCCTGCAGTAAGAAATAAAGGGGTCCAGCTCGGATCTGTACTGTGCGTTACGAGGATTTCCCCTTCTTTTAACTTAGCTTCTGCCGGATCGTGGACGACACGGACGGTGCCTGTGTATTCCCCTGAAGAAACAGGAATGCCATGCAGTCCGTCTTCACTGCTTGAATAAGCGCTCTCATACAGGCATTCACCTGTATTGGTCATAAACCGCGGTACGGTTTTTAGTTTCTTCTGTTCATGTAAAGTTTTCTTGCGTTCTTCCACCAGTTCAAGCAGAGGAGCTGAAGGTTCTTTTACTTCCGCCAGTTCCAAATAAAAGACGTCGTCGACTTCCTGAATAAATTTCCTTTCGACGAGCTCCTCACCGATTTCCTGCAGAAGTTGACGGATCAGGGCAAACGAGCGGATTAAATCAAACTTCGGTCTTTCGCGCAGACCAAGAGTTTGACGTAAATACCGGCAGTCTTTTTCCATTTGTTTCGCAGCCCGGTTCCCCTTTTTCTCTTTCACTTTTCTGACAGTCGAGGATACAGCCTCGTCTGCACTGTTATGATGTCTGCTTATTTTAGATGAAAGAGTCTCTTCATCCATTTTCATATACGTCTCAAGCAGATTCATAATATAGTCCGGTTTTTCTCTCCAGTTCGGATGCCCGACGTCCAGTTCGACATTCGAGCGGTGCCCGTAATTTTTTAAAAACTGAATAACAAAAGGGTGAGTCTTGCTGAGGTGTTCCCCATTCTGTTTGACTTCGTAAGCTATTTCCATGAGCCGGAATCCCATGGCAGAAGTAGGACTGTTTGGGAGACCTTGAATGACGGGATCTAAATAAGCTTCACTTCCCAGCCATTTTCTTAATCGTTTTCTTCCCCGCTGATCCGCTTTAAATGCCGGGATAAAATAAGCGCACTGATGTATGATTACTTTCATCGCACGTTCCATAATTTCTTCAATGAGCTCTATTTTTTCGGCTGGAGTTTCTCTTGTCAGCGCTTTTCGATTCATTGTTTTCAAATGGTTTTCCGCTAAGGATATGCTTCGTCTTTCTGCATGCTGCGGCTGTATGAACGCCCCTGCTGCTCTTGCTGCAAACCGTCCTGCTGGCAGAAGGGATTTAAGAGGAAGCGGCAGTTTACTTTTCTTTGAAGTAAGCTGTCTCTTATTTCGATCCACGAATTCCATCAGCACTTTTCCTGCAACCGGATCTCTATTACTAATATTTTCAGCTATTTTCCGAGCACGTTTCGGCTTTCTTATGAGTTCGGTAAAGTCCCAGTAGATTCTGCCGGCGGCAGTTTTGAATCCACGGGGCCGTTTCTCCGCGTTTATACCAACTGCTTTTAATGCTGCCCACATTTCCAGCCCCATCGGCGTGAAGGGCTCACTGATTCCCTGCGCCACCCGGGTAAAGGAAAAGTATAAACGCAGCCCATGCTTCTCTATATCGTCATTTTTAACCGGCATAGGATGAAGACCCGTGACAGGCCTCGCCTGCACAATGTACGCCTTCCCCCCGCTCATCACCCATTCTGTGTCCATAGGCTCCCCGTAATACGTATCAACTGCCTGAGCCATATTAAACAACTGCTTCAGATCTTCCGGATTCAAACTTTCTTTCTGCTGAAGCTCCGGCGGGACAGCTGTTCTTACATTACTGCCGTCTGATCTGATAATCTGTGTTTCTTTTTTCTCAATGACAGAAGTAATCAACTCCCCTGTTTTTTTGTCGAGTACAAATTCATCCGGGGTGACTATTCCGGAAACTACCGCCTCTCCCATCCCCCAGGAAGAATTAATGTACAGCTGATCACGCCGGTTGTTTACAGGATTAACTGTGAACAGCACTCCCGCACAGTCACTCGGAACCATCGTCTGCACGACGACCGCAAGAGAGAGTGATTTAAACTGCTGCGAAACACCATGCCTCATTCTGTATGAAACAGCCCGGGCATTCCACAGTGATGCCCAGCACTTTTGGACAGCTGACAGAAGATTCTTTTCTCCACTGACATTTAAATAACTGTTATGCTGCCCTGCAAAAGACATCTCCGGTAAGTCCTCCGCTGTGGCAGAGGAACGGACAGCTGTTAATGGGACATCCAACGTGTTGTATGCCTCAACGATTTGTGAGCGCAGCCCTTCGGAAACAGGCGCCTGAGTGATAAGCTGTTTAATTTCGTCTGATACTTTTTCCAAAGCGTTCATGTCATCTGCCGACACACCTTCAACCAGAGCGGCAATCTTATCCTGTAATTTGTTTTCTGCAATAAACTGATCGTACGCTTTTGTCGATACAATGAATCCGTCAGGAACCACCAGCCCTCCCTGAGTCATTTGGATCAGGTTCATCCCCTTGCCCCCAACGTCATGCAGAGCAACCTTTGATGGCGTGGAAAACCGAGTAATCATTTCTGTTCTCCCTTCTTAGAAAATACTTAATATAAACGATTATATATCAAATCGTTCAATTAATGAAGTTATTCAGCTTATATAATTGAACTAAATAATATATTTCGTTCATAATTGTTCATTGGAAGGTTCCTTAGCAGCGGACTGGCCAGCCGGACCGGACTTTTTAATCATTATAGAAGGCTGTATTCACTTTAGCGGAGGTCGATTAATCATTATAGACGTATCTTTAATCATTAGTGGGTTTATTAATCTTTATAAACAGCTTTTAATCATTATAAGCTCTCTTTCAAAAAGAATTAATCAGCATCCCCGCTTCATTAATCACCATAAAAGAGGCTGCTACCTCACTTCGTTCACAAAAAAGAAGCTGCCCTCTTATACTGGACAGCTCCTCAAACGCCTGCGATATTCACTAATTTTCAATATAAAAAAACAGGAACAAAGTATTTTTAAAAATGCTTTCTGCTGGGAGTATTCACAGAAACACCCTTCTTTTAGGAAACACTCTAGATCATGTAGTCGTGCTCGGCCTGGTGCACTTTAACGTAGTGGCTGAGGGAATCGGTCGTGACCGCCTGAGCGGTGCGGCTGCTCCATCCGGCTTTTCCCACGAGATCTGCGACCGTACCTTTGACATTAACGAAACGAAGAGTGATTTCACTGTCGGTATCGTACTTGGAGATCAGCCGTTCGAGTGCTGCGATCCCCATCGTATCAATATCGTTTACCCCGCCCATATCAATCACCACGTGAAAAGGCTCCCGGCTGTTTGTCGTTTTATCATAGATCAGGGATTCGATTTTCTTTTCGACATATTCCACGTTGGAAAAATGCAGCCGGGCATCGATCCGGATTAAAATAAACTCCGGTATGCGCACGGCATGGGTATAGCGCTCAACGTCCACGTAGCTGCGGCTTTTCCCGTCCCATCCGAGCTCCACAATGCGCGGGTGCGAAATACGGTCCAGTAAAATAGCCAGGGACACACCGACTCCGACGAGAAGCCCCCATTGAATACCGATCAGAAGCGTCGCCAGAAATGTCACGATCCAGACGACACCGTCGGACTGTTTTACAGCGAGCGTCTGACGGAGCGTCCGGATACTGATAAGGCCAACGACGGCAGCAAGAATAATTGCGGCAAGTACAGCCTGCGGCAGATAATAAAACACCGGCGTGAAAAACAGGAGTGTAATAATGACACCGGCCGCGGTAACAATCGCTGAGACCTGCGATACGGCTCCGGTACGGTGATTGACCGCACTCCGGGAAAAGCTTCCGGTAACGGCATAGGCGGAGAAAAAAGATCCGATGACATTGGCACTGCCGATGGCACGGAGTTCTTTATTCACATTCAGCGGCGGACTGTCTTTTCCGGCGAGCGTTTTTGTAATCGCAAGCGACTCCATCATCGCGATTAAAGCAATTGTAAGCGCCGTCGGCAGAAGCATCTGCAGCGCGGAAAAATCCAGTTCAGGTACTGAAAACGCCGGAAATCCCTGCGGTACCTCCCCGACAACAGCGACTCCGGCAGCCGGTAGATTCCAGGCTGACGCAACCATAATGCTTCCGAAAACGATCAGCAGCGGTACCGGAATACGGCGCGTCATTTTTGGAATGACAACCAATAGTAGAAGACTAACCAGCCCGACAGCCGCTGTAGGCCAGTGAATCCCGCTGATATTTTCCATAAAAGCAAGAAACAGCGGAATCAGCTGGTTTTCGCTCGGCATATCAATACCGAAAAAATTGCCAAGCTGGCTGAATCCAATAATAATCGCAACGGCCGAAGTGAAACCGCTGATGACACTGGCTGATATGAATTTAATGAGTGCTCCGGCGTTCATAAGACCGAGTGCGAGCTGCAGCACGCCGACCATGAGTGTAAGAATAAGGACGAGTGTGATATAGCTGTCTGTCATCGGTTCGGCAAAAGCAGAGACCCCTGAGAAAATCAGTATGGAGGCCATCGCTACGGGGCCGACGGCAAGGTGTCGCGATGTGCCGAGAAGAGCGTAAACGATGAGCGGCAGTGTTGCAGCGTACAGCCCCATCACCGGCGGGAGGCCTGCCAGCAGAGCATAGGCCATGCCCTGAGGAACGAGCATAATCAGGACGGTGAGTCCCGCCGTGACGTCCCGCCGGAGACTGACGGTGCCGTAGTTTTCAGGTAGGTTGAGCAAGGCGGAGGCCTCCTTTCGAGCTTCATTTTAACGACGGGCCGGCATGTCTTATACCGTGTTATTTAATTTCTCCCCTTAACATAATACTATTTGCAAAGAAGATATAGTTTTAAACCAGTTTTGTTTATATGTAAAGACAGCGGGTGAAAGCCATCTTTTCTATGGACTGTCAAATTTACAAGCCTTGATTTTCAAACCTTGCCAGGTCATCTTTATGTCCCATCACAATCAACAGGTCGTCTTCTTTGATTTTGTCGTCCGGACGGGGAGCGATGTTCATTTTTCCACCGTTTTTCATAGCAAGAACCGTTACTCCATATGTGGCTCTTAAATGCAGGTCGGCTAATGACTTTCCACTTACTTTTTTCGTGGCGTACAGCTCGACGATGCTGTAGTCGTCTTCCAGGTCGATAAAGTCGATCACTTTATCGGACGTCATTTTCTGGGCGATACGCTTTCCCATATCAAATTCAGGGTGTACGACAAGGTCCGCTCCGAGTTTATCCAATACTTTCTGGTGATACGTGTTCTGGGCTTTCACCCAGATTTTTTCGATGCCGAGTTCTTTTAAAAGAAGCGTTGTTAAAATACTTGCCTGAATATGATCCCCAATAGCTACGACAACGTGATCAAAGTTACGGATACCAACATTTTTGAGAGCTCCTTCATCCGTTGTGTCGATCTGCACCGAGTGGGTGGCAAACGCAGCGTATTCCCTTACTTTATCTTCGTCAAAATCGATGGCCAGTACTTCATGACCCTGGGCATATAATTCTTTACACACACTGCCTCCGAACCTTCCAAGTCCTATAACAGCGTACTGTTTATTTTTCTGCTCTTTCTTTCTGCGTTTTTTCATTATTACATCCCTCCAGAACTTGACATCTGTTTATTAAACCAAGCGAGTGACTCATTCTTCCCGCCGACTGCCAAACAGTCCGTCTGCCTATAAAGATGCTGCGCTGTTTAAAGCACTGCGGATCGAAAAGGTCTCATTTGACCGGGATTAATGAACTGCTAAATAAAAACTACTCCTCTCCCGCCACTTTGTCAATGTATGGTAATTTACAGACGAAGAGGCCGCTTATGATTAATTACAGAGTCCACCAACCTGTTTTTTCCGCCAGTTCCGGAAAATCGATATAAGGATTTCTATTTCCCTGAATTTCAAACACTGCTTTGTTTCGGTGTTTTTCATACAAAGTTACAGGGAACTGACGGTGCCATTTCAGGAGCAGCTGGAAGTTAATTTTCTTTCTGAACCTTTTTTCTATCACTCCCGGGTACCGAAGCAAAAAATATAACGTCGCTCTGGCAGCTATTCCTTTTCCATACTCCGGTTCAAAGCGGCTGATACCATCGTACACACCGCAGTCCTCGTACTTCAGAACAGATTTGGATCCTTTCGGAAATTCATGGTAGAAAAAATTGGAGCGCACCCTGTTGCACTTTGGCTCACACGTAAACATATGATGAAGGTCGCCCTTCATAGGTTCTGCCGCCCGGTACCAGGATTGGGGAACGACGTGCTCCACGTTAAATTTATGCTGTCTGGATATGAGGCGGAGATGCTTGATCAGCTCCGGGTCCGCGTGTTTCTGAGCTTCTATAAGCTCCCTATACTTTTCAAAGCGCTGCGAAATAATTTCAAAATCTTCCATTATAACATTTTCCGGACTCGCATGTTTTCCCGAATAAATATTTTTCAATTCCCCATACGGCTGCAGGTCAACCCACGTATACAAGTATTGATCTTTACTGATATAGTACGGCTGTCTGTATTTATGTGTTTGGTGAAGAGTTTTCTTCAACTGTCCTAAAGATTCTTCCTTCTCTAAGTAAATACCTCGGTAATACTCTTCCAACCACAGCTGGTCCTCTAATTCATCGTAATACAGTTCCTTATCGGACAATATCCGCCGCTGATTTTCTTTACATTCTTTTACGAGCAGATCCGAATTGACCTGCTGCATCAGCCTCAGCTCATCCAGATGGTTTTGTAGTATATCATCGTTCGCGATTCTCCCCAACTCCTTTCCTAAACAGCTCGGAGAGATTTTTTGAAATTTGTTCATAAAATCCTATTCGAAAAATTATTTGCCTCTCTATTAATTAAAATATTCTCCTATACTCTAAGATAATTACATAATTCTGAGCTTTTCGACCTCAAGAATTTTGATAGAAACACGGGAGCAGCACACCAGTTCCGAAAAGAATAAGGGCCCAAATCATTCTTAGAGATTGGAAGAAACCCCATTCCTCCGTGTATTCAACAAGAAAATCTGTTAGAAATATGGATTTATCCACTGGAATGAGCTGGAGGAGACAAACCATAAGCGTAAGCACGAGGACGAGTGTCAAGGTAGCTGTCAACCGATTCAACGGAAAAAATAGATGTGGAGGTCATCGCCAGTAGCGATGCGTGCCCAGAAGACCGTAGACGCTCATCGGAAATTTTGTTTTCAGTTCTACAGCAGAGTATACAGTGCAGGATTTTTCGTCAGTTCCGGGAAGTCTATAAAGGGATTTCTATTCCCCTGAATTTCGAAAATCGCTTTATTTCTATGCTTTTCATACAATGTAACTGGAAATTCATTGTGCCACTGCAGCATTAATTTCCGGTTAATTAACTGTCTGTAGCTTTTTACAATTCTGTTTGGATAGCGCAGTAAGAAATAGAGGGTAGCTCTTGCTACTATACCTTTGCCGTATTCAGGCTCAAAAAGACCTGTTTCATTATGCAGACCGCATTCATCATATATGTTTAAAGGTTTCGCTCCTGCAGAAAACTCATAGTACGGGTAGTTGGAACGTATACTGTTACATTCCGGTTCGCATGTAAACAAATGATGCAGATCCCCTTTCATAGGCTCCTTCGCTCTAAACCAGGATTGCGGCACTACGTGTTCCACATTGAATTTATACTGACGGGAAATACTCCGGACCTGGTTTTTGACCCTCTTGTTTTTCGAGTACCTTTGCGCTACGACCAGCCTGCGGTACTTTTCGAAACGTTTATAAATGGTTTCAAAATCTTCCTTTATGGCTTCTTCCGGGCTTTTTTCCGTTCCCGAATAAATATTCTTTAACTTTCCGTACGGCTGAAGATCCACCCACGTATACAAATACTGATCTTTACTGACGTGATAGGGATTTCTATATTTATGTGTGGCGCCAACAAGCTTTTTCATCTCAGAGAAAATATTGGGGAAACTGCTTTTTCCAAAAGAAATATCACAGTAATAATGGTCGATCCATGATTGATCCTCTTCTTTATTGTAGTATATTTCTTCGTTGGACATGATCCGCTGCTGATTATATCTTAACCCCTCCACCAGGACGTCAGAATCGCATTCCTTCATCCGTTCCAACTCTTTCAGGCGGCTCTGCAGTATATCACCCGTCATTATTCATCCCAACCTTTTCTATGAAATAGTCGATACATCTAGTGTATCCTGCTTTACAGACGAAAACTATATGCATTCTCATTCTCATAAATATATCCTACAGTTTGCCACTACTACCCCAAAGCGGAGGAATACATTAACAGTTATTATAATCGCCTACCTCCCAAAAACTGCTTTTATTTTTTCTACTTCCCGCCTGTCAGCACAAGATATTTTTCGGCAAGCGGAGGCAACCTGCAGAATAAAATAGAAGTTCAGCACCTGCACAGGAGGACGTATTTACACACCCGTCCATGGTAACATCATGGCATAGAGTTCGATGAAAGAAGAAAAAATCCCTCCGTATGAAGTGGTTCTACGGAAAGGACGGATGATATAAAAGAACGAAGGATAGAAAAGTAATTTATCTACGTATCTTTCGGTTTATTTATAAGGCTCTATTAAAGCTCCGGGTTGTTATTTAAGGTTGCCTGCAGCTCTTTACACCTGCCGCGGAGAAAGCTGAGAATCTCCTCCACGGCAAGCCTGCCGGTTGGAAGTGAAGTTTTTTTCCTGGCATCAACAGCGAACTTTAACATAGCTATTTATAAAGCTTCCAGAGCAATAAAGTCTAAATATGCCACTACTGCTGTAAGGAGCAGCATAGGTGAAATGTATAATAATGCTGCTCCTGTAACGAAGGCCGTTTGAAGTAAGTCTTTCTGACGACCCCTTCCCTGATTCTTCAGGGCTTTTTTAGTAAAAGCTGCTGCCTGAAGAATTACTACAGTCTGATACTCTGTCAAGAAACTAGACACGTATAATTGGGATTTGATCGTTTCTTCTACCGCGCTCTCGCTTGGTGGCATTCGATAGACAATCAGGGAGACCCTGAATGTCTATCGAATGGACAGATGAG
>NZ_PZJJ01000026.1 GCF_003044065.1 Alkalicoccus saliphilus
ACCTTTCGAACTCCTAGTTTTTACCAAAAATGCTAGGGTTCTTTCCTACGGGCTTTTTTCTTGAATATGTCCTTTGATAAACAAATATCATCTTATTTTTTCATTGACATACTACCGCAGGTCTTTTGGTTCTCGATATTATTTGATAACAACTATTTGTCTATGAGAGCGCTTCCAATAAAAAGTTAAGACAAAAAAGGGGGCGGTTAACCTCCCTTTTCTTATTTACACTATAACGTCTGCTTGGCTATAATCATACATTGCTTTTTCCAGATATCCCCATTCCTCCTGAAAAATCTCCCGAGACATTTCCTTCAAATCTTCCGCAATGACCGGTGTAAACTCCATCCAGTCTAAGATGTCCATCTGCAGATTCAGACCAGGTGCAATTTCAATTAATCTGAGCTGGCCATTTTCAATATCAAAGACGGCCCGTTCTGTAACAAAGAGGACCGGGAGGGAGTTATCTGAAGCAAACTGTCCGCTGAAAGTGATCTGTTCTACATTTCGCACAAATTTTTTCGCTTTTCCTTGATCTGTAATAGTGATATTCTGATTTCCTATTTCTGCTTTTCCGCCAGCTGTGAAAGTGCCACAGAATACTACTTTTTTAGATGTTTGAGAAATGTTAATAAATCCTCCTGGCCCTACAACACGAGGCCCAAATTTACTTACATTTACATTTCCATATTTATCAAACTGGGCAGCGCCTAAAAAAGCTGTGTCCAGTCCGCCTCCGTCGTAGAAATCAAACATAGCATCATGCTGGACCACTGCCCCGGGGTTATAGGCAGCTCCAAAGTCGGGTCCTCCTGCTGGAATGCCGCCGAATACTCCGAGCTCCAATGTTAATGTGATATCGTCAACCACGCCTTCTTCAGCCGCTACGCTGGATACACCTTCTGGTATACCAATTCCTAAATTAACAATCGATTTCGGCTTTAATTCCATAGCTGCCCGCCGGGCTATGATTTTTCTCGGATTTAGGGGAAGCCGGGGAATAGCTCCCAACGGTACACGCATTTCCCCTGAAAGAGCAGGATTATATGAAGTCCCCATAGTCTGATAGTGAAAATTGGGGTTTTCAGTTACAACTACATAGTCGATTAAATTTCCTGGAACCTGTACTCTTTTTGGATCAAGGGAGCCAGCTTCGGCATGTTTCTGTACCTGGGCAATCACTATTCCCCCATTATTTTTCGCAGCAGTAGCTAGAGCTAGTAATTCAAAGCTTCCGACTTCTCCTTCATTCGTTAAATTTCCTTTTTCATCAGCTGTCGTTCCCCGGATAATGGCTACATTTACAGGAAGGGTAGGGTAATGAAGATAATCTTCTCCCTCTAATTGAATTCGTTTAATAAGCTCCTCTGTAGTCCGATTATTTACTTTAGCTCCTTCAAATTGAGGGTCCACATAGGTACCTAACCCCACTTTGGTAATAACTCCTGGTTTTTTCCCTGCTGTTGCACGCCATATCTGCGTAATTACTCCTTGCGGAAATAAATATGCTTCGAGTTTTTCTTCAGCTACGTATTTTCCCATACGGGGTGAAGCTCCTATATGACCGGAAATAATTCGTTTTGTTAATCCTTCATGAGCCAGATAGTCAGCCCCGCGTCCTTCCGTTCCATTTCCAATGCCACAGGCGTGAGCGAATGTAAGATTCTGTGGATGTCCCTGCTGCAGAAAACGTTTTTCAATGCCGGCTAGAATCTCTTCTGGCAGACCTCCAAGTCCCATAGGGGTGGAGGCAAGAAAATCATCGTCCTGAATAAGTGCTGCCGCCTCTGAAGCTGTAATAAAATTTACCATAATAACTCCTTTCTCTGATTAGGGATTATAATTTGGGTTTTTCAGAAGAACTGCAATTCCCATACCACCGCCAATGCAGGCACTGGCAATTCCAAATTGTTTGTTCTGTTCAATCAACTCATACATTAAAGTTATTGTGAGACGAGCTCCGCTCATTCCCAGGGGATGACCGAGAGCTACAGCTCCTCCATTTACGTTTAACCGCGCATACAATGGACTATCAAAGTACATGTCCAGCTCTTTCATCACTCCGAGCATCTGTCCGGAAAAAGCTTCATTGATTTCGTACAAATCAACCTCTTCTAAATTCATATTTTGCTTTTTTAAAAGTTTTCTAATTGCATAGGCAGGCCCCATTCCCATAACCTGTGGATCCAGACCTACACTTGCAAAATCAACAATTTCCGCCAAAGGTTCTAAATTCAGTTTTTTGGCTCTTGCTTCAGACATGGTAACGAGAGCTGCTCCGCCATCATTTTGTCCCGAAGCATTTCCGGCAGTGACTGTGCCATCCTTTTCAAATACTGGTTTTAATGATGATAATTTTTCGAGGTTGGTTTCCGGACGGGGATGTTCATCTTTATTTACATAACTTACTTTTCCTTTTTTATCTTTCACTTTGACAGACACTATTTCTTTAGCCAGTCTTCCGTTTTCTACAGCTGATTTAGTTCTCATCTGGCTGTTATAAGCGAATTGATCGCTGTCTTCTCTTGATATATCGTATTGCCGTACGACATTTTCAGCTGTATTCCCCATATGATCTATTTTATATTGGCCGTAGGGCTGTGAATTATAATGAGTAGTAGTATTTGCATCTTTTAACAGCTGATTCCCCATTTTCAATCCTTCGTATCGAGCTTCCAGAGGAAGATAATAGGGTGCGCGTGATAAGCTTTCCGCACCTCCTGCTATAACGACTTCCGAATTACCTGTCATGATGTCTGTAGTTGCATTAACTACAGCTTGAATTCCTGATCCGCAGATACGATTCACTGTATAACCCGGAACATGTTCCAAGTTTGAAAGAAGAGCTGCATTTCTACCAAGATTGGAAGCTTCGCTTGAAGACTCTACGTGGCCCATGATGACATCGTTCACGAGATTTGGATCTAAATGATTAGAGCGCTGCATAGCACCAATAACAGCTGTTGCTGCAAGCTGTTCTACAGGCACAGTTTTTAAACTGCCAAGGTAGGCCCCTACTGGTGTGCGTGCTCCACTTGTTATAACTACTTTTTCCATATACTTCACCTCTATAATTTTAATGTGACTAATTTACATAAAAGAACCGCCGTTGACGGAGAGAATTTGGCCAGTAATATATCCGGCCTCTTCTGAAGCTAAAAATGCTGCTGCAGAAGCTATATCCACAGGTTCTCCAATTCGCTGAACCGGAATTTCACTTATCATGGAAGTCTTTATATCGTCAGGAATTTGATCTGTCATCGGTGTTCTAATAAATCCAGGAGCGATCGCGTTTACTGTCACACCTTTTCTTGCGTATTCTATAGCAGCAGTTTTCGTCAGTCCGACGATACCCGCCTTAGCAGAAGCGTAATTTGCCTGCCCAAAGTTCCCGTGAAGTCCAGAAATGGATGAAGTGTTTATAATACGCCCATAACTTTGACCTCCCATAATTAAGGATGCTTCTTTTAAAGTTAAAAACGATCCTGTTAAGTTAGTATGAATCACGTCGCTGTACTGCTCGACAGACATTTTTTTAATGGAGGAATCTTTAGTAATACCAGCGTTGTTCACAAGTATATGAAGGGCATTATATTTGCTTTTAATCTGCTCAAACATGTTTTTTACTTCGTCTTCTTTTCCAACATCTGCCTGGATTGCCTCTCCCCAGCCACCTGCTTTCTGAATGCTTTCTACTACAGCCTGGGCTTTTTCATATTCAGATTCAAAAGGGTAATTAACAATGACCCTTGCTCCTCTCTCCGCAAAATAATAAGCTATTTCCTTACCAATGCCTTGACTGGCACCGGTAATCAGCGCCACTTGATTACTAAACATAGAAGCATCACTGCCTTTCCTTTTTAATTAAGCGTTTTCATTTGTGTGAATAAAAAAACTGATGAGGTAATGAGACGTTCGGTCGAATTTGCCCATCTGCTGTGTAAATAGAATAACAACAAGTGAATAGAAAAAGGAAATACGTATGTTAATATGCAAGCTATAATAATTAAGTTATAGTTAAAGAAAAAAAGGGGGAGGGAGGACTTTGAAAAATCTTTCATACACGTATTTAAAGGCTATCGTCGAACACGGCAATTTCTCAAATGCTGCCCGGTATTTATACATTTCTCAGCCATATTTGAGCACCTTTGTAAAAAAGCTTGAAGAAGAAATGGGGGTTGAATTAATCAAACGTGATGAAAATCCACTTACATTGACCTTTGCCGGAGAAAGATATCTGTCGTATATGGAAGAAGTGGAAAAAATACACACAGATATGAGGCATGAAATTGAAGCTATATCCAAATTGAAAAAGGGCAGACTAAAGCTCGGAGTCAACCCAATTCTCGGTTCGCATACATTGTATAACATTCTTCCTGCATTCATATCCGCTTATCCCGGCATAAAAATCGACCTTGTAGAACAGACAGCCTACAATATTGAGGAACTGCTTCTGCAGCGTAAAATAGATATTTGTCTGAATATGCTCCCCATCTTTAATCCGGACATAAGCTATGAAAACTTATATGATGAGAAACTGTATATCGTAGTCCCAAAAGGTCACGAGTTATATGATGAGAACTCTGCCCATTTATCTCCTTTCCCCTATGAGTTAAAAAAGCTGAGCAATCAGGAATTTATCCTTTTAAAGCCGGAGTTAGGTCTAAGAAGAATGACTGATGAAATATTCTCAGCAAACGGAATTAAACCGAATGCAATACTTGAAACAATTAACGTCGAAAATGCCTATCGACTTGCAAACAGCGGCGTAGGTTTAACAATAGTTCCGGAATGTATCATTACTAATAATTTTAAGCCCTCCTCACGCAGCTATACTTTCGGCTCTCCCCCCTATAAAAATAATGTTGTAGTAGCATATCAGAAAGGAGACTCTCTCTCGGCTCCAGCGCTAGCATTTCTAAATGTAGCTAAAGATTATTACCGAAAGATGAGCAAGAATTAAAGAAGGATAGAGAGGCTTCGAAAAATGCCCTCTATCCTTCTTTTTGTTTATCGCATGGGTCTTCCATTCTCATAAGGCTTTAAAATACCATAAATAGTTTCAATAACGGGCAGAGCTATCTTATGTTTTTCGGCGAGCCGGAGGGCTCCTCCATGTAAATGCTCCACTTCCAGTGGAAGACCTTTTCTCATATCCTGATGCATTGAAGAAGTTGTTTCCTGTGGGAAAGCTTTTATTCTCTGAATCATGGAAAAAACTTCACCTTTTTCTATATTAATATTGTCGAGTTCTGCCAACTGATACATTTCACGAATGATTTTTTCGGCCACTAAATGGAGAGCTTCTGATTGAGCAATGTATCCTGCAGGCAACTGGGAAGCCGAAGTAACACCTGAAAAGGCAGTAATAAAAATGTATTTTTTCCACATATGTTTGAGTATATCTTCTTCCCAAATAACATTTGTACGCAGACTGGAGGTGGCAGCAGCGAACTTTTCACAAAAGGCAGCCTGCTCTTTATGAAGGGGGCCAAATTTCATGGCACTACCTGAACTTGTGTGTTCTACATGTCCCTTACTGTTTAAAGTTGCAATAATGGAAGCAAAGCCACCCAGCACATTCTTTTCTCCAACAGCCTGCTGAAGCTTTTTAATATGTTCCACCCCATTAAGTAAAGGGAGTACATAGGCTTCTGTTTGCTGAACAATCTTTCTGATCGAGGAAAGGGCTTTTTCCAGATGATACCCTTTTAAAGCTATGATGATCAGGTCAACGTTTTCTATCTGTTCTGGAGAGGTGAAAAGCTTAACATCTGAGGTCTCAAAGTTTCCCTGCGGACTGTTAATAGTCAAACCATGTTTCCTAATCTGTTCCGCGCGTTTTTCTCTCACATAATAAGAAACGTTTAACTCTCCTTCGCTCATTCTTCCACCAAAATAGCTTCCTAAAGCTCCTGCTCCATACATTAAAATTCTCATTTTAAAACTCCTTTTCAAATAAATTCCTTTAAAAATAGCGATACAAAGTAGTTTTTTCTAAAAAAATTTTTTATATTTTTTAGAAAATTACATCAACATAGAAAGCTGAAAAGCCTTCTCAGAGAAGAGTAGCCACTGTTTTCAAAATATTACCATGTTAAAACGCTTTCAAAAAAACAAAATATGTTATTGACGTCGGAAATGATAGCGTTTTATTATATAAATAGAAAAATAGTTCTCTATTTATATAATAACAAAGGAGGCATCCTGGATGAAAGGTCAAAACTCAAAAGAGTTAATTATTGTTGGTGGTGGGATCGGAGGGCTTGCGGCAGCTATTGGAGCGTCTGAAGCAGGACAGAAAGTACAGGTGCTTGAACAGGCTCCTGAATTTGGAGAAATTGGAGCAGGACTTCAGCTGGCTCCGAACGCCATGGCTGTGCTGGATCGCTTTGGTTTAACAACTGAAATTGATAAGTATGCCGTTTATCCAAACCGGCTGGTTCTGCGTGATGCTCAAACGGGTGAGGAATTGAGTGCACTTGATCTTGGGGAAGAGTTTAAAAAGAAGTACGGGCATCCCTACATCGTCATGCACCGATCCGATCTGCACAAAGTACTTCTGGAAGCCTGCGAAGCTGATAAGAATATCACACTGACAACAAATGCGATGATTCAGGAAGTGGATCTCCGGGATGAAAACGTAAAAGTTGTTAATCAGGCGGGAGAGGATTTCGAGGCAGATTACGTTATTGGAGCCGACGGCCTATGGTCAACTACCCGGCAGTATGTACAAAAAGACGAAGCTGTCTGCTCAGAATACGTCGCTTACCGTGGGACAATTCCTATGGAGGAGATCAGCAACGAAGCAAATCTGGAAGACGTAATCATGTGGATCGGACCGAACCTTCACCTTGTTCAGTATCCCGTCCGCCGGAAAGAACTCTACAACCAGGTGGCCGTATTCAAAACTTATAACTACAAACCTGATTCAGAGGACTGGGGAACGCCGGAAGAGCTTGACCGGCGCTTCAGAGACTGCTGCAGTACAGTGAAGAGAGCTGTTGAATTTATTAATAAAGCAAGAAGATGGCCGATGTACGACAGACTGCCTATTGAAAACTGGATCAACGGGCGGATGATGCTTCTTGGAGATGCGGCGCATCCAATGCTGCAGTATCTGGCTCAAGGGGCCTGTCAGGCACTGGAAGATGCTTCCTGCTTTGCCGATGTGCTTAAAGAAAAGGGAAGCGAAAACATGGAAGAAGTATTTAAGGCGGTCCAGAAAGAGCGTCAGCCACGAACCGCACTCGTACAAACGAGAGCGAGAACATGGGGAGAAATTCTTCACGCAGAAGATTCCATTACCAGCCTTTTAAGAGACTCTATTCTGAAGGAAAGAGAACCGAATGACTTTTCTCATGTCGATTGGCTGTACTCATATTTCAGTGAACAGAAAAATTCATCTGTAAAGGAGAGTTCTTAATGAAAAGGTTAGGCGGAAAAGAGAAGTTTTTCTTTCTGGCAGGGACAGTTAGTCTTTCAGCTTTTCTTGCTGCCTGCGGCGGTGGAGATGAGAACAGCAGCACAGAAGCTTCGGGGGAGGGGGGGGAACATACATTTACCTTGACCCACATTACTCAGACTTCCCACGGCTGGCATGATACAGCAATGAAATTCGATGAAGAACTCCAAGAGCTGTCTGATGGAAGAATGGATCTGGAAATTTATCCGGCCGGAGAAATTGGAAGCGAAGCAGATATGCTGCAGCAGATGGAATCGGGTGATATTGATTTCGGAATCATTACAAATGCCTACATGAGCACGCGGGATTCCGAATTCAATGCATGGTTTATGCCGTTCGTTTTTGAAGATCTGGCAGAAGCTGTGGAATACAGAGGTATACAGCCTGCTCAGGATATGCTGGAAGGTTTGTCAGAACAGGGATTTGTAGGTCTGGATTTTATTTTTGCAGGCAACCGCCACATTTTAAATGCTTCTGAACCGGTGGAATCTCCGGAACAGCTGGCGGGACAATCGATAAGAATTACAGATGGACCAGCTATCCAGGATTTTTGGGATGAAGTAGGAGCGGGGCCGACTGCCATGCCTCTGCCGGAAGTGTACACCTCTCTGCAGACAGGAGTAATAGACGGAATTGATATCGATCTTGACGCTCTTATTACGGAGAACTTGTACGAAACAGCAGACTACTTGACTATGTCCAACCATATGACCTGGCCGGCTGTTGTAATGATGAGTGAAATTTCTCATGACGGGCTTTCAGAAGAAGACCAGGATATTGTTCGTGAAGCAATGAAAAATGCAATTGACTGGGGCGTTCAGGATGCTGTGGAAAGAGAAGAAGCTAATCTGGCAGAGGCAGAAGAATTAGGGATGAACATTAATGAACTGGATGAAGAGGAATTCAGTGAAGTGAAGGAAACCCTGCATCAGCAGTACGCAGAAGAGTCCGATATCATTGCAGAATTTCTGGAAGAGACTCAATAGGACGTAAGGGGAGAATAGCATGACCTTATTAAAGAAAGTCAGCGATACTATCTACTCCTTTGAAAGAGTACTGGCAATCGGGTTATGCACCATCATGTTTTTGTCACTATTCCTGGGAGTCGTTTTCCGATATCTATTGAGTTCTCCATTGATCTGGGCTACCGAACTTGCTACGTTTGCCCTTGTCTGGGTCACCTTTATTGGAGGAAGCATGGGGATTAAACAACATAAAGCGGCCGCCGTGACTTTTCTGGTGGATAAATTGCATGGCGTAATGAGAAAAGTGTTAATTTCTATAGGATTTGTCATTGTAGTAGGTTTTTCCGTGTTTATGATTTACATTTCTATCTCATGGTTATCGTCTCCGAACATTTCTGTTCAGACATCGACTGCTCTTGGGGTGCCTATGCTTATACCTTACGTCAGCGTGCTGATAGGGTTTATTTTTATCCTTATTCACTCTACGCTGCTGCTGGTGGAAGCCGCAGTACAGGAAGGAGGACAATAGTATGTTAACTGCTCTTCTGGCTTTTATTGTTCTCCTGCTTCTGAGGGTCCCTATAGCTTTGGTGCTGGGGATTGTAACGGTTCTGTATATTATTATCAGCGGGAGTATGGGAATGTTGGATACTGTGCCGCAGCGTCTTTTTTCCGGACTGGAGAATTACAGTCTGCTTGCTATTTCACTGTTTATGCTGGCAGGAGAGATTATGAATTCCGGGGGCATTACCCGCAGGCTGGTGGGATTTGCACAGGTTCTTGTCGGACATTTCAGAGGAGGACTTGCGTACGTTAACGTCGTTTCGAATATGCTATTAGCTTCTATTATAGGATCTGCGAATGCTCAGATCGCAATGATGAGTCGTACGATGGTGCCGGCTATGGAAAAGGAAGGGTACGACAGAGGGTTCAGTTCAGCTACAACGGCCGCATCAGGGCTTCTGGGTCCGATCATTCCACCGAGCATGCTTTTCATTATTTATGGAGTAACATCGGGAACTTCTATCGGTGCAATGTTCCTGGCAGGGATTCTTCCAGGACTTCTCTTAGGCTTTTCTTTTGTCGGTTTGATTGCTTATCTGGGTTACAAAGAAAAGTGGGGAAGCCAGCGGAGAAAATCATTGAAAGAGGTATCAAAATCTTTTTTCAATGTTATACCGGCTTTATCTGTACCATTGATTATTATCTTAGGGATAATTACCGGAGCTTTTACTCCGACAGAATCTGCAGCGGTCGCGTGTGCCGTAGCTTTTGTTACCGGCTTTGCATTTTACCGTGAATTGCAGATAAAAAATATCCCGAAAATCATGGTCAATACAGCGATTACCACCGCTACGGTAACGCTGTTAATAGGAATGGCCAACGTGTTCGGGTGGCTGTTGTC
This sequence comes from Alkalicoccus saliphilus, assembly GCF_003044065.1. Taxonomy (GTDB): domain Bacteria; phylum Bacillota; class Bacilli; order Bacillales; family Salisediminibacteriaceae; genus Alkalicoccus; species Alkalicoccus saliphilus. The sequence goes on from NZ_PZJJ01000026.1 coordinate 9,836, forward strand.
GAGAGAAAGACTTCCTCAGGAATTTGCAGACTGGATGATGACGCTGACCGAAAATCCACTAGTTTTTCTGTTGTTGCTAAATGTCTTTCTTCTCCTAGTGGGTATGGTGTTGGACGGAATTGCAGCGTTAATCATTCTCGTACCAATTTTCATGCCAATGCTTGCGACTTACGGAATCGATCCTATTCATTTTGGGGTAATCATCTGTCTTAATCTGGCCATTGGTTTGTTAACACCGCCTATAGGAGCAGGGTTATTTATTGCTTCCTCCATTTCTGAAGTAAGGATTGAACGATTAACCAGAGCGATTCTACCGTTTCTTATTGTTTCTATTTTGGGACTGCTGCTTGTCACGTATGTCCCGCAGCTGGTGACATGGCTGCCAAACCTTTTGAACTAGTGAAAATGAATGAATTAATTTTAGGAGGTATTTTATGAAACTCGTAACGTTTTTAACAAAAGGAAAAGCAAAAGTTGGAGTAGTGGAAGACAATCAGGTGATCGACCTGCATGAGAGTTACAAAGCGCACCTTAAGCACAAAGGAGAAACGCGCATCGAGGAAAAAGCCAATGCCTTTGTACCTAATAACATGAATGAACTGCTGGAAGGTGGAGAGGAAAGCCTGAAGCTGGCAAAGGAAGCTGTTTTTTTTGCATTAGAAGCCAAAGATCAGGCTGCTGCCCAGCTTGTTTATAAGAAAGCAGATGTGAAAATTGGTGCTCCTGTACCAAAGCCGAATAAAATTGTCTGTGTCGGACATAACTACCGGGATCATATTAAAGAAATGGGACGCGATCTTCCAGAAGTGCCAGTCCTATTTGCAAAGTTTTCCAACGCAGTCATCGGCCCGGAAGATGATATTCCACATCCATCCATTACAGAAAAGCTCGACTACGAAGCAGAATTTGCTTTCGTCGTAGGCAAGAAAGCAAAGGATGTATCAGAAGAAGAAGCACTTGATTATGTAGCAGGATACACTATTGTTAACGATGTCAGTGCACGCGATCTGCAGATGAGGACACTTCAGTGGCTTCAAGGAAAATCCATGGACGGCAGCGCACCAATGGGCCCATGGCTTGTAACAAAGGATGAAATCGCCGATCCGGACGCGCTGGATATCTCTTTGAAAGTTAACGGAGTGGAGAAGCAGCGTTCCAACACGGAGCAGCTTGTTTTCAATGTTAACCGCATGCTTTCTTTTACTTCCAGCATTATGACCTTGGAACCTGGGGATGTTATTTTGACGGGAACTCCAGGAGGCGTAGGTGTAGCCCGCGATCCACAGGAGTTTTTAAAAGATGGAGATGTGGTAACGATCGAAGTAGGAGAAGTCGGGGTGCTTGAGAATACGGTACGAAAAGTTTAAGGAGGCGGAACAAATGGGACGAGTACAGGATTACCAGCATTCAATTAAAGAGAAAATGAACTATTTTATAGAACAGGGAGAAAAGCTGGATGAAGAGCTTTTTTCCTGGAAGCCGAGCAGTGAAGAGTGGTCCATACAGGAAATTACGGCTCATGTAGCTGAGTTTCCTCTATATTTCACGAGTGAACTGCTTGGTGTCGTAAAAGACGGACAGGAAAAATGGGGACGGGGGCTGGACCACCCGGAACGGCTTGAAGCAGTGAATAAAGCTTTTGATGCTTCCCAGAAAGAGCTCGTTAAAAACGTCCAGTCTACAAGCAAGGAAGTGGAAGATCGCCTTGGTTCGCTCAAAGATGAAGATTTGGATCAAGAACAGGAACACAGAAATCCAAAGTTCGGAAACAAATCCATGGAATTTTTAGTTGAACATTTCCTGGTGGAGCACTTGGATAAGCACATTAACCAGCATCAGAGAGTGCAGTCTCAGTATGCCGATCAAAAGCAGTAAAACGAGCTGCAGGCAGCTTTACACTCAAACCCCTTGTCCTCAAATCGGTACACATGTTTTTTTACTATAAGGAAAAGGAGTTTTTACGATGGCAGAAAAAAACGATTTTTTTAAAAGTGATATCGTCAAGGATTTTACAAAGGATATCCAACAGTATAACCTCGGACCCCTCTGGGAAGCGATCCCGGAAGTCATGAACAAAACCCCAAAGCCACATGCAGAAGCATATCTTTGGAGTGGGGAGCTGATGGACAAGAAGCTCTCCGAAGCGGCAGAAATCTTTACCCCGGAACGAGGCGGAGAACGCCGGGCCATTTACTTTCAGAACCCGGGACTGACGTACCGGAAGCCGTGGGGCCAGGTATCTACAACACAGACGCTGTATGCCGCGGTTCAGCTTCTCCAGCCGGGAGAACAGGCTCCATCCCACCGGCACTCTCAAAGCGCCATGCGTTTTATTACAAAAGGGGAAGGCGCTTATACGATCGTTCAAGGCCAGCGGATCTTCATGGAAGAAGGTGATTTTCTCATCACTCCGAAAAATCTCTGGCACGGGCATGGTCACGAAGGCGATAAGCCGATGGTATGGATGGACGCCCTGGATATTCCAACGATTTATTCTCTTGGCGGAACCTTCTTTGAACCATATGAAGACGGCCTGCAGCAGCCGGAAGTGCCGGATAATTTTTCCGAGATCCGGTACAGGGGCGGTATGGTGCGTCCGGTAGGTGATGGAAAATATTCGATCGCACCACTGGCCAACTACAAATGGTCCGGTACGACCGAAGCGATCAAAGGCCTGCAGGAATTTGATCCAGATCCTTACAACGCTTTTGCGATCGAATATATTAACCCGTCTACCGGAAAAACCGCGAACCCAACGATGGGCTCCCGCATGACGCATCTGCCGGCTAAATTCCATACGAAAGCCCATCGGCATACTCATTCAGTGATCTATTGTGTGCACCGTGGATCCGGTTATACCGTCATTAACGGCACCCGTTTTGACTGGAAGCAGGGAGATTACTTTGTGGTGCCGAACTGGGCTTGGCACGAACACTTTGCAGAAGAAAACTCCTACCTGTTCTCGGTCAACGATATTCCAATTATGGACCGGTTTGAGCTGGAAAAAAAAGAAGTGTACGAGGAAAACAACGGACATCAGAAAGTTACAGGAGAGTTTAACGCCTACCGTTAATATTTTTCTTGCTTAAACAAAGGGCAGGTTCTGCCAAGAATTGATATACGATCACGCCTGTTTGAGACTCTGCTGCTTAGTGCAAGTTTATAATAGGAAATATTTGATGTCTCCTTTAGATGAAGATTTAATTGGGAGACTTTATGATCAGTAAACGGTAATAAAATAAATATGTTCAGCCCATGATAAGGAAAGCGTTTAAAGCCGCGAACTTTAAATGTTATCATGGGCTCTTTTTATAATGCGAAAATGTACATTAAATCGCGTGTTTGTCATAATGGATTTATCATATGTTAATTTATTAAAATTATATCTTTAGAAAATAGAAGTAGGGGGTGGTTAAAAGTGAATGAAAGTACTGAAAAGAAAAAGCCGGTCATTCAGTCTCTGCAGGTAGGGATGTCTATCCTTCAAGTAGTGAATGACTATAGAAGACCGATGAAATTTTCCGAAATCCTTGAAGAAACAGGTATTACAAAAAGTAACCTTTATAAGTATTTGAATACGTTGATAGAGCTTGGAATGCTTTATAAAAGCTACCACACGGGAAGGTATTCTCTTGGGCCAAAAATGGTGGAGTTTGGAATGAATGCTACGAACAACGACAATGTAATAGAGCAAATCACTCCTTATTTAGAAGAGATAAAGGAAAACTTTAATGAGACGGTACTGTTTTCTAAGTGGACGGTCGGGGGACCAATGATTTTGAAAATAGTACATGGTTCCCATATGTTTAATATAGGAGCAGAAATTGGGAGTTTAATGCCTATTTATTCAGCTACAGGTAAATTGTTTGGAGCTTTTGCTTCAGGGGACTACGAGTCGTGGAAAGAAGAACAGCTTGAACACCAAGGAAAAGAGAAGGCCTCCCTTCTGGAAAAGGAATTTAAGGATATATGGAATAAAAAAATCTCTTTTGCAGAAGACGCACTCGCTCCTTCGGTTTCTTCGATTGCTGTACCCGTACTGAATTTTGAGAACAAACTTATAGGTACCATTACAGTAGTAGGTTTCGCAGAGAGAATGAATAATGAATCCAGAGACAATTTAATAGAATACATTTTAATGAAACAACAGGAAATTTCAAACATTTTTGGAGGGAAATGAATTTTAGTGAATAAAGCCATCCTAAAAGTGATAAATCTATGCTTCACACGGACCAAAGCCTGTCAAAAATCACTTTGACAGGCTTTAAAAAGTCCTTGTCCATTCCCTCGTGTTATTTGTTGAGAAGAAGCTTCGGCCGGATGATTAATGTTTAAGGACGTGCCTCTAAAGATTATTGGTGCCGTTATTAACACGTATAACCACACTCCCCCTGCTTCCGCCTTCGTCAAACCAGCGGTGTGCTTCCGCTGCCTGTTCGAGAGGGAAGGAGCGGGCGATAACGGGTTTGATTTTCCCGATCTCAGCGAGTTCCTGGATAAGAAGAAGATCGTCTGTTTTTTCAAGGGCAAGGGCAGTAATGACTTTTTTCCGGCGCGGGATCGTCAAAAGCCGCTGCAGAACGTGCCTTCCTTTAAAGCTGACCGGCATGTAGCGGCCGCCGGAGCGGAGAATTGGTTTACCTTTGGAAAAAGAAGTTTTTCTCGGGATATCAAGAATGACATCAAAGGAAGTTTCGCTTTTAGTAAAATCCTCCTTCGTATAATCAATGACATTATCTGCCCCGAGTGATTTGACGTAATCTGTTCCGGCACTGCTGCATACACCGGTGACTTCAGCGCCGAAATAGTTTTTGGCAAGCTGCACAGCAGCAGAACCGATCCCGCCGGACGCTCCGATGATCAACACCTTTTCTTTTGCTTTCAGGTCTGCCTTCCGGAGCAGGTTAAGTGCCATGAGTGCACCGTAGGGAAGCGTGGCAGCTTCCTCAGGCGTTAAGTTCTCCGGCTGTCGTGCAATGATACCATCCGCGTTTATACAGAGATATTCGGCATAGGCACCGAATTTCTGTCCGGTATAGCCGAATACAGCTTCTCCCGGACGAAAACGGGTGACTTTGTCTCCGACTGCTGTAATAATGCCCGAGAATTCACTTCCGAGAATCGGCTGCTTCGGTTTCGACCATCCCATGGAAAGGCGTGCAGGAATCCATAGAGGAAGCGGCATCGTGAATTGAAAAGGAGAGACATCATTAAAATGACGGGCGTAGCTGTCCCCGAATTTGACTGTGGAAGCGGCAACTTTTACCTGGACTTCTTTCTCTTTCGGAACCGGGGTTTCGGTTTCGTGAAGATGAATGACTTCCGGAGGGCCGTACGTTGTATAAACAGCAGCTTTCATTTGTTCTCCTCCTCCCGTACAGGCAGCGGACAGCAATTGCTTTTCTTATAAGATTCCCTTTCTGGGAAAAAGTAACCCGAGAGAAAGAAAATAACATGCCCATTAAAAAAGCTTCGTTCCAAGCCGGAACGAAGCTTTTTTGGTTTCCTAAATAATTCCGAGAAGCAGTGCAACGACCATCAGGACGATACTGAAGCCCCATACCCAGAAGAAAGAGTAGCGGATGTGCTTGCCCATCTCAAGACCGGCAAGACCGAGGGCGAGCCACAGGGCCGGGGAAAACGGGCTCACAAACGTCCCGATAATATTTCCGATAATCATCGTGTAGGCTGCTGTTACCGAGTCCACGCCGGCGGAAGTAACGATCTGTTCCACGACAGGAAGCAGTGCAAAGTAGTAGGCGTCCGTACTTAAAATCAAGTCGAACGGCACCCCGAACACTCCCATAATGACGTGCAGGTAAGGAACGATGAAAGCCGGAAGAATGGCGACCATATCGACGGCGATGGCATCGAGCATGCCAGTCCCTTCCATAATCCCGAGAAAGGAGCCGGCAGCCAAAATGATGGACCCCATCATCAATGCGTTTGGAGCATGGGTTTTAATCCGGTCCATCTGATCCGTTACTTTCGGATAGTTCAGCGGCAGTGCAATACTTAAGGCGATCATAAACACAAATCCGGTCGGTACAATGCCCCATACGAGCATAGCAATCATCGACAGTGTGATGAGGCCGTTGATCCAGATCAGCTTTGGACGACGCAGTGATTCTTTTTCCTCGTCTTCTTCAGCTGCTGTATCGAGCGTAGCGGCCACTTCCTCTGCTGCTTCGTCACTGATTTCCTCTGAACGGCGGGCGATACGTTTCTTTTCCCGGAAGCCAAGAAAGGCAGCGAGCAGGAGAAGCAGAATCATAGCGGCGATCTGAAGTGGAATGAGCGGACGCCACAGTTCTGTCGGATCAACTCCGAGGACAGAACCGGCCCGGCCGATCGGTCCGGCCCACGGCACCATGTTCATGATACTGGCGCTCAGCCCGACGAGGAGAAGCAGCAGGTACGGGCTCATGCCGAGCTTCAGGTAAACCGGAAGAAGCGCCGGAATCGTAATAAGAAAGGTGGAAGCCCCGGATCCGTCCAGGTGTGTCACTGCCCCGATGGCAACCGTACCGACAGCTACCGCTACAACACTGCCCCGGGTGAGAGAGACAACGCGGTTAATGAACGGGTCAAAAAGACCGGTGTCCTGCATAATCCCGAAAAAGAGAATGGCGAAAATGAACATAATGACGACGCTGATAACCGAGTCAATTCCTTCGTTAAAAAAGCCGCCGATGGCATCAAGAGAGAATCCGGTAATGAGTGCGCCGATAACAGGTACAAGTACGAGGCCGACAATTGGGGTCACCCGCCCGCTGATGAGAAGGGCGACAATGATTCCGATCGTTAAAATACCGACAATACTGAGCATAAATATTCCTCCTTCTGATTTGAAAACGCTTACGGTTAAGTTGCGTTTATCTTATCAGCAGGAGGAAGGGGAGAAAATATAACGAAGATAAAACGTATATTGATTATTTTTTATATTTTGTTCATTTTGTTCACGAATGAATATAGCGCCTTTCCGGACGCCCGACATCGCCGTATTTTAAAAGAGCTTCGGCCTTTCCTTCGGCTGTTAAATATTCCAGGTATCGGCGTGCCGTGGAACGGCTGGCACCAATAGCTTCCCCGGCTTCTACAGCAGTCACTCCTTTTTCTCTTTTCAAAAGATCAAGAATCTGCTCGAGCGTAATCGGATCGATGCCTTTTGGGAGGTCTTCCTTCGCACCTCCTGCTGCAGGCAGCTGCAGCAGATGATCGATCTGCTGCTGAGAGATTTCTTCTTCGCCGTAAAGCATCGTCAGCCAGCGGGCTGCCCGGTAGAGACCCGCAGAGAGCCGCTCAAAGTCCACCGGCTTCAGCAGGTAGTCGACCGCTCCTCCAAGAAGCGCCCGCCGCACAATTTCCTGTTCCCGGGCAGCAGTCAGCATAATAACAGCCGCGTCCGGAAGTTTCTGCTGCAGCTCGTGAAACAGCTGCATTTCCTGCGTATCCGGGATATAAACATCGAGCAGGACGATATGAATGGACTGCTGTTCGGCAGCGAGTTTTGCTTCAGCGGCCGTTTTGGCTGAGGCAGCTGTCTGGAAGCCGTCCAGGCTGTTTACGTATTTCTCTGTAATTTCCGCCACGCGGAAGTCATCTTCCACAATGAGCACATTAAGAGGAGGCCGCATGTTGTTTTTCTCCTTTCGGGATAGTAATTACAAAGCAGGTACCTTCCGGCATCTGTTCGAGAAAAATCGTTCCGCCTGCTGCTTCGACCTGGGCTTTGGAAAGAGCAAGCCCGAAACCGTGACCGTCTTTTCCTTTCGTAGAGGTCCCCTGCTGAAATAAAGATTCCTGAACAGCTTCCGGGATTCCCGGACCGACGTCTTCAATTTCTACAAGAATATCCTTGCCTGCATCACTGAAGAAAACTTCAATGACCCGCTCACCGCGCGGAAGGTCCTGCATCGCTTCGATCGCATTATCGATCACGTTGCCGACAGCGGTAATAAGTGCCTGACGTACTTCGGGGGAAAGCTCTTCGGAAAGCTGGCTCGATTCATCAACTTCCAGCTTCACCCCGTTTTCGTGGGCGAGGTTCAGTTTGCCGAGAAGAATGGCGCTGAGCATCGGATCTTTCACATTATGAATCAGCTGCCGGATCCAGTTTTTCTGATTGACACTTTCTTTTTGAATATACTGCATCGCCTGCTTTACTTCTCCGAGCTGGAGAAGGCCGGAGATCGTATGCAGCTTGTTGGAAAACTCATGTGTCTGCGCGCGGAGACCTTCCGCATATTCCCGGACACGCGTCAATTCATTTGTCAGTTTTTCAATCTCCGTTTTGTTCCGGAACGTGGAAACGGCGCCGATAAGTTTTTCTCCGTCGTACATTGGTACACGGTTCACAAGAACGATGTGTGAGCCGATCACGAGTTCCTCGTCGTACTGGGCTGTTCCCTGCTCCAGTACTTCCGGGAGGCGGGAGTGGGGGAGGACTTCCTGGACGGGGCGGCCGATCCACTCATCGGTTTCCTTGATTTCTTCTTTGATAAGCTTTTGTGCCGCCTGATTCATCAGTGTAATACGTCCTTCCCGGTTCACGGCGATAATACCTTCATACGCTGACTGCAGCATCGTTTCTTTCTGAAGGAGCAGAAAGGAAATTTCCTCCGGTTCCAGCTGAAAGAGTCGGCGTTTAATATAGCGGGAGAGAAGCCACGCCCCGATAACACCGGCCCCGAGAATAAACAAAAGAGTCAGCAGAAGCTCATTCCGGTAGTCGTCGACAACCGACCGTACGTCCTCCATTAAGAAACCGACGGAAACAACGCCTACGATTTCGTTTTCATAGTAAAGCGGGGTCTTTCCACGGATGGAAGGACCGAGGGAGCCTTCTGCATGGGATATGTAGGATTCACCGAGCTGCAGCGCCCGTTCATTATCTTCACCGACCATCCGTTCACCGAGCCGCTCGGGATCAGGATGGGAATAGCGGATTTCCTCCCGGTCACCGACAACGATAAATTCTGCTTCCGAAGCTTCATGAATGGGGGAAATGTAGTTCTGCACGACGGCAGCATCGGGATTCCCGCCGCCGATTTCCGCTTGAATTTCGGGCATTTCCGCGACGCTTCGGGACATGCTGAGAGCACGCTCCCCCATCTGATCCTCGAGTGATTCAGCCATGAGCTGGTAAAAAAAGAGTCCGAGGGCTGTCAGGACGGCAGCAATCAGCACGGCCGTCATCAAAGCAATTTTCACAAGCAGACTGATCCGCTGCGGCGGACGGCTGATGTATTTTTTCATATCGTACCGGCTGAGCCCTTCCATCGTTCTCCCTCCTCATCATTTACCGTTTATTATAACGCAGATTGGAAAAAAGACGGTACATAAGAAAATATTTCTGTGCGGATGCACAAAAAAAGACCCTGTCCTCCTGATTTGACAGGGGGCAGGGGAGGTCAGGAAAGCTGGGTAATTCCGAAAACAAGAGCACTGACAATAACAATTGTATCCAAAGCAGTGAGTGCCGCCCGTTTCGGTTCTGTGCTGTGGTTCAGCTCAAAATAAATACGGGAAGCGCCGTCCACCATAATCAGTACGACAAGAACCATCAGAACAATTGGAAGAAGCGTAATATTGAAAATCGTATAAAGAAAAAAAACTACAAGCAGCAAGTAACAGGCACTGAGAATAACGCGGATTTTCTGGTGCAGAGGAGTAACTGCCTCTTCGAAAAACCCGGAGTCCATTTCCCGGATACCAAACAGCTGCTTAACACCTGCGCGGAGGAGGAGCCATGTGCCGGTCAGAATTGCTATAAGAAAAATAATAAACATCGTACAACCTCCTTTGGCTGTCTTTTCCCGGATGGAGAAAATCGTAACCGGATTCGTAGAGATGTTCTCAGCCGGAAAGACGAAGCGAAAAAATTTCTTCCCCGTTTTCCGGATCGATCCGTCCTGGATTTTGGAAGCCGTGTTTTTCATAAAATGTTTTTGCTGCTTTGTTTTCTTCAGTAACGCTTAAAATAATTTCCCTGACCTTATAGTTTCGGCGGATATACTCAACGGCTGTCTTCAAAAAGGAACTTCCTAAGCCTTTTTCCTGAAATTTTTCATCAAGCATGAAGCGGTCCAGCCAGATCCATCCTTCTTCTTTGTCTTCTGCTCCGATCATAATAAATCCGGCCGCATCTTTTCCTTGATAAAGACCGAAACAGCGCCACTCGTGTTCTGTTTCGTAGATCGATTCAAGAATGGACACAGCATTGTTTTCAATAAAACGTTCCTGGTTTTCTTTTGGAGTGAGGGCTGTGATCTCCCTCCAGTTTTCGGCAGTTACAGGGTGCATCGTTAATTTTGTCATTCAGGAAGCTCCATTTCTCTTGAACTTTTTTAAGCATTTTAACAAATCAAGTATTAGTAATATATCAAATATGTAGTTTTTCTACTTTATTTCAAAAGAGGGGAGAAATAAAATCAATAGAAAAAATAACTATTGCAAGCCCTTACATAATAAGTTATAGTTTGTCTAATACAAACCCGAAACGTTTTGGAAAGGAGTGAGTCATGGCTACTATAAAAGATATAGCAAAAGAAGCGGGCGTTTCTGTTACTACTGTTTCCCGTGCATTAAACGGATATTCTGATGTGAGTGCTGGTACGAGAAAATTGATAGAAAAAACTGCTCAGGAATTAAATTACAGTCCCAACACTTTGGCTCGCAGTTTAGTAATGAATAAGTCCAGAACCATAGGGCTGCTGGTTTCTGAATTAAACCGCTCTGGAGCAAAAGATATGTTCACTTACGAAGTAATGTGCGGTATCAACGACTCTGCTGCGGATGAAGGTTACGATCTAGTGCTTTTTAGTACTAATACAGTAAAACAAAAACAAAAAAGCTATACTCAACTGTGCCGTGAAAGGCAGGTTGAAGGGGTAATAATGCAGGGGATAAAAATGGATGATCCTTATATTAAGGAAGTAATAGAAAGTAACATCCCCTGCGTTTTTGTAGACGTAGAAGTAGAAGGAGAAAATGTAGGTTATGTGACGACTGATAATATTTTTGGGGCGCAGATAGCTGTAAAACACTTAATAAACCTCGGGCACAGAAACATTGCAATGATGAACGGCCATGACCAGGCTCATGTCAGTGCAAAACGGAGAAAAGGTTATGAAAGAGAATTAATAGAAGCAGATATTGCAGTCCAGGAGGAATATATAATAAATGGAGAATTCCTCGAACCGGTGGCTGAAACGAAAGCTTACCGTTTTCTTGAGAAGAACAAACATATAACAGCTGTTTTTTGTGCCAGTGATCTCATGGCTCTGGGTGTAATGAAGGCAGCAACTAGGTTAGGCTTGAAAATTCCAGAAGATTTGTCGATAGTAGGATTCGATAATATCGTTTTATCAGAATATACCTCACCACAGTTAACCACCATAGGACAGGATAAATATCAAATGGGATATGAAGCTGCGAAAATGTTGACTTCTATGCTGACTAATAGAATCCCAACCCAGAAAATAGCTACTTTAGATAATAGTTTAATTATAAGAGGAACTACTGCTCCACCTAAATAGGGAGCATCCTTTTTTACAATAATCCGAAACGTTTCGGTATTTGTTCGGAACGTTTTGGTTAATAAAATTGCTGGAGGTTGACAATGAATTATAGAGTAATCAAAGAAAATGATCTATTTTTTCTTACAGATGAAAGTGGTGACATTCCTGAAAATCATCCTTATGGACCCGGTCTTTATACGAAAGATACAAGATTTTTAAGCAAATTCGATTTATTAATCAATAATGAAAAACCCATTTTATTATCTTCCCAGGCAGATAAAAGTTATTACGCAGAGATGCTGCTTACTAACCCCCATATAGAAAAGGAAGGGGAAGTAGAATTATGGCGTGAATCCATTGAAATAAAAAGAAAGAGATTTATCTACAAAGAGGTACTCTATGAAGAAATAATCGTTAAAAATTATAACCCCAAGCGCACTGCCTTTAACCTGAGTATACATCTTGACGCAGATTTTAAAGACATGTTCATTGTTAGAGGCTTTCAAAACGGAAAAACAGGAGTTAAAGAAAAAACAGATGTCAGCAGAGAAGGAATGAAACTAAATTACATAGGAGCCGATGAAGTAAAAAGAGAATTGAGCGTAAATTGGAATTTAGGACCTTCCCGAACTTCTTCTGAAGGCGATGTTTATTTTGATTTCAATTTGGAACATGACGAAGAAGCAACACTCGTTTTAAACATGGCGCCTTCCGTAAATCAGGAAAAACCTCAGATTCTGCCATATGGGGAAGCGTTCAATGAATTAATGACCTCCTACGCAGCTTGGAACGAAACTCTTACCAAGGTGGAAACAAATCATAAACCTCTGCAGAAACTGGTCGATAGAGGGCTTGGAGACATGAAAGTACTGCTCACTGATCTGGGATATGGAAAATTTCCTGTAGCAGGGCTTCCCTGGTTTGGGGTGCCGTTTGGCAGAGACAGTCTTATCGCAGCGCTGCAGATGCTTCCTTTTAATCCTGAAGTGGCTGAAGGAACGCTTAAGACAATGGCTGCTCATCAAGGGACAAAGAAAGACAGCTGGCGGGATGAAGAGCCGGGTAAAATTATGCACGAAATGCGGTTTGGCGAATTAGCTAATACTGGACAGATTCCTTTTACACCATATTACGGCACAATTGATGCCACTCCTCTCTTTTTAGTTTTACTCGGTGAGTATTTAAAGTGGACAGGAAACTTCAGCTTATTCACAGAGCTTGAAGAAAATGTAGAAAACGCTCTGACGTGGATTAATCAGTATGGAGACCGCGATGGAGACGAATTTGTAGAGTATCATCAGGAAGCTTCTAAAGGTATTGCCAATCAAGGCTGGAAGGATTCCGGGGACTCCATGGTGCACCGTAATGGAGATCTGGCAGAAACCCCAATTGCCTTGTCTGAAGTACAGGGATATGTATATCACGCTAAGCAAAGCATGGCAGAAGTCTACCATTTACTGGACAAAGAAGATAAAGCAGCAGGTTTAAAAAAACAAGCTCAGGAACTGGAGAGAAAATTCGAGGAAAGTTTCTGGATGGAAGATCAACAGTACTATGCCCTGGCTTTGGATAAAGAAAAAGAACAGGTAGGTACGATTACTTCCAACCCTGGACACGTTCTTTTTTCTGAAATGCTCAGTAAAGAGAAAGCTGAAATCGTAAGTGAAAGGCTTGTTTCTAAAAAGATGTTTTCCGGTTATGGGATTCGAACGATGGCTGAAGAAGAGGCTGGGTATAATCCAATGAGTTACCACAATGGAACTGTATGGCCGCATGATAACAGCTTGATCATTTTAGGAATGAGTAAAACAAAAAATCAACGGCAGGCAGTTAAAGCGATGGAGGGATTAATAAACTCATCTTTCCATTTTGAGTATGACCGCCTGCCGGAATTGTTCTGTGGATACAATTCAGAAAAGCCGGTAATCGCCTATCCAGTAGCTTGTTCACCTCAAGCCTGGGCTGCAGGCACACCTCTTCTATTCGTTCAATCCATACTAGGGCTGTTCCCGGATGCCTTAAAGAAGCAAATAACGATCAATCCTATGCTCCCGAAAAATGTAGATTACTTAAAGGTTGAAAACATGAAAATCCATAAAGGCACACTGGATTTAGTCGTTCGACGTACTGAAGAAAGATGTGAAACGGAAGTACTGAAAAACACCACAGGTTGTGAAACTGTCATGAATGATCAAATTGTCAAAAATTAAAAGCATTTAAATCAGAAAGGGGCAGTGAAAATGAAAAAGACTACTTTAAGAAAGAGTATGGGGATTACCGCTTTTCTACTATCAGGAGTCGTTCTTACAGCTTGCGGAGGCAATAATGGGAACTCAAATGGGGAAAGTACTGCAGAAAGTAATAACGGAAGTTCGGGGGACCAGGAAGAAGTAACAGTACGTCTAACAGGATGGCAGTCTTCTCCTACAGAGCAGCGTTATTTTGAAGAAACAATAGATGCTTTTGAAGAAGCAAATCCTCACATTAACGTAGAAGTGGATACAATTGCTGATCAGTATATGGATGTGCTTAGAACCCGCCTTATTGGAGGAGAAGCGGCAGATGTCTTTTTCCTGGACGCTTTCGAAGCTCCTGGCCTTATTGAGGCAGGAGTAGTGGAACCGCTTGATGATTACGTAACTGACGAATTTAACATTGATGATTTTGAAGATCCTCTAATTGATGCCTTCAGAAGAGAAGACCAATTGTGGGGGCTTCCTAAAGATACTTCCACTCTGGCTCTTTTTTATAACAAAGAGCACTTTGAAGAGGCAGGGATTGAGTCACCGCCTGAAACGTGGGAAGAAATGGAGGAAACTGCAGAAGAGCTGACTACTGGAGACAGGTACGGTTTCGGGATTGTTACAGATCTTGCACGCCTGCATTTTATAGCAGAATCACAGGGAGGGGAAGTAGCTGTTGACAATCAGGCTAACTTTACCGACCCGGATGTAATAAATGCTCTGCAGCCGATAATTGATATGAGAAATGAAAAAGAAATTGGGGCCTCTCCGGCCGATGTAGGAGCTGAGTGGGGAGGAGATATGTTCGGTACAGAGCGGGCTTCGATGATTATTGAAGGTAACTGGATGATAGAGTTTATGGAAGATGCTTTTCCTGAAGTGGATTATGGGGTAGTGGAGATTCCGAAAATAGAAGAAGAACGTTCTACTATGGCTTACACGGTATCTTATTCTATGAACGCTGCATCAGAGAAGAAAGAAGAAGCGTGGCAGCTGATTGAATTTCTTACTGGAGAAGAAGGAATGGAAACTTGGACTTCAAGCGGACTTGCCCTGCCTTCCCGCCAGTCGGTAGCTGAAAGTTTGGACTATACAGATGATGAAATTTATGCCCCATTTATGGAAGGGGCCAGTTACGCAACCGTATGGGCAGACGATACGAACCTTCCTATTATTAACTCTAACTTTGAAAACCAGTTTTCCAGTGCTTTTCTGGGTGATCAGAGTTTAGAAGAAGCAATGGAAGAAGCAGAGCGCACAGCAAATAATGAAATTCAGGATTAATTATTAAATAGTTAAATAGGAATAGAAGGATTACTCTCCTTTTATTCCTACTACATATATAAGTGGAAACAAATCGAAAGGGGTAAATAAAATGGCTAAATGGAAATTATCAAAAAGCCAGTTAAGAGATGCAGGTCAAGGTTACTTATTTATGTCCCCTACCATCTTTACAATAGTAGTATTTTTAATCGGTCCTATTATCTTCGCTCTCTATCTTGCCTTTAATAATGTGAATCTGCTGGGCGACACGAGTTTTGACTTTGTCGGGTTCGATAACTTTACTCGTATGGCTACTGATGACAGAGCGATAATAGCCCTTCAAAATACAGCTTTCTACGTGGTTATTGTGGTGCCCACTCAGACGATCCTTGCCTTGGTTCTTGCTGCTACATTAAATGCAGGAATGAAGGGAGAGAAATGGTTTAGAGTCATTTATTTTCTGCCAACTTTAACCTCGTCTGCAGTACTGGTAATGATATTTATGTGGATGTACCGTCCGGATGGATTAATTAATACAATTCTCGGCTCGGTAGGTCTTCCTACATATAACTGGATGAACGATCCCAGTGTAGCTTTGATTTCTATCATGATTATGAATATCTGGGCTACGGCTCCTATGTTTATGGTTATTTACCTAGCTGCTCTTCAGGATATATCTGAATCACTTTATGAGGCAGCTGAATTAGATGGAGCCAGTGCTGTACAAAAATTTTGGTACGTTACAGTTCCGCTGCTTCGTCCGGTAACAGGTTTTGTAGTAATCATAGGAGTAATTGGAACATTCCAGTTATTTGACCAGTCTTATATGTTTTCAGGCGGTTCTGGAGGCCCCAATAACTCCACTTTAACAGTCGTACTCTTAATATATCAGTACGCATTTTCTAATAATCAGATGGGGTACGCAGCTGCTTTAGCCGTTTCCCTGGCTCTTATTATTCTTGTAGCTACTTTAATTCAGAGAAAACTTCAAAAAGATGAACAAGTGTATTAATAGAGGGGAAGGAGGAATTCATCGTGAATAAAAAGCAGCCGAACATCCTGAAAGCTTTTCTATATATTTTGCTGATAAGCTATGCACTGATAACTTTGCTCCCATTTGCCTGGGCGCTGTCTGCTTCTTTTAAGCCGCTGAATGAAATACTATCTGCAGGGTTAAATATATTCCCAGAATCATTCACGTTTCAAAACTATGTAACGATTTTTACAGAGCAGGAGCTTTTCCCGCGCTGGCTGATGAACAGTTTGATTGTCGCAGTCATTGGAACTGCACTGAATATTGTTTTTAATTCAATGGCCGGTTATGCTTTAGCAAGGGTAGTTTTCCCGGGGAGAACAGCCTGGTTCATTATTGTACTGGCTGTATTGATGATTCCTGCCCAGGTTACTATGATCCCAAATTTCTTAATATTAAAAGAACTGGGCTGGCTTAACAGCTATCAAGGACTTATTGTTCCTGGAATGATTAATGCTACATTTATTTTTATGATGCGTCAGTTTTTTGTGAACTTTCCTAAGGAGGTAGAAGAAGCAGCCGCTATTGATGGATTAAGCCGCATAGGGACATTTTTTAGAATTGTTATGCCTATGGCTAAACCCGCACTTGGTGCAATGGCTATCTTCGTATTTATGGGTTTTTGGAACAATTTTATGGCACCCCTTATTATTATGACGGATGATTCGATGTACACACTTCCGGTTGGATTAAATGCGTTTCAATCTGACTACGCAACTTACTGGAATTATATAATGGCAGCTTCGATGGTTTTTACACTGCCAGTGCTTCTTTTATACATTTTCTTTAATAAATACTTCCTGAAAGGGCTGTCTTTTAGAGGAGATAAATAATTAATAAACTGCCTCGATAATCTGTTATTGTTAATCGAGGCAGTTTTTTGTTAAATAATAAAATTAAAGCTCAGTGAATCAGTTTCACAATATATTTTTGAACATTTTATCAGTATATAATGTCACTATTCGTATACAAAATCAGATGATTGAAACGGCAGGCAGTGACTCCGACGGAATAAAGCGAAGTCTGAAAATCCATTCTTCCAGTGTAGGTCACTGGAAGAATTAGTTGAAGACGAGCCCGCGGAAAGCATCTGTCTGAAGTGAAAATCATTCACAATGTTCGGAAATCTCTATCTTAAAGTGATTTATGAATGGATTCCAATACTTTACCTTGTTTTTCAGTTGTAGAATAGTCGATATAGAAATAACCTGCTAAGAGTAGTTTGTACATATTTACTTTTTATAAAGGATAAAAGAAACTGAAAGGAGGGTAAACGTATTCAAAAGGAGGCAGCCTATGAACGGAAAAGGAAAAATAAAGCTTCCGGGACCTCGGGAGGAAGTATTTGAAAGCCTGTTTGATCCGGAACTGCTGGAAGAAAGTATTACCGGCTGCAGAGAACTTGTGCAGCTGGAGGACCATAAATACCGGGCCGAACTTGAAATAGGGATTGCGGGTGTCAGGGGAAAGTACAGCGTTATTCTGACTATGGATGAAACAGCTCCTCCTCATTACTGCCGGATGATTGTATATGGAGAAGGCAGTCCCGGAACGGTGGATGCGGAAGCGGAAATGAAGCTCTCCAGCCATAACGAAGAAACAACAATGCTTATGTACACGTACGAAGCAGAGCTCGGGGGGAAAGTCGCTTCTCTTAATAAAACTGTGCTTCAGGGAGCTGCCAAAGTAATTATTAGTGACTTTTTCCGCAGGTCCAAAAAAGAGATTAAAAAAGAGCAGAAGGAAAACAGCTGAAACAAATCTTCAGAGGAGGAAGAGTAATGAAAAAAGTCGTTGTAACCGGAGGAGCAGGCCTGCTCGGACCGTGGGTTATAAAAGAATTTCTTAATAAAGGGTGGCACGTCGTTAATGCGGACGTGAAAAAACCGGAAGAACCGCTCTGTGATACAGTAATCACGGATTTAACCAATCTCGGAGAAGTGTACGGGGTGCTGCAGGGGGCGGATGCCGTCGTACATCTTGCAGCCATTCCCGTAGCATACTCCCATCCCAATGAAGTAACTTTCGAAAACAATACACTTTCCACGTACAACATATTGGAAGCAGCAGCCGGGCTTGGTATAAAAAAAGCTGTGCTTGCTTCCAGTGAATCTTCCTACGGTATCTGCTTTGCAAAAGAACGGTTCGATCCGCAGTACGTACCGATTGACGAAGAACACCCGCAGCTCCCGGAAGATGCGTATGGTCTTTCCA
Organism: Alkalicoccus saliphilus; assembly: GCF_003044065.1. Taxonomy (GTDB): domain Bacteria; phylum Bacillota; class Bacilli; order Bacillales; family Salisediminibacteriaceae; genus Alkalicoccus; species Alkalicoccus saliphilus. Next base: position 28,111 of record NZ_PZJJ01000026.1, read on the forward strand.
AAATAGTGAATGAAGAAACAGCGAAAATGATTCACCGCCGCACCGGAATGCAGGTCGTAAGCTTTAGGCTCGGTAATGTGATTTCGCCGGAAATGTATAAAAACTTCCCGTCCTTTATCAATGATTCCTCGCAGCGGGACCGCATTCTCTGGAGCTATATCGATACGCGCGATGCCGCAGCTGCCTGCCGCCTTGCTGTGGAAGCCGAAGGTCTCGGGGCGGAAGCACTCAATCTGGCTTCTGATGATACAAGTATGGCGATCCCGAGCCGTGAACTCATGAAAGCAGAATTTCCGGAAGTGCCGTTCAAAAAAGAAATTGGCGAATACGAATCTCTTTTGAACAGCGAAAAAGCGAAAACACTTCTTGGATGGCAGCCGGTTCATTTCTGGAGGGAAAACGTTCGATCATAAAGCAAACAGTGAAGGGGCAGCTCCCTGTAATTCTGATGTACCGCCGGTTCTCGATTAACAGAACCGGCGGTACTTTTTATTGATTTATTCATGATACTTTTTCAACACTTCCTGGAGGGAGATACGGTTGATTTTCCGGCGGCTGATGTAGGTGCTTAGAAAGAAAATCAAAAGCAGAACCGCAAGCGTTATAACGAGTGACAACGGCTCAAACCGGAGGGGCAGTATTACCCCGTAATCAGCAAAGAAGACAACAATAAGACGAAGCAGTAAAAGAGCGATCGGTATACTGATCAAATAGGAAAGCAGTGTATAGACGAAGTAGCTGTTTAAAATCATCCCGTTCACTTCGCGGCGGCTGTATCCCATGACTTTCAGCAGCGAAATCGCATAGTAATTCTTTTCGACGGTAAAGGAAGTAAGCACAAACAGAATACTAGCAGCAATCATGCCGGAACCAGCCACCATAATATTCGTCATCATTGTCATATAGCCTTCGAGTGATTCGTTCTGTTCCATCAGTCCTTCTTTGCTTATCACCGCTGCAAAATCTTCATCCGGAGGGGATGAAAGAGAATAAATGCCGCTGTATAGTTCCTCCGACTGGTCGTCCGTCAGAAGAAGGCTCAATGTTTCCCGGTCAAAATAGACTTTGTCGGAAATATATTCCTCGGATACTCCCTGAACAGTAACTTCCACTTCTTCCTGATTCACTGTAAGTTGAAGAGTGCCCCCGATGTCCAGACCAAACTTCATACGCATTGTTTCGGAAATAACAACGCCATCTTCTATTTCCCGGGTAATATTTTCCCCGCTCTCGTCGTACAGACGGTGAAGGGTGTTGTCTGGTTCGAGGCCGTACAGGGACACCGTCTCCCCTTCATAGGATCCGTATGGATAAGCGAGAAATCTTTCTGCGTCTTCCGGGATATCCGGTGTTTCTATTAAAGGGTCAGGATAAGCTTCATACTGATAGTCGGTCTTTTCCAGGTGTTCGGTCGTCATACGATCCATCATGCCGTTCATCATAAAAGCAAAAAGAATGAGGATAGTCGCAAACAGGATGCCGAGAAAAAAAATAAGAAAACTGCCCGTACTCCTTACCGCATGAAGGTACTTAAATTTCACTGCTCCCCGGGCTCCGCGGAGCATCCGGCTCACAAGACGGGTAAGAAAATTGACCGAATGACTTTCTTTCGGATTAAGCAGCTCCAGCGGCTGTTCTCCGAGAATGCGGTAAATGATGAGAGCAGAGACGGCGGCGAAAAAGAAAAAGGGGACAAGGATGGCAGCTGCGAAAACTCCCGGCTGCTGGGCAATCGGCTCTTCCGGCAGCAGATAAAAATCCAGATACAGGTTTTTCAAAGGTTCTGCCGCAAAAAAACCGAGAATATAACCGAGCAAGAGCATGAGAAAAGCGAGAAGCATTAAAGAAAGGAAGTAGGGGAGAGCAATTTTTGTCCGGCTGTAACCGAGTGCTTTGAGTATTCCGATCTGTCCTCTTTCTGTCTGCAGAAGGTTATGCATCATCAGCGATACGATAACAACAGCGATTGAGGCGATAAAGATGCTCAAGCCGAGCGCTGTAATCCGGCTGCTCGAAAGCTCATCATAAATGCCGCCGCTCCGGAAGTTCGTCTCGGTATCAATGATCTGGACAACAAAATTTGTTTCTTCCCTTTCGGCAGTCAGCTCTGTTTCCCCGTTCGTCCAGGCGCCTGCAAGACGGAACTGCTCTGTTTCACTCAGGGCTTCGTACGTTTCGTCAGTGAAAAGAAACAATGTCTGCATACCTGTATCAAGGGTGAAACTGTCATCAAACATCGGAAGGGTGTAGTCCGGAAAGAGAACAAAGCCTGTAATTGTATACTCTTCTCCGTGCACCGGAAAGACGTCACCGATGACGAGACCATTTTTTTCAGCGTAAATTTTGGTCAGAGCGATCTCGTCTGCCTCCGCCGGCTGCCGTCCTTCTTCGATAAAGGAGCGGTTAATCGCATCAGCATCTTTGAGCACCAGAGCTTTATGTCCGGCTCCGGGATCGTCGAAATGTACTTCCTTCATTTCCCGGAGTTCGAGACGGATCCCATCGTTCTCCTCCCCGAACGCTTCGATTCTTTCTTCCATCAGCTCATAAAATAAAGCTTCATCAGCCTGTTTTATGCTGTGAAGTGTAAACAATCCTTCCGCGGGAAGTACCTCTGCATCAAAAATCTGAATTTCTCTGTCGGTCAGCTGATTCATCATTTCTACAGCAAAATCTTCCTGATTGTACTCCTCCAGAAATGTTTCTGTCGGTTCCTCAATACCGCTGATACCGTAAGACATCATCGTGTAAATGAAAGAACTCAGAATAACAATAATGCTGATGGCTGTGAGCTGCATCCACTTCTTAGACAGGGTCCTCCGTACATTTTTGAGAAGCATGCTCCCACTCCTAACCCCAGCGGATATCCTGGGCATCTTTTTTCACAGCGTTATGACGCACCTCGGTAATTTCTCCGGAGTTCATGAGGATGACTTTATCCGCCATTTCCGCAATACCGATGTTGTGGGTAATGACAACGACGGTTTTTTTGAAATCCTCATTAAGCTCCTGAAGAAGCCGCAGTACTTTTTTTGAATTCCCTTCATCAAGAGAGCCTGTCGGTTCATCACAGAAAATAATGTCCGGATTTTTGGCAAGACTCCTCGCAACGGAGACACGGAGCTGTTCGCCTCCGGAAAGCTGGTGGGGGTATTTGTTCCGCGCTTCGTTGAGACCGACTTTTGCGAGAAGCTCATCTACATCGAACGGATCACGGCCGATATCGGCACCGATCTGTACGTTTTCATAAGCCGTCAAATTCTGGAGCAGGTTGTACTGCTGAAAAATAAAGCCGAGGTGTTCCCGGCGGAAGGCAGTCATCTCATCCATGGTAAGGCGTGTGAGTTCCTTACTGCCGAAGAAAATGGTGCCGCTGCTTACCGTGTCGAGTCCGCTGATCACGTTAAGCAGCGTGCTTTTGCCGCTTCCGCTCGGACCGAGAATAACAACAAACTCTCCGTCTTCGATCGTTACATTTACGTGCTTGAGGGCGTGGGTTTCCACTTCACCGCTTTTGTACACTTTACCGACGTCCGTCATCGTGATCATACCGGTCCCTCCCTTATCAATATGAAAAGGTATCTGTTTTTATTATAGCCGATAGAGGAGGGGAAAAGGGGGAGTGTATACCAAAAAAAGTAAAAAACCGTCCTTCCTGGATAAAGGGACGGTTCCGTCTGCTGATTAGTTTTATTGTGAACACAGTTGCAGCCCTCGTGTCCCGGCTGGTTCAGAGGATTTCAAAGGTTATTCAAAAATCCATTTTTTCGCCGCTTCTTCCTCGTCGAATGGGTACTGCCGGGTGTTGATGCTGGATAAAACATCGACGGCTTTCGTCACCGCTTGTGTCGTTTTCTGTTCGCCTACGAGGGCATATTTTTCAATCTGGTCCATGTTATTTTCCTTCACAAACTTGAACCGGTCGGCTATCGTAGAAAGCTCTGTTCCTTCCAGATCGGGAACTTTCATAAAAATACGGATCTTATCGTACTGCTCCATAAGCTGTTCGACTTCCCGAAGCATTTCTTTGTACTCCTGTTCTTCTATTTTATTATCGATCTGAAAAGCAATAACATTATCTCTGCTCCAGTCCAGTTTACGGTTCATCTGTATTCCTCCTTCGTATAGTATGCTTAACATAGGAATAACCCAGCAGAGGAAGGTTCAAACTTTTTTCTTTTGGCTCTGTTAAAGCTCCGGCTTTTTGGGTGTGTGCGGCAAAAGTAAATTATATCTTACAAAAAAGCTGATTTCACCCAAAATTACTATCGTTTGAGCCCGCCCTACCAGCTTTTTAAGTGAAGTTTCCTTCCGTAATAAAGAGCTGGAAAGCCAAGCTCCATGTGCCTGCGGCTCTTTTTTCTTCACTTGCCGCGGAGAAAGCATGCGGCTGTCCTTCTATCCGGGAGGATCTTCATACTTTCTTTTTCCGCAGTGTCTCTGCCCGGGCGTCGGTTTTACGCGATAAAGAGCACCGTTTATGAAAAGCAGAACTTTTCTTTTTTTATGAAAAAACGAAGCGGAAACCGGCCCGTGGAAGAAGGAGATTGGAAGATCCCTGAGGAAGCTGAAAATCTCCTCCACGGCAAGCCTGCCGGTTGGAAGCGAAGTGTTCCTCCAGCCATCAACAGCGAACTTAGCTTTTCTTTCAAACCGCATATAATAATTCGCCGCAGTTAAATGACGAATGTCAGGGCATAGGCGATTAAAATGCTTACCGTCACATAATAAAGGGAAAACGGCAGATTCCAGCCACTGATTTTGTAAGGGGTAATCCCTAATTGATTGGAAAGCAGCGATACAGACAAGTTAAACGGACTGTAAATCGCTGTAGCCAGGCTCGAAGTGATCAGTACAAGTGTTAAAGAAATAGACCCGATTTCATTCATGACCGGCGCAAGTACTTCTCCAAGAAGAGCGATGGATACGAGCGGATGAAACCCTGCAAACGCAGATACGAAAAAATAAAGGCCAATGAGAAAGTAAAGAACCAAAATATAATCTGTACTGTTAACGAAAACAAATTCCAGGTAATTCATAAAATTTGAAGCTGACAAAGTTTCTACAAAAAAACCGGCACTTAAAAACAAAAAGAAAAAATTAGAAAGGCCGAGCGTTCTTGCTTTAAATACGGGAAGGGCTATCGTGAAATACCTCCGGAGACGTTTAATCGAAGCAGCCCACAAAACCGACACAGGAATAATCGACAAAACAATGGAAAAGAGAAACCCTTTGTTAAAAAGATATTCCAAAAGGGTGGCTGTCAGAACGAGAAGGATAAGCATTCCCATCATCTGTGTTATTTTCGAAGCAACTTTCCGAGTCGAATAAGCAGCCTCCGATTCTATTGGAAGTGCCGTTCCCTGATATTTTTTTCGTGCGAACAGCCAGTCTGAAAGAAACATAAAAAGAACGATAGAAACAATAAAAGGAAAAAGATAGATGTATGTAAACCCGGTCATATCGAGAGAAATAATTACCATGATTTCGATCGGACTCCATGCAAGACAGAGAGCGTAACCTCTTAAAATACTCTGGGAATAAAACTTTTGAGCCAGCTTCGTTTTAATACTGGAGAGGGACTGGCGCAGCGTATTATGAACGAGCGGAATAGTGGCTATATTTAAAAACAATCCTAAAAAATGAGAAATAAGAAAGCTCCGTTTATATAGTTTATTTAAATCTCCCGCACCGTGCTGAAGAAGCTTCCGTAAATGAGAATCGTAGTGACCGGTCCGGATAATAGTATTCATAAAAGGAAGAACAAAAAATAAAGATAAAATTCCGATCATCGTATCGAAGTGAAAGAAAAAAGTTTCTATTGGAGTACCGTTGTAGAAAAAAAGCAGCATACCACCGGTAAAAAAGAAAATTCCGGATTTTCGATAAAGCCCACTGGATCTGAAAAAAGCGGTAATCAGTGCTGTAAAAGCCAGGATGCCGATAACGTAGGTTAAAGCTGGAACAGATGCAAATCGATTGACTATGTAAAGGAGAATAACACTCGAATATAAAAAGATAATCAGATTTTTCACGTCGATACAAACTTCCTTCCCATTCCGTTTCGCTGCATTTCAATCAAACTATATCTTATAAGAAACGTAAGTGTATAACAAACTTCCGGTTTTTTGAGGTGCTGAAGGCTATTTCTGCGTATAAAAAGACAGGAAGCTCTTTTCCAAAGAGCAAAAGGAAAGTATGATGGGATTATTACATATCCGTTGTATTCGTATAGAAGGAGGTTCGGCTTATGAAGAAAGTATTAATGCTGCACGGAATCAACCACAATATGTTTGGTAAGAGAAATCCTGAAGTTTATGGAACGATTACTCTGGAGGAGATTGATCGACAGCTGAAAGGTCTGGGACATGAAATGGAGATTGAAGTCGAAAGCTTTCAAACAAATTTTGAAGGAGAAATGACGGAACGCATTCACCAGGGGTATAAAGATAATGTAGACGCAGTGATTATTAATGCAGGGGCATGGACCCACTACAGCTATGGGATACGGGACGCCCTCGACATTTTGGAAGTCCCTTTTATTGAAGTTCATATGTCCAACATCCACGCACGGGATGAATTTCGTCACAAATCTGTTTTCGCAGACATTGCTCAGGGACAGATCAGCGGGTTCGGAGTGGACAGCTACCTTCTCGCTCTGCGCGCCTGCGCTTCTTTAATCAAATAAAAAAGAACACGCGTTTCATGTATCTCCGTTTAAGAGCAGTACGTCTGACCCGCTGAGCCGGTTGATTTTCCAGGAGTGATGATTTAGACTTTAGGCAACTGCATTAACGTAATAAAGCGGATGGAAATTATAAGCTGGAAGAGGGACCTCCTATGACAAATCACGTACCACTTCGGGAACAGAACATTATTTTTATCGGTTTTATGGGTGTCGGAAAAACCACGATCGGACAGAAAGTATCCGAACGGCTGAATCGGACATTCATCGATATTGATGAAGAGATATCAAGGGAATTCGGCATGTCCATCCCGGAAATCTTTAAAGAATACGGAGAAAAAACATTTCGCGAAAAAGAAAAGGAATATGTGGAGTACTACACCAATCAGAAATTTCAGGTGATTTCGATGGGGGGAGGGGCTTTTCTGCAGGATGAAATCCGGGATATGTGCCTGAAATCTTCGATCGTGTTTTTTCTGGATATGACGTGGGAGTCCTGGAAAGAGCGCATCGATATCCTCATCGACAGCCGCCCCGTTCTTCAAAACCGCTCGATGGAAGAAATAGAAGCACTTTTCTATGAACGGAAAGACATTTACAGTGCCCACCACTTCCGGATGGAAATCGACAGCGGGTCATCAGAAGAAGCGGCTGATAATATAATCGGTTTATTGGAGCTTGAGTGGAACCGAAATGAATAACACCAAAAGACTGCTTTCATCCGAAACGATGAAAGCAGTCTTTTTTCATAACAAATCTTTTCAGCTTTTCTTTTTATACCAGGAAGCGGCATTATCGTAAAGTACTTTGCTGCTGCCTTCGTTTCCGAGAGCTTCGATGATTAATTGTACGTCTTCGTGCTGAAACGGCCGGGGGGCACGGGTGGAAGGCAGATCGCTTCCGAACATAAGAGCCTCGGGGTCTGCGTCGTAAAGAGAGATCAGCGCTTTCTTTACGTCCAGGTTTCCTCTCCCGAAACCGGAAGCTTTAACCCGGCCTCCCTGCTCCACGAAGCGGAGCAGATCGGGAAGGCCCTCCTCTGTCAGACCGAGGTGGTCGATCGATACAGCAGGAAGCCTTCGCAGTACAGGAAGGAGCTCCGGAAGGTCCACCGCATCTATATAGAGCTCTGCATGCCACCCGGCTGTGTCATAAACGTGAAGTGCCGTATCCTCCATCTGCTCGAGCATTTTTCGTCCCCCGCGTTTAATATTAAAGCGGACGGCCCGTACTCCCGCCTTGTGCAGGCGGAGAATTTCTTCGGAAGGCGTTTCAGGAGGCAGCTGCGTGACACCGGAAAATCCTGGTCCGAGCGAAGCAAGAGCGTCGGTTAAATACGACTGATCATACCCCTGGAAGGAGCCGGAAACGACCGCACCGCCCGCCACGTGGTACGCTTTCATATCGAGTAAATAATCATTCACTGTATACGGTTCAGGAAGATACCCCTCATTTTGTATGAGCGGGTACGCCGGGTCAATAATGTGAAGGTGGGCATCGAACAGTTTCGGTTTCATCGGATCCTCTCCTGAATAAAAAACAGCCGGAATTTATTTTTCGTCTTCCGCCTGCTTTTTCATGATGTACTGCAGTCCCTGATAGGCAGAGCTGAACGTCCGGATTTCGGGGTCAAAATCCCGCATTGTCATAGCAAGCGACGGTTTAATACCGACAAGGACGCATTCCGTGCCGACCAGCTTCAGGCAGTCAACAAGCTGCTGAATGTTCCAGCGGATTGTTTCATCAAACTCCCTAATACCGTTCATTGCAATGAGTACGTATTCCAAGTTATTCTCCGTGCACTCACGGAGAACAGAAGCGGTCATTCTGCTGCCCCGTTCTTCCGTAAACTCCCCGACGAGCGGCAGAGAAATGGTTTTATCCCAAATCGACATCATTGGTACAGACATTTCTTCAATCATTGCTTCTTTCCGTTTTTCTTCTTCGGCTTTTGTTGTGACATCCTGAAGCATGACGATGTAGCCTTCAATCTTCCCACCGGTTTCCTTGATCGGCGTGATCACGATATCTGCGATAAAAAGTTCCCGGATATTTATGCGGGCACGATGCTCGCTTGTTAATGATTCCATGATTTCTTCCTGGCGGGGAGGATTTTTATGGAAGGCGTTCATATTCATCCCGATCATTTCATTAACGTCGGTGATGTTGTAGAGGGGGGCAATATTTGAAAACAGCCTGGAAGCATTGGAATTCATCCACGTAATGGTATAATCCGTATCTGCGATAAGTACGTTTTCACCAATACTGTCCAGGGCGTGCAGTAAAGAAATATTATCTGGAAGTGTACCAAGCGAAGCCAATGTCAGCCCTCATTTCTGTTTAGATTCGTTTTTTATTATAGCACACGAAGTTATCAGGAGGAGGAAAATTGGCATAGTATGGAAGGAGAAAATAAGGTCCTCCTGAACTTCTGTATTTAAGAACAAACCGCCATTGATATTTATACATTATATTGGTATATTTATAAATATTCTTATTACAGCGGAGGTTTCTTATGACTGAGCCAGCACAAAAAACATCGAGCATGCGTTTTCTTATTCCTTCTTTATTCGGCATTTTATTATTTCTAGTTCCTGTACCGTTCGACGGAAGTATTACTATAGGTGTAGGTATATTGGCCGAATCTTTACAAACGAATTTCGGTCCGCAGATCCCGGCGTTCATGACCGGGGTCATTATTCTTTCGGCGCTTGGGGCGATCATTGCAAGAACAGCCCAGCCGGAATGGATTTTAAAAAGTGATACACTCCGGGGGCTCTTTGATATTTCTGCCGCCTGGATGATCGTCCGGGTCATTGGAGCTGTTTTTGCTGTAATGGTCCTGATGGAGATCGGACCGGGATTTATTACGGCTGAATTTACCGGGGGGACGGTATTGTACGACCTCGTACCTGTTCTGATGGCATGGTTTTTATTTGCGGCGCTTTTCATGCCCTTTTTGTTATCTTTCGGCCTGATGGATTTTATCGGAACGATTCTACGTAAGATTATGCAGCCGGTTTTCCGGTTGCCCGGACGTTCTGCGATCGATGCGACAGCTTCCTGGATGGGAGCGGGGCCTGTTGGTGTACTTATCACTACCCAGCAGTTTGAGCAGGGGTATTATACGAAGCGGGAGTCCTCCGTTATTGCAACGAATTTCTCAATTGCCTCGATTGCTTTCAGTCTCGTTATCATCAGCTTTATCGGTCTGGAAGCGTATTTTGTTCCTTTCTATTTAACAGTCACCCTTGCTGTTGTGGTAGCTGCGATTATTATGCCGCGTATTCCACCTTTATCACTGAAAAAGGACGAATACCATGAACCAGTTGGAAAGCAGATTGTGGAAGCTGTACCTGAAAATGAATCGACGCTCTCTTTCGGTCTGAAAGTGGCGGTGGCTAAAGCGAACAGCGTCAAAAGTATCGGGAGCGTCGTGAAAAAAGGGTTCGTAAACGTGATGGATATGTGGCTCGGCCTTATCCCTATTGTCATGACGCTGGGGACGATTGCACTGATTCTCGCTGAATTCACACCGATTTTTGTGTGGCTTTCTGCCCCGTTTGTACCTGTTCTGCAGCTGTTGAACATACCGGAAGCAGCAGAAGCCGCTCCGGCAATGATTGTCGGATTTGCGGATATGTTCCTGCCGGCCGTTATCGGAAGCGGTATTGAAAGTGAGCTGACGCGGTTTGTTATTGCCGGCGTGTCGATCACACAGCTTGTGTATATGTCGGAAATCGGAGTGCTTATTCTCCGTTCACGCATCCCGCTCAGCTTCTGGGAGCTTGCGGTGATTTTCCTTCAGCGTACCATTATTACGCTGCCGATTATCGCCGGTGTGGCTCACCTGATTTTCTAGCAGCCGGATTCCTGCTAAGATAGAAGCAGCAGAAAAGTTTCTTTTACTCCACAGCGCAAAGGATGGAGTGCAGCTTCTGCCTTCATAACATTTTGGCTCTGTTAAAGCTCCGGATGGTTTGTGAAGGTTGCCTGCGGCTGTCCTTTTCGTCCGGGAGGATCTTCGCGCTTCCGCAGGCGTCTCGAAAAATCGCCTGGGCCTTGGTTTTATAAAAAATAAGAGCAGCGTCTATGAAAGCAGAACTTTTCTTTTTCTATGAAAAAACGAAGCGGAAACCGGCGGACGCCTGTGGAAGAAGGAGATTGGAAGATCCCGCAGGGCGCAGCCTGAGGAAGCTGAGAATCTCCTCCACGGCAAGCCTGCCGGTTGGAAGTGAAGTTTGTTTCCAGCCGTCAACAGCGAACTTTATCTAGCTATATTTTAAATAAACAACTAAGAGAAAGGAGGCTGTTTTCAATGGCTTCAGACGTACAGTCACTGATGAAACGAATGGGGGACCGGCTGGCACCCAGCATGGCAAAGGATCATCCGAATCTTCCGGTGATTAAAGAAGAAGGCTGCTATTATTACGGAGCAGACGGCAAAACATACCTCGACTTTACTTCCGGCATTGCGGTGACAAACACCGGACACCGGCATCCAAAAGTAGTGAAAGCGGTGAAAGAGGGGGCAGATCTGCTCACCCACGGCCCTTCCGGCGTTATTATGTACGAATCCATTCTGAACCTGGCCGATAAACTGGCTGAAATTATGCCCGGGGACATCGACTGCTTCTTTTTCGGCAACAGCGGAACGGAAGCGGTGGAAGGAGCATTGAAGCTCGCAAAACACGTGACGAAACGTCCGGCAGTAGTTTCCTTTACCGGAGGTTTTCACGGCCGCACGTATGGATCGATGGGCGTCAGTACGTCCAAAAGCAAGTACAGAAAGTACCAGCAGCCACAGCTGAACGCCTTTCAGCTTCCGTACGCGGATCCATCACTTTCGGCGGAGGAAAATGTGAAAGCACTGGAAAAAGCAGCAGAAACGTTGTTTGATCATCAAGTAACACCGGAGGAGACGGCCTGCATGATCGTAGAGCCGATACTCGGGGAAGGCGGATATATCGTTCCACCTGCGGAATGGCTTCAAAAAATCCGGGAAATCTGCAGCAGACACGGAATTCTTCTGATTTTTGATGAAGTACAGACCGGATTCGGCCGTACGGGACACTGGTTCGCTTCCCAGGCATTCGATGTGGAACCGGATATTATTGCGGCAGCCAAGGGCATTGCGTCCGGCATGCCGATCGGTGTGACAGCTGCTTCGAAGGAACTGATGCACCAGTGGCCGCTCGGTTCGCACGCCACGACGTTCGGCGGCAATCCAATTGCCTGCGAAGCAGGGATCGCTACAATTGAAGTGCTGGAAGAAGAAAATCTGCTGGAAAATGCCCAAAAGATGGGAAAGTACGCTGCTGAACAGCTGGAACAGCTGAAAAAAAGCCATCCGACGCTCGGTACGATCCGCGGCACAGGACTGATGATCGGTATCGAGATTATCAACCCGGAAACAAACAAAGCTGACGGCGGCGGACTGATGGAAGTGCTGGACCTTGCACTGGAAGAGGGCGTATTGTTTTACTTCTGCGGTAACAAAACGGAAGTGATGCGCATGATTCCACCGCTCATTGTGACAAAGGAGCAGATTGACGAAGGGCTGGAAAAACTGGACCGGGCCCTGACCCGTTTTGAAGAGAGCTAGAAAGAAGACATTTTTCTTCTATGTTTGAACTTTTTTTGCATATTCAGGAGAACGGCCACGACAGCTTATTGTCATGGCCGTTTTTTATGCTGTAAAAGCGAAGTTTGTTTCGCAGCCAGCAGCGGACACGGGTTTTAAAAATTACAGTTGAAAAAAGATCCCTGTGTACCTTTGGAAACAGCTCCGTTATGATGGAGAGAGAAGCACCTACTCTGAAATAAAGGATGATTCGTATGGGAAAGACTCAATGGTGGAAACAGAGTGTGGTCTATCAGATTTATCCGAGAAGTTTTTACGATAGTAACGGCGACGGCATTGGTGATATTCCCGGCGTCATTGCAAAGCTTGATTATTTGAAACAGCTCGGTATTGATGTCATCTGGCTGTCGCCGGTTTATGACTCGCCGAATGATGACAATGGGTACGATATCCGCGACTATCAGTCTATCCTTTCAGAGTTCGGAACGATGGAGGATTTTGATCGTATGCTGGACGAAGCACATGAGCGAGGCATCCGTATCGTCATGGATCTTGTAGTAAATCACACGTCTGATGAACATGCCTGGTTTGTGGAATCCCGTTCTTCCAAAAATAGTCCGAAAAGAGACTATTACATCTGGAAAAAAGAAAAAGACGGCGGGCCTCCGACAAACTGGGAATCAGCCTTCAGCGGATCCGCGTGGAAGTATGATGAAAAAACGGGCGAGTACTTCCTGCACATGTTCAGCGAAAAACAGCCGGACCTTAACTGGGAAAACCCGGATCTACGGGAAGATGTGTACCGGATGATGAGGTGGTGGCTGGATAAAGGAATCGACGGTTTCCGTATGGACGTCATCAATTTGATTTCCAAGGATCAGACGATGCCGGAGCGCCGCCCGGATCCAGGAAAATCGCTCGTTTCCGCTTTTGAATTTCATGCGAATGGACCGCGGATCCATGAGTTTCTGCACGAAATGCACGAACAAGTACTGAAACATTACGACATCATGACTGTCGGGGAAATGCCGGGGGTTGATGTGGAACAGGGAAGAAAATATACAGACGAAGCACGGCAGGAACTGAATATGGTATTTCACTTTGAACACATGAGTCTCGGTGACGGTCCGGACGGTAAATGGGAGGACCGCCCGTGGAAATTGACGGAACTCAAGGAAATCATGACGAAGTGGCAGGAAGGACTGGACGAACACGGATGGAACAGCCTTTACTGGAATAACCACGATCAGCCGCGTGCTGTTTCCCGTTTTGGTGATGACAGTGTGCACCGGGAAAAATCCGGGAAGATGCTCGCTACACTTCTTCACGGAATGAAGGGGACACCCTTTATATATCAAGGTGAGGAAATCGGCATGACGAACGTACAGTTTTCCTCCATTAATGAGTATAAAGACATTGAGACGATCAACTGGTTCAACGAAAAACGGTTTCAGGGCTTTTCGGAAAAAGAGCTTATGCCCTCAATTTACGGCAGGGGCAGGGACAACGCCCGAACGCCGGTTCAGTGGAACAGCTCCGAGCACGCCGGTTTCACGACAGGCAGTCCGTGGCTTACTGTCAATCCAAACTATGAAGACATTAACGTGGAGAAGGCGCTCGCCGACAGAAACTCTCTTTTTTATTACTATCAGAAACTGATTCAGCTTCGAAAAGAAGAGGAAACCCTCGTGCATGGCAGCTACGGTCTGCTTCTGGAGGAGGATGAGGAAGTATACGCCTATACGCGGACCCGTGAAGGGGAAACCATTCTTGTCGTCTGTAATTTCACAGCAGAAAAGCAGGAGAGAAGCCTCCCGGGTACCATCGCGGGCAAAGAAATAGGGCTTCTGATCTCGAATGAGAAGGAAGACCTTCACGACCTTAAGCAATTTACGCTGCAGCCGTACGAAGCATTTATGTACCGCCTGAATACGTAAAGAAAGAGCTGTCCGGCAGTTTTTCTGCCGGACAGCTTTATTTTTTCAGACGGACTTTTACAGTGGTCCCAGATCCTTCTATGCTCTCAATATTAATCGTTCCGTCGTGAGCCTCCACGAGAGCGCGGACGATGGAAAGGCCGATACCAAGTCCCCCGCGTTCTCTGTTCCGGGATTTTTCACCCCGGAAAAACCGGTCGTACATGTGCTCCATCTCCCGGGAGCTCATTCCTTTCCCTTCATCAATAATCTGAAACTCCACTTCCTCCCCCAGATCGGCAGCTTCAACGTGGACACGTTTTCCCGATGGAGTAAATTTCCACGCATTATGCAGAAGATTTGTCATGATCTGCATCCATCTGTCCCTATCAGCTGTAAAAGTGACGGCGGGGGAGGAGGATGTCAGTTTGACGCCTTTCTCTTCAAAAGAAGGCTGAAACTGCGAGGCGAGGTGTGCGATCATCTCCTCTGCATCCAGTTGTTCCATCTGCAGCATCTGATACTGATTTTCTGCTTCATGGAGACGTTCCATTTCATCGACCAGACGGACGAGACGCATCAGCTCCAGATAGCTTTGCTGCAGCCGTTCGGGGGTCGGTTCCAGAACCCCATCCTGGAAAGCTTCCAGTTGGCTTCTTAAAGTGGAGAGAGGGGTGCGCAGCTCGTGTGCCATATCACCGGTAAACTGCCGGCGCTGTTTTTCTCCCCGCTCGAGGGAAAGAGCCAGATCATTGACGCCGGAGGCCAGGGTGTCGAGTTCTTCTACTTTGTAGGAAGAAGAAAGGGCAGGAGGACGGCTCCTTTCTTTCAGTGAGTGGACATAGGTTCCAATAGAGCGGAGACCTTCGGTGAGCCGACGGGAAAAAAAGCGGCTGAGCAGGGCACTCATAATAATCACCGCAAGGACAGAACCACCCAGCAGGAGAACTGTCTGCCGGACAAAATTCTGCTCGGCTCCTCCGAGCTGATCCGGGTACACCACTTCCAGCCGGCCGATCGGCTCCCCGCCGCTTTCCAGCTCGTAGGCAGCGGTGTCACCGTCTGCGGAATGCATACCCTGGCCGTGCATCATGGAACGGGAGGAAAAAACAACTTCTCCTTCCAGCGTGTAAAGGGTAAACTGCATTCCTTCGTGCATGCCGGCTCCCTGCAGAAAACGCAGGTCGGCTGTTTCCCATGAACCATCGTAGATATTTTCCAGCTGTGCAGCCGCTTCCTCCGCCTGCTGTTCCTGCCTTTCACCTACGTAGCTTCCGAAGCTTCGTTCAATTCCGAGATACATAAAGAGCCCCGTAAGCAGTACGGCTCCCAGAGAAAGACAAAGAGCGAACAAAAAAAATCTACCCTGTAGTGTGCGAAACATCCTCTTCCCCTCCAAACTTATATCCCATACCAAAAACAGTAACGATCAGCCGGGGATGGCGGGGATCTGTTTCAATCTTTTTACGCAGGTTTTTAATATGAACGTCAATGCTCCTTTCATAGCCTTCAAAAAACTGATCGGCCTGTACAGCCTCGAGAAGAGCCGTCCGGTGAAATACCTGGCCGGGGTGCGAAGCCATCGTATGAAGAAGTACATATTCGATTCTCGTGAGATGAATTTCCTGCCCGTATATTTTGACCAGCTTCCGGCGGTCATCAATAATCAGCATGCTTTGATTGAAGGAGAGGGGCAGCTGTTCCTTCGGTTCAACACCCGTTCTCCGGAGAACGGTCTGCATCCGGACGAGTACCTCCCTCGGGCTGAAAGGCTTCGTCACATAGTCATCCGCACCAAGACGGAGCCCGCGGATCCGTTCCTCTTCCGCTGATTTGGCACTTAAAATTAAAATAGGAACGTTGGACACACGGCGGATGTTTTCGCAGATTTCCTCTCCGGAGAGGTCCGGGAGCATTAAATCGAGAAGTACAAAATCCGGCTGCTCGTGATGGAAAAGCTCGAGTCCCGCCTGGCCGTTTGTTTCGCTTATTACGTGGTATCCCTCCCGCAGAAGGTATCCGGTCAGTACATCAATAATCATTGGTTCGTCTTCAATAATCAGTACTTTCAAGCTCACTGATATCCCTCCTCATCCTCTCCTTTCAGTATATCATCTGCTCCTTAAAATCCCTTTTTCTTCATTACTTCTTCATAACTTCTACATCACGTCTTCACAACTCTTTTATATACTTAAATTAGATAAAAGGAAAGGGGATGCTTCAAATGAAAAAAGCTGTTTTGATCGGCCTTGCTGCTGTTTTGTTCGCCGGAGGAGGAGCGGCGCTTGCGGTGAACGGTACGGAGGATTTCGAGGACATGCTTCCTTATATGCAGGAAAGACATCCGCAAATGACAGACGAAGAGCTGGAAAACCGCTTTGAAGAAAACGGCATGCCACGGGGTCCAAACTGGAACGAAGATGATGAAGGAAGCGGCATGCACCGTGGTCCGTACTGGAACGAAGACGATGAAGGAAACGGCATGCACCGTGGTCCGTACTGGAACGAAGACGATGAAAGAAACGTTATGCACCGGGGGCCGTACTGGAATGAAGACGATGAAGGAAACGGTATGCACCGTGGTCCGTACTGGAATGAAGACGGGGATGGATACCAAATGCCGCGGGGCCCGCACTGGAACGAAGACGATGAAGGCTACGGCATGAGGGATAGAGGAAACTGCCCGGGTCAGAGCAGGGAAGGAGGTCCATTTAGCGACAAAGACCGGGGCATGATGGATAGACCCGGTTCAGGCATGGGTACAGAGTATGAAGAAAGTGAATAGAAAGAGAGAAGGTCCTGCGGGGCCTTTTTTTATGCCGGAGAAGAAATGGAACTCCATGTTTGTATTTAGGAAAAGCGGGATAGTAGATAGGAAAGAACTATATTATGAAGACCTGCGGTAGTATGTCAATGAAAAAATAAGATGATATTTGTTTATCAAAGGACATATTCAAGAAAAAAGCCCGTAGGAAAGAACCCTAGCATTTTTGGTAAAAACTAGGAGTTCGAAAGGTT